>CAZNIC010000030.1:0-19581 GCA_964572985.1 uncultured Oscillospiraceae bacterium
TAAGGACCGTTTGGAATTTGTTTTCCGAACGGTCTTTTAGTTGCATAAAAATATAATATATGATATAATTTAGACAAGAAAAAATTTACAGGAGGGAAAAAGGTATGGATTTTATTAAAAAGAGTGCAGATTTTGACCTTATAGGCTTTGGCGAGGTAATGCTTCGTCTTTCTCCGCCCGACAAGGAGAAGATTTCGCAGAGCGAAGTTTTTGAAAAAAACTGTGGCGGTAGTGAGTTTAACGTTGCCAGTGGTGCGGCAAATTTGGGCATCCGCTCGGCTATCGTGACAAAGCTGCCCAAAAACAAGCTTGGTCACTTTATTGCACGCCGTATCCGTTACGGCAACGTGAGCGATGACTATGTTGCCTGGGATGAATCCGACACTAAGCGACTGGGTATTTACTACTACGAGAGCGGTGTTTACCCCAGAAAGAGCGCAGTTGTGTACGACAGAGCAAATGCGTCTGTATGCTCTTTGAAGCTTAGCGAAATACCTTATGAGATTTATGACAGGACAAGAATGTTCCATATAAGCAGTATCTCTCTTGCACTTGACCCTTATCTTCGCGAAACTGCGTTAGAGATGATTAAGCGCATGAAAATGGCAGGCGTTGCAATAAGCTTTGATGTTAACTACCGTGCGGCATTATGGAGTGAAGAAGAGGCTAAAAAGGTTGTAGAAAGTATTTTCCCCTATGTTGACGTTTTGTTTGTATCGGAAGAGACAAGCAGACGAATGCTTCAGCGTACAGGTACACTTGACGAAATTATGAAGGGTTATGCCGATACATACGGATGTAAGGTTGTTGCAACAACACGTCGCGAGGTTATAAGCCCCACAAAGCACAACTTTGGCTCAAGAATTTACTACGACGGAAAGTTTTATGAAGAGCCTCACTATGTAGGCATCGAAGTTATTGACCGTGTGGGCAGCGGTGACGCATATGTTGCAGGGGTACTTTACGGCATACTTAAAACAGGCGATATTGAAAAGGCTATGAGCTACGGCAACGCATTAAGTGCTGTTAAGAACACTGTCAGCGGTGACATGAGCGTAAGTAGTATTGACGAAATCGATTCTATCATTAAATCCCACAAGGCTACTGGGCATCAGGACGAAATGGTAAGATAGTTTTCAGGTGATTTTGGCGCGTTCTGCATCTAAAATCACTCTGAAAATATATTATGTATAACCTTTTATAAATAAGATAAAAAGCGAGGAAAACCTCGCTTTTTTGATTGCTTTTTTTATTAGATGATGTATAATAAAATAAGGGAAATTTTTGGAGGAATTAATATGAAAAAAGTTGTAAGTTTTTTGCTTTGTATAGTTATGATAATGGCTTTGGTGCCTTCTGTGAGCTTTGCAGAGGATTTTGTGT
Organism: uncultured Oscillospiraceae bacterium; assembly: GCA_964572985.1. Classification (GTDB taxonomy): domain Bacteria; phylum Bacillota; class Clostridia; order UMGS1883; family UMGS1883; genus RGIG1927. The sequence continues at coordinate 1,384 of CAZNIC010000030.1, forward strand.
GCCAAAGAGAAATAACCATGCCGCCCGATTGGGTAAATGACCCACTTAAAACAGGCAGTAGTGAGTTTGACGGGTTTTATACAAAATGCGTGACGGTTTACGGCATACCGATTTGTTCAACAGACGATGTGCCCGACGAGGCACTTTTTAAAGCATATGACGTTATCGAGATATGGCTGAGAAAAATTGCACGCGATTATCCCGAAATTATAAAAAATATGAACAAGCACGGCGTGAGCATGATTGTTGTGGGCGAGCATGAGACAAACAGTATGCACCCCTCTTGGAAAAACTGGGATAATAAGGACGAACGCCGCGGCGGTGGCGGTATTGTGACCACGGTTTTGGTGGAGGATTTGCTTGTGCCCGAAGAGGACGTATGGAGAAAAACCTTTGCGGGGCTTATCCACGAGGCTACCCATACTCTTTTGACCTACGGCATAGGTGATGCCCAGGGCGTTGGTGCAAGAAGCGATATATACGACAGGATACTTGCCTGCTACAATAATGCGACAGAAAAAAACATGTATCCCGCACCCAATGAATACGACGCGTCAAATTATCATGAGTATTTTGCAGGGCAGGTAGGCAGGTTTTTTAACGGAAGCCCCACCGAGCTTCCCGTAGAAAACGCAGACAAGCTGACAGACAGGGAAGAGCTTGAAGTGTACGATTACGATATATACAAAATTTGTACTGAGCTTTTTGGGCTTTATGAGCTCCCCGAGCCTTGGGGAACGGGAATTAACGGCGAAGAGAAGGACGAAAATATGCTTGCAAACGAACATTTACAAGTGAAAATTGGTGAATACGGACAGATTGAGTCCTTAAAAATTATTGACGATATAAATTCGGATTTTTCGGGCACGGAGTATGTTTTAAATGCCAAAAACGCACCCAATCAAGGAAATGCCGACGAGCACAACTGGATGGGGGAGCTGATTTTTACCTCAGAGCGTGACGGAAAAAGGCAAGAGGTCAGAACAAGCGAGCAAAAAAGGACAATAGAAAGAGAAAATGACAAAATAACAGTTACCTATGAGGGCGACTTCAAGGTCGTTGAAACCTACTCTGTAAAGGGTGATTCCATACTGTGGGAAACAGAGGTTATAAACGATAAGGACAGCCTTCTTGTTATTGAGGACTGGGGCATGCCCATGCCTTTTAACCAGTACTGGACACCTAACTATAACGGCGAAGAATTGTACGATACAAGATGCGTTTACCATTCATTTGTGGGCAAAAATTCCAGCTATATTTATGCTACACGTCCCTCGGGTCAGGGCAAAATGCTCCTTTTTACACCTGTGGGCGAAACAGGCGCAGGGTTTGAATACCGTGACCACTGGAGGCTCAATAACGGTCACGCAGGCTCGGTTTGGGCGCAGGACCAGGCAGGGTATCATAGTGGGCTTGATGTTTTTTACATACATTCGGAAAATATTCAGAAAACAGGCAGTGGCTATATGGAGTCCACAGCGTTGGCAATGAGAGGCGGAGAGAGCATAAAGTACGCCTTTGAATTTACGGCGGTGGATGATGAGGAGGACTTAAAGAGCACGCTTTACAAAAAAGGCATTATTGATGCGGTGGCAGTGCCCTCCATGGCGTTTAGCACCGATATGCCGGGCAAGTTTTATCTTCATGCAAATGATGATATCGAGATAAAAAATGTGTACGGAAAATGCGTGCACGAAACAGGACTTTACTCTACACAGGACAACATGGTAAATAACAACCACCCTTGCACGGGACAGGCGGAGATTGCTTTTGCCGAAACCGTTACATACAAGGGGGAAAAATATCATGTTTACGACATAAAATTAAACTGTCTTGGTGCAAACCATGTGTATGTGGACTACACCTTGAACGGTGAGGATATGGAAACAATGCTCCAGTTTTACGCTATGGAGCCTCTTGGAGAAGCAATCGACAGACGAAGTGAGTTTTTAACCCTTCATCAGACCGATACCCCCGGCGAGGTTGGCGACAAGACCTTTGACGACTGGATGATGGATGATAAAGCCAACCGTGCTGAAACCGTAAACGGCTACTGGGATATGAGCTATTGGGGCTACGGCGACGACTGGGCGCTTACGCACGGCGAATACCTTGCCCGGAAAAACGTGTATATGCCCGTAGAGAGCCAGGTCAAGGCTGTTGACGAATATTTAGACGTTGCTATATGGAACACTCTTATGCGCGAGCATCAGGAGGATTATTTAATCCATGACTTTTTGTCAAGTGAGCCTAATTTGTCGCCCACATACCGTGGCTATGCGTACCCGCATATATATAACACGTATTTTGCAATGTACCAAATTTGTGCGGCGTATCCCGATTTGATTGACTACAAGGAAGACAGATTAACGTATCTTTTGAGAGCGTATAACATATTAAAGGCACTGTATTCGGACAAGGTTGCCTATAACTGGGCAACAGGGCTCATGGGCGAGATTACAACGCCCGATATTATTGAAGCACTCTATTTTGAAAATCTTACCGAAGAAGCTAAAGAAGTAGAGCGCATAATGGGTATTAAATACAACAATTTCAAGAACACCAAGTACCCCTACGGCAGTGAATACAGCTACGACAACACAGGCGAAGAGGCAGTTTATACATTGGCAAAGCTGAACGAAAATGACGAGATGATGTATAAGATTGACCTTAAGACACGTGCCTGCAGAGGCTTGCAGCCCGTGTGGTATCACTATTCAAACCCTGTTACAATATGCGGTGAAAACTGGTGGAATTTCCAGTATACGGCATCATTGGCAGGCTACTGCATGGACGACTATTTGAGATATGTTGACACAAGTTTGACAGAGGACGAAAGAGCCGTTGCCCAGAGGGTTAACTACGGCGGAAAGCTTGCAAATTTCACCTGTATTAACTCCGGACAGATTGATGCAGACAGTGAAAACATCGGCACCGTGAGCTGGACGTATCAGGCAGAGCTTGGGCACAACGGCGGACAAGGCACAGGCGGCGGAAAATTACATAACGGCTGGAGACAAATGGCAGGCGAGGCGGATTTGGGTCTTTTTGGTGCACTTGAGATAATATCCTCCGACGTTGCACGTGACCCTGTTTTTGGGCTTTTTGGTTACGGCTGTGAGGTAGAAGAAACAAAGGACAGCTATACTGTTGTTCCCCATGACGGGCTTTTCATGAGGCTTAATTTTATAAACGAACGCTTAAGCATCGAAATGAAGGGTGCAACATATACAAAAGCTGTTGTAAACAAGGATTTGAGCTATATTGAGCTTGATGTAACAGATGATTCGAGCTATACGCAGATTAAGGTGGACGGCTTGGAAAAAGGCGAGATGTACGCACTTTATTCAAAGGGTCGCATCAAGGCGACAAGCTATGGCGAGGACGGATATTTTTCCTACGCGGGCGACGAAAGCGGAAAGGTTGTTATCAAAAAAGCTGACCACGTAAGATTTATTGAACCCTATGTTTTGCCTAAGAGTGATGCTGCTAAGACCCAAAGAGGTAAAGTAGACAGCATGATGCTCTACATCGATACCGAGCACACGGAAGTGAAATTGGTGGGTGATGTTGATATTAACGAAGAGAAAAACGGAATTAATTCAGACGGCACTGTTACAAGCTATGTAAGACTTTCTAACGCTTTTACAAACGATGTTGAGGATTTTGTTTTGGGAATAAACATCGGTTTTGAAAAAATGCAAAAGGAAGGCGTGAGGGTTGTTGAGTTTTCCGACATGACGGGCAAAAACCTTTCGGTTGTATTTGGTCGCGACAATGAGCTGGGACTTAACATTAACGGAGAGTTTATTTCCTCGGGTGTATGCCTGCCCGAAAAATACGAGGGCTATATTATCCTCAAAAGTGTATCAGGAAAACTGCAGTTAAGCTGTGGCGGCGATGTGATACTCTCATATGAGACGGATTTGAGGTTAAAGGATTTGGACGAAGTTCAGCGTAATTATATAGGTCGCGGCAGTGACGAGGCTACGGGCAGTATAGATGGCTTTTACGGTGACTTTGTGTTCAGTCTTGAGCATTGGAGCTTTGAGGTTGATAACAAGGCTGAATCTTACCCTGTTGAGTGCGAAGAGGTTGTTTACGACCGCCTTAGCCCTCTTCCCGAGAGCGTTATGGTAACATACTCCGACGGCTTTAAGAGAAGATGTAAAATAGCTTGGGGCGAGGAAAAGGACGGCTATATCACAGGCTATGCCGATGGTATGGAAATAAAAGCGTTAATCCGTGAGGTTAACATAAGCGAAAACAAGGCACTTAATGCCAAAGCCGATGCAAGCTACTGCGCCGCATGGGAGAGCATTGATGCGCTCAATGACGGTTTGTATACGCTTGAGACGAGTAATCCCTCACAGGAGGAAATGCCCCGATTTGGCACATGGACACGTGATTCATCACAGGAGTGGATAAGCTGTACATGGGAAGAAGCACAGGATATTAACGCAATTGGCTTGGTGTTCTTTGACGATAACGGCGGTACAAGAGCGCCTGTAGGTTACACTGTGGAATACCTTGACGAAAACGGGGTATGGAAAGCTGTAGAAAAAAGCGCAGGCGGAAAGAGCGAGCTTCGCAAGATGAACATTACAAGCTTTGAAAAAGTAACAACAACGGCAATACGAGTTGTAATGCAGAAGGGTACGTATGCAGGTTTGGGCGTACTTGAATGGGAGGTATATTGACACCTCATCCACCGCAAGCGGTCCCCCTTCCCCTCAAGTGGAAGGCTAATAGTGATATGTTAGCACTTCCTTGGCGTATGAGGGAGGTGTGTCCCCGTCCCTTATAAAAATGTTGCAGTGGTCTCAGATAAGAGTAAATTGGTATGATAAAGGAGTAATTAAAATGGTTAAGACAAATGAGTTTGCACCTTTAAAGGATGTAAAGGTTAAAGACAGCTTTTGGAGTAAGTATGAGGATATTGCGAAAAACGTGATTATCCCTTATCAGTGGGAGGCACTTAATGACCGTGTGCCCGACACCGAGCCCAGCCATGCGATTAAGAATTTTAAGATTGCGGCAGGCGAAATGGAGGGTGAGTTCCACGGCTTTGTTTTTCAGGACAGCGACGTGGCAAAATGGATTGAGGCGGTAGCATACAGCCTCACTATTGAAAAAAACGCTGAGCTTGAAAAAACCGTTGATGAGGTGATTGACCTTATCGGCCGTGCACAGCGTGAGGACGGATATCTTGACACTTATTACCTTTTAAAAGAAAAGGGCAAGGAGTTTACAAACTTTTTGGACTGTCACGAAATGTATGTGGCAGGTCATATGGCAGAGGCGGCTGTTGCATATTATGAAGCAACAGGCAAGAGGAAGCTACTTGACATTATCTGTAGGTTTATTGACCTTATCGCATCCCGCGTCGGAAAAGAAGAGGGCAAGCTCCCGGCTTATCCCGGTCATCCCGAGCTTGAGCTGGCGCTGGTGAGAGTATACAATGCTACAGGCGAAAAGAAATATCTTGATTTTTGCGAATATTTGGTGAATGAGCGTGGTCAGGAGCCTAACTTTTTCCAGCAGGAGTTGGAAAAGAGAGGCTTTATCAACATGTGGGGCGGCAAGGACAAAAAGGCTGACACGGTTTACTGTCAGGCTCACAAGCCTCTCCGTGAGCAGAAGGAAGCGGCAGGTCACAGCGTGAGAGCGGGCTACCTCTACACAGGAGCGGCACATCTTGCGGCTGAAATTGATGACAAGGAGCTTTTTGATGCTTGCGAAACTCTTTGGGACAATGCCACCGGAAAGCAGATGTACATAACAGGCGGTTTTGGTGCACAGGTGCACGGCGAGGCTTTCAGCTTTGACTATCAGCTGCCTAACGATTTATCCTACACCGAAACCTGTGCGGCAATTTCATTTGCGTTTTTTGCACAAAAAATGCTCATGTGTGACGTTGACAGCAAGTATTCGGACGTTTTGGAAAGAATACTTTATAACGGTTCTATCTCGGGTATGGCACTGGACGGCAAGCATTTCTTCTACACAAATCCCTTGGAGGTTTGGGACGAACAGAATAAGCGCGTGCCCGCTTTCCGTCACAATAAGATAAAGCGTCCGGGCTGGTTTGGCTGTGCGTGCTGTCCTCCCAATTTGGCAAGAATGATTACGAGCCTGGGTAATTATATTTATTCCTCCGACGAAAACACTGTCTATACACACCTTTACATAGGTAGCGACGCAACGGTAAACGTTGGCGGAAAAACTGTTACAATCAAGCAAGTTTCACTCTTGCCTTGGGAAGGCAAGAGCACATTTACCCTTTCGGCAGGTAACTACACCTTTGCCGTAAGAGTGCCTTCATGGGCAGATAATTTTGAATTAAAGGTTAACGGAGATACGGCGGAGTACACCGTTAAAAAGGGCTATGCGTACGTAAAGCGTGACTGGAACGAGGGCGACACTGTTACAGTTGATATGCCTCTTGAAGTAAAGCTTGTTGAAGCTAATCCCCAGGTGCGCGCAGATGCAGGCAAGGTTGCAATACAAAGGGGTCCTGTTGTATACTGCATGGAAAGTAAAGACAACGCCGACAGATTAAGCTCAATCAGAATAAGTCCCGAAGCCGATTTCAGATGCGAAAAGGATGACGAATTGTTCGAGGGGGCTGTTTCGATTTACGTTAAAGGCTTGAAGAAAAAGGCTTGGGAAACAGGCGATTTGTACAGAGCATTTACAAACAGCTTTGAAGAAATCGAAATTAAGGCTATACCCTATGCTTTTTGGGGCAACAGAGACGATAATCGCGAAATGGCTGTGTGGGTAAGGTATTAAAAATGCAAAGTGCAAAATGCAAAATGCAGAGTTACGCTGCGCGACAGCGGTGAAAATTTGAGGTGATTTATTATGGTAGTTAAGGTTAATACGGCGACGCTGCTGGGCATAGAGGGCAAAATTGTTATTGCCGAGGCTGATTTTTCGGGCGGATTGCCCGCATTTGACATAGTGGGCTTGCCCGATGCGGCAGTAAAGGAAGCAAAGGAAAGAGTAAAAGCCGCAATACGAAACTCGGGGTTTGAGTTTCCTGCAAAGAAAGCTGTTATTAACCTTGCGCCTGCTGATTTAAAAAAAGAGGGCACACAGTTTGATTTGCCGATTGCAGTTGCTTCTTTAGCCGGCACAGGTCAGCTCAAAGGGAAATTTGATGATTATGTTTTCTTGGGTGAGCTGGGTCTGTCGGGCGAAATACGAGGCGTGAGCGGTATACTGTCATCTGTAATAGGCGGCAGGGATGAAGGGATAACAAAGTTTGTTGTGCCTTTTGAAAACCGTGACGAAGCCGCACTTGTTGATGGTGTGGAGATTTACGGAGCAAAAAACCTTTCTGAGGTTTATATGCACATAACGGGTGAAAAGCCTATTGAAAAAGCGAAAATGCAGACAATCGAGGAAGAGGAGTTTTTGTACGAATTTGACTTTGACGAGGTAAAGGGTCAGGAAAAGCTCCGTCGTGGTGTTGAAATCGCCGTTGCAGGCGGGCACAATGTGCTGATGGTTGGTTCGCCCGGCTCGGGTAAAAGCATGATTGCAAAACGAATACCCACAATAATGCCAAAGATGACCTTTGACGAGGTGTTGGAGGTTACAAAAATACATTCGGTTGCAGGGGTGCTTAAAGAAGGCAGGGCTGTGACAAAGCGGCCTTTCCGTTCGCCGCATCACAGTGCAAGTGCCGTGAGCATTGTAGGCGGCGGCAGTAAAGCGCGCCCCGGCGAAATAAGCCTTGCACACAGAGGCGTGCTGTTCTTGGACGAATTACCCGAATACAAAAAGGATGTTATTGAGGCTATGCGTCAGCCCATTGAAGACGGTGTTGTGACGGTGGCGAGAGCCGTGGGCACACATACATATCCGTCAAATATGATGCTGGTTTGCGCTATGAACCCGTGCCGTTGCGGATATTACGGCGATGCAAACAAAAAGTGCCGCTGCAGTGAAAGCGATGTTCTGCGCTATCTCGGCAAGGTATCGGGACCAATGCTTGACCGAATTGACATTCAGCTTGAGGCAAAGAGCGTTAACTATAATGACCTGCAAAAGCCCAAGGGTGAGCCAAGTGCAAAAATGCGTGAGCGGATTGAAAAAGCACGACAAATTCAAAAGGAAAGATACAAAAACGAAAACATTACCTGCAATGCTGACCTTTCGGGAAGCCTCATTGAAAAATACTGCGTTGTGGGTGATGGTGAAAAGGCGCTTTTAGAGCAGGCTTTCAACACAATGAACATGAGTGCACGTGCATATACGAGGATATTAAAGGTTGCACGCACCATTGCGGATTTGGACGGACGGGAAAACATCGACAGCATGGATATTGCCGAGGCGATAGGGTATAGAAATTTGGATAAAAAATTATGGAAATAGTTTTTATCCAAATTTCAGTGAAATCGTCTGAAGACGGTGAAATCCCAAGGGGTGAAATCGCCATGGGCGGTGAAATCCGTCCGAAGACGGGTTGAGGTGGAAATTCCGCTCGCGGAATTCCTTCTGATAGGAGTGGAGAGAGTGAAAGAAAGTAAATTAAGAGATTTATCTATGGAGCTTGCTGTTGATGTATTGAAAATGTGCGAAAATATAAAGGGGCACTATAGTGTTGTTAATCAACTGGAAAGAGCGGCAACAAGTATTGGCGCAAATATCAGAGAAGCAAATTATGCTCAGAGCAGGGCTGATTTTGTGTCGAAATTACAGATTGCACTTAAAGAATGCTATGAGACGGAGTATTGGTTGGAGCTTTGTGATAAGACGGATATAATGAAGTGTGAAGAAGTGGAGCATAAATGCGGTGAAGTAAGACGAATGCTTATAGCTTCGATAAATACGGCGAAAGGCAGCTGTAATAAGTGAAATCGTCTGAAGACGGTGAAATCCCAAGGGGTGAAATCCGTCCGAAGATGGCAGGTAAGAATAAAAATGAACAGAAAGACAAGCTTTTGATACTGCAAAGGCTTGTCTTTTTTTGTATGCTTTATAGGGGGGTGATATTTATGAGCAGACCTGTGATGGATATTCCCGATGACTTTGAGAAAATAGTGGAAAGCCGGAAGATGGGTAAAATCAAGCAAAAGGATGCAATTAAAATGTGCAATGTAAGTAAATCGACGTTTTTCAGGAGAATTAAAGATGTGGGACGGTAAAAGAACAGCGGTGTCAAAAGGTACACCTTTTGACACCGCTGTTTGTTTGAATAAATAGTATCATTTTTTGTATAATATGTCAATAAATAACTGAAAATTATGCATGAAAACGGACAAAACAATCAGGTTCAAAAGGTGTACTTTTTGACATGAGAAAGGAAGAGTGTTATGAAAAGGGTTGTGATGACTGTTATAGCTGTATTGTGTTTTGCGGTGAGTGCAGGTATTGTGGTCAAAGCTGAGACATATTCAGGTAGCTGCGGTACATCTGTTAAATATGTTATTGATGACAGTACAGGGCAAATGACAATTAGTGGGACAGGTGCTATGAATGATATTAAATATCCGCAGTATAGATCCTGGAAAGATTATTTGAGTGTGATTACATCTGTTGTAATTAATGATGGCGTGACACATATAGGTGACAATGCATTTTATGGGTTAAACAATTTAACGGAAATTACAATAGCAGACAGCGTGAAGAGTATAGGGGCTTATTCGTTTTATAATTGTAGTAGCCTTACAAAGGTTACAATTTCCGATGGCGTTACATATATTGGCTGTCAAGCATTTAGTGGTTGTAGTAGTTTAATCGATGTAACAATTGGAGATAATGTGACGAATATTGATGGATATGCATTTCAAAAGTGTACAAGTTTGGAAAATGTAACATTTGGAAATAGTGTGACCGATATTGGGAGGTACGCGTTTAATGGATGTACCAGTCTTAAAGAAATTACAATTCCTGATAGCGTAGAAAATATTGGAGATCATGCGTTCTATGGTGCATCAAGCCTGGCGAATATAAAAATTGGCAGCGGAGTGAAATATATTGGGGGTACCGCCTTTGGATTAACGGCTTGTTATGAAAGCGATGATAATTGGAAAGATGATATGTTTTATATAGATGATTATTTGATAGCGGCAAAACAAACGGTTTCCGGAAAATGTTTTATAAAAACAGGAACCAGAATAATTGCAAATTATGCCTTCGCCCGATGTAGTAGTATTACAGAAATTATAGTGCCCAACAGTGTAACGCATATAGGAGATTTTGCCTTTTCAGAATGTAGGGGACTGAAAAGTATAATAATACCGATTAGTGTATTACAGATAGGAGAATATGCGTTCAATTACTGTACAGATTTGGAAAATGTGGAAATTAACGAAGGTGTGGTAACCATAGGAGAATATGCGTTCAATTACTGTATAAAATTGGAAAATGTGGAAATTAACGAAGGTGTGGTAACCATAGCGTATGGTGCATTTTATTATTGCACTGCCTTATCGGGTATAAAAATTCCAAACAGTGTAACGAGAATTGATAACTATGCATTTTACGGCTGCAGTGAACTTGTTGATATAACGATGTCAGATAATATAGAGAGAATAGGTACTGGTGCGTTCAATAATACGGGATATTACAAAGACAGCGAAAATTGGGAAGATGGTTTGCTTTATATTGGAAAATGTCTGTATAAAGCCGATACTACCTTAAGTTCCGAATGCAGGATAAAGGAGGGTACAACAGTAATTTGTGATTATGCATTTAAGGGCTGTACCGATTTACCAAAAGCAGTAATTCCAAACGGTGTAATTACTATCGGGAATGGTGCATTTTCGGATTGCAATAGTTTGGAGCGTATCGAAATTGCGGGAAGTGTAAAATTTATTGGAGAAAGTGCGTTTTCCTTTTGTTATAATTTGGTGGACGCATTGTATTACGGAAGCGAGGAGGACTTGATAATAGAAGATTCTACTGTTCGTTTTTTAGATGTTCTGCGCTATATGTATGGTAGTTGCGGTGATAAATGCAAATGGAAATTTGACGATGAAACGGGATTGCTTATAATTAGCGGCACGGGAAAAATGGAGGACTTTAGCTCCGGTGCTCCGTGGTACAAGAGTAAGCTATATATTAAAGAAATTATAATTGAAAATGGTATTACAAGTATAGGTGACTACGCATTTTATGGCTGTAGCAGTTTGACCGATGTAAAAATTCCAAACAGCATAATGAGTATAGGTATGAGAGCTTTCTATGGATGTGAAATTCTAACGAATGCCGTGTACGAAGGTAGTGAGGATGATTGGAGTAAGGTCTCTGTCAGGTTATATAATGACTATTTAAATAGCGCACTTAAGTTTAACAATATAGAAGTAAGGGCGTCCATTTCGGGAACAATAAGTGATGGCATTTTGTCAGTTGAGGCTGTTAACATTCCGGATAACAGTGATGTTTCTGTTTTGATATTTAAGGATGGGGTTGCAAAAATATACGCAACTAAATATTCTGTCAATGATAACAAAACATTCCCCCTGGAAGATGGTGTTGACAATGTGAAAGTGTTTGCCTGGAAATCATTTGAGAGTATGATACCTTTATGTGAGGCAGTAGAGGTTGAGGTAAACTAAGAAGAAATAAGCTTGTTGAAAAACAGTATTGACAAAACTTAATAACGCGATATAATTAAAAGTGCATTAGGGGAGCTGAGGAAACGAAGCTGAGAGGTATACCGACCCTTATGACCTGATCAGAGTAATGTCTGCGTAGGCAAATGTACACAAAGTCTTTATAAGGTAGGGACAATCCCTCAGTCAGCAAAGCTGACAGCTCCCTTTACACAAGGGAGCCTGTAAGGAATTATTTGATGTATTGAGCGCAAGCATTATGCTTGCGCTTTTTTGTTTGAAAGTCCGGAATTTCAAACAAGATTGATTGGGTAGTCAAAAGAGGACAGGCGGATATGGAATCCGCCCCTACAAAGATTTTTAAGGAGAGACGACAATGGTAGAGGCAAGTGTGGCAATACAGGTATTGCCCAAGGTAAGTGAAACAGGGGAAGTAATCCGCATTGTGGACAAGGTGATTGAGTACATAGCGTCCACAGGACTGAAGTATTTTGTAGCACCTTTTGAAACTACAATTGAGGGTGATTATGATTCGCTGATGGATATTGTAAAGGAATGCAACAAAATCTGTATTCGTGAGGGTGCAGGCGGTGTTTCGACTTATGTGAAAATTTCGTATAACCCACAGGGTGTGCTCACAATAGGCGAAAAGGTTGACAAATATCAATGATTTGGCGCCAGTGGGGTCTGACCCCAGTGGCGCCGAGTCCACTTAGGGGGAGGCTCGGGGCAGAACAAGGGACGTTGAGGATGCCGACCCCTACAACACAAAAGAGCTGAAACGGTGGTGTGGTTTTATGACAAAAATTAAAATTTGGGACAAGGTATTGGTTGCATTAATTTTAATACTATGGCAGATTGCAGGCAGCTTTGAATGGGTGCCGTCCTTTATGCTGCCCACTCCCACAAAAATAGTTACTGCGCTATGGCAGGATAGGGCTTTGATATGGGATAACCTTTTAATCACGCTATCCGAAGCGGCAATGGGTATGGCGGCATCGCTTGTATTTGCTTTTGTGATGGCTGTTTTAATGGACAGGGTAAAAATATTTTACGATATGTTTTATCCCTTGTGTGTGGTAAGCCAGACCGTGCCCACGGTGGCGATTGCGCCCATACTTGTGTTGTGGTTTGGGTTTGGTATGATGCCTAAGGTGTTGCTTGTTTTCTTGACGTGCTTTTTCCCCATTGTTGTGTCACTTTTGGGCGGGTTTAAGACAGCTGATGAAAACATCATAAAGCTGTACAAGTCAATGAGCGCGTCTTATTGGAGAATACTTATTGATGTAAAAATCCCCTATGCGGCAGAGAGCTTTTTTTCAGGATTGAGAATTTCGGCATCATATGCAATTGTAGGTGCTGTTATTGCAGAATGGCTCGGCGGTAATGGCGGTCTTGGCGTATATATGACAAGAGTACGTGAATCCTTCCGTTTTGACAGGATGTTTGCGGTAATCATTGTGATAAGTGCTCTCAGCCTTTTATTGATGAAAATTATCAAAATAATTGAAAAGAAATCGATGCCGTGGAAGAAATAAACTTGCGGCTTATGAAAGGAAGATTTTTGTGAAAAAAGTATTGTGTGTTGTTATGACGTTTGTTTTACTGTTTTGCATGACAGGCTGTGGATGCAATAAAAAAGATGGCGAAATTACGGTTGTTCTTGACTGGACACCCAACACAAACCATATAGGTTTGTATACTGCACTGGAAAAAGGCTTTTACGACGAGGTTGGATTAAAGGTTAATATTATTCAGCCTCCCGAGGGCGGTGCAGAGATGCTTGTTGCGGCTTCTCAGGCACAGTTTGGTATAAGCTTTCAGGATTCGATGGCACCTGCGCTGAGTGCTCCCGAGGCTATTGACGTGGTTGCTGTTGCGGCGGTAAGTCAGCATAATTTGTCGGGTATAATTTCAAGAGGCGACAAGGGTATTGACAGCTTCAAAAACATGGAGGGCAAAAGCTATGCCACATGGGGAAGTCCCATTGAGCATGCCATAATCGGCTACTGCATGGAAAAGGAGGGCGGAAATATCGATAAGCTTAGTATGATAGATTCCACCGTAACGGATGTAATGACGGCACTTGAGACAGATATGATTGACACTGTGTGGGTGTATGAATACTGGGACGTGGTAAAGGCAAAAAAGGACGGCTATGATTATAGTTACATAGATTTTAAGAGCGTTGACAGCATGATGGACTATTATACGCCTGTTATTATATCCTCTGATAAGTATCTGAACGAAAACAGCGAGGAAGCAAGGCTTTTTTTGCAGGCAACAAAAAAGGGCTATGAATATGCAGCCGCGCACCCCGAGGAGGCGGCAGAAATACTCTCTAAGGCGGCTCCTGAGCTGGATGGAGAAATGGTAAAGGAAAGCGCAAAGTTCATGGCAGAATATTTTACAGACGAAAACGGTAATTGGGGCACAATTGACCCTGACAGGTGGAACAGCTTTTACGCATGGCTTTATAAAAAGGGGCTTGTGGAAAAGGATTTAACAGGAAAGGGATTTAGAACAGATTATCTTAATTAGGAGTAAGGAAATGAAGGTTCTGGAAGGAAAAGGCATAACAAAAAGCTATGACGGCGCAAAGATTGTTGAAGATGTTTCGCTTTGTGTTAATGAGGGCGAAATAGTGGCACTTTTGGGTGTGAGCGGTGTGGGAAAAAGCACGCTTTTTAACATTATGTCGGGGTTGGAAAAGCCCGATAGGGGCGAGGTGTACCTGGAAGAGGAATGTATAACGGGCAGTGCCGGGAGTATAGGATATATGCAGCAAAGCGACTTGCTGTTGCCCTTTAAGACTGTTATAAAAAACGTGATGATACCGCTCAGGCTTTCGGGTGTTGACAAAAATGAGGCATATGAAAGAGCACTTGGTCAGCTTGAGGAGTTTGGACTTGATGAATATAAGGATATGTATCCAAGTCAGCTCAGCGGCGGTATGCGGCAGAGAGTAAGTCTTGCGAGAACTTTCCTGTACGGAAAAAAAGTTATGCTGATGGATGAACCTTTTTCGGCACTTGATGCTATGACAAGACGTGATATGCAAAGCTGGTTTAAAGAAAAGGCGAAAAAGCATAATATTGCGTCGCTTCTCATAACGCATGATATTGACGAGGCGTTGTTTTTGGCGGACAGAATATACGTGCTTGCAGGAAATGTGGGCAGAATTGTTCTGGAGGTTGAAAATGATGCGCAGATTGATGAAGAAAAGCTTAAAAAAATGATACTCGAAAAAGTAAGGTAATTGAAAAAAGAGCACGGTTTGAGGCAAATACCCTCGGCTGTGCTCTTTTGTTGTCAGAATAATTGGTAATTTTTGTAAAGGAAAATGATGTGACGAGGAGAATAGATTTAAAGAGGTGATTTTAAAATGGAAATAGCATTCAAAAGATGCGAGCGGGACCTTGTTGTAAGGCTGGCGGGAGAAATTGACTCTGAGAGCGTAAAGTGGCTCCGCGGGAGAATTGATGTTGAGTACGATGAGGTAAAGGTGAAAAACTTGGTGTTTGATTTTAGCGAGGTCAGGTTTATGGATTCGTCGGGGATAGGGATGATAATCGGGCGATACAAAAGGGTCAGCGCACTTGGCGGTAGTGTGAAAATTTTTGGTGCGGATGCGTGCGTGAGAAGGATTATTGAACTGTCGGGGCTTGAAAAGATAGTGCGGATTTATGATAGCGAAGATGCGGCAACACAAAGGAGGGAGTGGGCATGACTAATCATATGAAGGTGGAGTTTGAGGCAAAGGAGACAAATGTGGGACTGGCAAGAGTTATTGCCGCCGCTTTTTTGATGAACCTTGACCCCACACTTGACGAGGCCGAGGATGTAAAGGTTGCCGTGAGTGAGGCTGTGACAAATGCCATTGTGCACGGGTATGACGGCAGAGACGGAATTGTGTATATGGAGGCTTTTTGCTACGACAATATGGTTATGTTTTCCGTTAAGGATACCGGAAAAGGCATTGAGGATGTGAAAAAGGCGAGAGAGCCGCTTTTTACATCAAAACCGCAGGATGAAAGAAGCGGGCTCGGGTTTACCGTAATGGAGAGCTTTATGGATTCGGTACATATTGACTCAAAATTAAATTGTGGGACAACTGTCACCATGACAAAAAGAGTGGGGAGCCCTGTAAATGTCAGATGAAGTAAAAAATTTGATAATAAATGCACAAAGTGGCGATGAAAAGTCCGCGGAAGAGCTGGTTGTAAGAAATACGGGATTGATTAAAAGCGCTGTGAGACGGTTTCAGGGGCGTGGAGTTAGTGACGAGGATTTGTATCAGCTGGGCGCAATGGGACTTGTTAAGGCTATAAAAAGATTTGACGTAAGCTTTAATGTGGAGTTTTCCACATATGCGGTGCCCATGATAATTGGAGAAATCCGCAGGTTTTTGAGGGATGATTCAATCATAAAGGTGAGCCGCAGTGCAAGAGAAACCGCCGCTGTCATAAGACGCATAAGACGTGAGGAGGGCGACTGCGAGATAGAAAAAATAGCCGAGAGGATAGGCGTGGGTTATGAGGAAGCTATTTTTGCCTTGGAGGCTACTACGCCGCCCGAATCAATCGAAAAGGAGCTTTACGAAAACGATTCGGGCGGTATGAGGCTTAAAGATATGATAAGCACAGGCGAAAGCGAGGAGGATTTTGTCACGAGAATTGCGCTTAAGGACGCAATAAAATCGCTTGAAGAGAGGGACAGGCAGATTATTATGCTCAGGTATTTTAAGGAGCTGACGCAAAGTCAGACGGCAAAAATTTTGAACATAGGACAGGTGCAGGTGTCAAGACTGGAAAAAAAGATTATTGAGAAGATACGAAAAAAGATTTGCTGACCGGGAGGTAGTGAGAGAGAATAGGTGTTGCAAAAGAGAAAGCGGTATGATAAAATAAATTTAATAGATTTTGTTAGAAAGAGGACGAGAAAATGAAAGAGAGAATTTATTCGATACCGCTTACAGAAGCTTTGGAATCCGATTGCGATTGCATTATGTGTGCTGTTGCAAAAACTATGGAGGATAATAACGTTGACTATTTTTTAGGACCCTCAATGATGGAGCCTGAGTGCAGAATGGTTACAAATAACCGCGGTTTTTGCCCGAGGCATCTCAGCGCACTTTATGAAAGAGGTAACAGACTGTCGCTTGCTTTGATGCTTGATACACATCTTGAAGAGGTAAGAGGCAGACTTAAGAAAAAGACCAAGCTTTTTAAATCCACGGGCTTTGGCTCGGGCGGTGCAAAAAAGAGCGTGGACAAGCTTGTGGAAGAGCTTGACAAGATAGTATCCAGCTGTGCTGTGTGCGACAAGCTTGACAGCGAAATTGAAGCTGCAGCTGAAAATCTTGTTTATCTTTGGGACAAGGAAAAGGATTTTCGCGATAAGTTCGGACGAAGTAAGGGGCTTTGTATTCCGCACATGAAGATGGTTGTGAGGGCAAGCGCAGAAGAAATCACGGGCAAAAATCTTGACGAGTTCATACGCGAATTATCATCTTTGATGAACTCAAGACTTGATGAACTCAACGAAGACGTGCATTGGTTTACACAAAAATACGACTACCGTAATCAGGACGCTCCATGGGGTAACGCAAAGGATGCACTGCCCAGAGCGGTTAAACGATTAGGTGGAGAATAAGATTAATGCGTAATGCGTAATTCGTAATTTGCAGAGGAGTTTAATTCGTGAAAGAAAACAATGTGATTGTTGATAAAAGCAAGGCATTTGCAATCAGGATTATAAAGCTATATAAGTACTTAGGCGAAGAAAAGAAAGAGTTTGTGCTTGCAAAACAAATTTTGAAAAGCGGGACAAGTATTGGTGCGAACATAAAAGAAGCAATACGAGGTCAGTCAAAAGCCGACTTTTATGCTAAGATGAATATTGCGTTAAAGGAAGCTTCGGAGACGGAATATTGGTTGGAACTGTTGCATGAGGGAAAATTTATTACCACAGAGTCTTTTGATAGTATATATAAAGATTGTTTGGAACTTTTAAAATTACTTATGGCGATTACAAAAACTCAGAAGGGTTGAGGTTTGAGGATAAATTTGCCGGATGTGCATATAATAGGAGTGAATGAAAGGGAGTATTGATATGAAGAAGGATAAACTCTCCGGGGCGGAAAAGCTTTTTTCTCAGATGATTGACCGTGAATATGCAGAAATGGCAGATGTGCCCGAAGACCAGATATGGGAAGAGGATGTTGACAGTATTTTTGACCCCGAAGAGCAGATTGACGAAACTAAGGACATTGAAATAAAAGGACGATAAAAAAGGTGGACGGAAAGTCCACCTTTTTTACTCACCTTTCGTATGCCCACAGTGCCATATCAAATTTTCTCGGAGTCCAATTCAAATTCGGGAACTGTTCATTCAAAAGTTTTGCTTTTTTTCGCATGATGTCAATTAAGATTGCGCTGTCACTGGCGGTGGTTAACTGCTCCTTATGAGCAATTGGACGGAGCTCATCCTTCAAAGATGGAATCTTTTTCAGTAACTCAAGAGTATGATTGTCCGCTGTGCCAAAGTCTTCGGGAAACAAGACAGCTAACAAGCCCGATGCTCCACCATCAATACCAAGTCCGGAAATTTGCAAAGCAACTTCTAT
>CAZNIC010000031.1:0-18667 GCA_964572985.1 uncultured Oscillospiraceae bacterium
TTTTCGGAGGTGTTTTTTATCAGTAAGGAATTGTTGATAAACGAAGAAATTCGTGAGAAGGAAGTTAGAGTAATAGGTAAGGACGGCGCTCAGATGGGTATTATGCCTATTAAGGAAGCGTTGGAGCTTGCCGCAGGTCAGAATATGGATCTTGCACTTATTGCTCCTCAGGCAACTCCCCCTACATGTAAAATCATGGACTACGGCAAGTTCAAGTTTGAAGAGAGCAAGCGTGAAAAAGAAAACCGTAAGAACCAGAAAGTTGTAGATACAAAGGAAGTAAGACTTTCACCTTCCATTGATACACACGATTTTGAAACAAAACTCAGAAACGCAATTAAGTTTCTTAAGGGCGGCGACAAGGTTAAGGTTACCGTTCGTTTCCGCGGCAGAGAGGTTCACCACAGTGCTGTAGGTGAAGAGCTCTTGAACAAGTTTGCCGAGGGTGCGGCAGAGGTTGGTATTGTTGATAAAAAACCCAAGTTAGAGGGCAGAAACATGGCAATGTTCATGTCCCCCAAGAAATAAGATTTCAACGCCTATGGCGTGAATAATAAATACAAAGATTATGAGAGGAGAGGTATTATGCCTAAAATAAAGACACACAGAGCAGCAGCAAAGCGCTTTAGTCTTACAAAGAGCGGCAAGGTAAAGAGAGCTAAAGCTTTTAAGAGTCACATCCTTAACAAGAAGGACACTAAGAGAAAGAGAAGACTCAGAAAGGTAAGCTACGCTTCCGTTCCTAACGCAAAAGTTATCAAGAAGCTTATACCTTACAAATAATTGATAGGAGGATTTACTAATGGCTAGAGTAAAAGGTGCACTTAACACCAGAAAACATCATAAAAAGATTTTGAAGCTTGCTAAGGGTTACCGTGGCGGTAAGAGTAAGCTTTACAGAACAGCGAACCAGGCTGTTATGAAGTCTCTTTCCTATGCGTATGTAGGAAGAAAGCTTAAGAAGAGAGATTTCAGAAGACTTTGGATTACAAGAATCAGCGCAGCTTGCAAGATGAACGGTATGAACTATTCCAGATTCATGAACGGTCTTAAGAAGGCTAACGTTGAAATCAACAGAAAGATGCTTTCCGAAATCGCTATTAACGATGCAGCAGCTTTCACAAAGCTTGTAGAAACAGCTAAAGCAGCACTCTAATTAAGAGAAAAAGACGAGAGGTTGATTATTCAACCTCTCGATTTTTGCATTAATGCAAAGGAGAATATTCCTATGGAACAGTTAATAACAAGCAGAGACAATAAATATGTGAAGCTTGCGAAAAATCTTCACACAAAGCAAGGGCGCGACAAGGAAGGTATGTTTATCATCGAAGGCTACCGCAATGTGCGCGATGCCTTGGAAAAAGGAGCGAGGATTGAATTTATACTGGTAAGTGATAAATGCAGCTATGACCTTGCGCCCTTTAAAAATAAAAAAATGTTTACCCTGGCACCTCGTATTTTTGACTATGTGTCGGATACGGTAACACCTCAGGGGGTTATTGCCGTATGCCGTATGGAGGAGCTTGAGTTTTCGGACATAGAAATTGGCGAAAAAAGCATGATTATTGTATGCGAAAATTTGCAGGATCCCGGTAATGCAGGCACCATTATACGTACTGCCGATGCGGCAGGCGCAAAGGGTGTAATTATGACAAAGGGATGCGTTGATATATATAATCCCAAAGTGGTAAGAAGTGTTATGAGCAGTCTTTTTTCGGTAAAGGTTGTGCAAGGCAAAAACATTGATTCTGTTTTCGGATATCTGAAAAACAACGGTTTCAAATCTGTTGCAGGCGCACTGACGGGTAAATCGGTTGACCTGTTTGATGCTGACATGACGGGCAAATGTGCGCTCTTTATAGGCAACGAGGGTAATGGTCTTACTGACGAAACAGTTAAGAGATGTGATACAACAGTTACGATACCCATGCTCGGCGGTGCAGAAAGCCTTAATGCGTCTACTGCCGCTGCTGTTATGATGTACGAACACGTAAGACAGAACAGAAAAAAACTAAAGGACTGAGACAATGACAAATAAGATAGCATGGGTGATTTTGGCAAATAGGAACAGAAGCTGTAAAAAGATGAAAGAACTTGCCTGCGACTTTGAAAAGAAAAAGAAAACCGTGGATCTTAGCTCGGATGAGGCGGTTTGCCTTATGAATGACGTTGACAGGGCAACAAGCAGAGGAATAAAATTTATTACCTATATCGATAAGGAATATCCCGAAGAATTGAGGCATATTGCATATCCTCCGCCATATCTTTATGTGAGAGGACGCATAGGTCTTTTGAAGCATCCTTTAAAAGTAACCATAGTCGGAAGCAGAAAAGCAACCGTTTACGGCATAAATACTGCGGCAACTCTCGGTCACGAAATCGCCTCCAACAGAATTTGCGTTGTGTCGGGCGGTGCAGAGGGTGTTGATACTGCTGCGCTGAGGGGTGCATTGCGCGTAAGTGATAATGTTATTGCCGTTATAGGAACAGGCATTAACGTGGATTATCCGCCCGAAAACAAGGACCTTTTTGACACTGTTGCCGAAAGAGGTGTTGTAGTATCTGAGTTTCCGATGGGGATGGGTCCTTTAGGGTATAATTTTCCCATACGAAACCGCGTCATGACAGCACTCGGTGACAGCTTGGTTGTTGTAGAAGCTTCAAAAAGAAGCGGTGCATTAATTTCGGCAAAGCACGCAGAAGAACAAGGCAAAACAGTTTTTGCAGTGCCGGGGAATATTGACAGCCCTAACAGTATAGGCACAAATGAGCTTTTGCGAGACGGGGCACAGATTTGTATGTCCTCGGACGATGTTATCGACGAACTGATAGAAAGATTGCCCGATAAATACCGCAAAGCACAAGGCTATACATACGAAGAAGACGAATGTGAAAACAAGCCCGAAGAAGCAATCGCCCCCAAACAGGATGCAAAAAAGGGGATTCTTACCGTGTCGGAAACGGCTGTAGTAAACGCCATAAAAACGGGAAAAGATACTTACGACGAAATATTGGAGTTTTGTGGCTTAGAAACAAATAAATTAACTTCACTCTTGACAATTATGGAAATCAAGGGCATAATAAAGCTTGCTTTCGGTAATCATTACAAACTTAAAATAGATACCTAAAAGAAAGGATCTGGGAAAATGGCAAAAAGTCTTGTCATAGTTGAGTCGCCTGCGAAGGCGAAAAGCATAAATAAATATCTTGGCAAAAACTATACGGTCATGGCTTCGGTAGGTCACGTGAGGGATTTGCCCAAGAGTACGCTGGGCGTTGACATCGAAGATAATTTTGACCCTAAATACATTACAATACGCGGCAAGGGTGACCTTATTGCAAAAATGAAAAAAGCGGCAAAGAGTGCTGACAAAATATATCTCGCAGCCGACCCTGACCGCGAAGGTGAGGCAATAAGCTGGCATCTGGCAAACCTTTTGGAGCTGGACGAAAAATCTCCCTGCCGTATCACTTTTAATGAAGTTACCAAAAACGCAGTTGTTGCGTCTATTAAAAACCCCAGATGTATTGATATAGATTTGGTGAACAGTCAGCAGGCAAGACGAGTTCTTGACCGAATTGTGGGCTATAAAATAAGCCCCATCCTTTGGAAAAAGGTTAAAAGAGGACTTAGCGCCGGCAGAGTGCAGAGCGCCGTTACAAAAATGATTGTTGACCGCGAAAAAGAAATCGAGAACTTTGTTCCCAAGGAATACTGGACAATCACGGCTCATCTTACCGATGAAAAGGGCAAGCATCCTTTTGAAGCTCGCTACTACGGTGTAGGCGGCAAAAAGAAGGAAATTAATACCAAAGATGATGCAGATAAGATTTTGGAAATGGTAAACAGTGCAGAATACACTGTTAAAAAAGCTACTTATTCCGAAAAGAAAAAGCATCCGCTTCCGCCCTTTACAACAAGTACTCTTCTGCAGGATGCAAGCCGTAAGATTGGTTTTACATCACAGAGGACGATGGGTGCGGCGCAGACCTTGTACGAAGGCGTAACAGTGCCCGGACGTGGTCCTATGGGTCTTATCACTTACATGAGAACAGACTCTATGCGTATCTCAAACGAGGCACTTGATGCAGTGCGCACTTTTGTGGGCGAAAAGTACGGCAAGGATTATTTGCCCGCAAAGCCCAACTATTACAAAACAGGCAAGGACGCTCAGGATGCGCACGAAGCCATCCGTCCTACAGACTGCACCATTACCCCCGATATGATACAGAAAAGCGTTACAGCTGACCAGTATAAGCTCTACAAGCTTATCTGGGAAAGATTTGTTGCATGCCAGATGACGGCGGCAGTTTACGATACTATTCAGGCTGATATTGATGCAGGCGGTGTTACTTTCAAGGCGTCGGGCAATGCTATCAAATTTATGGGCTACCGTGCCGTATATATTGAAGGCAGTGACGAAGCTACACAAAAAGACAGCAAAAAGCTCTTAAAGCTTGAAGAAGGACAAAAGCTTCTTTTGAATGAGCTTGAACCCGATCAGCATTTTACAGAGCCTCCCGCACGCTTTACAGAAGCAAGCCTTATTGAGGCAATGAAGGATGCAGGCATAGGCAGACCCAGTACCTACACACCCACAATCACAACAATAACAGGCAGAGGCTATGTAACACGCGAAAAGAAAATGCTTAAGCCTACAGAGCTGGGTTGTATTGTAAACGATATTATGCAGACAAACTTTGAAAACATTGTTGATGCTGAGTTTACGGCAGGTATGGAGGCAGAGCTTGACAAGGTCGAAGAGGGTCAGCGTGACTGGGTTGACCTTATGAAGGAATTTTATGAGCCCTTTGAAAAGACCCTCATGGAAGCCGAAAAGAATATTGACAAAGTAAAAATTGCCGACGAAGTCAGTGACGAGGTTTGTGACAAGTGCGGCAGAAACATGGTTGTAAAGGTGAGTAAGTTCGGCAAGTTCTTGGCTTGCCCGGGCTTCCCCGAATGCAGAAATACAAAGCCTGTTATAAAAGACACAGGCGTAAAATGCCCCAAATGCGGCTCTCGTATTGTTGAAAGAAAGAGCAAAAAGGGCAAAAAATATTTCACCTGCGAAAATGCTCCGGGGTGTGATTTCCTTTTATGGGATCAGCCCATTGCATCACCCTGTCCTGTTTGCGGCAGTGTTATGGTGAAAAAATATCTCAAGCGCGGCAGCCTTACAACATGCTCAAACGAAGAATGTCCCACAAACAAAAAGAAAAATAAAACAGAAGAATGAGAGAAGAGGTGGAGAGGATGAATACGGTTAAAATCATAGGTGGAGGCTTAGCCGGCTGTGAAGCGGCATGGCAGGCGGCAAACCGCGGTATTAAGGTTAAGCTTTATGAAATGAAGCCTGTGCATTTTTCTCCCGCTCATGAAAATAGTGACCTTTGTGAGCTTGTGTGCTCAAACTCCCTTAAGGGTGCAGGACTTGACAATGCCTGCGGTCTTTTGAAAGAAGAAATGCGGAGGATGAACTCTCTTTTAATTGCCTGTGCCGACGAAACCAAGGTGCCTGCAGGCGGTGCACTGGCAGTGGACAGAGAAAAATTTTCACGCATGGTGACAGAAAAAATCACCGCTCACGAAAATATAGAGGTTATAAACGAGCTTGTGACTCTTGTTAACCCCGACGAATACACAATTGTTGCAACAGGCCCCTTAACCCACGGTGCACTTTGCGATTCTATCGCAAGCCTTACGGGAAAAGAATACCTCTCCTTTTACGATGCTGCGGCACCTGTTATCGAGACGGAAAGCATTGATTTTGATAAGGTGTATAAGAGCGCACGTTACGGCAAGGGCACGGCAGACTATATCAACTGCCCCATGGATAAGGACGAGTATCTCGCTTTTTATACAGAGCTTATAGGTGCCGAAAAAGCACCCTTGCACTCTGATATTGACAAGCCTAACGTGTTTGAAGGCTGTATGCCCGTGGAAATTATGGCATCACGCGGAGAGGACACACTCCGTTTCGGACCTTTAAAGCCCAAGGGTCTCCCTGACCCCAAAACAGGCAGAGAGCCTTATGCTGTTGTGCAACTAAGGCAGGATAACACCGAGGGCACAATGTTCAACATGGTAGGTTTTCAGACAAACCTCAAATTTGGCGAACAAAAAAGAGTGTTTTCCATGATACCGGGGCTTGAAAACGCCAACTTTTTACGTCTTGGCGTAATGCACCGCAATACCTATATCAATTCACCCGAGGTTTTAAAGGCAACCTTTGGCATGATAAAATACCCCAAGGTATATTTTGCAGGGCAGATAACAGGCGTTGAAGGCTATGTTGAATCTGCGGCAAGCGGACTTATGGCAGGCATTAATGCGGCAAAAGCAATCCTTGGTGAAGAGGAGATAGTGCTCCCCACATCTACCGTGACAGGTGCGCTTAGTAACTACATTACCATAGGCGCAGTAAAGGGTCGTTTCCAGCCTATGAATGCAAACTTTGGCATAATAGAGCACCACGTGGGCAGGATTAAAAACAAAAAGGAAAGATACCTTGCAATAGCGGAAGAGGCACTCCAAAGCCTTGAAAACGCTTTAAAGAATGCGGAATAAAATGATAAAAAATGACGAAATGAGTGATAAAATGCAAAGCAGTCTTGTAAATGCAAATAATAAAAAACCTATTCCGCCATATGTGTGGATAATATTGGGATTGGTTTTGGGTTTAATAGTTGTTATTGCAACGCTGTTTATTGTAAAAGCCGTTAGTGGTGACGATGTTGAAACCTATGACGACCGGGATGAGGTTGAAGAAATCGTAATAGAAGAGGTTACAACCGAACTCATTGAAGAAGAGGAAATCTTGCCCGAACCTTACAACGTGCTTGTGCTCGGCACAGACATTGAGGCAGGACTGCCCGACGTTATTATGCTTTGCCGTATAGACCCCGAAAATGAAAAGGCAAGCATACTTTCTATCCCCAGGGATACAAAGGTTGTTTCGAAGGGTACAACCATGAAAATAAATTCCACCTATTCCCAAGGTGGTTTGGGACAGGTTGTTGACAGCGTGGAAAGATTGACAGGACTTGAGGTTGACTATTATTTTATGATTAATCTTGAGGCTTTCCGTGATATTGTAAACGCTGTAGACGGCGTTTATTACAACGTGCCTCGCAATATGGACTACGAAGACCCGCTCCAGGATTTGTATATTCACTTAAAGTCGGGCTATCAGCTTCTTGACGGTGGCGAGGCAGAGGAGCTTGTGCGTTTTCGTCAATATCCTGACGGCGACATTGGTCGTATCAGGGTCCAACAGGATTTTATAAAAAAGCTTATCGAACAAAAGCTTAATATACTGTATGTTGAAAAAATCCCCGAGGTGTATGAAATTATCCGCTATAACTCCAACACCGACATGACAACAGCCCAAATGCTTGAAGCAGGCACAATGCTTGTGGGAATGGGTGAATCAAATGTGCAGTCGTTCATAGTTCCGGGCGAGGGACAGTATGAGGGCGAAGTATCTTATTACATACACAACTCAAGAGAGCTTAATAAGTTAATTAAAGACGAATTTGAATAAAAGCAGAAGTGTTCTGAACCATGAGTGTTCGGAACACTTTTTTGTAAACGAAAACCACGCCATTATGGCATGGTTCAAAAAGACACTGCCTATACACAGTTTAACGCCTTAAGAAAAGCCGGATATTTTAATAGGATTAAGGCGGAGTGTACTTTTGGTGGCAAAAGTACCAAAACCACCGGGGTTCCGATTCCCCGGACCCCAAACGGTCTCGCATGGGCGGAGATTGGGGAAAAGCTCCCTGTATATAATTAGTGGGTTTTGTTTTTTCTCGTTTTGCCCCTTTTGTGTCACCGCGCTCCAAGGCACGCACTCAGCGGCCCAATCGCGCTGAAATTGCTCGCAAGAAGCGGAAACTGATACTCGCAATTTCTGCCAGTCAGGGAGCAAAATGAGAAAAAACGCAGCCGTAGTTACAAAGGGATAGTGCAACCTATAAATTATCTACCTATTTGTGTGCCGCCGGTAATAATTAGGGGATATCCGAAAATGAAATGCCCCCGCAATAGCGGATGGCACTTTTTTGTATAAAGTACAATAATGAGGTAAAACCTTTTTGCACCTCATCAGTCAGCAAAGCTGACAGCTTCTCCTCAAGGAGAAGCCTTAATCTTCGGTAGTGACCAGTATTATCTCTTCTCCGATTTTTTTGATGCTTTTCCAGGGGATAAAGATATCCTCATCGGCAGGCAATAGCCCGAAAAAACGGCGTCTGCCGGGTATAATAACAGAGTTTACAACGCCTTTTTCCAAGTCAATGTCAACATCCGTGATAAAACCTAAGCGGTTGCCTGTTGTGATATCGATAACCTCTTTGTGCCGAAAATCTGATGCGTGGGTTGATACATGTTCCATAAAAGCCTCCTTGTATTAAAAGCGGCAGGTACATTCCTCTCCTGCAGGTAGGTGATATGTTCGCACTCTCTAAGTGTATGCAGGAGGTGTGTCCCTGTTCATTTGAAAAATGTTGCAGTTACCTAATCAAAGTTAATTGAAAGCGGTCAAATAGAGAATAAAAGTGAAAAAACACTGTACAAATTGATTTGTTTGTTATATAATCAACTATGTATATGTATGAATTTTGAGGGGTAAGCATGAATAAGAAAAACGGATTTTTGAATGCAATATTAAAAAACGGACTTCTCTTTTATTGTCTGCTGGTGGCAGTGTGCGGTATAGGGGTTTGTTTTTATGCTCCGGTTGTGGGCGTTGTACTTGTGCTTTTGTCGGGCGTGGTGCTTTGCTACAACATATTGGAGGAAAAGAAAAAATACACAACAAGCCTCAAGTATTACTCGTCAATGAGTGATGTCAACGATAAGTTTGATATTACCAAAGGCGTAACAGCGGCTATGATTTCCGTGGGTACAGACGGCAAAATCAACTGGTGGAACGATGCTTTTAAAAATATGTGCCCTGAGGTTAGTATGCACGACGGCATAACAGAGCATATTCCACGTATTACTATGGATATTCTTTGTAAGATGGAACCCGGTGAGGAAACCAAAATCGATTATAAGGAGCGTTCATATATCCTCTCCAACGTGCCCTTTAAAGCCGACAATGCAACAGACAGTGCGTTTGTACTGACGCTCAGGGACGTAACAGAGCTTGAACGATACAAAAAAGAGGCGCAGGATTCCAGAACTGTTATTGCCCATGTTTTGATAGACAATTATGACGAGCTTTTGACCGAAGAGGGCGATGATGTTTCCTACAAGGCTGAAAAAAGCATTGAGACGCTTATATTTGACTGGGCAAAAACACTGGGCGGCAGTGTGCGTCATCTTGAAAAAGGCAGATATATGTGCCTTTTCAATTCGGAAATGCTTGACAAAATCAAAGAGGCAAAATTTGATGTGCTTGAAAAGGCAAAAAGCCTTGGCGAAGGCAGTGCAATTGAGCCGACGCTCAGTATAGGCGTGGGGATTGACGGCACAGATATCAACGAGATTGACACCTTTGCAAAGGCGGCACTTGATATGGCGCTCGGTCGTGGCGGCGATCAGGCTGTTATAAAAGACGGTAACAGCTTTTCCTATTACGGCGGCAAAAACCGTGAAACAGAAAAGCGAGCAAAGGTTAAATCAAGAGTTAAAGCACTTGCGCTTTTAAATCTTATTGACGAAAGCGACAATGTTATTGTTATGGGTCATCTCAATGCGGATGCAGACTCGTTTGGTGCATGTGTGGCACTGGCGTGTGTTGCAATGGCACGAGGCAAGCAGTCAAAGGTTTTGATTGAATCTTATGACCGTACGGTAAAAGCTATTTTGGAAAACTTTGAAAAGAACCAGACAAACGGGGGACTTTTTGTAAACAAAATGCAGGCAAGGGAGCTTATGGGCGAAAAGACGCTTGTTATAGTGTGCGATACGCACAGGCGTAATTTGGTGGCTTCCGCCGAAATCCTTGATGAGGCTGACGCAGTGGTGCTTATTGACCACCACAGACGCAGCGAAGACTTTATCTTGAACACTGACCTTTTGTATCACGAGCCTTTTGCATCAAGCAGCTGTGAAATGATTGCTGAAATGCTCCAGTACATGGGTCGTGGCGGTATCAATAATCTTGTGGCTGAGGCAATGTACGCAGGCATACTTGTTGATACAAACAATTTTATTTACAAAACAGGCGTCAGGACCTTTGAAGCGGCGGCGTATCTCAAACGCCTTGGCGCAGATACCGTAAACGTAAGACGTATTTTCAGAGAGACAAAAGAGGCTTACGAGGAAAGAGCTACGATTGTGTCGAATGCACGCATGTATTCAGATTCTATTGCAATAAGCCGTGTGAATGAAGTAATGAGGCAGGATGTTATCGCAAAGGCGGCAAACGATATTTTGGACATGGAAAAAGTTGAGGCATCGTTTGTTGTTGCCCCTGTTGAAGAAAACCGTATTTCCATATCGGGCAGAAGCTTTGGCGAGGTTAATGTTCAGCTTATTTGCGAAAAGCTCGGCGGCGGCGGGCATATGCTTGCAGGTGCGGCACAGCTTACTGATATAACCGCCCCGGAAGCCGAAGAAAAGCTTTGTGCGGCAATCGAAGAATATGAAAAAGAACGATAAACGAAAGGACGATAAAAAATGAAAGTAGTATTATTGGCAGATGTTAAAGGACATGGCAAAAAGGGCGAGGTTGTAGAAGCCAGTGACGGCTATGCAAGAAATTTCCTTTTCCCTAAGGGTCTTGCAAAGGAAGCAACAAAGGGTGCTTTGAACGAAGTTAAGAGCAAAAACGAAGCTAAGGCTTATCATAAGGAGCAGGAAGTTATTGCCGCAAAGGAAACAAAGGCAAAGCTTGACGGCAAAAGCGTAAATGTAAAGTCAAAAGCAGGCGACAACGGCAAGCTTTTCGGCAAGGTTACAAACCAGAACGTTGCAGACGCTATCAAATATCAGCTTCATGTTGTTGTTGACAAAAGAAAGGTTCAGCTTTCCGATGGCTTGAAAACTGTAGGCTCTCATGAGGTTGAAGTTAAAATTTATCCTGAAATCAGTGCAAAAATCACTGTTGTAATCGAGGCGGAATAAAAAAAGCCCGATTTGATTGAAGGGAGGAATAGTGATGGAGCTTCCTATAGGAAAAACAATGCCATACAATATTGAGGCAGAGCAGGCAGTACTCGGCAGCATGATTTTTGACGAAAAGGCACTTATTGCCTGCGTGGAAAGTCTTTCTGCAGAGGATTTTTATACAAAAACCCATCAGACGATTTTTAGTGCCATAGCATCGCTTTTTGAAATCGGCACTCCTGTTGACATAGTCACTCTTTCCGATAAACTGGGAAGTGATATCGACTCTGTGGGCGGCATAGGATATATATCGGGCATTGTGCAAAACGTGCTCAGCACGGAAAATCTCACTCATTACGTGAATATTGTGCAGTCAAAAAGCATACTGCGCCGTCTTGTGGGTGCTGCAAGCGAGATTATTGATATCTCCACACGTGATGAAGACGAGGTTACCCACATCTTGGACAGAAGCGAACAGCTTATTTTCAATATTCTTGACAAACAGGGTTCAAAGGGCTTTTATCATATAAGCGAGGTTGTAAAGAGCTCTATGGCGCTCCTTGAAGAACTCAAGAAAAAAGGTTCGTCCGTAACGGGTGTACCCACCGGGTTCAAAGAGCTTGACTCTCTTACGGCGGGTCTTCAAAAAAGCGCGCTTATTATTGTGGCGGCGCGCCCCGGTGTAGGTAAAACATCCTTTGCGCTCAATATTGCCGAAAACGCGGCAATAAAGCACAAAATCCCCGTTGCTGTTTTCAGTCTGGAAATGAGCAAGGAAGAGCTTGTAAACAGAGTGCTCTCCAGTGAGGCACTTGTGTCCAGTGAAAAAATGAGAGTAGGCGACCTTAGCCCATCTGAGATGACAAAGCTGGCACATTCTCTTCCGGGCATTATCAATGCACCCATATATATTGACGATACCCCCGGTATTGCAATATCCGAAATCCGTGCAAAATGCCGTAGACTTAAGCTTGAGAAAAATCTCGGCTTGGTTGTTATTGACTACTTACAGCTGATGGAAACAAAAGGCGGAAGCGACAACCGTGCTCAGGCTGTTGCCGAGATTTCCCGTTCGTTAAAAATTATGGCAAAAGAACTGGAAATCCCCGTTATTACTCTTTCGCAGCTTAACCGTATGAGTGAAGCCAGAAAGGATAAGCGTCCCCAGGTTAGTGACCTTCGTGAAAGTGGTTCTATCGAGCAGGATGCTGACATTGTAATGCTGCTTTATAACCCCGATACAGCTAATGAGGACGAAAATGCCGAAAAGAGCAATATCGTGGAATGTATTGTTGCAAAACACCGTGGCGGTGAATGCAGAACGGTTAACCTTGCATGGCGCGGTGAATATACAAAGTTTATGAATCTGGATAACAGAAATTAGGTGAAGAAGTGCTTTTAAGAGTACTCGAAACGATTGAAAACAAAAAAATGCTCAAAGCAGGGGACAAGGTTGTTTGCGCCGTAAGCGGCGGCGCAGATTCTATGGCCCTGCTTTGTGTGCTTTATGAGCTCCGCGAAAAGCTTGGGATTGAGCTTTTTGCCGCAAACGTAAACCATTCCATACGTGGCGAGGAAGGCGACAAAGACAGTGATTTTGTCCGCGATTTTTGCCAAAAAAAAGGGATAGAGCTTTTTTATAAAAAGATTGATATCCCCCGCATTGCAAAAGAGGAGCAGATTGGCGAAGAGGAATGCGGAAGGCGGGAAAGATACCGCTTTTTTGAGAGCATTGCAAAAAGGCTTGGCGGTGCCCGTATTGCAACAGGGCATCACATGGGCGACAATGCCGAAACCGTGCTTTTTAACCTTTTCAGGGGCAGCGGCACAAAAGGAATGGGCGGAATACCTTATAAGAGAGATAATATTATAAGACCCTTGCTTAATGTTTCAAAAGATGAAATAAAAAGCTATCTTACAAAGAAAAACATTCCTTGGTGTGAGGATTCGACCAATAAAGAATGTGACTACACCCGAAACAGATTGCGCAATGTTGTGCTTTTTGAGGCAGAAAAGATTTTCCCCAAGGCTGAGGAAAAAATATCGTCTGTTTCGGAAATATTAAGGCAGGATGATGAATATCTGACGCATCTTGCGCTTGAGTCGGGTGCATTTGAAAACGGGGTCATTGTGAAAGATAAATTTATGCTGCTGCATGAAAGCCTTAGGCGGAGAGTTGTAATCGAGGCGCTCAAACATTGGTGCGTCAAAAATGTTGACAGCAAAAAAATAAAAGCTGTGTACGATATTGCGCTGGGCGGCACGGGAAAAGGCGTGGACCTTGGTGATGGTGTGCGCATTGTGCAAAGCTATGGCAAGGTGTACAAAACCGAAAAAAACACCAATGATAACCGTGGTGAAAAATATATTTTCAAAAACGGCGAAAACCTTGAAATATCTACGTCTGACGGTGTTTGGAGCATAAAAACAGTTGACAAAACCGTAAAAATGAGAGATAATAAAATGATGGCATTTTTCGATGCCGAACTTCTCCCCGAAAGCCTTGTGATACGCGGGCGCGAAGAGGGGGATTATATGTACCCTTACGGTATGGAAGGGAAAAAGAAAATTAAAAAAATTTTCATTGATTTAAAAATCCGGAAAGAAATTCGTGATAAAATTTTAATGCTTGCAAATAATGATGAAATTTTATTTGTTCCGGGTGTGAGAAAAAGCGCAAGGTGTCAACCAAGCGAAACAACAAAAAAAATTTTATGTGTTGAGTTTTGTAAGAAAAACGGGAAGTGAGGAAAAAATGGAAAACAAAAGAGAAAAGATAACGGATGTTGTGGAAAAAATTCTTGTAAACGAAGAGCAGATTAAAACAAGAGTAAAAGAACTCGGCGAGGAAATCAGCCGTGATTACGAGGGCAGAGAGGTCTGCGTTCTTTGCGTGCTTACAGGCAGCTTTATGTTTGCATCTGACATTGTAAGAGCTCTCAGCGTTCCTGCAAGAGTTATGTGCTTGTTTGCGTCAAGCTACGAAGGTACAGAATCTGTTGGAAAAGTGGACATAATAAAAGGTAAGGGCTTTAACGTAAAGGATAAGGATATACTTATCGTTGAAGATATCGTTGACACAGGCAGAACTCTTACAGCCGTACGCGAAATCCTTTTGAACGAAGGCGCAAAGAGTGTTGAAATCTGCACTTTCCTTGACAAGCCCGAAAGAAGAGTTGTAGACCTTGTTCCCAAGTACATAGGTTTTGATATTCCCAATGAGTTTGTGGTAGGCTACGGATTGGACTACGACCACCGTTATCGTCAGTTCCCCTTTGTCGGGGTTCTTAAACCCGAAATCTATGAAAACTAAGCCAAGGAGGCATTATGTTGAAAAAAGGCATTAAAAACCTGGGCTTTGTGCTTGCATTTGTGTTGGTTATTATTGTTATATCCAACCTTTTTGCACCGCAGAAGTCCGTATATGAACCGGTATACTCGGATCTTATCAAAGACATTGAAGCGCGTAGGGTAAAGGAAATCGTTATCAAAGACAGCGAGATTGAAGTTACCTACAAGGATAAAAGCAAAAACGTTCAGATAATTGAAGCCCCGGGTAAATATATTCTCGAAAACGACACCGTACAGCAACTTATGGCAGAAAACAAGCTCAAGGTTACTGTGCCCAAACCCGAAGAAGGCTCGTGGCTTGTTTCTATGCTGCCTACGATAATCACGTTTGTTATTATCATAGCGTTCTGGGTTTTTATGTTCCGTCAGTCGCAGGGCGGCAGCAAGGGCATGGGCGGTTTTGGAAAGAGCAAAGCAAAATCACCCGATGAAAACGGCAAGAGAGTTACATTCAGTGACGTTGCCGGTGTTGACGAAGAAAAGAAAGAACTTAGTGAAATCGTTGATTTCTTGCGCAATCCCAAGCTCTTTACTGACCTTGGCGCGAGAATCCCCAAGGGCGTTTTATTGGTGGGCCCTCCCGGTACCGGTAAAACTCTTCTTGCAAAAGCTGTTGCAGGCGAAGCAGGTGTACCTTTCTTCTCAATGTCAGGCTCTGACTTTGTAGAAATGTTTGTGGGTGTAGGTGCTTCAAGAGTAAGAGATTTGTTTGAACAGGCAAGGAAAAACCTTCCCGCTATTATATTTATTGACGAAATCGACGCCGTTGGTCGTCAGAGAGGTACCGGTCTTGGTGGCGGTCATGATGAACGTGAGCAGACATTAAACCAGCTCCTCGTTGAAATGGACGGTTTTGGTACAAACTCGGGTATTATCATTATCGCGGCAACTAACCGTGCTGATATTTTGGACCCCGCACTCCTTCGTCCGGGCAGATTTGACAGACAGGTTGTAGTGGGCTATCCCGACCAGAAGGGCAGAGAGGCAATACTCAAAATTCACGCAAAGAACAAGCCTCTTGACGAAACTGTAGAATTGGAAAAGGTGGCTAAGTCCACATACGGATTTACAGGTGCTGACCTTGAAAACATCCTTAACGAAGCGGCAATTTTAGCTGCAAGAGCAAAGAAAGACAAAATCGGTCAGACAGAAATGGACGAAGCAATCCTCAAGGTTGTTATGGGTCCCGAAAAGAAAAACAAGGTGATGAAGGACAAAGATAAGGAGCAGACAGCTTATCACGAAGCAGGTCATGCAATCCTGTCGCATATTCTTCCCACACAGGACAATGTGCACCAGGTTTCTATTATCCCCCGCGGTGCGGCAGGCGGATTTACGCTTTCGCTTCCCGATATGGACAAAATGTATGTATCCAAGGACGAAATGCTTGAATACATCATCGTTACAATGGGCGGCAGAGTTGCAGAAGAAATTATCTACAACCATATCAATACAGGCGCATCAAGCGACATTGAGCACGCTACAAACACTGCACGCAAGATGGTTATGCGTTACGGTATGAGCGACAAGCTCGGATTTATGAATTTTGGCTCAAGCGAGCACGAGGTGTTCTTGGGCAGAGACTTCTCTCAGGGTAACAATTATTCGCCCGAGACAGCCGCTGTAATCGATAAAGAAATCAAAGATATCATCGATTCGTGTTATGCTCGATGCGAACAGCTTCTCCGCGAAAATATCGACAAGCTTCACGCTGTTGCAAAGGCACTTATAAAACATGAAAAGCTTGACGGTGAAGAATTTGTTAAGGCTTTTGAAGGCACATTGGACACAGAAAAAGCAGAAAAGGAGGCGGACGCAGAATGAAAAGCATGACAGGTTACGGCACAGCCGAAACTATGTATATGGGCAAAAAGATTACTGTTGAAATCAAAAGCGTAAACAGTCGCTACAGTGATATCAGCGTAAAAATGCCCCGTCTCTACAGCTTTTTGGAAGCACCCGTTAAAAAAGCCGTTACAGGCTATACATCACGCGGTAAGATTGATGTTTATATCAATATAGATTCCTCCGAGGATGAAACAAAGGCAGTTACCGTCAATGTTAATCTGGCAAAGGCATATCAGGATGCAATCAATAAAATTGCAGAGGAAACAAATACTCAGGGCGAGGTAAATGCCATCACACTGGCGCGTCTCCCCGATGTACTCAGTATTGATGCCGAGGATGAAGACGCCGAAGAAATGACAAAGGTTGTTTTGTCGGCACTCGACGAAGCGGGCAAAATGTACACCAAAATGCGTGAGGACGAAGGCTATAACATGCTCCTTGTTTTGACAGAGCATCTTAACGTGATTGAAAATATCGTTAACATCATAGAAGAGCACGCTCCCGAAATTGTGACGGTTTACCGCGCAAAGATTGAAGCCAGAATGAAGGAAATCATGGGCAGTGTGCCCTATGACGAATCCCGTCTTCTCACAGAGGTTGCGCTTTTTGCAGACAAGGTAAACGTTGATGAAGAAATCGCAAGACTTAAAAGCCACATCGAACAGATGCGAGAAATGTTCAGAGCCGAAGAACCTATCGGCAGAAAAATGGATTTCCTTATCCAGGAAATGAACCGCGAAATCAACACAACAGGCTCAAAATGCAACAGCCTTTCAATCGCACGAAATGTTATTGACGTTAAGGCTGAAATTGAGAAATTAAGAGAACAAGTACAGAATATAGAGTAAACTAACCGCTGTAAGCTGCACGGGACATACCTCACCCACAGGTAGGTGGTATGTTCTCACTTCCTCAGTGTATGCAGGAGGTGTGTCCCTGTTCCTTATAAAAATGTTGCAGTTACCCAATCAAAGCACACTGATGCGAGGACAGTGTATGCAGGAGGTGTGTACCTGTTCCTTATAAAAAAGTTGCAGTTACTCAATCAAAGTACACTGATACGAGGATTATTAGGGAAGTGAGCTTAAATCAAAGTACGCTATATAAGGATGTGGTGAGTTGAAACTTATCAACATTGGGTTCGGGAACATGGTTTCCGACGGTAAAATTGTCAGCATTGTCAGCCCGGATTCTGCCCCTGTAAAAAGGCTTGTCAAGGACGCGGGCGAAAAAGGAATGCTGATTGATGCCTCCTTCGGCAGAAAAACAAAAAGTGTTATCGTTGCCTCCTCGGGTCATATTATACTGTCGGCATTAACTGCTGATGTTATATACGAACGTAACGAGACCGAGGAAAAGCAGACTATTATAATTGGTGAAGAATAGGAAGTGCGCTATGAGAAAAGGAACATTGCTTGTACTCTCAGGTCCTTCGGGTTCGGGCAAAGGAACTCTTGTTAAGGAATATACCGATAAACACGAAGACGTGTTTGTTTCGGTTTCCGCAACAACCCGAAACCCCCGCGAAGGCGAAAGATACGGCGTTAACTACTTTTTCCTGACTGTAGAGGAATTTAAAAAGAAAATCGAAGAAAACGGTTTTTTGGAATATGCACAGTTTTGTGAAAACTATTACGGCACTCCCCGTGAAAGCGTGGAAAAAAAGCTTAATGAAGGCATGGACGTAATACTTGAAATTGACGTGCAGGGCGCTTTTCAAGTAAAGGAAAACTGCCCCGATGCTGTTTTGGTATTTACAATGCCCCCGTCATATGAAATTCTCAGACAAAGACTTATCGGCAGAGGCACCGAAAGCATGGAGGTTATCGAAAAACGCCTTAGTGCGGCTGTTGAAGAGTTCCGTCAGGCAGAAAAATATGACTATATTATAATCAACGACAAGATTGAAACTGCGGCAGAAGAGCTCAGGGCAATTTTTGTATCGGAAAAATGCAAAATGAAAAACAATCAAGAATTTACAGAAGGAGTTTTGAACAATGTTATATCCTGAAATTGCTAAACTTATGGAAGGTATGCCCTCCCGTTACTCTCTCGTTATCGTAACCGCTAAAAGAGCTCGTCAGCTCGCCGAAAGCGAAAACCCCGTAACAGACAAGCATGTTAGCGTGGCTATTGGGGAAATCAGCGAAGGTAAAGTAAAGATTAAAAGGTAAATTTTGAAAACCAATCGTCCATCTTACTATTTTGTCCGTAGGGGCGGTGCACATAGCACAGCACCCAACGTACAAAACAGCAATCTAAACGATTATTTTCAAAATTGTATATCAGAACCGTAAATTTTGGAAACCAATCGTCCATCTTACCATTTTGTCCGTAAGGGCGGTGCGCATAGCACAGCACCCAACGTACAAAACAGCAATCTAAACGATTATTTTCAAAATT
>CAZNIC010000032.1:0-18619 GCA_964572985.1 uncultured Oscillospiraceae bacterium
TAAGCTCTTCAAAGTACTTCTTACCAACTTCCATAACTACGTCAGAATACATCTGGATGAATCTTCTGTAGCAGTCCCAAGCCCATCTGGGGTTGCCGGACTTAACGGAAATAGCTTCAACAACTTCTTCGTTAAGACCAAGGTTGAGGATTGTGTCCATCATACCGGGCATGGATGCACGAGCACCGGAACGAACGGAAACGAGAAGGGGATTTTCCTTATCGCCGAACTTCTTGCCTGCGATTTCTTCAAGCTTCTTGATGTTTTCAAGAATTTCAGCCTGAATTTCATCGTTGATCTTTCTGCCGTCATCGTAGTACTTTGTACAAGCTTCAGTAGAAACTGTGAAGCCCTGAGGTACAGGAAGACCCATTTTTGTCATTTCTGCAAGGTTAGCACCCTTACCACCGAGAGTATTTCTCATGGATGCATCGCCTTCGCTAAATAAATAAACATACTTAGCCATTGGAATTACCTCCTAAATATAATAATAAAATTATTTGCTTAGTTGTATGCGGATATATTATACACTAAATATGAATACATTTCCAGTACTTTTTGAAAAAAACTTAAAAAAATTCAATATTTTTTCACTAATTCTGTATTCTGCATTCCTACCTCCGCATTTTCAACATAAAAAACGTTGCTTCAAAGCAACGTTTTTTATGTTAAAGCTGTTTTTCTATACTCTCTGCCAATTCTCCTACGGTTTCCGCATCGTCGTCAATTTCGACTTCAACGCCGCCGAGAGCCTCTTCAAGAGCCATTACAATATCAAGTAAATCAATATAATCAATACCCAAATCTTCAAAGGTTGTCTCGGGAGTTATTTCAGATTCATCAACACTGATGTTTTCAGCAATAATTGCAACTAATGTATCAAATACCATATCAAGACCTCCATAAAGCATATTACTGTGTTTTTGCGCACACTATTGTATATGCTTTATGTTAGTCTGTCAATACTTTTTAATAAAGAATGTTGCAAGAAGATTATTTTCGCTGTTAATAACCTGAATTCTTATATCTGTATATTCGTCCGTAAGCACAATCGCGCTCTTAGTTGTTGTTTCAATCTTTTTGAGTACGTCGCCATCGTAATAGCTTATAAGCTTTGTTCTGCCACCTGTTACCCGAAGCACG
The DNA here is from genome assembly GCA_964572985.1 of uncultured Oscillospiraceae bacterium. GTDB lineage: Bacteria > Bacillota > Clostridia > UMGS1883 > UMGS1883 > RGIG1927. The sequence continues at coordinate 1,144 of CAZNIC010000032.1, forward strand.
TCGCCTTCAAGCTTGCACATGGGCTTTTCCGGTGCGTAAATAAGATTAACCTCGCCTACGTTTGTATAACCGCCGTTAGGTGTTTCGTACTTAACGTAACGGTAATTTACATATTCTCCCAAATCCACAGACGCATATTCGCCACGCTTAAAGTCTTCCTTGGTAAACTGATGAATAACGGTGTATTCTCCGTCTTTTTCGTTGCTGCCTGAGAGCACCGCTTCCCATCCGCGGTATTCAAAGCCCGGGCGAGAGTTTATTGTAACCTTGTTAAAGGGCAAATGGTCTTCGCCAAGGTCAATTGCAGTAAAGCCTGTTCTGTCGTCATTGCGTCCTGCGTGGAAGAAGGTTTCCTTGTCACCGTCCCAGGCTTTGTCGGCAGTTACGTTCACATCCCCGTCCCAAGGCTCAGTACCGAAAGGTGTGCCGGAAAGCTCAATTTCGCCTGCCATAAACTCAACCTCAACCGCAGTTTCGGGCTCAACTAATTCAAAATAGAACAACTGGTTAGGTGTTGCATAATATCCACCGTAAACGCCAACCTGTGCGCCATTCTCTGTTGCATGATTGTAAACGTCAACACTGTCGCCTGTTGCCTTGTTTATAATTCTGTACAAGCCTTTATCTTTTTCAATTGTCCAAATAGCATTATCATTAAGATTGTCACTTGTTGTCAAAAAGCTTTCTGTGGAGAGGTACTTACCTGTTTTTTCGTTTTTGAAAGTATAGAATGTTGTCGTTGTCATATCGAGATTCAGTCTTATTTCTCTATCTATATTCCAAATCTGAGATGGTGTATTATCTCTATCAGAAATTACAACATCATTTCCTTCAACTTTCAATGCTCTCTCACTGCCCGAGCCAATAATTCTAACCTTGCTTGAATCACCGGCAATCTGCATAGGATATTCTGCTTTTAATCCGTCCCATTCAACATAAAGTTTCAAAGGACCGTGAGGCTCATTGAATATAAATTTGTTACCATCCAATGTGTAAATAGGATAACAATCACAGCTTGTTTCGATTTTCACTTGTGCATCAATCTTGTTGCCGTTCTCATCTGTTACTTCAAACTCAAGCAAATTGCCCACAAAAGCGGTCTTTGTATTATTCTTTTCCGTAAGCTTAATGCTCTTGTGTCCCACATTGCCATTTACAACAACAGTTACAACACTGTATGCAGGCACTTCAACGCCTGTTGTTGTTTCCTTAACAGCTGCAAGCTCAAAGTTTCTTGTCTTTGTTGTTTCATAAACTTGTACACTTTCAATCTGCATACCAAGGTTTTCAAGCTTAAAGTCATACACCTTTTTGCTGCTGTCTGTATTTGTAATTACAAATACAACCTTGCCCTCTTCCTCGTTGATTGCGGAAACAATATTTGAGTAATCAGTCTTCACCAAAGTGTCACCGGGACGGATAAACTTTGTAAACTGCTTATATGCGTAATATTTCTTAGGCTTGTTTAATTCGCCTGTTTCGCCATCCACGGACATAATGTTCCAGTAGCCCGAATCCTTATGCTCGCCGTCATACGCCATAGCCACCGCCTGCCACATTACCCATGCGTTAGGCTCTAAGCCGCGTAAGTCTTCGTTTATCTTATTTGCAAACCACAGTGCAGGGCCCATATTGCCGCTTGCCTCGCCACCAATAGAGCCATCGCCGTCAACCTCTGTCATGTATAAAGGCTTATTTGCCTCAAGCACGGCATTTCTTGTGTGGTTATAGTCACCTACACTGTAGGAGTGTGTATTAACCTGACTAAGTGCCGCTATAGCCTCGTCTGTATAAACGTTCTTGATATTTTCGCCTGTTCTCCAAACGTTTGTTTCGTCAGCAGCAGCTACTCCAACATCTTTAAGACCACGTTTGTCGAGCGCTTCTCTCACAAGAAGAATCAATCTTGAGTGATCCTCAACGTCAAAGTGACAGCCCTCCTGCCAGCCCTCATACCCCCAGTAGTTTGTATCGGACTCGTTAAAGGGTTCTAATGTATCAAACTTAATGCCGTATTCCTTCTGTATACGCATTACCGCTTCTGCGAGGTATTCTGCAAAATCGTCAAACTTGTCATCAGGCAGGTTGTTTTTGCCCGAGTTATGGTTACCCGAACTGCATCCGCTCTCAGTCATATAATACGGAGGCGAATTGGAAAAAGCCTCCAAAATATCAGCACCGTACTTGACAGCAAGCTGCAAAGCCTTAAGCTGACCTTGGTCATTACCAAGATTCCATTTGCCGTCAGCATCTGTAAGACCGGGCATATCTCGTCCGTCAAATTCTCTCTGGTGGTTGTGTGTCGGGTCGTCACCGCCACCGATGTTGTAACGGGCAATGTTTAAGCCTAAGCCCTCGTCTTCATCGTAAAGGGCTTTTACAACAGCATCCAGCTGTTCGTCTGTCAGGTTTTCACCCAAATGGTGCCCCCACCAACAGATAGATGTGCCCCAACCTTCAAACTGACCAAAGGGACTTTTGTTATTAAGGTCCAAACTTACTGTGTAAGACTTTTGTTCCCAAGATTCATCGTCAAACACAAATTCTTCTGCAAATGCAATATTTACGCTTGACAAAAGCATAACTAAGCAAAGCAAAACTGACAAAACTCTTTTCATATAACTACCTACCTTTCTGCCTTCCCCACACATCAGTCCACTTTGATTAGGTAATTGCAACGTTTTTCTAAGGAACAGGGACACGCCTGTTTCGTTAAAATAAAAAAGTGCAAACAAAGCTTGTAAAATATGGGTCAGGCATGTCCCGTGCCAGTGCTCCCGGCCGGGATATACTTATACGATTATTTTATCACACACTTAGTCCATTTTCAACCATAAAAAAGGCTCCCTTTTATAAAGAAAGCCTTTTAGGTGCGGATTCTTTATCCGCCCGTTGTTATTCAATGCATTCTTTCCAGTTGTCAGCATTCATGTTCACATATTTCGTATAACCGAACGCCCCTGCAAGTTCATTTAATGCTTCATACGATATTTCCTTTCTGTCATAACTTGTATATGACACATGCCAGTCACTGAAAGTAGCCCCTATTATATACGGCGTTTCAGTTTCTTTGGAAAATGCAATAAAATATGTGGTATATCCCTGATCCCGATAATAATTATCAAGCTTAAACAATGTAAAACAAGGCTCTACATAATCCTTATAATATTTCTCAGCATCACTATATCCTTCGGGTGAAGGCGTCATTGGATAAGGCAAATGTATATGATGCTTGTTTAAAACAGAAAACAGTTTTTCTTTCACTATATCCAATTCGGTAAGTTCTTCTGTGTCGGCATCATCAATTCCCTTTTCCGTTTTTATGTTTTTATTACTGTTAATCGCATTTTTCCAAAATCTTTTAAGCGAACCCAAAAAGTTAGTTTTTTCTTTCACTCTCATCACTCCTTCTATTTAAGCATACCATACACTTCTTCCCTTTTCAACCTAAAAAGCAAACGGGGACTGTCCCCATTTGCTTTTGGTGTTTTTTATTCCTCTGTATTAACAATTATAAATTCAAAATCTCCGTCGTTGTCATTGTCAAGAAGTGTTATTTTATCAAGGTTTTTGTATTCCTCATACACATCAAAGTCGGGATTTAATTCACCGTTTACAATAACATTACATTCAACTATTATCGGGTCAAAATACTTGATTTCAACAAAGCTTTGCACCATGGCTTCGGTTGTGTTTTTCGCCTCTTCGGTTTTATAATAAACTATCTTATCTTTGGTGAATTCTTCAATCAAATCGGGAGTCAACACAATTCTATTATTGCGATATTCTGCCGAACCTTTAAGAAACTTATTCCCTTTTGCAAAGAATTCAACTCTATTGCCCAAAAAAGCTTTTGCGTTGCGTTCTGCATTGTCAAAAACTCGCCTTTGCCCAACCTTAAAATTCGTCCATTCCTCACAATCGCAATCCGTCAAGACTATTTCAATTGTTCCTTCATCCTCCGATATTTTGGTAACAATACCCATCATCAAAGAACAGTCGAGATATTCTGTCATTATTGTCTCCACGTCATTATAATCGGGAAAACATGGTCCCGAACCGTTTATTCCTGTCGAAAAATCGCTTATATCCATCAGTTCAACATCCAAGGAATTATAAACCATTTGCGCCGCAACAATTCTTGTTATGGGGTCGTTATATCTCTTTTCAGAAATCCATCCTTCTACCCCTTTTATAACATTTGTAATCTGCTTGCTTCCCGCGTAAAGATAACCGCCACCGGCAAAGCCACCATGTGCTTCACCCACAGGTCCATACCCAAGTACGCATACAAGCATTTTCACAAACTGATGATATGTAACAGTGCCCTCAGGGTCAAATGTGCCATCGCCCATTCCACTGATTATACATTCATCCTTTGCGTATTTTATATACCTTGCCGCCCAATGATTAAAATCAACATCGGTAAAGCCCGTTTCTCCCGGCACTATATTTCTGTCCGTTTTCCCCAAAAGCCTCACCATAATTGCCGCCGCTTCGGCTCTTGTCAAGGTTTCATCAGGGTTAAAATTACCCTCATCGTCACCTTCCATAATTTCAAGTTCATAGAGCAGGTCTGTTATATGAATATACTCCTCCCGAACATCCGGGTAATCATAATAAGCCAGTGCGCTCACCCCCTCGAAACATATCACAAAGCACAATAAAACAGACAATATTTTTTTCATATAAATCCTCCTTAATCTTCCTTTTTTGCTACAGCAATAATCTTGTTTTCACTATCGTTTTTCCGGATATACGCTACCACTGTACATCCCTTAAGTTCTTTACCGTTACGCGTCTCATTTTTAAAGGCACACGTTTGCCCATTTTTAAAACTTTCTCCTGTTGTATAATTTCGGGTTGTTTCAATTTCTATTTCTTCATCGGCAGTCGCAGTTATAACGCCTTTTATCTTTTCGCAACCGAGATAATCCTCTATAATAGTTTTATAATCGGGCAAATTAATACACGCTCCCGACGCGGCGACATCATATGTCCACTCTTCAAAAATTTCCACCTCCAGTGCGTTGTATACCAATCTTGCCGCCGTTAGTCTTGTAATTGGTTTTTCCCTTTCACCCGGTACACCTTTTGTAAATCCCGTTACCTGACTTGAGCCCACATAGAGGTATCCTCCGCCACTAAATCCGCCCTTATCTTCAGCCAAAATCTTGTATCCCAATACGCACACAAGCATTTTTACAAACTGGTGATATGTGACCTCACCTTCAGGGTTAAAGGTTTCGTCTCCCATTCCGTTTACAATCCCGTTAGCTTCTGCCCTGTATATGTATTCTTTTGCCCAATGGGTGCTTTCAACATCCGTAAAGCGGGTTTCTCCTTCAGGCACCCAATTATCCTTACCTAAAAGCCTTACCATAATGGTTGCAGCTTCCGCTCTTGTCAAGGTGTCATCGGGTCTAAAGGTTCCGTCATCAAAACCTTGCATAATTTCAAGATTATACAAAAGGTCTGTTGCATCTGTATATTCTTCGTCCATATCACTATAGTCTGTATATGCAAATACATTCACGCTTGAAAAGCACATGGCTAAACATAATAAAACTGATAATATTCTTTTCATATTTCATTCCCCCTATCTGCCTTCTCCTCAAGGAGAAGGTGTCAGCATAACTGACGGATGAGGTGTTACCTCCACCTTAATAACAAAACATATAATTCTTTCATGTTTTATCCCTCCTGTATATATAACCCTCAAAAACCAAATTCGGGGACAAAAACTTTTTACCATTTGGGGACAGACCCCTTTTGGTAAAAATTTACCACCTGGGGACAGTCCCCAAATGGTAAATTGCTGAAAATATTTTATAAAAAATAATGTGGACAAACCTTTCCTTTTATGATATTATATTCTAAATTATTATGTAAAAAAAGGACTGATAAGATGAAAAACATAGAAAAAACATATGAACCCGGTAATGTTGAGTCCCGCCTTTACAAAAAATGGTGTGATAACGGCTATTTTCATGCTGAAGTTGACAGTAAGAAACAGCCCTACACAATCGTTATCCCCCCTCCCAATGTAACAGGTCAGCTTCACATGGGTCATGCACTGGATGAAACACTCCAGGATATTCTCATCCGTTTTAAAAGAATGCAGGGCTACAACGCTCTCTGGATTCCCGGCACAGACCATGCAGGTATCGCAACACAGATCAAAGTTGAAGAAGCTCTCCGCAAGGAAGAAGGTCTTTCTCGTTACGATTTGGGTCGTGAAAAGTTCCTTGAGAGAGTATGGGACTGGAAAAAACAGTACGGTGACAGAATTATCACTCAGCTCAAAACTCTCGGTTCTTCCTGTGACTGGGATCGTGAACGTTTTACAATGGACGAAGGTTGCAGCAAAGCTGTTCGTGAAGTTTTCGTAAACCTTTACGACAAGGGTCTTATCTACAGAGGCAACCGTATCATCAACTGGTGTCCCAAGTGTACAACAGCACTTTCCGATGCTGAGGTTGAATACACTGAACAGGACGGCAATTTCTGGCATATTAAGTATCCCGTAGAGGGTGAAGAGGGCAGATTTATTACAATCGCCACAACAAGACCCGAAACAATGCTCGGCGATACAGCTATCGCCGTTAACCCCGAGGATGAACGCTATATGGACATCATCGGCAAGAACGTAATTATCCCCCTTGTTAACCGCGCTATCCCGATTGTCGGCGACGAGCACGCTGACAAGGATTTCGGTACAGGTGCAGTTAAGATTACTCCCGCTCACGACCCCAACGACTTTGAAGTAGGTCAGCGTCACAATCTTCCCATCATAAAGGTTATGAATGATGATGCTACCATCAACAAGCTCGGCGGCAAGTACGAAGGGCTCGACCGTTACGAAGCAAGAAAAGCAATCGTAGCAGACCTCGAGGCAGGCGGATACCTTGTTAAAATTGAACCCCATGCTCACAACGTAGGTCAGTGCTACCGTTGCGGTACAACTGTTGAACCTCTCACAAGTGACCAGTGGTTTGTTAAAATGGCACCTCTTGCAGAAGAAGCAATCCGCGTTGTTAAAGAAGGCGAAGTTAAATTCGTTCCCGACAGATTTAGTAAAACATATCTCAACTGGATGGAAAATGTTCACGACTGGTGTATTTCCCGTCAATTGTGGTGGGGACACAGAATTCCTGCATTCTACTGCGATTCTTGTGGTGAGATGACAGTTTCCAAAACAGATATTATAGCTTGCCCCAAGTGCGGTGGAAGCGTAAAGCAAGAAAACGACGTTTTGGACACATGGTTCTCCTCTGCTCTTTGGCCCTTTAGCACACTCGGTTGGCCCGAAAAGACTCCCGAGCTTGAATATTTCTACCCCACAGCAACACTCGTTACAGGCTATGACATCATCTTCTTCTGGGTTGCAAGAATGATTTTCTCGGGTATGGAACATATGAAGGAAATTCCCTTCAAGCATGTGTTTATTCACGGTCTTGTTCGTGACAGTCAGGGCAGAAAGATGAGTAAATCCCTCGGCAACGGCGTTGACCCCTTGGAAGTAATCAAAGAATACGGTGCAGACGCACTCCGCTTTACACTCGCTACAGGTAACGCACCCGGTAACGATATGCGTTACTACCCCGAGCGTGTTGAAGCAAGCCGTAACTTTGCAAACAAAATTTGGAACGCAGCGCGTTTTGTTCTTATGAATATTGATATCGAGGAAGTAACTCTCCCCGATAACCCCAAGATGGAGGATAAGTGGATTCTCTCCCGTCTTAACAGCACAATCCGTGAAGTAACAGACAACCTTGAAAAGTTTGAATTGGGCATCGCTCTTCAGAAGCTTTACGACTTTGTATGGGATGAATTCTGCGACTGGTACATTGAGCTTGTAAAGCCCCGTCTTTACGGCGCAGATGAATCCAGCAAGAAGAACGCAGAAAAAACACTTTGCTATGTTCTCTCTAACTTCTTGAAGCTTCTTCACCCCTTCATGCCCTTTGTTACAGAAGAAATTTACTGTTCACTTCCCGTAAGTGATGAAACAATCGTAACATCAAGCTGGCCCACATACTCTGACGCACTCAACTTCCCCACAGAAGAAGCTGAAATGGGTGCCGTATGTGAAGCAATCAAAGCTATACGTAACCTCAGAACAAGCATGAACGTACCTCCGTCAAGAAAGGCAGCTATGTACATTGTTACAAAGAATCCCGCTCTTTACGAGTCAGGTGCAATCTTCTTTGAAAAGCTTGCAGGCGCGGCATCCGTTACAGTCAGCGACAACGATGCCATCGTTCCCGAAGGCTGTGTAAACGCAGTTGCTCCCGGTGCGACAATCTTTATGCCCACAGGTGAACTTGTTGACACCGAAAAGGAACGCGAAAGACTTACTAAGGAAAAGAAGCGTCTTGAGGGCGAAATCGCCAGAGTTGAAAAGATGCTCAGTAATGAAGGCTTTGTATCTCGCGCACCTCAGAAGCTTATCGATGAAGAAAAGGCTAAAGGCGTTAAGTACAAGGAAATGTACGACGCAGTAGTTGAATCTCTTGCAAAATTAGGCTAATTTAATATCAAAAGGGACACATTATTATGAATGTGTCCCTTTTTGATATTTTACATTTTGCATTTAAAACGGGACAGCAAGCTGTCCCGTTTTTTTATTCTGTTACAAAAATTTCTGTCGGACCGTCTGCTCCGCCAATCACCCCAATAGTTGCCGCATCCATAAAGCTGATGTCCGCATCTGTAGGTGCTACGTAAGCCGGATTAGGTCTTACAATGTCAAAATAATACTCGGGTTCTGTAAGGCTCATGCCGTTATCATCAAGGAGATATATCTCCATGCTTTCAACCTGTGCACCGAGGATATAGTTGAGCACATCAATATGCACATATATCTTTTCGTCTGCCGCATATGTACCCCAATTATATTCAGAAACCGTAATAAAGGGTTTTCTGCCCCAAAGCTCAATGTCATTGAGCTTGTAAGCATCTTCTCTGACGTTACCGCTTACTGTTACAGTGCCGAAATTGTCGCTTGTAAAGTCAATCTTTACACTGCCGTCCTCCTCAAGCACTGCCGTACCTGTCAACGAATCCTCGTCATAATAGGATGAAACAAAGAACTCTTCGATATCAACATACATTCCGCCGCGGTCCATTTTACCTGATGCAAAATCCCAGAACTTTTCAGGCTGATAGTTTGCCCAGTAGTCGTCTTCGTAATAATAGTATTCATCAAACTCGTATGAGCCATAAATCAAATCAGAAAAACTTGTACTGTTTTCTTCAGTAAGAACAGGCATCTGCACAACATTTGCTTCGTTAACCTTATCAAAGGTGCTCTTTGTAACAAAAGTCATATCAATATCAGCCGCATCACGTGTAAGAGGGTATAAATCAGCCTCTGTTGCGCCCATAACTTCGGCAATATCAAAAATATTGAAATCAACTCTTATTCTTTCTTCGCTTTCAACGAGATAGTTATTTTTATCAAGCTTGTATTTTAATACAACAGCATCATTATCAGCAAAAATACCCATGCCCTTTATCATTGTTTTAATTGCAGGTATATTTTCCGCCGTGATACCCATCGCTTCAAGTGACATGCCGGCTTCTTCAAAAGATGCCTGCATTTCTTCCATTGAGAAAACAAATTCAATAACTTCAAATACTACATCTACAAAAGCGTCATTTGTAAGCTTTAAAACAACATATTCGCCATTCTTTTCAACAGTTGCATACTTTTCGTACACCTTTATCAAATCGAGTGCTACAGCGTCATAGTTTGCTGTATCCATAGTAGCCATAGCATCAACCATATGCTGCTTCATTTCAGCATTGTCTTCGGCATCCGTGAGCACTTCGTCAAACATATCAAAATATATGTATTCACCGTTCAAGGGATTCTTAACCACTATCTTGCAAGCTGCGTTTTCCACGCTTGTGCCGTCTGCTTCAACCCACATGTGACCTGTCAAATCCGCCAAGAACTTTAAATCTTCACTGAATTCTACGGGGATAACGGGGTTAAGTGCCATATAAACCTTTGCCGCCTTGTTATCTTCGCTTGTTTCTGCCTGTACTTTTGCATTAATCTTTGTTTTCAAAAGACTTTCAACAAAATACTGTACGTCAAAACCTGCATCCTCGTTAAACAGGCTCAGACACTTCAACGGTTTGTTAAGTTCTACATAAAATTCACTTGTACCTTCATAGCTTGTGTAATTCATTTTCATGAAATCAAGAGATATTTCCTCTTCATTTGTTGCTGCAAAGGCAGGTTGTGCAAAGCTGAAGAGCAGCATAACAGCACAAACAATTGCCAACATTTTCTTCATACCGATCACTCCTTATTTTTACTATCAAATACAAAAGGTATAATAATAGTTCTATACCATTATTATACCTTTTTGCATTTAGTATGTCAACATTTACACTTTGAGTATCTTTCCTGCATTTAAACCAAAAAGCTCATCTGCAATATCCGGGTATTTTTTCTTCGCCTTCTCATATGCACTCTGCATATTACATTTCCTGCTCGTTGTATTGTGCATATCGCTCGATATTATATATCTATGATTATATCCGAGAAGTTTTTTCAAAAGACCTTTGTCCGAAAAGTGCAAAAATCTCGACGCGTTTACTTGATACTTAACATCAAGCCCCTTAAAATCTGACATCATTTTCTCCCATTCGGGATAACGGTCAACATGCGCAACAAGAATCCTGATTCCTTTGCGATTCATTTCATAAATCCAATCTGCCCATCTTGGGTTAGCCTTCGTCATGGGGAATTCCAAAAGCAGATAATTTGTATTTGTATAACAAACCCTCTCAATTCCGTCATAGTTGTTCAGGTCATTATCCAAATACACCTCACCGCCAAGAATAATCTCAGGATATTCTCCGCCTTGTTTTCTCATTTCTTCTTCAAGGGTTTTCAGTGCATTTTCCCTGTTTGTCAAAAATTCTTCAAGGTCTTTCTGCTTATGTATGATACAGTGCGGTGTAGCCGCGCACAGCCCAACGCCTTGCCTAAAACTATCAGAAAGCATATCAAGACTGTCTTTTACGGTTTTTGCACCGTCATCTATATTAGGTAAACAATGTGAATGTAAATCTTTCAGTTTCATTGTTCTTCATCGTCCTGATACTTGTAATCATATCGGTAATCATATTTATAGCCGTACTTATAACCATACTTGTAGCCATACTTACTGCCTTTTTTGTAATAGCCGTAAGCTTTTCTGTTATCTTCGCCACCGAGCATTGTAACCCCGATAATCTTTTTGCCTGTATTCTGAAGTGTTTCCATTGTATTATCAAGAAGCTCAAATGTTGTTACATCCTTACGTACAACTATGATTGCACCGCTACAAACCTTCATGGCAACAGCAGCGTCTGTAACAATCGTCACGGGAGGAGTATCAACAAATATGTAATCATATCTCTGCTTCAACTCATCGATAAGCTTACCAAACTCTTCGGATTCCAAAAGTTCTGCAGGGTTGGGAGGTATTTCGCCTGCCGTAAGCACGTCAAGGTTTTGTCTGACATCCTTCTTTATAGCTTCATCAAGAGTGATAAATCCGCAAAGAACGTTAGATACGCCGTCCTTCTTTTCAAGTTCAAGGTAGCGGTGTATGCGGCTCTTACGAAGGTCACAGTCAACAAGCATAACACGTGCGCCTGTCTGCGCAAAGGTTATCGCAAGGTTTATCGTAGTAGTAGTTTTACCTTCACCGGGAGTGGAGCTTGTGACAACAATTGCTCTTCCGTGATCCTTTTTAGTCATAGAAAACATAATATTTGTTCTCATTGACTTGTATGTTTCTACAACAGTAAAGTCAGAGTCTTTGTTTAAAATTCTCTGCAATGTTTCTTGAGAGTCATCCTGTGCTTTCTTGTTTTTGTTTGCAAATAACTTCATTTTAACTCCCTCCTTACTGGTAAATTTCGCCCAAGATAGATATGTTATATCTCTTCGCTACATCTTCACTCTTATGAACCTTTGTATCAAAGAGGTTTCTTATAACAACAATTGCACAACCCAATACAAAACCTATCATTGCACCCAACAAGCCTTGTTTTGCTGTTCCTTTGCCCATAGGAGCAGAAGGCGGAACTACCTCATCTACAATTCTGATAGTTCCCTCATCAAAAACGCCACCCAATGTCTCGGGAGCATTGCGCACAATACTCTCCGCAACTATATAAGCATCCTTGGGGTTGTTTGCCACTACCGAAACCTGCATAAGTTCGGTATTACCAACAGCCGAAACCGTTGTCATGCCCTTAATTTTACTCCATGACAACTTTCCGCCTATATCTTCGCTTACTTTAGCAAGAAAAGTTCTTGTTTTAAGAATTTCCTGGTATGTAGCACTCATACTCTTTGCTGTGTTGATATCCTGCTGGCTGACGCCTTTATCTTCGGCGTATTCAGTCTTATTACTTACATAAAGCATCCCGCTCGCAACATAAGTATCATCTGTAAAGAACTCAACTCTTACAACAGCCAATATTGCAACAACAGCCGCAAGGGCAATAAGCAAAAGCTTATATGTCCATAAGCTTTTAACTATTTCCATAAGGTCAATATAATCATTATTCTTAAAAGAACCCATATTACTCGCTCCTTAAAACATAATTTCTCATTATAGCCTATTATATTTTATAATATTTATAACTTTTTGTCAACAGCTTTACCACACAAAAAAAAGGACTCGTCATAGACAAGTCCTTTTATACATTCCTTTCGGAATTACTTCATCATGCTTGCAACTTCATCTGCGAAGTTTTCTTCTTTCTTTTCAAGACCTTCGCCTCTTTCAAGACGAGCAAAGCATTCGATTTCGATAGTTGTGTTAAGGCTCTTAGCAACTTCGTCTGTATAAGCCTTAACTGTCTGGTCAGGATTCTTAACGTATTCCTGTTCAACAAGGCAGTTTTCCTTGTAGTACTTCTGGATTCTGCCTGCAACCATCTTTTCAGCGATAGCAGCGGGCTTGCCTTCGTTGATAGCCTGAGCCATAAGGATTTCCTTTTCCTTTTCAACTACTTCAGCGGGTACTTCGTCTCTCTTCAAGAAAGCGGGGTTGATAGCAGCAATCTGCATAGCAACGTTCTTAGCATAAGCTACGAATTCTTCAGAAGCACATACAGAAGCGTCACCAACGTTGAACTTAACCATAACGCCGATTCTGCCTTCGCCGTGAACATAACCGATAAGGTTGCCTTCGTATCTTACGAAACGACGGATGTTCATGTTTTCGCCGATTGTAGCAATCTTTTCCTTAAGAGCAGCGTCAACAGTCTTGCCATTTTCCATTTCAAGAGCGAGAAGAGCGTCAACATCTGCGGGGTTCTGCTTAAGAATAACTGTAGCAACACTTGCTACAAAGTTACGGAATTCTTCGTTCTTTGCAACGAAGTCTGTTTCAGCGTTTACTTCGAGAACTACGCCTGCCTTGCATTCATCACAAATGCTTACAGTTACGAGACCTTCGGAAGCGATTCTGCCAGCCTTCTTTGCAGCTGTAGCAAGGCCTTTTTCTCTGAGGAATTCAACAGCCTTTTCCATGTCACCATCAGTTGCAGCGAGAGCCTTTTTACAGTCCATCATACCGCAGCCTGTCTTTTCTCTTAATTCTTTAACGATCTGAGCAGTAATAGCAGCCATTGTAATATCCTCCTTAATTATTCTACTGTGATTTCGATTTCTTCAGCTGTTTCTTCAGCTGCTGCACCCATCTTGCCTTCTCTGCCTTCAACAACAGCGTTAGCAATTGTGCTTGTTACGAGCTTAACGGCACGGATAGCATCATCGTTGCCGGGAATTACGTAATCAACTTCTTCGGGGTCACAGTTTGTATCAACGATTGCAACAACAGGAATACCGAGCTTCTTAGCTTCGCTGATTGCAATCTTTTCCTTTCTGGGGTCAACAACAAACATAGCAGCAGGAGTCTTCTTGAGGTTCTTGATACCGCCAAGGTACTTTTCAAGCTTTTCCATTTCGCCAAGGAGAATGCTTACTTCCTTCTTGGGAAGGAGATCGAATGTACCATCTTCCTGCATCTTGTGAAGCTGTTCAAGACGGTCAATTCTCTTCTTGATTGTCTTGAAGTTTGTAAGCATACCGCCGAGCCAACGAGCATCAACGTAGTGCATACCAACACGGATAGCTTCTTCCTTAATTGTTTCCTGAGCCTGCTTCTTTGTACCAACGAAAAGAACTTCGCCGCCCTCCTGAGCGATTTCACGTACAAAGTCATAAGCTTCTTCGATCTTCTTTACTGTCTTCTGAAGGTCGATGATGTAGATACCATTTCTTTCTGTGAAAATGTATTCTGCCATCTTGGGGTTCCATCTTCTTGTCTGGTGACCAAAGTGTACACCGGCTTCAAGAAGCTGCTTCATAGAAATAACTGACATGTTAAAACACCTCTCTTTTATTTAGTTTTTTTACCCTCTCACCATGTCAAAATGAAAAGGCAGCCTCCACTCTCCTCAATGTGTCCGCCAACCTCACTTTTGTGGGCACCGGGCGGCACTCAGAGAATGTGTGAATTTTTCATGCCTTGGTATTGTACCACAGCAAAATTAAAAAATCAATACTTTTTTGCAAAAAATTTGCATTTTATTTATGAGGTCATTGACATATACGATATTATAGTATATAATGTTATCAAGGTACGATAATATCGTATTATTAATGCAAAAGAAGTGAAAGTATGAAGAGAGAATTTATTTTTACAAAACCGTTCCGTGCATCATGGAAAGCAATGGGACTTGGTGACAATGAGCTTAAAGAACTTGAAACGATGCTACTTTCAAATCCGCAAGAAGGCGATGTTATACAAGGTACGGGCGGAGCGCGAAAACTCCGCTTTCAACTGGAAGGAAGAGGCAAAAAAGGTGGAGCGCGAGTCATTTACGTAGATATATTCGAAAAAGAAAAACTTTATTTTCTTTTCGCATATCCTAAAAATGCACAAGAAAATCTGACTAATGAACAAAAGGAGATAATAAAGTCAATGATTGATTTAATAAAGAAGGAGCGATAACATGTCTGAACTTGTTTTAAAATCTACATTATCATTGGAAGAAATTGAAGAAAACTTTAAGAATGTTAATTTTTTCGAAGGAGTTATGGATGGTTTAAACGAAGCTCTTGCGTATGAAAAGGGGAAAGCGACCGCTGAAACATTTTCCAGAAAACGCAGTTTGCCTGATGTTAATGTTTACGAGGTACGTGTTTCTCTTGGTATGACGCAAAAAAGCTTTGCATCTGTACTAGGTGTTTCCTGCCGTACCGTTGAAGCCTGGGAGTGTGGAAAGTCAACCCCCACCCCCACTGCAAAGAAATTAATATTCCTAATAAAAGATGACCACTCATTAATTGATAAATTAACTCTGAATTAAATTCAGAATCACAAAATGGGCTTTTGCAAATGAACAAGTTTTAAGTTCGCTCGCAAAAGCCCATTCGTTTTCATCTTATATTGCGTGCAAATTTTTCAAGCTAAAACAATCTTTTGGAATGTAAAATATGCATTTATTCACATTGTCCAACTAAATTCATTACGTAAGAATTCAATCGTCGCTTTATACACGCCTTCAATAGTTGTGCATTTATATTTATTAACTATTCTGCCACACTCTTTTATTTCGGTTACTTTATATTCATTCTCGAATTTTTCTGCATATATCCCGCCCCAATTTCCAGAGGCTTCACAAAAATTTTCGTCTTCATCCACACGAATGCTCACATAATTATCAAGATTTGCTTTTTTTATAATTTCTTTAAATTCAGCTTGTGTCAAATTGCTGCTGATTTCAAATCTTAACGGTTTTTCTTCCATTTCACTTCGCAAGTATTTGTAGGTTGCATCATTTTTTATATTCTCGTTTATATGTTGTTCTTCTTGTGTTAGATTTTCTCTGTTATCCAAAGCATCTAACAATGATTTTATATCCAATGAAAATGCTGCTTTCTTCTCGTTTTCAGCATGGTATTGATACGACAGCATCTCTAAAACATTTTCTATAACAGAATAACACTTTTCAGTTTCACAAATATCTTTCAAGGTGTTGTAAATCAGTTGTTTAGGTAGTAGATTTTGTTTATAAAAACTATATGTTGCGTGTAATATGTCATCCCCTCTAAAATAGAAGTTACCAAATCTATCTATAAACATTTTTTCGTACCATACTGTGCCTGAGAAAAACGCTCTTAATCCTCCTCGTTCAAGAGCAATTTTCAAATAATGCTCCGCGATCAAATCATTGGCACATTTCTTTTTTTCATTAGGTTCTATAGTTTTATCAAGATTTATTTTTGCTCTATATTCTAAGTTTTTCACACGCAGGTAAGCACCATAAACCAGGCATGTTGCACACACAGTTCCAGACAACATCAATACAACTAAAAAGGCATTGTTTTCGCCATAATTATACATCAAACCCATACTTACCCCTAAAACGCCAACGCTTAGCAAGCCAACAATTAACACCACAATGTGCTTTTTCTGCATACTATACCACCTCTTTACTGTTCTCGCATCATATATCACAAAACCGATTTTGAATGCCAAGAGTGGGCCGTCTCCTTTTGTCTTATATAGCGTGTAAATTTTTAAGGGACACATCCAATATAGGCGCAGAATGTGTAAGCGCACCACTTGATACAAAGTCAACACCGATATCTGTAATGCGCTTAATGTTTTCGGCAGTTACGTTACCGGAGCATTCTGTGAGTGCACGACCTGCAATAATTTTAACTGCTTCTCTCATATCGTCGTCCGACATGTTATCGAGCATGATGATATCCGCGCCGGCTTCAACAGCTTCACGAACCATATCAAGGTTTTCGCATTCAACCTCAATCTTTGTAACAAAGGAAATATAATCTCTTGCCATTTTAACAGCCTTAGCAACGCCGCCTGCAGCACCGATATGGTTATCCTTGAGCATTACACAGTCGGAAAGGTTGTAACGGTGGTTGTTGCCGCCGCCCTGCTTAACTGCATACTTTTCAAAAATACGCATGTTGGGAGTTGTCTTTCTTGTGTCAAGAAGCTTTGTATTTGTGCCTTCAAGTAAAGAAGCAACCTTCTTTGTATATGTAGCGATACCGCTCATTCTCTGAAGGTAGTTAAGCGCTGTTCTTTCGCCGGAAAGAAGCACTCTTATATCGCCTGTTACTGTTGCAAGAAGCTGCTTGTTCTTTACTTCGTCGCCGTCCTTAACATAAAGCTCAGTAACTGTGTTTTCGTCCAAAAGCTCAAACACTCTCTTAAAGATATCCAATCCTGCTATAACGCCGTCTTCCTTACATATAAGCTGTACTTCGCCCTTCTGATAGTTAGGCATAACAGCCTGAGTAGAGATATCTTCGCTTGTAATATCCTCTTTAAGTGCTGCCAATATTAAATCGTCACAAACTAATTTCATTGTAATATCATTCACGGTTTTTTCTCTCCTTTTCAATTTCATCCAA
>CAZNIC010000033.1:0-18449 GCA_964572985.1 uncultured Oscillospiraceae bacterium
AAAATGCAAAGTGCTAACTTAATGACATTGCTTCTTCGGGAGAGCTTTTTTGTGTCAAAAAACGGGCGATTCTTGCACAGTGGGGGCTGTCCTAGGCGGCAAACGGGTTTTCCTTGACAAAATGAGAGGTTTGTTATATAATACAGCTTATATGAACAGAGAAACTAAGAGGAGTGAATTTCCATGGCAGAACAGGTATTGATGACTGCTGAGGGTCTTCAGGCACTTCAGGCAGAGCTTGAAGAAAGAAAAACAGTTAAAAGAAAAGAAATTAAAGAAGCTATCAAAGTAGCTCGCGGTTACGGTGACTTGTCCGAAAACAGCGAATATGACGAAGCAAAGGATGCCCAGGCACAGAACGAAATGCGTATTTCCGAAATTGAAGAAACATTGAAGCATGTGGTTCTTATTGATGAGAACACAACTGCGGATGGCATTTCTGTGGGTAGCACAGTAAAGGTTTACGATGTTGAATTTGATGAAGAAGTTACTTACAAGATTGTAGGCAGCACAGAAGCTGACCCTGCACAGAGCAAGATTTCCAACGAATCTCCCGTAGGCAGCGCGCTTCTCGGTCACAAGGTGGGCGACAAGGTTACAGCTGTAACACCCATGGGCACACTTGAATTTGAAGTAAGAGAAATCATAAAATAAAAAATCGGCTCATTGAGCCGATTTTTTGTTTTATGATTTCTGTAGGGGAGTGCATTGCACTCCCGTTAATTTATCATGCAGGAAATTGCGCGCAATGTGCGCATATTTGCTCATGAAATAAAAGTTTTCCTTTTCATGCCCCAAGAATGGGAAAGCGAGGGGGTCGAAGTGTTGAAAACACTGTTTTATAATGAATAAATGGGCGACCATTGGTCGCCCATATGAGAGTTTTTATTTGTAAAAACAATCATTTTCCCATTTTAAAGAATTTGTGTCAATGTATTCCCAAATACGGTCGTAGTCATGTTTATTTCGTATAACATGGTCGTGGAAAGATTTTTGCCATACGGAAAAACCTATTGCTTTGGTTACAATTCCTTTCAGTTGTTGAACAATCGTTGAAATCGTAGGGGCGTGCATTGCACGCCCGTCAGGATTTTCAAGCCTTAATAACAAATGCACGTGATTAGGCATAATAACATACTTGTCAAGGGACACACAAAGATAATGGACGATTATATTTAATATTGCGGAATTTACAATTTCACCGTATTGGGACAATTGCGGGCGACCAATGGTCGCCCCTACGGAATCACTCCAAAATATACATTCTTTATCCTTTGTGCATATCGTTATAAAATATGCACCGCTACGGCTATAATCGTAATCTTTTAAACGGATAGCTTTGCGTTTCGGTTTATCCATATTGCTAAATCGAATCCTTTTATATGAAATAAACGGGCGACCAATGGTCGCCCCTACAAAAAATGATGTAGACTTACAGCACTTTAATAATATCCTCCAAAAGGGTTGTGTCAGCCTGTTCAACCTCGCCTTTATCGCACAATGCGACAAAATTGGGGTCAAGAGGCATAGACGCATAGGCGGGAATATAAAAAGCATCGGCAATTTCACGCGCCTTGCTTTCGCCGAAAACAGGTATCTTTTTGCCGCAATCGGGGCAGAGAAGGTAGCTCATATTTTCAACAATGCCAAGTGTAGGAATATTCATCTTGCGTGCCATATTGACGCTCTTGCCCACAATCATTGCAACCAAATCCTGAGGGGTTGTTACAATAACTGTGCCGTTAACGGGAATAGACTGAAAAACAGTTAACGGAACGTCGCCTGTTCCCGGAGGCATATCAACAAAAAGATAGTCCAAATCGCCCCAGTAAACGTCGGTCCAAAACTGCTTTACAGTACCGCCGATAACAGGACCACGCCATACAACAGGGTCCATTTCGTTTTCAAGAAGCATGTTGAGGCTCATAACCTTGATACCAAGGCTTGTTACAGCGGGCATAATGCCGTATTCGCATCCTTCGGCTTTCTGTTTGATACCAAAAGCTTTGGGAATGGACGGGCCTGTGATGTCCGCATCGAGGATACCTACTTTTTTGCCCGTGTTTGCCATTGCAACGGCAAGAAGACTTGTTATTGAGGACTTGCCAACGCCGCCTTTACCGCTGGCTACAGCGATGACCTTATCGATTTTACTGAACTGATTACATTCTGTCAGAAAAGACTGGGGAGATTTTCTCTCCGAGCAGTTTTCCCCGCAGGAGGAACAGTTGTTGCTACATTCGCTCATAATTGTACTCCTTGATTAGTTTGATTAGGTAATTGTAACACGGGCGGATATAGAATCCGCCCCTACATTTATTATGAAATTATTATATACTTTCTATCATTGAAAGTCAAATGAATAATTACAGCTGATGCTCTGTCATGTGCTTGCGATACTTTTTCGGCATCAACTGAGTTTGAAGTTTTTCGTTTTTACGCTCCTTGATTGAAATCGCTGTGTAAAACTCTTTCCACAGCTCGCGATACATTTTTTCATCGGGAGAAATGGGTGGCGGGGTCAGGTCTGTGGCGTCGGTTATAAACCATGTGCCCCGAGAACATATGCCCACTTTTCGCCTTAAAAGATCGTGTATCACAAACGGGATAGATTTGAGCCGGTCGGCAAAATGCGGCATCAAAAGCGCAAGAATATCGTTTTGCGGCTCCATGGGGGCATATTGTACGCCTCCCTCCATCACCGAAAAACGCAAAAAGCCTTTCATCCTGTCTGCCTCGTGGGAAACCTTGTGCTCTAATTGATACGCACGGTTAATGTCCGGCACGGAACGGTAGTTGTATAGCTTTTTTCCGTATTTAAAGGCGTATAGGATGTACATATAACTTGTCATGAGGTTGTCTGTGTCGGCGGCTAAAAACGCATAATGCGCCCGTTTGAAGCCGTCGTAGCCGATTGTGTCGCAAAGCGAACGGCGGACGAGGTCGGCGTGGCCTGTATCCGTGGGAATATAAACAATATCACAGTCTAGAAGAAGCTGAGCTTTGCCGTCGGCACATATAGCGATGGGACGGACGCGGTTTGTAATGGTGTAATGTACAACGGTTAAAAAACCGTCAAAGGTAGAATCAAAGGTGCAAATCAGATTTCTCCTGTCAAACATTTGGTTTTCTCCTCTCTAAAAAACAGTGCAGAATCACCCCGAGGCGTGTCTAATGCAGAAAAAAGGGATAATTGAGTGGGGTTTTCGGAAATATGCTCAGGGAGCAAGTTGGTCAGCGAGTTGTAAATAAAGGATTCGCGCATTTTAAGCGCGTTGTGGAAGTATTTGCCGTTGCATGTGATAAAATACGTGGCTCGTTTCATGACTGCTCCCAGACGCTTTAAAGCGTCAAAATCAAGTCGGGTTCCCCTGCGCGCCATCATTATGCGACGGGCGCTCTTTACGCCGATGCCGGGCACTCTGAGCAGCATTTCATAGGGCGCAGAATTGACCTCTACGGGGAAAAGGTGCAGATTGTTCATTGCCCAGTTGCATTTTGGGTCTAAGAGCGGGTCTAGGAAGGGTTTGTCTTCGTTGATGATTTCGTCTGCCGAAAAGCCGTAAAAACGCAACAGCCAGTCCGCCTGATAAAGACGGTGCTCGCGAAGAAGAGGCGGAGCTGTTGAAGGCAGTGCGGGGTGGTTGCCAAGGGGGATATATGCCGAAAAATAAACCCTTTTCAGGCTGAATTTGTTATAAAGGGCTTCGGTCAGTCGCAGAATTTTATAGTCGCTGTCATTCGTTGCGCCTACTATCATTTGGGTGGATTGTCCCGCGGGAACAAATGCAGGTGCGTGTTTGTACAAGACAAGTTCTTCTTTGCGCGCAACAATGCCCTGCTGTATTTGCTTTATGGGCGAGAGAACCTTTTCACGGCTTTTTTGCGGAGCTAAAAGCTTAAGGCTTTGCTCGCTGGGGAGCTCAATATTGGCGCTCATTCTGTCCGCCAAAAGCCCCAGCTGATAGATGAGACGGGCGTCTGCTCCGGGGATAGCTTTGACGTGAATATAGCCCGAAAAACCATATTCGCGGCGTATGATGGTGAGGGTTTGTAAAAGGAGCTCGGCAGTATGGTCGGGGCTTTTTACAATGCCTGAGGACAGGAATAGACCCTCCACGTAATTGCGCCTGTAAAAGCCTATGAAAAGCTCGGCAAGCTCGCGGGGAGTAAATGCCGCACGGGGGATATCGTTGGACGCACGGCAATGACAGTATTTGCAGTCGTTTATACAGTGGTTTGTAAAAAGAACTTTGAGGAGAGATATGCACCTGCCATCCTCAGAAAAGCTGTGACAGCACCCTGCAGGAGAGGCGTTGCCGATAACCGAATTGTTGGAATGCTTTGCGCCTGAAGATGAACAGGAAACGTCATATTTTGCGCTGTCGGCAAGTATTGTGAGTTTTTCGGAAAGTTCCATGGTGAGCCTCCGCTTTAGTTTAGTTTGATTAGGTAATTGCAACATTTTTATAAGGTATGGGGACACAGCCGTTCATTTATCATATTGTTTGTCAGGGAACGAGTGTGAGTTTTGTTGTATCCATAGCATAACACATATTAAACAAAAATGCAAACAAATGTTCGTATTTTTAGCAAGAAATTTTTAGAAAGATAAAAAAAGTGAAAAATTTTGAAAAAAGTGTTGACAAACAGGCAGAAATGCTTTATAATAAGCCTTGCGTTTGAGCGCAAAGGTATATGGCGGTGTAGCTCAGTTGGCTAGAGCAAACGGTTCATACCCGTTAGGTCGGTGGTTCAAGTCCACTCGCCGCTACCATGTTCGGCCCGATGGTCAAGCGGTTAAGACACCGCCCTTTCACGGCGGTATCGGGGGTTCGATTCCCCCTCGGGTCTCCAAAAAAAGCACTTGCTGATGCAAGTGCTTTTTTCGACGATATAAATTCTTGCAGAATTTGCGATATGTACCAAGGTGCGCGGTATGCCTGCGGCGCGATATGTCCCTTTGGGACGGAATTTACATCATATGGCATTTGCTAAGCGAGTATATCACTCCGAGTGCTTCGTTAAAAAACTTTCAAAAAACTCTTGACAAACCATTGCTGCCCTGTTATAATAAACAAGTCCTAAATAAATGGCCCGATGGTCAAGCGGTTAAGACACCGCCCTTTCACGGCGGTATCGGGGGTTCGATTCCCCCTCGGGTCACCAGAAAAAAGCACTTGCTAATGCAAGTGCTTTTTTTGACGATATAAATCTCTGCGAGATTTGCGATATGTCATAAATGACTCGATATAGCACAGGCTGCGATATGTTGCCTGACGGCAACGAGATTTATATCATATCGCATCCGAATTGAATGAGGATATATCGAATTTGAGCGGAGCGAAAATATATCGCACGAGCAAAGCGAGTATATCGCCTGACTTAACATAAAAATCCTTTACAATACAAAAAACCGAGAGCTTAGCTCTCGGTTTTTGCGTATCATTCAATAATAACAATTGGTCCTAAACTGAATATGTCCGAATATTCGCCGTCACCTTTTCCGGGATTGAAATCCTTGGGCACGCAGTAGAATACACACTGGGTGACAACGTTGACATCCTGCTTGGTGTTTTCGCCGTCAACCTTTACGGTAACTGTTTTTGTTTGTTCTGCGTCAAAACGAAGATATAAATAGTGATGATATTGGGATGTGTTTTCAAAAAGATCTGATGAAGAAACAGCGCTGCTTGTGTATGTAATAATGGGGGTTTCGCCATCCATTGCAATACCTACTCTATAGCATTGTACATTGTTTGATTCAAAATAATAGGTTGTCTTTGTTGTGTCCGGGAGATTGTAGGTTGTAACCTTGCTGCCGCTCTTTGAAAACATCTCTGTCAAAATGTTTTTGTACCTTGTTGAGCCGTCAGAAGGATTATAAATACCGTAATCTGATTCAAAATTGTCGGGATCTACAGGTATGCCCATGCTTGCTAAAAGCTCAATTGCGGCGCAATCGCCAAGCTTATTAGTGCCTATGAGCACAACGCTGCCGGGAACAACATCCTCAAATTTGTCGGATAAACCAACAACCGCTACTTCATCGGTTAAGGCGTATGTGGTTTCCACACCTGCCTTAAAACCTTTGATTTCAGTTTCGCTAATCGCCGAAACAATCATCACGTCATCTTCTTGGTTGAACGAGTAGTCAGAAAACTCATACTGCGGAATAGGTTGCGCACTACCGTTCATATAGGCTACGCCGTCTTTCAACATGTATGTAGCAGAAATAGGGGCAAGGCTTTCCTTGTCCCACAAAAACAAAGTGTAATCCGAAGCCTCGCCAATCTCAATCTCTATATTGCCGAACTCATCTACATCGGCAAAAAAGGCATCACTTAATAAACCCTCGCTATACTCAGCTACATACAAACGAGAGTTCTCTGCGGTAGCTGTAGCGTAGATGGTATTGTCCACCACACTCAAGCTGTCAATCTGCGCACCTAATGCGCAGATTGAAGCAGAAAAAACTGAAGCAGTAACTGCCAGTGAGGCTACTAAAAGCTTCTTGATTTTTAACATAATTAATAATTAGTCAGCGATGAGTTCAAAGCCTTCGCTTTCTTCGTCGAAACCATCGTTGCCGGCGGGGTCGCCACCAACGTTGTCGAGGTCGCTGTCAGCGAGAACATCTTCAAGATTAAATAATTCGGATAATTCAGGTGTCATGTACTTTTTCATGAGAGACACATCCTTTCTATCATAACGATACACAATTATTGTAGCATGATACAAAACAAATTGCAAGAGTAAATTTTCAATAAATAAGTATTTTTTTTGAAAATTTGGGGGTTGCACTAAGCAACCCCCAATATGTTGTTATTCAGTTGTGGGAACAGTAAAATCAAATGTTACAGAGCCGTCAGAGTTAACAACAGAATTTGAAATGTTTTCAACAACAACAGAGTGGTTGTTATTAATTCTGATAAATTCGTTCCAGTAGCTCATAATTGTAACCGCGTTGTTAAAGTTTTCGGTTGCGGGGCTTACTGTGATTGTGTAAACGTTGTCGCCCTTCTTTTCGCTTGTAACGTTGAAGAATACGTCGCCTGTGTATGCGCCTGTGCCTTCTGTGCGAGCTGTAAACGTGCCGTCATTTGCAAGTGTAAGACGAACACCGACCATATTGACGTAAGCATTAAGCACATCGTACAGTCCATGAGCTGATGTATCGTAGTTCTCGTCTCCGCCATCAACTGCGTCGGAAGAATTTTTAAGAAGACCAACAGCTACCTGGTAAATACTTCTTGTAATGCTTTCTGTTGCATAAATCTTGGCTGTTGTGCCGTCTGTGTACTTAACATTTACATAAGGTTTAGCTGTAAAGTTACGGTTGTAGTTGCTTGTTGCGAGGTCTGTAAGTGCTGCCGTGAAAATCGTCTGACTGTCGCCGTCCTGCCACTTTGTTGCAGGAATATCCGCAACCTGACTACTGCCTTCGGCACTGATTACCATACCATAGCCTGTTACCTCTTCGCCTATGTAGCTTCTGTCAACCTGGGCAATAAATCTTAAACCGTTGCCTTCGCCAACCTTAAAGTTTTCATCCAATCCGCCACCGTAACGAACCTGAGCACCTGTCACCATGGAAACATTGATAGGTGTTGTTGTGATAACGTCGCCGTCTTCAACAGTGAGTTCGCCTGCGGATACGAACAATGTGTCGTCACCGCGTGATACCTGATAGCCGATTACGTTGTCGGGAAGAGTGTATCCGGTTTCGGTTTCAACGCCAAGCTCAATTGTACCACCTGTAAGAATTTCCTTGCCATCGAGTGTAACTGAGGGGTATTCAAAGTCTTCTACTTCAACAATTCTGAAGTTATCGAAATACCAGAAAGGACCGTTGCCTGAGTTGGAACCATCGCCGAGCCATCTGAACCAGAAGAGAACGTAGTCTGTATCGTCAGTTGCGGTGAAAGTTGTTTCGAAGGTCTGCCAATCGGTACCTACATATTCGGGATAAACATAATTGCTTCCTTCGGCTGCATTAGCGGAGCCTACAAAGCTTGTTCTGATGTAGCCGCCGCTGTTGCCTGTATTATGCTTAACGTTGTAGGATACCATATAGGTTTTGCCGCTTTCTACAGCAACGTAACGCTTAAGCGAACAGAGACCGTCTGTGCCGTCGTTCCAACGTGAACCGAACGCCCATTCACCGTCCGGAATTGTGTTGGTGGCACTTGTGGTTGAATTATTTGTTGTAACGGAGGTTGCGCTTACGGCATAGCAGTGGTTTGTAGAGTAAGGGCTGCCAAAGGTTGAGCCTGTTTTTGCGCTGTTCCAGCCCTCTAAGCTGAAGCCGTTTTCGTCTTCAAAAGAGCCATTTGTAATAAGGTTTTCTGTGCCTGTAGTCATTGTTTTTCTGTAAACAGCTGTAAGAGTTTCGTCTGTGCCTACAGTAGCTGTAAGAACGGATGCGTCTGCATCAAGAGAATAAACACTGCCGTCCTTTTCGATTGTTTCGGGAGCGGAGTAGGTGTATGTGTTAAGAGCGGGGTTAACCCAAACTGTTACATCCTCTGCAATTGTATTGCCTAAAATGTCTTCAAAGGTTACTGTGATATCCTCTGCGCTCTTGTAGTAAACTTCAATCACATTGTCGCTCTTTTTAACAACTGTACTAAGCTTTGATGCGTCAGCATCGATGTAATATGTTGCAGAGCCGCTTGTGATTGTATCCTCTGCTTCATGAAGGTAAACTTCACCTAAGTTGCCTGCATCTGTATCGGTAGAATAAAGCACACCGTCGCGGTATTCCTTGATTGTAACAGTGGGGTAGCCCTCGGAGGAGGTCTGGTAGTTATAAGTTACTTCAAGATAGGGGCGATTTGCCTCTGCTGCTGCCAAAGCGTAGAACTTTGCAGAACCTGTTTCAGAAAGCATTGCCCATGTAAACTTATAGTTGTTATTTGCCGCTAAGTATGCAGGGAAGTTTGTTGTGAACTTTACCCAGTTGTCTTTTGCAACACCTGATGCACTATCGCTCCAACGGTATGAGTAGCCTGTAAAACCATAGGAACTGTTTGTGCCGTGAGAGGGCATTTTGGAACTGTCAAGCACAAAGGAAAGATTGTTTCGTGTCCATGTGCCATAGTCAAGGTAATAGAAGTGCAAAGTACCTGCAGATGCGTTTTCGTACATCTTCATATTAAGAGTAACATTTGTAATTTCCTTATCTGCAAAATCGGAAAGGTCATAAGCCATGTAAGCATTTCTGTTGTTCCAGCTTGACATTGCCGCCTGGATAATTGTCGTATTGCTTGTGCCTTCGTTGCCGCTTGCGTAGGAATAGAAGCCGTCCTTGTCGGGGTAAACCTTTGCCACTGCACCTGTAACGGATTCGCCTACAGCGGAAGCAACCGCGTAGATGTAGTTGCCGCTCTTTGTGAAGGAAACTTCTTCACCATTTAAGATAACACTTGTTGTGTTAGGTGCGTAAATCTTGATTGCAGTGGAGCTATCGGAATCTGCAACGAGCTTTTCGCCGTTAATTGTAACTGTGCCGTTATCCATTGTTACGCCCATGGATACGATTGTAGAGCCGGATTCAATCTTGCCGGAGATGAGCTTACCGTCGGCAATCATGTATTCAGTGTCTGACACATATGCCATTTTAGCATCCGTGCTGTAGCTACCGAATGTACCGTCGGAGGAGGATGTATTCTTTACATAATAATAGGAAGTTTCTCCGCCGATTGTAATTTCCATTGCCGCCTTGCTTGTGTCACTTGCGGCAAGGTCTGTTGCGGTAACTGTTGTGTTGACGTTTGCTCTGTCGGGGTAGAGCACTGTATCGAACTTAACAGTTGAACCTGTCTTTTCAAAGGACGCGTATTCACTTTCTGCAACTAAGCCATAGTCGGCACTGTGGTAGCCCGACTCAATAGTTGCACTGTCTGCACTTGCTGCCGCAAGTGTAATGTCGGGTGCGTTGTAGAATGCTGTGGAGGCTACGTTGCCACTTACTGTTGCGTTGGAAGAGGGCATAAAGTGCCAGTTCTGACGCATTGTATAGCTTGTAGTGCTTTCAACATAGTCTGTTACAATACCAAAGCCACTTCTTGCAAAGAATACGTTTCTTGTGTGAGCAACGTTTGAATAGCCGTTTTGTGTGCTTGTTGCAAAGTCAAATGTGTCGTTTGTGTTGGCATATGTAAGTGCGTTTGCACTTGCCGCACTGCTGTGAGCCCCCATATCCAATCCGTCAATTTCGATAGTGTTGTGGGACTGAGCTGTACGGAGTGTGTCATAGATAGAGTTTGTGGAAGAGTAGCTGTAACGACCGCTGTCAACCAAGAGGGGAGAGCCGTAAGCGTACATAAGCACCTGGTTAGAGTCGGGGTGATAGTGACCGTCGGCAGGGTTATTTGTAAAGTTAATATAAACTGCCTCGTCGGGATTCCAGCTGTTACGCATGTAAGCACTGTTTACTGTATCGTAGTAGCGTGTAAGGTATTCAGCGCCTTTATCTTCGCCCGAAACGTAGGAGTTTATAACCGCGTCAGACTGATTAAACACTTCGTTAAGCATTTCGAAGTAGTGCATCTGGTTGCGGTAGTTACTGTCACCTATGTTGGAGTCGTAACCGTCGGGGTAGTAGCTTTCCAGTGCATTTCTTGATGCGTACTTAACTTTTTCGATGAATACCGCACTCATGGGGTTGCCGCTCATGTCGGCAGCCTTTATACAGTCACCGAAAAGCTTAACGCACCATGCTGCATAGGAGGGGCCGGCCTCTGTGAAGGAATAGTCGTTATTATAAAGAAGGTCGAATGTGTATTCAACGTTGTATTCAACCTTTTCGCGCCATGTATCGTGAAGAATAAATTCGGGGAAATATTCAACCGCCTTGAAAAAGCCTGCGTTTGCAACAATTCTCCAGTTGCTCCACCAGTAGCTGCCGTTTGAAATATCCAAACCTGCAAGGTAGTTGCAGTCGCCCCACATGAAGGATATAATATTGCAGAACTCGTCAAGACGAGTATCGAACACGTCTGTTTCCAAAAGTGCATCAACAATATCAACCCAACGATTGAGTCTTTCGCCTGTTTCAAGTGTACGTGTGTAGCCATATGCACGCTGTGATGCGAAAGCGTCCATTAATTCAACAAGCTTGGGACCAAACTCTTCACCGGGGTACACATCACTATAGGGGTGTGTTGCATTATACTCTGCGGGGTTTTCAAGGTAAGAGAGGTACTCATAAGCCATGGGCTTGCCAAACCAGAAACGGCTTGTTACGTTGTGATATTCACTATCCGCGTTGGGAGCAGAGGCTGCCCATGTGGGTACATCTGCATCCTGGTAGGAATAAATGCTGCCTCTTGTGCCAGCCCATGTGAGGCTGTCCTCGTCCCACATGGTGTCACCAACGTTAATAACAAGAACGTCCTTGTCGCCTGTTGTGCAGTCTGCTGCATATGCGGCGTTTAAAACAAGGCTTGCGGAAATTATAGTGGAATTTGCCGCGCTATCCAAGGGGAAGTTAATATATGTTCTTCTGGTGTTTGAACCTGTGGAATCGCTTCCGGAGCCGTCTTCTTTGATGTTAAGCTCGGTTTCGCTTCCATAGGTTGTGCTTGTGTTGCCGGAAGAGATATATGTATCGTTGTCGGCTGTAATTGTAACGACGTTTTCTTCGCCGTCGATATCGTAAGTAATTACAAGCTTGGGAGCAACGCTGTCGCCTGCTTCCTTACTCTTAACGTATACGGGATACTGCTGTTTGTCGCCTGCAAAAAGCATGAAAGAAACAGCGCCGTTGTTAAGCTCGGATGCGATGCGTTCTGTTACGTCGATTTCATATTCGGCAAAGGAAGAGCTTGTTACCGTAAACTCTGCCTGCCACATATCAAATTCGTAGGGACCTGTGAGAATGTTGCGCATGGGAAGTACCGCCATGCCGTAAAATTCATCAGCTTCTGTTATGCCGAAGCCTTGAATATCGCTTGTTGCCTTGCGGTCTTTAAAATACTGTAAAAGTGCCGCCTTGGCGTTGTCGTAATCGCCTGCATCCACGTATTCTTTCACCTCAGAAAGACCGGGATTTGCGCTGTAGTTGAATTTTGCAAAGAATGTAGCATCGTCCATGCTTGCCGCGCTTGCCATCATGGGGAATGACGCAAGAATCGAAACGAGCATGAAGAGCGACATCAGTGCGGAGACAAATTTTTTCATAATGTTCCCTCCTGAACATATTTATAGATAACAATATTCTATCACAAAACATTTTGTCATGCAAGAAAAACAAATTTATTTATACCTCCACAATGGGGACGGGTTAATTTTGCGGAGATTTCTCCGCAAAATTAACCCGTCCCCATTGTGGAGGTGCGAAAGCACATCTCAGAGGATGTGCTTGGAGTAAAAAGTTTTTTCGTTCAAATATGAAAGAAAAGGGTCGGTTATGGCAAAGCTTAACTTGTAGGATACAAGTTTTTGTCCGCCGTAGGTTTTCGCCCCGTATTTACCGTCGCCTTTTAGTGGGCATCCTAAGTGCGCCATAACGGCTCTTATCTGGTGGCTTTTTCCTGTTTTTAAATCAATTTCCACCTTTGCACCCGATTTTGTTTTTTCAAGCACTTTATAATAGGTGAGAGTTGCTTCGCCGTCGTTAGTTACATACATCTTGTTTTCAGCTTTGTTTTTTGTCAGGCAAACCTCAATCTCACCCTCGTTCTCAGGTGGAAGCCCCTCGGTTTCACACAGGTAATATTTTTTTACTTCACGATTTCTTATCGCCTCATTCATAGTGCGAAGTGCGGCGGCATTTTTTGCACCGATTACAAGCCCTGCGGTATTTGTATCGATGCGGTTGCAGAGAGCCGGGGAAAAGCTTTTTTCGTTTTTGGGTATGAATTCCTTCCTATTATATAGGTAACTTTTGAGCATGTCGCAAAGAGGTGTTTTTCCTATCTCGCCTGCCTGGCAGGGCACACCCTTCGCTTTGTCGATAATGATGATGTTTTCATCCTCATAAATAACAGAGATGTTATCATCTACGGGAGTAAAGGTTTTTTCACCGAAGCAGTCATCGGGAAGATATATAGATAATTCGTCGCCTTCTGAAAGAAAAACGTTCTCTTTAATCCATTTTCCGTTAACCTTAATGTCCTTTTTGCGGAATGCCTTGTACATTAATGCCGTTGGCAGCTTGGGATAAGCCTTTTGTATAAATTTATCGGCGCGCTGACCTGAATCATTGGAGTTGATAATGAGTTTTTTCATATTACACCTCAGTGGGCTAAAGCCCACAACACGGGAAAGTGGGTGACAGGCATTCGCAAATGCCCTTTTTCAAATCGTCTTCCGATTTAAAAAAGCAGCCCTGTCCCTGTTCCTTATAAAAATGTTGCAATTACCTAACAAAGTAAACTGGGAGCATCGGGCGGATATGGAATCCGTCCCTACAGATTATATTTATATTATATAGGAAGAAACTCCGTCGGTCAAGGAGAACAGTTCGATCAAAGTAAACTAAAGCCCACAACACGGGAAAGTGGGTGACAGGCATTCGCAAATGCCCTTTTTCAAATCGTCACCCGATTTGAAAAAGTAGCCCTGTTCCTTATAAAAATGTTGCATTTACCTAATCGAAGTGAAAAGGGAGGGTTAATTTGTGCATTTTGTGGTCAAAAACACTAAAAATACCCATTGCGCATGGTAAATTTGCTGAAAATGCTCAAAAATGAAACTTTTTTATATTTGCGCTTGACATTTTTTGAAAATCCGTATATAATTATGAGGCTGTGACAAGCAGACGATGAAGCGGGAGGTTGCTACCTATAAGGTAGGTTTTTCCGTGGAGAATGTCCGACTCGTGAAGTTGGGCGTAAGTCACTGTACAACATGATAACATGCGCAGGACATAGGCTTTTAGGGCCCTTTTTGTGCGCAACCATGTGTACCCGGACTTAGCTCTGGGTTTTATTATCGCCGGAATTTGGAACGCCCGGCACGGTGTACAGAAGTCCTTAGTCACAAATAATCATTTATTTTAGGAGGCTATGACTATGGCAAAAATCAGAATCAGGGTAAAGGGTTACGACCACGTTCTTCTTGACCAGTCCGCAGAAAAGATTGTGGATACTGCTAAGAGAACAGGCTCTAAGGTTTCCGGTCCTATCCCGCTTCCCACAGAAAAGGAAATCGTAACAATCTTGAGAGCAGTTCACAAGTATAAGGACAGCCGTGAGCAGTTCGAACAGAGAACTCACAAGAGATTGATCGATATTTCAAACCCCACACCTAAGACAATGGAAGCTCTCGGTAGACTTGAAGTTCCTGCCGGTGTTAGCATCGAAATCAAGATCATCGAAAAGGCATCCAAGTAATAGGTAAAGGTCAATGTTGGCACTGCCAACCAATAACCAATAAGGAGGAAACAAATCATGCAAAAGGCAATTATCGGCAAAAAGCTCGGTATGACTCAGGTATTTTCACCTGAAGGCAAGTTAATCCCCGTTACTGTAATTGAAGCGGGTCCTTGCACAGTTGTTCAGAAGAAGACAGTTGAAAAAGACGGCTATGAAGCAATTCAGGTTGGCTTTGGCGAAGTAAACCCCAAGAGAGTAACAAAGCCTCTCGCAGGTCACTTCAACAAGGCAGGCGTTCCCTTCAAGAAGACTCTTAAGGAATTCCGTCTTGAAGACCTCACAGGCTACGAAGTAGCAAGTGAATTCAAGTGCGACATTTTCGCTGAAGGCGAAAAGGTTGACGTAACAGGTGTAAGCAAGGGTAAAGGCTACGCTGGCGTAATCAAGCGCCACGGCTTCTCAAGACTTAAGGAAACACACGGTACAGGTCCTGTTCACCGTCATCCCGGTTCCATGGGTGCTTGCTCCACTCCCAGTAGAGTAATGAAGGGCAAGAAGCTCCCCGGTCACATGGGTCACAAGCAGGTAACAGTTCTCAACCTTGACGTAGTTAAAGTTGATGCAGACCGTAACCTTATTCTTGTAAAGGGTGCTATTCCCGGCCCCAAGGGCGCAGTTGTGTCCGTAAGAAATACAGTTAAGTAAGAATTTTAACGGAAGGAGAATAAGTTATGCCTAACGCAGTTTTATATAATATGCAGGGTGCAAAGGTTGGCGAGTTTGAACTTCCCGCAGCAGTATTTGGTGCAGAAGTTAACAAGAGCGTCCTCCATGACTCTGTTGTAAATTATCTGGCTAACCAGAGACAGGGTACACAGTCTACAAAGACTCGTACAGAAGTAGCAGGCGGCGGCAAGAAGCCTTTCAGACAGAAGGGTACAGGTCGTGCAAGACAGGGTTCTACTCGTGCTCCCCAGTGGACAAAGGGTGGTGTAGCTCTCGGTCCTAAGCCCAGAGATTACTCCTACAGCCTTAACAAGAAAGTTAAGAAGCTTGCTATGATCAGCGCACTTAGCGCAAAGGCAGCTGACGGTGAAGTTGCAGTTGTTGAATCTCTCGTAATGGAAGATGTTAAGACAAAGACAATGGCAACACTTCTCAATGCAGTAGGTGCAAAGAAGGCTCTCGTTCTTACAAGCGAAAAGAACGAAAACGTTTACCTCAGCACAAGAAACATTAAGGGTGCTAAGACAGCATTCGTTGGAATGCTCAACGTATACGATATCCTTAACAGCGATATGCTCGTTGCAGGTAAGGATGCCGTAGCTAAACTTGAGGAGGTGTATGCATAATGACAGCTTACGAAATCATTAAGAGACCTATCGTAACAGAACAGTCTATGGATCAGATGGCTGACAGAAAGTATACATTCGAAGTTGATCCCTCTGCTAACAAGATTGAAATCAAGAAGGCAGTTGAAGAAATCTTCGGCGTTACAGTAGAAAAAGTAACAACTATGAACATGGACGGCAAAGTAAAGAGAATGGGCATGAACATCGGTAAGCGTGCTAACTGGAAAAAGGCAGTTGTTAAGCTTACAGAAAAGAGCAAGACCATTGAATTCTTTGACGGCTTGATGTAAGAGAAGGAGTGAATAGTAATGCCTATCAAAAAGTATAAACCTACTTCTCCTGCTCGCAGACAGATGACAGTTTCTACATTCGAAGAAATCACTAAGAAGACTCCTGAACGTTCTCTCGTTGTAACACTCAAGTCTTCCGGTGGTAGAAACTCCTACGGTAGAATCACAGTTCGTCATCGTGGCGGCGGCGCAAAGAGAAAATACAGAATCATCGACTTTAAGCGCAACAAGATGGATATGCCCGCAAACGTTATCGCAATCGAGTACGATCCTAACAGAAGCGCAAACATCGCTCTCGTTCAGTATGAAGACGGCGAAAAGAAGTACATCATCGCTCCCGTGGGTCTTCACGTTGGTGATGTAATCGTTTCTTCCGAAACAGCAGATATCCGTCCCGGTAATACACTTCCTCTTAAGTCTATTCCCGTTGGTACAGTTATCCATAACATCGAGCTCCAGCCCGGCAAGGGTGCTCAGCTTGTAAGAGCTGCAGGTAACTCCGCTCAGCTTATGGCTAAGGAAAACGGCTATGCACAGGTAAGACTTCCTTCCGGTGAAGTTAGAATGATCAGCCTTGAATGTAAGGCAACAATCGGTCAGGTTGGTAACATTGATCATGAAAACATCTCCATCGGTAAGGCTGGTAGAAAGAGACATATGGGTTGGAGACCCACAGTACGTGGTGTTGTTATGAACCCCAACGACCATCCTCACGGTGGTGGTGAAGGTAAGTCCCCCGTTGGTATGCCTTCTCCCGTTACTCCTTGGGGTAAGCCCGCTCTTGGTTACAAGACTCGTGCAAAGAAGAAGAAGAGCGAAAAGTTTATCGTAAAGCATCGTAATGCTAGATAAGGAGGAACAGTAAATGAGTAGATCTATTAAAAAGGGTCCTTTCATCGATCCTAAGCTTTTATCCAGAGTTCAGGCTATGAACGAAGCAGGCGAAAAGAGAGTTCTCAAGACTTGGTCTCGTAGCTCCACAATTTTCCCTGACTTTGTTGGACACACAATCGCTGTTCACAACGGTAAAACACACGTTCCCGTATACGTAACAGAAGATATGGTTGGTCATAAATTGGGTGAATTTGCTCCTACAAGAACATTCAAGGGTCACGTAGGATCAAAGAAGTAAGAAAAGGAGGACAAGACAAATGGAGGCTAAAAGAGAAGCTAAGGCAATTCTTAAATATGCAAGAATTTCCCCCAGAAAAGTCAACATTGTAAATGACCTTATCAGAAATAAGCCCGTCGGAGTTGCAATGGGTATCCTTAATAACACACCCAAGGCTGCAAGCGCACTCCTCATCAAGCTTTTGAACAGTGCAATTGCAAACGCAGAACACAACTACCAGATGGATGTAGATAAACTTTATGTTGCAGAAGTATATGCAAACGCAGGCCCCACTCTTAAGAGAGTACAGCCTCGTGCACAGGGCAGAGCGTTCCGCATCATGAAGAGAACAAGTCACATTACAATCGTTGTTAAAGAAAAAGAATAAGGAGGCGCTCTTATGGGTCAGAAAGTTAATCCCCATGGTCTCAGAGTAGGCATCATCAAGGATTGGGATTCCAGATGGTTTGCTGAAGATCATGAATTCGGTGATAACCTTGTAGAAGACTACAAGATTAGAGAATATGTAAAGAAGAAGCTCTATGGCGCAGGTGTTCCTAAGATTGAAATCGAAAAGACAGCAAACGCTATTAAGCTTTATGTTCACACAGCTAAGCCCGGTATCGTAATCGGTAAGAAGGGTGAAGATATTGAAAAGCTCAAGGCAGAAGTATCCAAGCTTACAGGCAAGACAGTTTCTATCGAAATCGTTGAAGTTAAGCAGGCAAACCTTTCTGCACAGCTTGTAGCTGAAAACATTGCAGCACAGCTCGAAAAGAGAGTAAGCTTCAGAAGAGCTATGAAGGGCTCCATGAGCTTCGCTATGAAG
Organism: uncultured Oscillospiraceae bacterium; assembly: GCA_964572985.1. Taxonomy (GTDB): domain Bacteria; phylum Bacillota; class Clostridia; order UMGS1883; family UMGS1883; genus RGIG1927. Next base: position 17,907 of record CAZNIC010000033.1, read on the forward strand.
GCAGGCGCTAAGGGTATCAAGACAACTTGCTCCGGTCGTCTCGGCGGTGCTGAAATCGCAAGAAGCGAAACATACCATGAAGGTACTATTCCGCTTCAGACACTTCGTGCAGATATCGATTACGGTTTTGCAGAAGCTAACACAACTTACGGCAAGATTGGCTGTAAGGTATGGATTTACAAGGGCGAAGTTCTTAACGTAAATGCTACTAAGAGAGCTCCCAAGAAGGAAGGGGGACGCAAGTAATGTTAATGCCTAAAAGAGTTAAGCACAGAAAGCAGTTCAGAGGTAGACTCACAGGTACTGCTCTTCGTGGTAACAAGGTAACAAACGGTGAATATGGTCTTGTTTCTCTCGAACCCGCTTGGATTACAAGCAACCAGATTGAAGCAGCCCGTATCGCAATGACACGTTACATCAAGCGTGGCGGTAAGGTATGGATCAAGATTTTCCCCGACAAGCCTATCACAGAGAAGCCTGCTGAAACACGAATGGGTTCCGGTAAGGGTTCTCCCGAATACTGGGTAGCAGTAGTTAAGCCCG
>CAZNIC010000034.1:0-18212 GCA_964572985.1 uncultured Oscillospiraceae bacterium
GCGAAAAGGGCGTACAGTACAAGATGAAGGACTGGGCGTTCAACCGTCAGCGTTATTGGGGCGAACCTATTCCGATTGTGCACTGTCCCGAATGCGGCATGGTTGCAGTTCCTTATGAAGAGCTTCCCTTGCGTCTTCCTCCTGTTGACAACTTTGAACCCGGCTCTGACGGCGAAAGTCCCCTTGCAAAGATTGAAAGCTTTGTAAAATGCTCTTGCCCCAAGTGCGGCAAAGATGCAAAGCGTGAAACAGATACAATGCCTCAGTGGGCAGGTTCATCCTGGTATTTCCTCCGCTACTGTGACCCCAATAACACAGAAGCATTTGCATCAGAGGAAGTATTAAAGTATTGGATGAATGTTGACTGGTATAACGGCGGTATGGAGCACGTTACAAGACATATGATTTACTCACGTTTCTGGCATAAGTTCCTTTATGATTTGGGCTTAGTACCTACAGAAGAGCCTTATGCAAAGAGAACAGCTCAGGGTCTTATTTTAGGACCCGACGGCGAAAAAATGAGTAAGAGTAAGGGTAATGTTGTTGACCCCAACGATGTTGTTGATGTTTACGGTGCAGACGTACTTCGTGTGTATGTTCTCTTCATGGGTGACTATGAACAGGCAGCACCCTGGAACGAAAGCAGCATGAAGGGTTGTAAGAGATTTTTAGATAGAGTGTGGGAGCTTCATACAAAGCTTGTTGACGGCGACAGCTACCGCGAAGAAATGGTAAGCGCAATGCACAAGACTATCAAAAAGGTAACAAGTGACATTGAAAACATGAAGTTCAATACTGCTATTGCAGCTCTTATGACACTTGTTAATAAGATTTACGAAGTAGGCAGTGTTAACCATGCTGAATACAAGGCACTTTTAACACTTCTCAATCCCTTTGCGCCTCATATGACAGAAGAACTCTATCACGAGCTTTTCGGAGGCATACTTTCCGAGGGCAAGTGGGTAGACTATGACGAAGCACTTTGTGTTGACGCAACTGTTGAAATTGTTGTACAGTTAAACGGCAAGGTTAAAACAAAGATGGTTATCCCCGCAAATCTTGACCGTGATGGTATGGAAAAAGCGGCAATGGAAAATGACGAAGTGAAACAGCTTTTGGACGGCAAGAGCATTATGAAGGTTATTGCCGTGCCCGGTAAACTCGTAAATATCGTAGTTAAATAAAAAGAAGGTTGAACATAATGAATTATAAAAGTACAAGAGACTCTTCCGTTTGCGTGAAGAGTAGTGAAGCAATTGTAAAGGGTTTGTCTTATGAAGGCGGATTGTTTCTGCCCGAGAGCATTCCTGCGGTAGATGAAGCTTTTGTTGCTTCGTTGGCTCCTTTAACATATCAGGAAAGAGCAAAGAAAATTCTTTCCTTGTTCCTTACAGATTTTACAAAGGATGAAATCGAATACTGTGTAACAGGCGCTTACGGTGATAATTTCTCCTCAAAGAAGATTGCTCCCGTAGCAAAGCTTGACGAAAAAAAGCATATTCTTGAGCTTTGGCACGGTCCTACATGTGCATTCAAGGACATGGCTCTCCAGATACTGCCTTATCTTCTTACAACAAGTATGAAGAAAGTCGGTATTGATAAAGAGGTTGTAATCTTGGTTGCAACAAGTGGCGACACAGGTAAGGCTGCACTTGAAGGCTTTAAGGATGTAGAAGGCACAAAGATTATTGTTTTCTATCCCGTTGACGGTGTAAGCCGTATTCAGAAGCTTCAAATGGCAACACAGGGCGGTGACAACGTTTATGTAGCTTCTGTTAAGGGCAACTTTGACGATGCGCAGAGCGGTGTTAAGATGATTTTCACAAACCCTGACTGCGAAAAGAAGCTTGATGAAAACAAGAAAGCGTTTTCTTCTGCAAACAGTATCAACTGGGGCAGACTTGTTCCTCAGGTTGTATATTATTTCTCTGCTTATGCTGACATGCTCGAAAAGGGCGATATCACAGCAGGCGAAAAAATCAACGTTTGTGTACCTACAGGTAACTTTGGTAACATACTTGCGGCATATTATGCTAAGTGCATGGGTCTTCCCATAAATAAGCTTATCTGTGCATCTAACATGAACAATGTTCTCACAGATTTTATTAAGACAGGTACTTACGATAAAAACCGCAGCTTCCACACAACAATTTCGCCCTCAATGGATATTCTTATTTCGTCTAACCTTGAAAGACTTTTGTATCTTATTTCAAACGATGCAGAAAAGGTAGCAGGCTATATGGAAAGCCTCAAAAACAATGGACAGTATACTGTTGACGATGCGATAAAGGCAGTTGTTACTGAAAACTTTGCAGGCGGTTTTTGCTCTGATGACGAAGCAAAAGCTACAATCGGTGAGCATAAAACAAAGTATGGCTATACAATGGATACCCATACAGCTGTTGCAGTTAAGGTATATGATGATTATGTAGCCGAAACAGGCGATATGACAAAGACTGTTATTGCATCTACAGCAAGTCCCTTCAAATTTAACGAAGCAGTGCTTACTGCTCTTGGTGAGAATGTAACAGGCAAGGACGAGTTCGAGCTTCTTGATGCGCTTAACGCAGCGAGCGGCATGGAAATCCCTGCATCCCTTAACGAGCTTCGTGTAAAGGATGTTCGCTTTACAGATGTTTATGAGAAGACAGAAATGATTGATGCTGTATATAAGTTTTTAAATATCTAAAAAAAGAAATCCCGGTTCCTCGAGGGAAACCGGGATTCTTTTAAAGCTTTTTCTTAAAAGTAGAACAGTCTGTCTGTTCCTTGTTGTCGGCACCATAGTGTGTTACTTTGATTGCACCTGCAGCACACTGGTTGTTCTGTGTGTGATACTCACAGGTATTAACTTCACAGGTAATACCCTTGATGATTTTGGAATTTGTATCCATGTCGGACACCCCTTTACTTAAAGATAAGCCTTAGCTCAAACTTATTATGTGCTTATAAAATAAAAATATACACAAAGGTGAGGTGAAATTATGGCATTGTACGCATTGAGTGATTTGCATTTGCCCCTTGGTAACTATAAGCCAATGGACGTTTTTGGCGATAATTGGTCAAATTACGTTGAACGAATTAGAGAAGAATGGACAAAAATCGTAAAAGAAGATGATGTTGTTATTATTAACGGCGATTTTTCCTGGGCAACATATGTCACGGATGCGTTGCCTGATTTTCAGTTTTTAGCGTCACTTCCGGGGATTAAGCTTTTGAGCAAGGGTAATCATGATTATTGGTGGGAAACAAAGACAAAGCTCAACGCTTTTCTTGAAGAGCACAAGCTTGAAAACATTCATTTTATCCATAACAGCACTTATATGTATCAAGGTTATGCGATTTGTGCGTCGCGCGGATGGATAACTCCTTCTGACAAGGATTTTAAAAAGAACGACGAAAAAATGTATAATCGTGAGTTGGGAAGACTGAGGTTGTCTCTTAAGGCAGGGCTTGGTGAAAATCCGAAAGGATTGATTGCAGCACTGCATTATCCGCCGGAGGATGGTTTTCTTGAAATTTTGGACGAATTTGACGTGAAATACTGTATTTATGGGCATTTGCACGGAAAACAGGCAGCAGGACACAGACCAAAACGCGAAAATTATCTTTTAGTTTCCTCTGATTTTTTGAAATTTAAACCGTTAAAAATTGACATTTAAACCTCTGTGTAATTTGCACGGAGGTTTATTTTTGTAAAAGAAAAGTAAAGAACAGTTTAAGAATTGGTAAAGTTTTTGTTGATTTGAGAATTAAAATGTGCTAATATCAAAGTGTATGGAACTTTTAGTGCATAGGAGGACGTTTATGGATATTTTCTCTATACTTACTTTAGCAGGCGGACTTGGTTTGTTCCTTTACGGTATGGACGTAATGGGGGACAGCCTTAAAAAACTGGCAGGCGGTAAGCTGGAAATGATTCTTTCAAAGCTTACAGCAAACCGTTTTATCGGATTTTTACTCGGTTTCTTTGTAACGGCAATAATTCAGTCTTCATCGGCTACAACGGTTATGCTTGTAGGTTTTGTAAACTCAGGTATCATGAAGCTTGGTCAGACAATAGCAGTTATTATGGGTGCTAACGTTGGTACCACTGTTACTGCATGGCTTCTCAGCTTGTCGGGCATTGACGGCTCCGGTCCCATTTGGCTCAAGCTTTTAAAGCCCACATCCTTTACTCCCATACTTATGGTTATAGGTGTGGTAATGGTAATGGCTTGTAAATCAGACAAGAAAAAGAATGTTGCCTCTATTTTGATAGGCTTTGCTGTTCTTATGTTTGGTATGGACATGATGAGCGGTGCTATGGAAGGTCTTAAGGATAACGATTCTTTCAGAAATCTTCTTATTGCATTTGAAAATCCCGTTCTGGCAATAATTGCAGGTACACTGCTTACTGCAATTATTCAGTCATCCTCTGCGTCTATCGGTATTTTGCAGGCACTGGCTTTATCTTGTGAAATTCCCTTCACTGTAGCAATTCCTGTAATTTTGGGTCAGAACATCGGTACAACAATTACACCTGTTATTTCGTCTATTACAGGTAATACCGAATCTAAGCGTGTTGCTATATCATGTGTATATATAAAAATTATCGGTGTTGTAATTGTATATTCCGGATTTGCTATTCTTGATAATATATTCAACTTCTCGTTTATGTCAGGTAATGCAACAATTACAGGCATTGCAACTGTGCACACTGTGTACAATGTTATTGCGGCATTAATTCTTATGCCTTTCTGTAAACCCATTGCAAACCTTGCAATTAAGACAATCAGATCCAAAAAGCAGGAAACAGTTTCCGAATTTGGCGTTTTGGATGACAGATTCCTTTCTATCCCTTCCTTTGCGGTTGAAAAGTGTAGAGAAATGGTATGTACAATGAGCATGAAAGCTCGTGACGCCGTAATGGCTGCAACAAGTCTTATCGAAAAGTACGACAAGGACCTTGTTGAAAAGATTATCGAAAGCGAAAACCTTATTGACGTATACGAAGATAAGATTTCCACATATCTTGTAAAAATTGCAAAGTCAGACCTTTCAAGCCAGGACAGCAAAACAACAACAGAGCTTTTGCAGTGTATCAGCGATATCGAAAGAATAAGTGACTACTCTGCGATTATTGCACAAAACCTTGAAGAAATTGACCGCAATCATCTTAAGTTTTCTGACGCGGCACTTTTTGAACTCAGAAAAATTTCTTCTGCAGTTACAGAGCTTATCACAATGACGCACGAAGCTTTTGAAAAGGATGACTTGGAAATTGCAAGAAATGTTGAACCTCTTAGACAGGTTGTTGACAGATTAAAGGTTAAAATCAAGACAAATCACGTTGTAAGATTGCAGGAAGGCAAGTGTTCAATTGAAATGGGTATTATCCTTTCTGACCTTCTTAACAACTATTCCCGTGTTGCAGACCACTGTTCAAACGTTGCAGTTTGTATGCTTGAAATTGACCGTGGCAGCATGGAAGCTCACGGACACGTTAACAACATGGTTAATACAGAAGAATTCTTCACAGAACAGTACAAGATGTACAAGCAGAAGTATTCTATCGTTCAGTAAAATATAAACCCAAAGCCGATAACGAAAGTTGTCGGCTTTTAATATACACCAAAAGTATTGCTTGAAAAACCCCTATATAAAGTAGTATAATAAAACAAGATTATTTTGAGGATGATTGATTTGATTGAAAAAATTGATTTTATGATTTTGAATTTAATACAAAATTTGAGATGCGATATTGCAGATGCCGCATTTTCATTTATAACACATCTCGGTGATGCGGGCATTATATGGCTTGCAATTGGTGTTGTACTTTTGTTTTTTAAAAAGTACAGAAAATGCGGGATTATGATGTTGGTATCGCTTGCGGTATGTGCCATATTGACGAGCGGGGTTATCAAACCCTTAGTAGGACGATTAAGACCTTTTCAGATTGCACAAGTAACACCGTATATCGCACCGCCGGGGGGATTTTCATTCCCGTCGGGCCACACATCGTCATCATTCACGGCGGCGTTTTCGCTGTTTCTTGTCCATAAAAAAGAGGGCATTGCGGCAATTGTGCTTGCAGCTCTGATTGCTTTTTCAAGATTGTATTTTTACGTGCATTTTCCAACAGATGTGTTGGTAGGGGCACTGCTCGGCATTTTGTGCGCATATGTGGTAAACAAACTTTTGTCAAAAAGCTTGAAGATTGTGTAAAAACACGGTATTGTTAATTAATTGTTTTTAATGAGTGGTAAAATGAAAAAGTTAGTAGCGTTTGTTGTAGCCTTGGCTATGATGGTTTAGGTCGTTTCCGTATACGCGGCAGAGCTTTGTTATTGACGCCAACGTTTTTGTATAGGTATAATAAAATTCTTGAAAAAGCGGTAAAGATATGGTAAAATTATTTCAACATAATGGATTTAAAAAACTAAAAGGAGGATTATTATGGCATTTGAAACTATTAAATACGGAACAAAGAGAAATAATTTGTTTTTGCGTGCGGCAAAGGGGCATTTTGCCACAAGCGATCGCCACTGTAACTATTACATTGACGTAGTTGCGCAGAAAGCACGACTTAATGAAGCACAGGCTATTGCAAAGGAGCTTCATTCGTATATTTATAACAATACTGTCGTTGATACAGTGCTTTGTCTTGACGGAACAGAAGTTATCGGAACATGTCTTGCGGACCAGCTTACAAGGTCTGATTACATGAGCATAAATGCACATAATTCAATCTACGTTATTGAACCCGAAATTACAAGTTCAAATATGTTTTTATTCAGAGATAATATTGTCCCCATGATTAAAAATAAAAACGTGCTTATAGTTGCGGTTTCCTACTCTTCGGGCAGAACTGTGGAAAGTGCTGCGGAAGCGGTGCAGTATTACGGCGGCAATGTGACGGGCGTTTGTACAATACTTTCTGTAATTGAAAAAACAAAAGGCGGCATACCGATTTATTCATGTCTTGATCCTCAGATTATGGGTGACTACGGCACGTATAAACCGCACGAATGTCCTCTCTGCAAAGATGGCAAGCCCATCGACGCACTTATTAACGGTTATGGATATTCGTTATTAAAATAAAACAAAAAAGCCATCATTTGATGGCTTGAGACTGTCGATAAACTTATTTTTTGAACAATCGCGAAGGGTTCGGAAAAGAAGGTTTTCCGAATTAAATAGGCGGGGTTAATCGCATTCACCCCGCCGAAAGTGCTGATTTTAGGGGATTTACCGGAGGGGACAGTCCCCCTTTGGTAAATCGGGAGACGATTTACCAAAGAAGACTTGCGAGCCTTTGTTGGGACAGTCCCCTCCGGTCGATTCCTTGCACGAGAAATCGGCACTTTGTTCTTTATTAACGGTTATGGGTATTCGTTATTAAAATAAAACAAAAAAGCCATCATTTGATGGCTTTTAGTTTTGTGAGGTAGTCTATGTATTACATATATATTTTAAGATGTGAAAATAATTATTTGTACACGGGCATTACAACTGATGTTGAAAGACGCTTTAATGAGCACAAGGACGGCAAAATTAAAGGCGCAAAATATACCAAATCTCATAAACCATTGGGTGTTGAAGCCGTGTGGGAGGCAGAAAGCAAAAGTGATGCGTCTAAGCTTGAATACCGTATAAAACAGCTTTCCAAACAGGAAAAAGAGGATTTGATTGCAAATTCTTCAAAAGAATTAAAGCTTAAGGCGGATAATTTTGAATTGATTTTTAAAAGGCTGTGCTGATTCTTGACTATTTGTGTTTAAAGTGGTAAAATACCTAAGAAAATTAAAAAGAAAGAAGAATGACCATGACAAAAGTAAACATTATTTCCGGCTTTTTAGGTGCCGGTAAAACAACTTTTATAAAAAGACTTGTTAGCGAAGTTTTCAAGGGTGAGAAGCTCGTTTTAATTGAAAACGAATTTGGTGAAATCGGTGTTGACGGCGGATTTTTGCAGGATGCCGGCATCGAGATTACAGAAATGAACTCGGGCTGCATTTGTTGTAGTCTTGTTGGTGATTTCACAAAAGCACTTGAAGAAACTGTTAAAACATACAACCCCGACAGAATTATTATTGAGCCCTCAGGTGTAGGCAAACTCTCCGATGTTATTGCGGCAGTTAATAATACTTCCGATGAAAATATAAAGGTTGACTCCTGCATTACGGTTGCAGACTGCACAAAGTGCAAAATGTACCGCAAAAACTTTGGCGAGTTTTACGAAGACCAGATTTTGTATTCCAACTGTATATTGCTCACAAGAACAGATAAAGCAAGTGAAGAAAAAATTGAACAAGCTGTTGAAATTATTCGTGATATCAACAAGGATGCCAATATAATAACAACACACCTTGATTTGCTTTCTAAAGAGCAGATACTTGAGGCTTTCACAAAAGGCACGATGGAAGAAGACCTTTTACACGAAGCGCTGCATGCACACCACGAACATGAACACCATCATCATGAACATGATGAGCATTGTGACTGTGGTTGCCATGACCATGAGCACCATCACGAGCACGAGGACCATCATCATGAACATGACGAGCATTGCGACTGCGGTTGCCACGAGCATGAGCACCACCACGAGCACCACCACGAACATGAACACCATCATCATGAACATGATGAGCATTGTGACTGTGGTTGCCACGAGCACGAGCACCACCACGAGCATGAGGGCCATCATCATGAACATGACGAGCATTGCGATTGTGGTTGCCATGACCATGAGCACCACCACGAACACGAGCACCACCACGAGCATGATGAACAATGTGCCTGCGGTTGCCATGACCACGAGCATCATCACCACCATGCAGACGAGGCTTTCACATCCTGGGGCTTTGAAACAGTCAAAAAATATACTCAGGATGATATCAAAGCTATTCTCGCCGAGATTGATAACGGTGAGTGCGGCGTGATTTTGCGTGCAAAAGGCATGGTGCAGGCTCCCGATAACACTTGGGTATACTTTGATTACGTGCCTCAGGAATACGATGTAAGAGAAGGTGCAGCTTGCTATACAGGCAAGATTTGTGTAATCGGTGCAAAACTTAACGAAGAAAAACTGAGTGAGCTCTTTAAGAGAGGTTGAGTAATATGTTTGGTATGAAAAAAGTCCCGGTTTTTATTATTAACGGGTTTTTGGAAAGCGGAAAGACAACTTTTATAAAAAATGCGATTATAAACGACCCCAAAATGAAAAAGGAAAAAGTGCTTATTGTTGTATGTGAGGAGGGTGAGGTTGAATACGAAAACCTGCCCGACAACATGAAAGTGCACGTTATTGAAGAAAAAGAAGACGTAAGAAGCGACGTTTTTGGAAAGCTTAACGAAAAATATAAGCCCACTTTTGTTATTATCGAATATAATGGGGTTTGGGGCATGCAGACGCTGTATCAGACACCTATGCCCAAAGCGTGGGGGTTGGCTGACCAAATGACAATTATTGACGCAACAACATTTGAAAGTTATTTCAATAACATGAAGAGTATTTTTGCAGATATGCTCCGCTCATCAACATCTGTTATCATGAACCGTTGTACCCGTGCGGATAACTTTAAGATGTACAAGGATAATATAAAGCGCACCTCGCCTCAAACGGAGATTATGTATGTAAGCGACAGTGAGGGTATTCTTGATATTATGCTTGAAGAAGACTTGCCGTACAATCTTTCTGATGAAGTTATTGTGCTTGATAAAGATACCTACGTAACATGGTATATCGATATGATTGATAACCCTTCGCGTTATGAGGGTAAAAAGGTTGAATATATTGCACAGGCAGCAAGACCTGATTATTTCAGAGACGGATATTTTCTTACAGGCAACATGGTTATGACATGCTGCGAGGACGATATGCAGTTCTTGGGATTTGTCTGCAAATATGACAAGGCCGACATGATTGATGAAGGCGGATACGTAAGAGTAAGAGCTGAAATCCATACAGAGCACGCACCCGAATATGACGAGGAGGAAGGTCCGGTGCTTCATGCCGTGAGCGTTGCTCCGGTCTCAAAACCCAAAAAATAAGTATATTTAAACAGATTATGCCCATAATAATCCTAGAACGGAGGTTGTCTATGGATTATTTATGGGCATTTTTGGTTGGTGGATTTGTGTGTGCAATAGGGCAGGTTTTGATTGATAAAACAAAGCTGACGCCTGCGAGAATATTGACAGGGTTCGTGTGTGCAGGGGTTTTGCTGTCACTTTTCGGAATATACGACCGCATTGTTGATTTTGCAGGAGCGGGTGCGACAGTTCCGCTTACAGGTTTTGGACACAATCTCTTTACAGGTGTAAAGGAAGCAATAAAAGAAAATGGTTTTTTGGGCATTTTTTCGGGACCATTGACAGCGGCGGCAGGCGGAGTTGGCGCAGTCATTGTTTTTGCTTTGGCGGCGGCATGTGTATCAAAACCAAAAATGAAGTAGCGCACAATTTGTGTGCTTCTTTTTTGCAAAAAAACACAATATTTAGTTGAAAGAAGGAAACTGTTGTGGTATAATATATCAAGTATAGTTGTAAATTTTTTCTTTTAAGAAAAATGCAAATAAAATAATTTGAGAAAGGTTGATAATATATGCGTAGAGAAAAATGTGTTGTAATCGGAAGCGGCTTTGTAGGTTCAACAATTGCATACACTCTTGCAATCAAAGGTATTTTTGACGATCTTGCTATTATAGATATCAATCAGGATAAAGCCGAAGGCGATGCTATTGATATCAGTCATGGCGGTGCTTTTGTAAAGCCTGTCAAAATTTCGTCAGGCGATTACAAGCTTTGTCGTGACGCCGATGTTATAATCATCACTGCCGGTGTTGCACAAAAGCAGGGCGAAACACGACTTGACCTTCTTCAGCGTAATATTGCAGTGTTCAAAAATATTACTGATAATATCAAGGCTTCTGTTGAACATGAACCCATAGTTATGGTTGTATCAAACCCTGTGGATATTTTGACATATATCACATGGAAAATGCTCGGATTTAAGAAAAACAAGGTTTTCGGTTCGGGTACTGTGCTTGACACCTCCAGAATGAAATATCTCTTGGGCAAAACAGCGGGCATTGACGTCAGAAATGTTCACACATACGTTATCGGTGAACACGGCGACAGCTCTGTTGCAGCATGGAGCTCTACAACAATTGCAGGGCTCAGCCCCGAACAGTTCAATCTCAGACATCCTGAGGTTAACCTTTTGGGACTTCCGCACCAGGTTAAAGAAGCGGCTTACGACGTTATTGATAAAAAGGGCGCAACATATTATGCAATTGCACTTGCTGTAGCAAGAATATGTGAAGCTCTTGCAGGTGATGAAAAATCTGTTCTGACGGTTTCGCCAATACTTGAAGGTGAATACGGAATGGACGGCATTGCACTTTCGGTGCCTTGTATAGTAGGTGTTGACGGTGTTGAGGAAATTATTGAGCTTGATTTGAGCGATATCGAAATGCAGGGATTGAAGCAGAGCAGCGAAATCATGTCCAAGCTTTTGAGAGAAGCGGGTTTCTGATTGGGAAGGAAGTAATCACTTTTGACGGAAAAACTGGCACATATACTGAAAAAAGCAGTGCTTGCACTGCTGTACATAGGAATATACAGCTTTATACAACAAGCCCTTTTTGTCATAGTACAACTCAGCGAGAGCGATACGATGAATTATTCGGGGGTTGTAACGATTTTTGCTGCTGTGGCAGCGCTGGCAATTTTTGGCGTAATACACTATCTCAGAGGCAAAAAACTGTCAAAGCGCATCAGGATAAGAAGACCCGTACTTTTGGACATTGTGTTGTCATTTACATTGGCACTGGGATTCAGGCTTTTGACAACAGTTTATTTTGTCTGGGCAGAAAAAATAGAAGTGCTCGACAAGTCGATTGAAAGTGCACAGTCACTGTCTTATAATTTTAACACTATGACAAATCTCGGTGCTGTTTCAATATTATTTTCAATAATTATTATAGCCCCTATAATTGAGGAAATTTTGTTCAGAGGGATAGTACAGAAGGAGCTTAGTGAAGGCATAGGCGTGTTTTTTGCGATTATTGTACAGGGGATTTTGTTTGGATATGCACACGGATTTCTTGTTCAATCCATATTTACGGCTGTGTTTGGTATCATATTAGGCATACTGCATTACAAAACAAACAATCTTACGATTACTATACTGGTGCATATGTTTTTCAACTTCAGCTCAATATTAACGGTTGAAAATTCAACATTGTGGCCACAAATGGTTGTAACGGGAATTGCTTTGACATTAGCATCATTATTTATATTTGTTTACGTATACAGAAAAACACACACACCTAATGACGGTGTGATTGCGGGAGGAAACAACAATGGATGAAAAACGAATTAAAACAAAAGTAAAAATCGGTGGAGTGGAATATGTGATTTCTTCCACAGCTGAAGAAGAATACGTAAGACATATTGCGTATTACGTTGATAAGAAGCTGGAAGAATTGTCGCGTGCTGATAAGCGTCTTTCCACAGCAATGGCGGCTGTACTCACAGGCGTTAACATTGCAGACGACCTGTTCCGTGCACGTGAAGACGGCGAAACTCTTCGTGGTCAGCTTTTGCAGTATGCTGATGAAGCAGGCAGCTTAAAAGCACAGAACCAAAAGCTTACTATGGAAAACAAACGCCTTATGGAAGAAAACAGAAATCTCCAGCTTCAGAATGCAAGACTTGACACCGAGCTTAAGCAATATAAGAGGACAAGCAGATAATGAGAAAAATTGAGCTTTTGTCGCCGGCAGGCGGAATGGAAGCATTACATGCTGCGGTTCAAAACGGTGCAGATGCTGTTTATCTGGGTGAAAAAAGCTTCAGTGCAAGGCAAAGTGCCGAAAACTTTGATGCAGACAACTTAAAAACAGCTGTAAAATATGCTCACGAAAGAGGAACATACGTATACCTTGCAATGAACACTCTCATAAACAATAAAGAGTGCGAAAAGTTTGAAAAGGGTGTTGAGCTCGCTTCACAATCCGGTATAGATGCTTTGATTATACAGGATTTTGGCGGTGCTGAAATAGCAAGGCGAGTTTGCCCGGATATGCCTATACATGCCAGCACACAGATGAGCGCGCATAATGAAAAGGATGTTTTGGCATTATTGGAAAGAGGCTTTTCAAGAGTGGTGCTTGCCCGTGAGCTGAAAATGGAAGAGATAGCTAAAATCTATCGCAACACGAAAGCATCTCTTGAGGTGTTTGTGCATGGTGCATTATGTGTTTGCGTATCCGGTCAGTGTCTTATGAGCTCATTTATCGGAGGCAGGAGCGGTAATCGCGGCAGATGCGCTCAGCCTTGCAGACAGCAGTATACGGCGGAGGGCAAAAAGGGGTATTTTCTTAGCCCGAGAGACTTGTGTCTGCTTGATGAAATTGCATCGTTAGACGAAATTGGTGTAGATTCTTTAAAAATCGAGGGCAGGATGAAAAGCCCCGAATACGTTGCAACGGTGACAGGCATATACCGAAAATATATTGATAATGTGAAGCGTGCATCGCGCGAGGACATAAGAGAGCTTGAAAAGATATTTGTGCGTGGTGACGGCTTTACAAAGGCATACTATGCAGGTATCAATACACCGGATATTATGAACTACGATTTGTCAAACGACGGTATTTCCTACCGCAGTGACAAAGATGTGTTAAAGAAAGCGGCACTCAGCTACCGCGAAGGTGTTGAAAACAAAAAAGTATCGGTAACGGGATTTTTCACCATGAAAGAAAACCAAGCATCCAGCCTTGTTCTTACAGACGGTGAAAACTCTGTTACAAGTTACGGTGCAGTGCCTGTTGCGGCGTTAAATGTTCCGCTTTGCGATACTTTGGCAAAAGAGCGTATCGGAAAAATGGGGCAAACCCCTTTTGTGCTTGACTGTTTTGAGGCAGATATTGACCCAAACCTTACGATGAGCGCAAAGGACATTAACCTTTTGAGGCGTGATGCGACAGACAAACTCCTTCAAGCGAGAGGCAAAATTGAACCCCTTGAGACTTTTGGGTTTGAATATGATTATCCGACACAAAAAGACCGCAGACAAAGGTTTTCTGCAAGTGTAAAAACTTTTGAACAGCTCAATGGTGCAGAAGAAGCTGATATTATTTATATGCCTTTAGATTTGTACGAAAAGAGCGAAAAGAAAGATAATTATGTTGTAGAACTCCCGAAGGTAACATATGATATAGAAAGCTATATAAAAAGGCTGAAAAACTCAAACGCTGTAAAAGTAACAGCATCAACCGTCGGTATAGCAAAGGCGTTGATTGATGCGGGTTTTGAATGTATTGGCGATTACGGGTTGAATGTTTTTAACCCTGTAACAGGTAACGAATATGCTAAAATGGGCATAGGTCATATAACCTTGTCTCCCGAGCTTACAGTTGGCGAAATCCGGGCAATAACACAAAAAACGGACGCAGTTTGCGAAGTGCTCGCATATGGCAGGCAGCTTATGATGACAACGCGTGCCTGTATTATTAAGGGCGTCAGAGGCAAATGCAACTGTGATAAACCGCTCAAGCTTATAGACAAAACCGGTGCGGGATTTTTGGTATATGCAGATAAATTTGAACATATCAATCAGATATATAATACAGCCGTTACTTTTATGGCAGACAAGAAAGATGTTTTAAAAGATACAAACGCAGATGTACTTCGACTTGTTTTTACAGATGAATCCGAAGACGAAGTACGCAATATAATAAAAATGTATAAAGGCAAAGTCGAAGCGGTGCTTCCAAAATCTTTTACAAGAGGTTATTTTGCCAATACAAAGAAAAAATAAACAGAGAGGGTATGATTTAATGGGACGACTGTTCGGTACAGACGGCGTCAGAGGTGTTGCAAACAAAGATCTTACGTTTGAGCTTGCTTCCAAAATCGGTAAAGCCGGTGCTTATGTTTTGAGCCGAGGAAATAATGAAAAAGTTAAGATACTTATCGGTCGAGATACCAGAATTAGCGGAACAATGCTCGAAGCGGCTCTTGTTGCCGGCATAACATCTGTAGGTGCAGATGTATATCTTATAGGTGTTGCACCAACTCCCGCGGTGGCATATCTTACAAAAAAATACAACTTCGATGCAGGCGTTGTAGTGAGTGCATCTCATAACAGCTTTGAATTCAACGGGATTAAGTTTTTTGACAAAACAGGCTATAAGCTGCCCGATGAAACCGAAAATGAAATAGAGGCTTATATCTTAGGCGAAAAGGACGGTATTCCCACGCCTATCGGTGAAAAAATCGGCTCGGTGTATGATTTTTCAGACAAATTGACAGATTACATAGACAAATCCGTTAATACAGCCACACAAAGATTTGAGGGTAAATTCTTTGTGCTTGACTGTGCAAACGGTGCTTCTTTCAATACAGCACAAAGAGCATTCGAAGCTCTCGGCGCACGAGTAGAGGTTATTTCCGATAAGCCTGACGGTATCAATATAAATGACAATTGCGGCTCTACACATATGGGCAATCTTATCAATAAAGTGAAAGAGCTCAAAGCAGATGCCGGCTTTGCATTTGATGGTGATGCTGACAGAATGTTGGCTGTTGATGAAAATGGCGATATGGTAGACGGTGACCAGATTATGGCAATCTGTGCAAACAGCATGAAGAAAAAAGGCACACTTAAAAACAATACACTGGTTGCAACAGTTATGAGTAACCTTGGTTTGTTTATCATGGGTGAAAAACACGGTATCAATATCCCCAAAACAAAAGTAGGCGACAGATATGTGCTTGAAGAAATGCTCAGGGGTGGTTATTCTATAGGCGGTGAGCAATCGGGGCATGTAATATTCCTTGACCACAATACAACGGGTGACGGTCTTGTGAGCGCGGTGTGTCTGGCAAGTGTTATGTGTGAAGAGGGCAAAAAGCTTTCGGAGCTTAAAGGTATTATTGATATTTATCCTCAGGTGCTTAAAAACGCTCGCGTTGCTAAAAGCGGCGACACCTCTTACAGCTCGGACGAAGTTATCATGGCTTCTATTGCAAGGCTTGAGGAAAAGTTCTCGGGCGAGGGCAGAGTGCTGATACGTCCGTCCGGGACAGAACCCTTGGTGCGTGTTATGATTGAAGGCAAAAACCAGGACGAAATCAACCGCGATGCAGAGGAATTGGCAAAGCTTATTGAAGAGAGGTTGTCGTAAAATATGTGAATATTTATAGAAATAATGATTTCCTGGAAATAAAACGAATTCTTATTTCTACGTTAAACACAGCAAAATCTACTGCATAAAAGAATAAAAAAAATAAGAAAGAATAGAGAAGAAAGAATATGGAGCCGAAAGATTACATAATAAAAAAAATCGAAGGCGATTATGCCACTCTTTGCGAGATGGACGGAGAAGGCGAAATATTTATTGCTATGGCGCTGTTGCCTCCGGGTTGTGACGTTGGTACAAGGCTACATTACGAACTGTTTGAATATTCCATCCAATAATCGGTTAAACTGTTGTTGGAGGTGATTGGTGTGAATAACAAGAACAATCAGAACAACAATAACAACCAGCAGAACCAGAACAATAAACAGCAGAAAGGCAATAACCAGAAGCCTCAGCAGACAGGTAAAAATCAGTAAAAAAATACGGATGTTCACAGAACATCCGTATTTTTATGTTACGAAAGAAGTATTTTGCGTTTTTTGAGTGCTGCGCTAATGCTTGGTAAAAGAGAAAGTATAAACGCAGCGATTTCCTCGGGAGATTTGTCAAAGTCGTCCTTGACCCATTTTTCAAGCATGCCCAGAACCCCCATGAACATAAAACGGAAAATATAATCTTTATCTTCCTCGGAGACGTTGTCATGATAATCGAGCTCGGCAAGCCTCTTTACTGCAACCTCCGAAAAACGTACTCGAAAAGAGTTGTTGAAATCAGGGCGCATAAGTATTTTGTAAAGCTCGCCGTTAGCTTTCATATATGCCAAAAACTCGGTAAGCCCCTCAACGCGATTGTTTTTCATACTGACTTTTGCAAGGCAGGTGTTGATTTTTTCAACACTGTCATTCTCGATTTCGTCACAAAGAGCAAACTGATCAGCATAGTGAAGATAAAAAGTGGAACGGTTAACATCGGCGTTTTCGCAGATTTCTTTAATCGTGATTTTTGGAAGAGGTTTTGATTTCAAAATCTCTAAAAGACTTTCTTTTAAAAGGGTCTTTGTCATTGTGATTCTTCGGCTTTCTTTCATAGTAAAACTCCTTAGACAAATTCTGGAAAAACGTCTATTTTCCAACAAAGATAACGTGATTTAAACACAACACAACGAATTTCAAACATCTGTTTGTTGTTTTTTAGACACAGTGTCATTATAATATATTATATAAAAAATGTCAATAAGGAGAGAAAACATGAGCTATAAAATTATTATGGACAGTGCAGCAGAGGTTAATGAAAGACTTACAGGAAAAGTTATAAGCGTTCCTCTGACTGTTTCAATAAACGGCAAGGATTATATTGCCGATGAAAACATGGATATTGATTTGTTCCGTGCCGAGGTACGTGCATCGCAGGAGCCGCCCAGAAGCTCGTGCCCGTCGCCTGAAGCTTTTTGTAATGCTATAGGTGAGTGTGACAGAGTTTATATTGTAACGATTACATCGGTTTTATCGGGCTCTTATAACAGTGCAAGATTGGGACTGCAGACTTATCTTGATGAAAATCCCGATAAAAAAGGTATTGTTTTTGATACATTGAACGCCTCCGGCGGTGAAGCACTTGTTGCCGAAAAGATTATTGAGCTTGAAGAAAAAGGCTTGGAATTTGAAGACATCGTAGCCAAGATTGAGGAATACATACCCACAATTACAACAAACGTTGTACTTGAGGATTTAAGCGTGCTTTACAAAAACGGCAGACTTTCAAAGGTTGCTTACGTTGCAACAAGCTTGATTGACCTTGTTGCTGTTTTGGGACTTCGTAACGGTGAACTTGTAAAAATTGCACAGGCGAGAGGTGTAAAGAGGGCGCTCAAAACACTTGCGGAAACATCTGTTGCAGACATCAAGAAAAAGGGCATCAAGAAAGTTACAATTACGCATTCCGCGGCACCCGAGAGGGCAGAAAACCTGAAGATGGCACTTCTTGAAGGCGGAGTTGAGGCAGATATTGCTATTGTGCCTACAGGCGGTCTTGTAAGCATGTATGCAGGCGAAAAGGGACTTGTAATAAGCTATTAAA
>CAZNIC010000035.1:0-18202 GCA_964572985.1 uncultured Oscillospiraceae bacterium
GGCGACGAGGAAACAAAAAAGGAAGCTATAAAGGGTTTAAAAAGTGCTGCAGGCTTCATAAGAAAAGAAATAGGCAACCGTGTACTTTTACGTGCATTGCCCCAGTTTTCCTTTGAGCTTGACAACTCCATCGAGCATGGTGCTCACATAAACGAGCTTTTACAGTCCGTTATAAAAAACACTCCTTCTGAAGAAGAGGAATAAATCAATGGGCTGTGAGAAATACTCACAGCCCTGTTTTAATAAAAGGAGATTTAACTATGACTCCACTTTCCTATCTTTTAACACGAAAATCAGTAGCACTTCTGCCCCATATATCCACAGACTGGGATGCGTTGGGCTCCTCAATGGCATTACGTACTTTACTCCGTGACAAGGGCATCAAATGCGACATCATTATGCCCGATGCGCTTAGTCCCCACCTTTCGTTTATGGAAACAGACGTGCTTGTATATAACGAAAACGAAACTTACGATTATGAAACAGTCTGCGGTGTTGACGTAAGCACGGTTGAACGTCTTGGCGTCAACCAACAGCTTTTTGAGCAGTCGGTTGACAAGGTCTGGATTGACCATCATATTTCCGATATGGTTTATGCGCCCATAACAAGGGTTGAACCCGACAAGGCTGCGACAGCGGAGGTTATATACCAAATGATGAAGGAGGATAATATCCCCCTTTCAAAAAAAGTTGCCGAATACCTCTATCTTGCGCTTGCATCCGATACGGGTTCTTTCCGCTATCAGAACACTACCCCCTTCTCCGCTGAGCTTTTAGGGGAAATTATTAAAGCAGGGGCAGACGTGTCCGCACTTTCAAACGAGCTTTTCTTTAACAGCACATATTCTTTGGTAAAGCTCCGCGGTGAAACTATCGGCACTATTGAGCTTTTTGCCTCGGGCAAGGTGGGCACTGCATTCATCACAAAGGCAATGATGGAAAAGGTAGGTGCTACTCGCAATGAAGCAGGCGCTCTTGCTGACGTTCCCAGAAGCGTGGGCACAGTATGCGTTTCTGCAGTTATCAAAGAAGAGGACGACGGCTTTTCCAAGGTTAGTTTCCGCTCTAAGGGCAGTTACAACGTGGAAAAGATTGCCGCGCTCTTTGGTGGCGGCGGTCATGAAAAAGCGGCAGGTGCCACAATAAAAGGCAGTGTACAAGAAGTACGCGACCTAATCCTTCCCCATCTTATAAAGGCGGTGGAATAATGCGCGGCATAGTTATCATGGACAAGCCCGAGGGGGTTACAAGCTTCAAGGCTCTCGGGATTATAAAAAAAGCCTATGGCACAAAGAGAGTAGGTCACACAGGCACCCTTGACCCCGATGCAACAGGTGTTTTGCCTATTTTGGTGGGTAACGCCACCCGTGCTGCAGAGCTTATTGTATCAACCGATAAAGAATATGTGACAACAATTCTGCTCGGTGTAAGAACCGACACTTTGGATATGTCGGGTAATGTTTTGGAAAAAAGAGATATCAATGTAACCGAGGATACAATTCGTGAAACTGTGGCATCCTTTGTTGGCGATATTGAGCAGATACCACCTATGTACTCTGCAATTTCAGTTGATGGCGTAAGGCTTCATTCTCTTGCAAGGCAAGGCATTGAGGTTGAGCGTCAGCCCAGACCCGTCACAATACATGAGATTGAAATTTTAGATATTTCTTTGCCTGAAATAACCCTCCGTGTAAGCTGTTCCAAGGGCACATATATCCGCACTCTTGCCGATGACATAGGCGAAAAGCTGGGTACACTTGCTGCCGTTAAGACCCTAAGGCGCACAAAAACAGGATTTTTTGACCTTTCGATGGCAGCCTCTCCGGAACAGATAGCTGAAAATCCCGAAAAATGCCTTCACAACCTTGAGGTTTGCTTTCCGGATTATGAAAGCATTCATCTTGATGAGAAGAAATCTAAAATGGTGAAAAACGGCGTACCTATCTACATAAATGCCAACGAAGGTGTAACCTACCGCGTGTATGATAACGAGGGTGACTTTATTGCGCTGTCCCGTGTTGAACAAATAGACGGCAGGTTATGTCTTAAAATGATTAAGGGGTTTTATTAATGACTAAATCAGTCTGTGCACTGGGTTTTTTTGACGGTGTGCATGATGCTCACACAAGGATTTTGTCCGAATGTGTGCTCTACGCAAAGGAGCACGGCTATAAAAGCATTGCTCTCACCTTTGAAAAGTCCCCTGCAGAATATTTTGGCAAAAAAATTCAATATCTTACGTCTTTATCACACAAAAAAGAGCTTATGCTCTCTTTGGGGATAGACGAGGTTGTAATCCTCCCCTGTGATGCAAAAACCCTTTCTTTGTCACCTGAGGAGTTTGTTGAGCAAATCCTTATCCACAAGCTTGACGTAAAAGCCGTATTCTGCGGCTTCAACTATACCTTTGGGAAAAATGCGCAGGGTAACACAATTGTTTTGTCACGCCTGTGCCAAGAGCACGACATTGATGTTGTTGTCATGCCCTGCATGACAGATTGCGGTGTAACCGTATCATCGAGCGAAATCCGCATGGCTCTCTCAAAAGGCGACATTGAGCTTGCGAACCGTCTTTTGAACCGTCCTTTTGAGGTTCGAGGAACTGTCTGTGAGGGCAAAAAGCTTGGCAGATTGCTGGGTTTCCCCACGGCAAACATTTATCCCGACAGCCTTCCTAATCTCCCATATGGTGTGTACGCAACCAAAACCGTTGTTGACAACAAGGAATATATATCCGTCACAAATATTGGTGTTAACCCCACCGTTAAAGACGGCAATTTAAGGGTTGAGACCTTTATTTGCGGTTTTGACGGCAATATTTACAACCGTGATATCAGCGTCAAGTTTTTTAAATTTATGCGTCCCGAGATGGAGTTTTCTTCTGTTGACGAATTAAAAACGCAAATTACAACAGACGCAGAACACACAGTCGAATATTTTAAAAATCTGCACTAAGGTGCAGATTTTTTCATATTATGTAGGGAAAGGAATGATACTATGCCTTGTCCAAAAACAAAGGAGTGCCCCTCGCGTTCTCTTCCCTATATTGTCCGAGAGGGCGATACCCTTACTAAAATTGCACTTGCATACACCACAAGCGTTGATTCGATATTGAAAGCAAATGTCAACCTCAACCCCTATAACCTCAATATAGGTCAGACACTTTGTATTCCCTTGCCCGGCGAGGAATATCCCGCGTGCCGAACAACAAATTACTACATTGCACAGGAGGACGATACTTTCTTTTCTATCGGCGAACAATTTGGTGTAAATACCGAGGAAATAATCAATGCCAATATGGGCGTCGAGCCCGAAAACATCTATACCGGAATTATACTTTGTATACCCGTTGCCCCATCGCCCGTGTGTTTGTCCCTGTCACCCGATGGCAGTAAGCTTACCCTTACAAACAAAATTTCAGGCAGTGAAAAGAGCTATAAAAGTCGACTGAACACCAACTCGGATTTAGTTCCCGGACGCCTTGTTCTTACCAAGAAAAGGCTTGAATCAGGTGATGTTGAAGGGGCAAAGGAGGTTTTGTTTTCTCCGTTCGAATTTGGCATACGCGGAGAAGCTATCATGCGTGATTCTACAGGACTATTTGTGGAAACTGACAATAAATCCATGCTTGAAATTTTCAACGCCTGTCCCGTGGGCACAATTCTGGAGGTGACAAACATATGAGTTGTCCCATAGGCTCCTCTACTTATGAAATTCGTCCCGGCGATACGCTCAGCGCTATATCCGAACGGTTCGGAATTCCGCTCAGCGATATTTATCTGCTCAACCCATTTATCCGACCCGAGGATTTGCGTATAGGGCAGATAATTTGTCTTGGCAGTGTGAACCGACCTGTTATCCCCTGTGAAAGCGGCAACTACTACGTAGTACGTCAAGGCGACAGCGTATACTCTATCTCACAGGCGTTTGAAATTACACCTGAGGATATTTTTTCAGCAAATCCACGACTTACCGAAAACCTTTTTGTAGGGCAAGTATTGTGTATACCGCAAAATCCCATAAGGCTGGAATTCAGAATAAACCTTTCTGCCAAAAGCTTATCGGTTTATCGTGACGGGGTTCTCATAAAAGAATACCCGATTGCTATCGGCAAGCCCTCAACGCCCACCCCTCCGGGTGTTTTCACAATTATAAACAAACAGCTTAATCCGGGAGGTCCATACGGAACACGCTGGCTGGGACTCAGCAAAAAAGGTTACGGAATACACGGCACAAATGCTCCCGATTCTATCGGAACTGCGGCATCAAACGGTTGCATACGAATGTTTAACTCGGATGTCGAAGAGCTTTTTGACATCACAAATACGGGCACGGCAGTGCGGATATTCCCATAGCAATTCCGCAAGGTAATAAGTAATAGTGAATATAGAATGAGTAACGAAAAAGTGCGGCAAAGCCGCACTTTTGTTTATTTTTGTTTTACGTGAACATCTACCTGCTTGAAAGGGCTTTCAATACCGTTTGCACCGAGAGCTTTCTTTACGTTTTCGTTAAGCGCAAAGAATACGTTCCAGTAATCGCCGGTTTTTGTCCATACACGAACAGCAAATCCGATAGCACTTTCATCAAGCTTGTTAACCACAATATCAATACCCTTGTCATTGATAATATTCTGATTCTTTTTAACTGTATCAAAAATAATCTGTCTTACCTTGTCAATGTCGGCTGCATAGGAAACCGCAAATTCCATATCAACTCTTCTTGTGTCAAGCTGATTTGCTGCAATAACGGTAGAGTTCATAAGCCCGCCGTTGGGAATAATAACTCTCTTATTGTCGGGGGTTATCAGCGTTGTATAGAAAATACCGATCGCTTCCACCGTGCCGTTTACGTTCTTATCGTCAATATAATCGCCGACCTTAAAGGGTTTGAAAATAAGAATGATAATACCGCCTGCAATATTGGAAAGTCCACCCTGTAATGCCAAACCTACGGCAACACCGCAGGATGCAATAACAGTTACCACGCTTGTAAGCGGAACACCCAATATACCGATAGCAGTAATAAAGACTATTGCTTTAAGAATTATAGCTACAGTACTCTTTAAAAACGTCTGCACTGTAACATCTATCGCCCGGAACACATGGGACTTTGTCATAATTTTGATAACAATGCCCGAAAGCTTCAATCCGACAAGAAGCACAAGTACTGCTGCAAAAATCTTGCCGCCAAGACCTGCCAAAAATGCAATCAACTGTGTTAATAATGTTTCAAATTCCATATTTTTCCTCCGTTTTAAAACAAAAGCCGCCATATAGGCGGCTTTTTATCAATTATAATCCGCGAGCTTCACGAACAGCCTGTACAAAAGCCTTTGCCTTTTCGGTAATAGCCTTGTAGTCGCCTGTTGCAGCACCGCCTGTAAGAGCACCGCCTGCACCAACAGCACAAGCACCTGCCTTAATCCATTCACCAACGTTACTTACGTCAACACCACCTGTGGGCATCATCTTTGCCTGAGGAAGAGGACCCTTGATAGCTTTCAAAATCTTAGGACCGAAAGCTTCGCCGGGGAATACCTTTACGATATCAGCACCTGCTTCCATAGCTGTAACAACCTCTTTGATTGTCATAGCACCGGGCATACAAGGGATGCGGTAACGGTTGCAAAGCTTTACTGTTTCCAAATCAAAACAGGGGCTTACAATGTACTGTGCACCGCTTAAGATAGCAATTCTTGCAGTTTCGGAATCAAGAACTGTACCTGCACCTAAAATCATACTGCCGTCAGAATATTCCTTAGCCAAATCTTCTATAACATGGTGTGCCATGGGAACTGTAAATGTAAGTTCAATAGCGGGCACGCCGCCTTCCATACAAGCATCGGCAATTCTCTTTGCCTTTTCGCCGTTTTCAGCACGAACAACAGCTACAACACCTGCATCGGTAAGTCTGGTAATTACGATTTCCTTATCCATTTTCATCCACCTTTCATTTATTTTATACTTTCGTGAACTAACGACCACAACACGGGACACTTCCTACCCACAGCCAACCCACATTCTCGTTTTTTACAAACAAAATGGAAAATGAATGAATGGAAGTGTCGCTGTTCATTATAAAATTGTTGCAGTTACCTAATAAAAGTTAACTGACACCGCTTAAATATTTACAGAGTAATTAGGTGCTTCCTTTGTGATGTTAATATCATGAGGATGACTTTCGCGAAGACCTGCAGAAGAAATCTTTACGAACTGACCTTTTTCTTTGAGAGTGGGCACAGAAGCTGCACCACAGTAACCCATACCTGCTCTTAAGCCGCCAAGAAGCTGGAAGATAGTTTCGGACAAGGGTCCCTTATAGGGAACACGACCTTCAACACCTTCGGGAACAAGCTTTTTAGAACCGGACTGGAAGTAACGGTCCTTGCTACCCTTTTCCATAGCTGCAAGAGAGCCCATACCACGGTAAACCTTGAACTTTCTGCCCTGGTAGATTTCTGTATCTCCGGGAGATTCGTCACAGCCTGCAAAGAGTGAACCGATCATGATAACATCAGCACCTGCTGCGATAGCCTTGGGAAGATCACCCGAATACTTGATACCGCCGTCAGCAATGATGGGAATATTGTACTTAGCTGCTGCTTCCGCCGCCTGCATAACTGCTGTAAGCTGAGGAACACCGATACCTGCAACAACTCTTGTTGTACAGATAGAACCGGGGCCGATACCAACCTTAACAGCATCTGCGCCTGCCTTGATCAAATCTTCACAACCGCCGTATGTTGCAATGTTACCTGCAACAAGCTGGAGGTCGGGATAAGCAGATTTAATCTTATCAATACATGTCATAATGTTCTTAGAGTGACCATGAGCCGAGTCAAGAACAACAACGTCAACGTTAGAGTCAACAAGAGCCTTTACACGGTCAAGTACGTCGTTAGTAATACCAATAGCAGCACCTGCGAGAAGTCTGCCGGAAGCATCACGTGCAGAGTTGGGATACTGAATAACCTTTTCAATATCCTTAATTGTAATAAGACCCTTAAGCATATAGTCCTTATCAACAATAGGAAGCTTTTCAATCTTATGCTTGCGAAGGATTTCCTGCGCTTCGTCAAGTGTTGTGCCTTCGGGTGCTGTAATAAGATTTTCCTTAGTCATAACTTCACCGATGGGACGGTTGAAGTCTGTTTCAAATCTTAAGTCACGGTTTGTAAGAATACCTACAAGCTTGCCGTCAACAGTAATCGGCACACCGGAAATTTTATATTTACCCATAAGCATGTCGGCATCACGAAGAGTGTTATCAGGAGCAAGAGAGAACGGATCAACAATAACACCGTGTTCACTTCTCTTAACCTTGTCAACTTCAATTGCCTGTGCCTCAATGCTCATGTTTTTATGGATAATACCGATACCGCCTTCACGCGCAATTGCAATTGCGAGCGCAGACTCTGTAACAGTATCCATCGCCGAGCTCATCAGAGGAATATTGAGTTTGATCTTGTTTGTCAGTCTTGTGGAAAGATCAATACCAACCTGATAAACATCACTCTTCTGAGGAATCAGAAGTACGTCATCAAAGGTAAGGCCTTCATAAAGAATCTTGTCCATTTTTATACCCCTTTCTTTACGCAAAATGTTATTTTATTTATTATATCAACTTTTACAACTTCCGTCAACCGCATTTTGCTAAAGATAATAAAACATTTTTCATATCTTCCAATGTTTCGCAACGGTTAACACTCTCACGCGCAACTGCCGCTCCCTGTACGCCCTTAATATACCAGCCTGCGTGTTTTCTTGCCTCGCGGATGCCGATGTATTCACCTTTAAGATTGCATAACTCCGTTATATGTTCTATTGCGACCTGCATTTTTTCTTCAACAGACGGAAAATGCGGTTCTTTATCATTCAAAAGTGCTTCAATCTGTTCAAAAATCCACGGATTGCCCTGTGCACCGCGTCCAATCATAACTGCGTCAACCTTTGTTTCGGCAATCATTTTGAGCGCGTCCTCAGGCGTGAAGATATCACCGTTGCCAACAACGGGTATTCCTACCACCTCTTTTACACGTGCAATCGCATCCCAGTCTGCCGTTCCCGAATAAAACTGCTCACGTGTTCTGCCGTGTACTGTTATGGCAAAAGCGCCCTCCTCCTCGCAAATACGAGCGAGGTCAACCACGTTTTTACTATTTGCATCCCATCCAAGACGCATTTTGACGCTTACGGGCTTAGGCGACGCACCTACTACCTCACGGACAATTTCGCGTGCAAGAGGCAGGTTTTTCATGAGCGCACTGCCGTCCGAATTGTTGACAATTTTGGGTGCTGGGCACCCCATATTTATGTCCAGAAACAACGCACTTTCTGCAGCACGTGCGGCAATAGAAGCCATTGTTTGGGGTTCATGCCCAAAAATCTGCACCGCCGAGGGAAGACTTTCCGTCTCCATCATATCCTCAGTTTTGCGACTGTCAAAGCTCAGTGCTTTTGCACTGACCATTTCTGTATAAGAAAGAGCACAGCCGTGCTTGTGACACACTCTTCTAAACGCCAGGTCAGTTACTCCCGCCATAGGCGCGAGAAACACGTTATTTTTCAATTTTATGTTGCCAAATGTAAACTCCATAGTATTTCCTCTCTTTTATAGTATAATTATATCTGCAAATGCACAAAAAAACAATGTCATTTTTACAAAATGGGTATTGAAATTTATTATTTTTATGGTACAATGTAGGTAGAATTATAGGAAAGAGGTGCTACATTATGGCATACATCATTAACGACGATTGCATCAGCTGTGGCGCATGCGCTTCTGCTTGCCCCGTTGGTTGCATCACAGAAGGCGACGCTAAGTACGAAATCAATGCTGACGAATGCGTTAGCTGCGGTAGCTGTGCAGGTGCTTGCCCCGTTGGCGCTCCCGTTGAGGAATAATTAACATAAAAAAAGCCAAGGTCATGCCTTGGCTTTTTTGCATTATAGGGGATTTCCCCACAATGCAGGAATATGGTGCTATTATGGAAAATTTAGTCTTACATAACGAGAAAATTGAAGATTTAAATATAGGCGGATATAAAATCATCCAGACAAAGGACGGTTTTTGTTTCGGCAGCGATGCCGTACTTCTTTCTAAATTTGCAACGTTTAAAAAAGGTGATAAGGTGCTTGATTTGTGCACAGGCACGGGCATAATACCAGTGCTTTGTTGGGCAAAAAACAACCTCGAAAGCGTAGATGCTGTTGAGATTATGCCGGAGGTTGCCGACATGGCAAGGCGCACAATGATGCTCAACAATATATCTGACAAAATCCGTATTAAAAATTGCGATTTAAAGGATTGCGTCTCAATTTATGGCAAAAGGCAGTTTGATGCCGTTACGTGCAATCCTCCGTATATGCCTTTAGGAGACGGCATTGTTAATCCAAACGATTACCTTGCTGTTGCTCGCCACGAGGTTCACTGCACTCTTGATGATGTGGTGCGTGTTGCTGCAGATATGTTAAAGCAGCACGGCAAGCTTTTTATGGTGCACCGCGCCGACAGATTGTGTGATGTTATAACAGCTTTCCGCAAATATTCTATCGAACCTAAACGCCTTTCAATGGTACAGCCAAACAGCAAAAGTGCACCTAATCTTATTTTGATTGAAGGGGCGCTTTACGGAAAAGTACAGCTCACAATTACTCGCCCCGTATGTATGTATGACGATGCGGGGAACTACATACAGCAGATTACAGATGACCTGTAATTGATGATTTGCCCTGCAAATTATTCATTTTTCACGTGCTCGTCACATTTCACGCAAGCACTGCTTGTAATTCATCACTTCGACTGAAAGGAGATTATTATGCCCGGAACATTATACCTTTGTGCAACCCCTATAGGCAATTTGGAGGATATAACATACCGTTGTGTCCGTATACTGAACGAGGTTGATCTGATTGCCGCCGAAGACACAAGACGAACGCTGGGACTACTCAATCATTTAGGCATCGAAAAACCTCTCACCAGCTATTACGAACATAACAAAGCCGAGAAAGGTCCTTATCTTGTACAAAAGCTTTTGGACGGATGCAACATTGCCCTTGTATCGGATGCAGGTACTCCTGCAATATGCGACCCAGGCGAAGACCTTGTAAAGCTTTGTATCAACGCCGGTGTGCCTATAGTGCCCGTACCCGGTGCTGTTGCGGCAGTAACTGCGCTGATTTCAAGCGGTTTACCAACGATTAAATTCGCTTTTGAAGGTTTTATCTCCACCAATAGGAAAAACCGCATTGAACTTTTTGACCGCCTAAAAAACGAAACCAGAACGATGATTTTTTACGAAGCACCCCACAAGCTGCAGGCAACCCTGGAGGATATGTACAAATACTGGGGCGACAGGAAAATAACACTCTGCCACGAGCTTACAAAAATACATGAGGAATTTCTTAGAACTACCCTTTCGGAGGCTGTTCACATTTACGAGGGTACACTTCCCAAGGGCGAGTTTGTGCTTATTGTTGAAGGCAAAAGCGAGGAAGAAATCGCAAACGAGGAAAAGGCAAGCTGGGAAAGCATGAGTATTGAAGAGCATTTTAATTATCATATTTCCCAAGGTCTCAGTGAAAAAGACGCCATAAAACAGGTTGCAAAAGACCGCGGTCTCCGCAAGCAAGACGTATATAAAGAAATAAAGATAGACAATGCGTGAGCATTGTCTATCTTTATTTCTTTATAGTGCAGAATGCAGAACGCAGAGTGCAAAATTACGCTGACGCTACAGCGGCAAATTAACGCAAAAACCTCTTATTTGTTATAGAGACCGACGTCCTCGGCGGTCCGCATACGTTCTGAAATGCAGAGTGCTGAATATTTTTAATTACATTACTTTACAGTTGTCTATTGCGTATTCTAACAAAATATTGATTAATTCATTTCGAGAACGATTTGTCTCCTCCGCTAATACATTTAATTTTTGTACCGTTTCATCGCTTACACGTATTGAAAAGGTTTTAAAGCCGTCTTCTCCCTTGAGAGATTTCTTTTTGATTATCAATTTTTCATCCAAATTAATCACCTCAAGAAAATTATAACTTGACTTATGTTATAAATATATGTTATAATTTCTAACATAAGTCGATTCTCTGACTTTATGTTGCGACACAGGTGAACATCCCCAAAGGCAAAGTCCGTAAGCATATGCTTACGGACTTTGCCAATTCTGCGTTCTGCGCTTTGCATTCTGCACTCAAAGTAATAAAATGGCGACCATTAAGGTCGCCATTTTATATTACTTTGTATATACTTCTACTTCTGCGATAGAATTCCAGCCGGAAACTGTGTTACCGTATGCTGTAATTTTTACGTATCTTGCGCTTGCAGATGTGGACACATACTTTGTTGTATCTGTCATCTGTTCACTGTCACCGGACCAAACTTCGCTATAGCTGATGCCGTCAGCAGAAACTTCAATCTTGTAGGGAATTGTACGTGTATCTTCGTACATCTTCATTGCAACACCTATGCAAGAAATTGTCTTAGCAGCACCAAGGTCAACAACAACGTTTGCTTCGTTCTGAGAAGCCCAAACTGTCATCTTGTTGCCGTCAACAAGGTTGCCTGCATGGTTTTCAGCTTCGGGTGTCTGGCTTGCTGTGAGCATAGAGGATGTAAGTGTAACCTTTGTACCTGTTGCAGAAGAAACAACGCTGCCTGCACTTGCTGTAGTAGTTGTTGTGGTAGTTGTAGTAGTTGCTACGCCTGTTGCAGCACCGGAGGAGTAAACTTCAACTTCTGCGATAGAGTTCCAACCGGAGATTGTGTTACCGTGTGCTGTGATACGAACATACTGAGCACCGCTACCAACGGATACGTACTTTGTTGTATCTGTCATTTCGTCACTGGAACCTGACCATACCTGTGTAAAGCTTGTTCCGTTAGTGGAAATTTCGATATCATAAGGAATAGTTCTGTTATCTTCGTACATTCTCATAGCTACACCAACAGTGGAAACTGTCTTAGCGGAGCCAAGGTTGATTGTAACGGAAGCATCACCCTGAGATGCCCATACTGTCTGCTTGTTACCGTCAACAAGGTTGCCTGCATGGTTTTCAGCTTCGGGTGTCTGGCTTGCTGTAAGCATAGAGGATGTAAGTGTAACCTTTGTACCGGAGGGGTTTGTTACAACGCTGCCTGCTACGCCGGGTGTGCCTGTGGAGGGTACGACAACTGCTGTGCCGTTCCAAGCTTCAAGTTCAAGAATACTTGCCCAGTCGCCTACAGATGTACCGTTAGTATTGATACGAACGTAACGGATAGAATCGTTTACGTCATAGGAATCATATGTAGCACCGGAGGAACCGCTGTCTGCAATCTTCTTATAGCTTCTGCCGTCAGCGGAAACTTCGATAGAATAGTTTGTGCTTCTTTCGTTGGGCTTCCAAACAGCTACCTTTACGTGTGTTACGGGTTTAACTGCGCCGAGGTCCAATGTTGCACTTGCGGAGCCCTGGCTTGCCCAACGGGAACCGAGGTTGCCGTCAATCATGCACATGCCGTTGTTGTCGGGTTCGGGTTCCTGGTCTGCATAAACAGAAACAAACTTGAGCTGACCTGTTTCAGCACTTAAACCGCCCAATGCACCGCCAACTTCCTGAATAACGGGAGCCTGAATAACAATAGCAGGAAGAGTGCCGCTTGTAATTGCGCCTGCAATCTGGCTTATAGCTTCGCTATCGCGAGAAGAGAGGCACTTTCTGTGGGAGATAACAGCAAGCTTTGTTGCGTTATCATAGTAAACATACTTGCCGAGAACTGTTTCGCCAAGGAAGTCAACGGGAAGCATAAGTACGCCGTTAACTGTTTTGGGAGCAATAGAGGGGTAATATACTCTGCCGTTTACAACAACATTATTGTTGCCTTCAATCATGTATGCTACTCTGTCGCCGATTGTTACAACTGTAACACCGTTTACGTCTGTAACAGTGCCGTTAAAGCCTGCTGTCACAAAGCCTACGGGTGCAAGCATTACACCGTTTTCTTCAACGGGTGCAACTGTCTGCACAATTGTGTTCCAAGCTATTGCGTTGGTGTTGCCAACCATAATAGCTACGTTGTTGTTGATTGCAAGAGAATAGTCAGCTGCGGAAGCAATGCTCACGCAGGAGAACATCACGCAAATTACAACAAGGATACTTAAAACCTTTTTCATAAAGTTTTCCTTCCTTTCATCTCCAAGGCATATCGCCTAAAATATTTTAAAGGATGTCTTCCGACACGTACCGCTATTATATAGAGATACATAATTATTATACAGTAAAAAACATTGATTGTAAATAGTTAATTTAGCAAAAATAAGAAAAAAGTCGCTGTAATAACAGCGACCTCTTCCTTATCCTTCTATCACAGTATACATTGTTGCCGCATCCGCCTTGAGTGCATGTTCGGTAATAGTTTCGACTTTAACCTTAATCACTCTTTCGCCAAAGGTTATGGTGATAACATCGCCTACCTTTACCTCGCTTGATGCCTTTGCAACCTTGTCGTTGATTGTTATCCTGCCGCCTGTACAAGCCTCGGCAGCAACTGTGCGCCTTTTGATAAGACGCGAAACCTTTAAATATTTATCAATACGCATAAATTACACCAAATTATTTTAATCAGGTATTTGCAACACGGCGGATATAGAATTCGCCTCTACATAGTTGTGGGTTGCAGTTTACTGTTTAATACATTTTTTACTTACAGTCCTTATAGAACGCCGCAAATGCCTTGTAGGACATATACAAATCCATCTTACCTACTACTTCATAGGGCGCGTGCATGCTAAGCATGGGAACACCGCAGTCAATTGTGTTAACACCAAGGTTTGCAACAAACTGAGCGATTGTACCGCCGCCACCTGCATCAACCTTACCAAGCTCTGCTGTGTGCCAGAGAACGTTATTGTCGTTGAAGATTTTTCTTACAAGACCCATAAGCTCAGCAGACGCATCATTACTGCCGCTCTTACCGCCGCTTCCTGTGTACTTGCTTACTGCGATACCCTTGTTCATTCTGCCGCAGTTCTGGGAATCGTAAACATCGCTGAACTTGGGGTCAAACGCTGCAGATACGTCTGCAGAAAGGCAATATGACTTATCAAGCATACGAAGACGGTTTATGTCGGAAGGTGTTTCACCTGTTTTTTCCATAAGTTCACTAAGTACAAGCTGCATAAAGTAGCTCTTTGCACCTGTGTTACCCATGCTACCTACCTCTTCCTTATCTGTAAGGATGCAGATAGCTGTTCTTTCGGGAGTTTCGATATCCAAAACAGCCTTGAGTGCCGCATAGGAGCAAACGCGGTCATCGTGACCGTATGCCGCAATCATGCTGCGGTCAAAGCCGAGGTCCTTTGCTTTGAATGCAGGAACAATTTCCAATTCTGCAGAGAGGAAATCTTCTTCGCAGATACCGTATTTTTCGTTAAGAATAGCAAGCATCTTGCTCTTAACTTCGCCCTTCTTAAGTCCTGTTTCCTCATCGTCTTCGCCTTCGTAGGGAATGGAGCCGAGGAGGATTGTGAGCTGTTCGCCTTCGAGCATTCTGTCGCCTGTCTTGCTCATCTGATTGCGTCCGAGATGAGGAAGAAGGTCTGTAATAACAAAAGTAAAATCATCATCATAGTCACCGATGGAGATTTCCTTCTTAGAGCCGTCAGCAAGCACTACAACACCGTGGATTGCAAGAGGAATTGCCGACCACTGGTACTTTTTGATACCGCCGTAGTAATGTGTCTTGAAGAAAGCCATTTCACCGTCTTCAAAAAGAGGATTCTGCTTCAAATCAAGGCGAGGTGCGTCGATATGTGCGCCTGCGATGTTAACGCCTTCGCTAACCTTCTTTTCGCCGATAACAGCAAGCATAATGCACTTATTTTTGTTGACTGCATACACCTTATCGCCCGCCTTGAGGCTCTCGGTGTCATTGAGGTTTTTAAAGCCTGCAGCTTCTGCCATTTGGATAGTTGTCTTAACACATTCGCGTTCTGTCTTACCTTCGTCGAGGTATGTTTTATAGCCTTCACCAAACTCGAAAACCTTTGCTTTTTCGTTGTCATCGATTACGTTCCAGCCGTTTTTTAATTCAAGCTTCATAATAATCTTCCTTTCATAAAAAAAATTACTTATGAAATTATTATACCACTTATTTGAAGGATTTCAAGGTGTATTATTGACTTTGTTTTTACGCTGTGGTAAGATTTCTTAGGTATATTTTGTCGAAAGGAATATATAACACCATGATTAAACTCAAAGGACAGTACGCACGTCTCAGCGACACCGTGCTGAAAAAAAGCGCGTTTTCCGAAAACCGCGACCGCACACTGACATATCTTAATTTGCTTGACTGTGACCGTATGCTTTACAATTTCCGTATGACATTCGGTCTTCCTAACAACTGCGAACCCTTAGGCGGCTGGGAAGAGCCTACAGGTCTTCTTCGCGGTCATTCAACAGGACATTTTCTCTCGGCTTTGGCTCTCGCCTATTCTGCTACGGGAGAGGCAATATATAAAGAAAAAATGGACTATATGGTAACAGCGCTTCGCAAAATGCAGCTTATGTGCGGGGGCAAGGCAAGCGATTTTGTATGCAAGGGTGACAGTGAGCATCCCGAGGCAGAGCTTTGGAGCACAGACCCCGCAGAATGGGGCGAGGGCTTTTTGTCTGCATACTCGCCCGACCAGTTTGCGCTCTTAGAAAAGTTCACAAAGTATAATAAAATTTGGGCACCTTATTACACACTTCACAAGATTGTGGCAGGTCTTATCGACTGCTATACCCGCGGCGGCAACACACAAGCGCTTGATTGCGCAAAGGGTATTGCCGGCTGGATAGCCGATCGCCTTGCGCCCCTTACGGACGAGCACCGCACAAAAATGTGGAGCATGTATATCGCGGGCGAATTTGGCGGCATGAACGAATCTCTCACCGCTCTTTACAACATAACAGGTGACGAAAAATATCTCACAACCGCAAAAATGTTTGATAACAAAAATATCTTCCCCGGATTATCAAAGGGCGAAGATACAATCCAAAACCTCCACGCTAACCAGCATATTCCCCAGATACTTGGTGCAATTGAGGAATATATGGCAACAGGGGACGATTTTTATTACTCTATAGGCAAAAACTTTTTTGATATTGTAACAGGACACCATATGTATGCTATAGGTGGCGTAGGTCAGGCAGAAAAATTTATGAACCCCGACGAACTGGCACTCAATATTAAAGAAGCTACAAACTGCGAAACCTGTGCGGCATATAATATGCTAAAAACTGCTCGTATGCTTTATGGCTTAAACCCCGACGAGGTCAAATATATGGACTACTACGAGAGGGCAATGATCAATCAGATTCTTGCATCTCAGACACCTTTTGTGGACGAAAACCACCACAACGGCGTTACATATATGCTTCCCATCGGTCCCGGTGCCGAGAAGGAATATACCGATGACTATCAATCCTTCACCTGCTGTCATGGCACGGGCATGGAAAACCACGTCAAGTATCAGGACGCATCGTTCTTTATGCGCGATGAAAAAACCCTCATCGTGAACCAGTATGTGCCCGCAACATATAAAGGTAATGTAACTGTTGATGTTGATACCACATTCCCCTTTGGCGGCGGCAAGATAACGGTTACGGGTGACGCAGATTGTGAAATCCGCTTCCGTATTCCCGTTTGGTGTTCAAACCCCTTTGCAGGACTTAGCGAAGAAGGCAGATATGCCGTACTCAACCACAAGGCAGGCGCAACTGATGTAATCGAAGTTAATTTTAACTATGAAGTCCGCTTTGAAAAAACACCGGATAAGCTTGACGGCAAGGAAATCGGTGCAGTTATGTACGGACCTTTTGTAATGGTATGTGAAAACAGCTATACAAAGTTTTTAACCATCGGCAAAGACCTCACCCCCGTGGAAGGGGAAGTTGCCCTTACAGGCTACGGACTTAAGTTTGTGCCCATGTATCAGATGCACAACAAGCCTTATCACACATATTTTATAATTGAAGAATGATTAAAGAGGGTGTAAAAAAACCAATTGTTTTTTTACACCCTCTTTTTGTTATAAAAGTTTCTGAAGTTCTTCCAGTAATTCCGGTATATCCTTGTTAATTGTATCATACACTACCGACAAGTCTACATTGCCGTATTCATGCACGATTCTATTTCTTAAGCCTTTCATTGCTCTCCACGGAATAGAGGGATTTGCCAATTTGAATTCTTCTGTTAATTTATCGGAATTTTCTGAAATCTGTATTAATCGAAACATTACTGAATCTACAAGTATTTCTATACTTTCCAATTCTTGCTGCGATAACCCCTGGGTGTGATCAAGGATAAAGTTTAAGTCTGCTATAATCTTATTCATATAGTATTGATTGTTTTTTACATTATCCATATATTTTAATTCCATCCTTTAGTATTTCATTTATCAATTCCGGGTTATCCTTAAGCTGTTCCTTGTTTAGTACATCAACTTTTTTGTGAAGTTTCTCTCTTATAGCTTCTATTAAATCAAAAAATCTCATTCCGGAAACAGCCGTTGATATCAAAAGATCCACATCACTACTCTCGGTGGCATTTGATTTTGCATAGGAGCCAAAGAGATAACAATATTCCACATTGAACGAAGAAAAAACTTCTGCGCATTTTTCTTTTATCTGCTGAATTGTCAGTATCCCGTGAGTTTCATCTACAAATCCGTACTCTGCTAATTTTCTCATCATAAACATATATTTCATTGTTGATTGTTTAGTAATATCTGTCTCATAATTTTGGTATGTCCTAATCGGAATTTCAAGATATTTAGCACATTCAACCTGTGTCAAATTTTTCTGTTTTCGCAATTCTTTAAGCGTCATATCTACCTCACCTCAAGTTCAGTATAACATAAAAAATTAAAACACGCAATACAAACACGCAAAAATTGCGTGTTTTTTCAAAGCTCTTTACGCAATTTTTGCGTGTTTGTATTTGTATTATTTACTTTTTTAATAATTTTATGTACAGTTTTGTGAAAATGAATAGTGGAGGCGACCCATATCAACCCCCTATATTTTAAAACTAAAAAGGCTCGATGCAAAGCATCGAGCCTTTTGTTGTACTATTTTGAAAACTTATGCAAGTTCAGCGAAGTACTTGATTGTTCTTACCATCTGGCTTGTGTAGCTGTTTTCGTTGTCATACCAAGAAACAA
>CAZNIC010000036.1:0-17571 GCA_964572985.1 uncultured Oscillospiraceae bacterium
TCATATAAGTGCAGAGAGGTACATTTTTTATCGCCCTTGAATTTTCTGTTACACTGCCATATTGTCCGTTTGTACTTACTGTTACTGTGCCATACCTTTGAGCCGTAAAACTCGCCGCAGTCAGCACATACAAGCTTTGCGGAAAAGGGGCTTAGGCTGTTATGGTGCTTGCCCTTTGACTTCCGTACTTTCATTTCGGCCTGTACAATTTCCCATTCCTCTGGCGGGATAATGGCAGGGTGGCTTTCGGTTACATGGTGTTGTGGAACCTCGCCTTCATTGACCTTCATTTTCTTTTGCAGAAAGTCCACAGTAAACTTCTTTTGTAGTATGGCAGCACCCTTGTACTTTTCGTTTGTAAGTATGCTTTCGATGGTGGAGGTCTGCCAGGTGTCCTTGCCACGAGGAGTGGGGATGTTAGCTTTTGTAAGGTGCTTTGCAATGGCGTTCACAGTTTTACCTTCGATGAACATTTTGTATATAAGGCGGACAATTTCTGCTTCCTCTGGCACAATCTCCGGTACACCATCTTCGCCCTTTTTGTAGCCTAAGAATGAGCTGTAGGGCATTGTAACCTTACCGTCTGCGAATCGCTTTCTCTGGCCCCAGGTTACGTTCTCGGAAATGGAACGGCTTTCTTCCTGTGCAAGTGAGCTCGTGATTGTTATGAGAAGTTCACCCTTAGAGTCAAGGGTGTAAATGTTTTCCTTTTCAAAGTAAATCTCAACGCCCTTGTTCTTAAGGTTTCTTACAGCAACAAGACTGTCTACCGTATTTCGTGCAAATCGGCTGACGGACTTTGTTACAATAAGGTCAATCTTTCCGTCAAGAGCATCCTTTATCATGCGGTTGAAGCCGTCACGCTTTTTGGTGTTAACGGCTGAAATGCCCTCGTCGGTATAAACCTCTACAAATTCCCAATCGGGGTTTCGTGCTATGTAGTTTGTGTAATAATCAACCTGTGCCTTGTAGCTTGTCTGCTGCTCCTCGCTGTCTGTTGAAACACGGGCGTAGGCTGCAACCCTTCTTCGGGTAGGAACAATAACAGAGAGCCTTGTGGCAGGGTTTAAGGTAGGGGGTATAATGGTTATCTTTTTAGCCAACTGATTTCATCCTTTCAAGTGTTTTTCTGCGAGCGTTTTCTTTCATTTCGTCTGTCCAGCTTTCCCTTCGTGAACGGTCACGCCATGTAGCTTCAAGGGTTTGTCTGTTCTTTAATTCAATGCGAAGTGTGTTGTATGGCTCTGCGGTGATGCTTTTAATGTCATTGATTTTAATGCCCAAGCTGTCAATCGTTTCAAGAAGAATATTCTCCGGGATTTGTTTTGAGGAGCAGGCGAATTTCCCTTGGGTGTTATAGGTTGAGCATATCCATACGGTGTTGTATTTTGTAACCTTACGCCTGTAATGCTTACCGCAGCAGGCACATGTTATGAGGCTCTTTAACGGGCTGTGCATTGGTGCTTTTCGTCCTGCAACCTTTTCTGCACGCCGTTTCATTTCCAGTTGTGCCAGGTCATATGTTCCCATATCGATGATTGGTTCGTGGCTGTCCTCGATGTGATACTTGGGAAGAGTGCCGTAGTTAAATTCCTTCTTCTTGGTAAGATGGTCGGAAACATAGGTCTTTTGAAGTATGAGGTTACCTGTATAGGTGTAGTTGTTGATAACATCACGTATGTTTGCTCTTTTCCACATCTTTCCGTTCCGTGTGGGGTAGCCCTCGTCATTGAGCTTATTTGCGATGGACACATGACCCATACCCTGAAGGTATAAGTCATAAATGAGGCGGATAACCTTTGCCTCACTTTCCACAATCCTGAAGGCGTTGCCCTTGAAGCGATAACCGTAAATGGTACGGTTCCAGGGAAGTCCGTCTTCAAAGGAGCGTTTTACACGCCATTTCATATTTTCGCTGGCAGATAAGCTTTCCTCCTGTGCGTATGATGCAAGAGCTGTAAGCATCAGCTCGCCATCAGCACTCATCGTGTGAAGGTTCTGTTCTTCAAAGTAAACGTCCACACCTAAATTCTTAAGTTCACGGATTGTCTGTAAAAGGGTAACCGTATTCCTTGCAAAACGGCTGACTGACTTTGTAACCACAAGGTCAATTTTTCCTGCCCTGCAGTCCTCTAAAAGCCGTTTAAAGCTTTCACGGGTATCCTTTGTCCCTGTTTTTGCTTCGTCGGCGTAAACGCCTGCAAAGGTCCAGTTTTTATGGCATTCTATGTAGCTTTTGTAGTAGCTGACCTGTGCAGAAAGGGAGTGGAGCATGGCATCCTTGCCTGTTGATACCCTGGCGTAGGCGGCTACACGCTTCAAAGCTACTGTGTCAAGCCTTGGCAGCATAACTTTTGTTACTGTTTTCATTTTCGTCCTCCTTAATTAAATATCTAAGCTTCCGCCCATGGCACTCTTTAAGGCGGCATTCTTTAAAAAAGCTTCATCGAAGCCACAATCCTTGTAACCTTCACGGATGGTGGCGTAATAATAGCAGCCGGGTGCGGTTATGGGTCGGTCACCATTCATTATGTAAATGTATGCGATAACCACTTCGCCATTAAACTCTACTTCAATTTCCTCCTTGCGATAAAGGTAAGGGTAGCCTTCGTAATGGTCCAGGGCTCTTTCATCGTTTGTTGAGGTTTCCCACAAAAGCACCGGCACGGATGAGCCTTCCTTCGGCTCAACGGTGGCAACAGCCGCCTCGTGTCGGCCTCTGAAAAGAAGCTCGAACCCTTCAAGAGTTGCTTGGCCCAAGACCGTAGCCTCGGGGCAACGCACCCTCATCTGGGCGTGGTTAAGGTTTGAACCGTAGGCAAGATAGATTTTTTTCGACATAGTTTTGTCCTCCTAAAATTTTATTCAAGGGTAAAGACCCTTCTACCACCTTAAGGACGGCATTGCCGTCCGGGGTGTGGTGGTTAGATTCCTTATGCTCTGAATCTCCAAGCTGCGGAGCCTTCAAGGTGTGTGGTTAAGTGCTCTCTGCAGTTTTTGAACTCGTCTCCGATGAAGCCGATACGGTTGAGGTAGGTTCTCATTGCGAACTTTTCATTTTCAACCTGTGGCTTCTTTGCGGAAGCGGACTTCTGTGTGAGTGCCTGGTGGTTCAATGCAAGGGCAAGAACTATGTAGCTTCTTATCTTTCCTGCGTGAAGCTCGCTGTTGAAGCCTCTCAGTTCCACGGTGTGGTTGCCTGTGAAAAAGCTGTGGAGGTTTAAAAAATGGTATCGGCTGCTGTGGTAGTGTGTGCTTCTTGCTCCCATGTAATCTTCGTACCAGATGTCCTCGATTTGGGAAAGTGCGGAAGGCTTTGTTCTGTTCATCTTTTCAACAAGGCGTGCATCCATCTTCTTGCAAAATCTCGCTCTCTCGGGTTTGATTTGAAGGGCCTTGTAAAAAAGGTCATTCTTGGAGGCGATGATGTTTATGAAGTTTCTTATGCTTCTTGCATCGTGGTTCGCTCCGTCAAGGTGGATGTGGATTCCGCAGGATTCGTTTGCAAAAGCTCCGGCGTGTCTTAATTCCCTTACAAGCTCCTGCAGCTTTTCGATGTCCTCTCGGTAGGTAAGAATAGGGCTTACGAGCTCAACGCTGTAAAGACTGCTTGCGGAGGTCTTTCTGCCGTTCTGCTTTGTCTGTGTGTGAATGCTTCCGTCGCTCATAAGCTTCCACTTTCTTCCGTCCGGGGTTGTTACTGTGTAGGTTCCGTAGTAGGTGCCTGTGTATTCGTAGCTTCCGCCGAGGACTCTTGCTGCGATAAGGGCTGCGCCTTCTCTTGTGATGCCTGTGAATTCAATTTCAATACCAAATCTTGTGTTTAACATATTTCTTGCTCCTTTTTCCCTTGAAGTGTGGTGGTTTCGTTGTGTATATATATCACTCTAAAAGGGATAAATAGCAAGTTGTATTTTGGCATAAAGTACACAAATATACGGGTTGTAAATTGTGTGTATTTTTACACTTAAGCGGCAAAAATGCTTGAAGAATTAAAGCCGTATTTCTTGTTCATAAGTCTGTACAATTCCCATTTTTCAGCCTGGGTGATAGTGCCCTGATTGAAGAGGGTATCTATCGAGGCAATGGCTGTGCGGTGGTTAAGAATGTTCTTTACAGTGTATGTGTCTTTCATTGTCATGCTCCTTTCTTACGATTATTGTTCCAGTAGGTGGTGCGGCATTTGTCTGAGCAGAACCGCTTTGTCTTTCGTCCCGGTGTTTGGACTATGGGATTGTTACAACATTGGCAGAGTATAGTGTCAGGGATTACAGGGTGCCGTCTTATGTGGGACTTCACGGTGTTAACCGATATGTTAAGCTCTTTTGCAATTTCGGTTGGTGTGTAGCCTTTTAGACGTAGGTTATTAATTTTTGTTATATGGAGTTTATACATATCGGTTCCTTTCTGCCCCCGGGGGTGGGGGGATCTAAATCTCTACAACTTTTGAATATGGCAACGGGTGGGGGCAATCACGCACAAAAAGCGGAAA
Source organism: uncultured Oscillospiraceae bacterium (assembly GCA_964572985.1). GTDB lineage: Bacteria > Bacillota > Clostridia > UMGS1883 > UMGS1883 > RGIG1927. The sequence continues at coordinate 4,493 of CAZNIC010000036.1, forward strand.
TCAAAGAGGGTATTAACCTTAAAAATGGGCATAGAAAAAGCCCTGACACTTTTGTGCCAAGGCTTATCATCATATTGTTATTATAATATATACAAAGCGAAGAACTGTCCATACAATCTCCGCATTATAATTATAACATATTCTTTTAGTGAATTCAAGTGAACTCGAGTGAATTCGACTGCACTCAACTGCACTCTTTTGAGAAAATTAGAGTCCATGAATATTGTTTCCAGATGTTGTTTCTAAAGGGATAAAAACTCTTTCGCGTGCGTATACGCGTATACGTTGCTATTTCTTTCTTTTTTATATATTTCATTTATATATAGAAAAAATGAGAAACATAAGAAACAATAGTTCAAGAAAGCTGATGAAACAAGGGGGTGGAGTGTTTTCGGTAATTGTTTACGATGGCATTGTGGAAAACATAGGAAACGAGCTGTTGTGTTGCCAAGCTTTCAAAGGAAACACGGATATATTGTAAGTGTAGTACATTTTTATGACTTCAAGTGAACTGAATTGAAGTCTACGGCACTCTTGTGAAAAAATACACTCCACAAAAATCTGTAAGACCAGTCAGTGGATGAAAATATTCATTCCATATATTGTTTCCCATTGATGTTTCCCAAGGGAAAAAAACTCTTTCGCGTGCGTATACGCGTATACGTGTTTCCGTTCTTCTTTTTTTATATATTTCACTTATATATAAAGAAAATGGGAAACATAGGAAACAATAGTCTGAAAAGCTGATGAAACAAGGGGATGGAGTGTTTCCGATAATGTTTCCGAGACCCTGTTGGGAATCATGGGAAACAAAGAACCATTGTTTCCCGATTTTTGATGGGAAACACGAATAGAATTAGATTCAGTATCCATATTTTAATTATAACATATTCAAATACTCCTTTCAACTACACTCAACTACACTTAACTACTTTATTGGTTAGAACAATGAAGTCGCTTTAAAAAAACTTTTCATATCATGTTGTTCTCAACTTGCTCCTGAGAAAATCAGAAACAAAAAAATAAAGCCGCAATAATGCGACTTTATGAATCAATCTTATCAAGGTCTTCCTTAGGGGTTCTGAAATAGTCATCGTTCTTTTTGACGGACTTTGGCATAAAGCCATAGCGTTTAAAGAACAATCGGGACATATGGCTTTCGTCATAGAAGCCGCATTTTTCTGCGATTACGGCTGCAGAATAATCAGAACTTAAAAGATAGAGATATGCCGTTGTAAGACGGTAATTAACCAAGTAGTCTATAGGTGACATACCGTAGATTTTTGTGAAAATTCTAGACAGCTGTCTGCCTGAAAGGTAGCACTGCTCTGCAAGATTTTCAAGTGTGATTTTTTCGCTGAAGTGCTCCTCGATATATTTTAATACAGGGACAATTTTATCGTAGTTGTCAAAGTTTTTGCCCGACTCGCTATGGTAGCTGCGAAGTATAATGCCGATAAGAGAAATAAGCATGGCGCGAAGCACAAGCTCGTAGCCTGCTTTTTTTTCTTCATATTCCTTGAGCATTATTTCGCAAAGGTTTGATATGGATTGAAGCTCTTCCTCGTTAAGATAAAGTCGGTTAGGAAAGCTGTCGGATTGGGAGGGCATAAACATAGCAAAGAAACCCGGCAGGTTTTTAAGCTCAACATCAAACAAAATAAGATTGGAAAGGTTGAACATAAAGGTGTACTGACGGATTGTCTGGGTTAAATTTTTAAGCCCGTGCCACACGTTTGGTAATATTACATATACTTCGCCGCGTTTTAACTCATATTCAAAGCCATCTGCCATATGAGTGCAATGTCCCTCCGTTATTATTGTAAATTCGGCAAAGTCATGAGAATGAATGTGATAATCCTCTTCGTGAAAGCCTCGGAACATATGAAAATTTAGTCCGTTTTGAGTATAATCTGAAAAATTATAATGTCTCATGTCTTAATTGTACAGAAATTTGTCCCGATAGTCAATGAAAAAATTTTTTTAATAAGATAAAATAAACTTAAAAGAGTGGAGAAGTCTGCGTTGATATTGGAGGAATCAGAAAATGGGAAAAAGCATAGCAGGGAAAATATCCTACAGCAATACATATAGAGATTTAATAACACTTGAAAGTCCGTCTGAAAGCGGGAAAGACAAATGGAGATGCGGCCTTGTTACGGGCAATGGAGAGAACGGAGTTATTGAAACATGCGCTCCCGCAACGGATGTAATGATTTTTCAGAACATGAAATTTGCATTTCCTACAAATGCCATAAGAGTGACACCTTGCATGAGTGATGTGAGAGAAGAGACTGTAAAAAGCATTGTAGAATATGAGGGTGAGTATCTTTCTGCCAAGGGAGGAGAACACGCATCACAGCTTATGATTGATGCTGCAAGTGACTGGATTCAGAAAATGAACTTAGGTAAAAAATGGACACTTCAGCATACCTATGCTTTTCATCCTGCTCATCAGCTTCGCGTCCAAATGGAGGGAGCTGTAAATGGTGAGGAAACAGTTTACGAAAGATATACCGATTATCAGACAGGGGAAATAGGCACAAACTGGATTGATAAAAATAGTGCTTCCTGGGAAAGAAAAACCTTTACCTCCCGTGAGGATAATGTAAACATTACTGTTATCAAATCAATAAGCGGTGAAAAGATAAGCCTTACAATATCTGTTGATGATATTGCAAGGATGAGTAATGAAGGCAATAGTGTCGGTACTGATATAACTCCCCTTCGGTACAGAAAAGTAGTAGATAAAGAAAGTGCTGAATATATAGGCATATCGGCTCATTACCCTTATTATAAAAATTCCGAATTTAACCGTGCAGGCTTTGGCGGCATAACAAGGGTTATGATAAAGGGCGGAAAGAAGGAGTATGTTTTCGGAACTGAGGATTCCGACAGCTACAAAAACCCTGTTGGCGGTGCAACGGAAACTGAGATGAATATAGGTTACGACAAGGCTCCGTCAATAAAAATTACCGATACGGATGAGGTTTATCTTATTACAAAAACAGATATTGATACCGATATGTGCACTTTAGGTGAGTTTGAAGAGTGTGATACAAATCCTACATACCTTGAAAAGCTTATTGGTGACACAAAGGCTGTGTGGGATAAATACGGCGGAGATAACTTTTCCTACGAAAAGGCTTTAGAGCCTTCTGCGAAAATACACGGTGAGATTTTTAACCGACTTACATATTCGGTATGTACAGATAAAGAAGACATTGCAATGCAGAGCTATACAAACGAAGAGCTTATCGAAGCACAGAAAAAATCGAGAAATATGCTTTTGCCTGCAATGCTTGAAAGACTTTTTTATAACGGACGTTTTGCAAATGTTTGCTCCTCGGGTATACAGGCACCCAGACTTGGCGGTATGTGGACAGGTGCATGGGGTTGTCAGTGGTCGGGAGATTACACAACAGATGCCAACATAAATTTGCAGATTGCAGGGGCTAATATTGGTAGCCTGGGCGAGGAAACAGAAGGCTTTATAAATGTTATGCTCCGAACTGTTGTGGATTGGCAGTTGAACGCAAAGCAGGCTTACGGAATCGACGATGCGCTCCTTGCCTCCAGCAGAACAGACGGATATACGGCGGTTCTGACGCACTTTTTTGAGGGGTTCCCGGGGCAGATGTGGATTTCGGGAGCAGCGTGGCTGATACTTCCCATGTATGAATATTATGAGTGCTTCGGAAATAAAAAGATACCCCTTACAAAGGATATCCGTTCAATGCTTCTTACTACAGGGAACGAATATGACGGATACTGTGAAACCGTGGATAAATACGGAAGAGTGGGTGAATACCACGAATTTGGCATAAGGCACAATAAAACAGGTGAAAAGGTTATTTACAACTTAAGAAATGTGCTGATGCTTTCTGAAGAAAGGGTAGAGGAGATTTTAAAAGACGGATATTTTGACTTAAAGCGAGATATTCTTTATCCCCTTACTAAAAAATGTGCAAACTTTTACCTTGGGTTTGTAAATGAAAAGTATTACACAAAAGACAAGAAAGCATATTTTGATGAAAGTCACACCAAAATGAATATTGGCGATGGTTGGCTTTTTGCACCCAGCTATTCACCTGAAAATGAGCCTATGAATACAAATAACGGCTTTACTGCCAATGCGGTGATGGATATTTCCGCTTCAAGAAGCATTATGGAAATGGCAGAGGAGTTTGAATGGGAATTCGGCGGTAGTGATAAAGAAGAGGTTATAAAGGCGTACAGGTATTATGTGGAGTATTTGCCCCCTTACCTTTATGAAGAAACAGGTGAATTGAAGGAATGGGCACTTGAAGATTACACTGAAAGATATTCCCACCGTCATGGGTCACAGCTCTACGGACTCTGGCCTTTATTTGAAGCTAAAAGTGATAAAGCACTCTTTAAAGGCGCAAAGAAGCTTATAGAAACAAAGAACTCCATTGATGAGGGCGACAGCAGGTCAGGTCATGGTTGGCTCCATCGCAGCCTTGTTATGGCAAGAATCAATGACGGAGAAGGTGTGAGAGATACGCTTTTGCCCCTTGTAAGGGAAAGAATGATTTATCCGTCCATGATGATGGCTCACAATAATGACGGAACGGCGGCATACTGCACCGACCCTGTTATAACAATCCCTGCAATTGAGCTTGAGAGCCTTGTTTATACGGATAAAAAGACCCTTGAATTATTGCCTGCACTTTTGCCTGAAATCACAAACGGTGGCTCATTGGCTGGCTACAGAGGCGTGAGCCTGAGAAGCGGCGGAGTGCTTGAATCTATGGAATGGAACAAGGATTGCATTAAAGCGGAGATTGTAAATTCCAAAGGGTTAAAGGTCAAATGCAGAAAAGGTTTACACGAGGCGTTTGTAAATGGTAAAAGAGTTGAACATATACAGACCGATAAGATGGGCGAAGAATATTTTGTTTTAGAAACTGACGGTAGGGTAAAGGTTGAGATTGTTTTTTAATTGTCACTGAGAGGGAGAAAAATGAAAAAAGTTACAGCGGTTATATTAAGTATAGTTTTAATAATGGGGCTTATTGTAATGCCCGTATATGCCCGTGATACATTGGTTTCAATTACGGGAACAAAGACAGATAGCGAGGCTACTTTCATTGTAAGTATGGAAAATCTGACAGGTAGCGAGAAGGATGTGAGTATTTACCTTGTATCTTACAATGCTTACGGAATACTGACAGGGGCGAAAAGTGATACAGTAACATTGGAGCCAACCTCAAAAACCGCACTTTCATACAGTGCAGACATTACACAGGGAAAGGCAAAAATCTTTGTATGGGAAGAAGGCATACGCCCTTTGGCAGAATCCTTGTCAAGTGATGACTGCGTAGAAAGTGAGGCTACCAAAGAAGAAAGAATAGCTATTGATTCAAATAATGTATGGGCAACAAGGTCTCCCGAGGCAGAAAATCCCCCATCGAATGCAGTTGACGGAGATTTGGCAACAAAATGGACCGTTAATGATACAAGCGAGGAAAACCCCGAAAGCCTTATTGCATACCTGGGCGGAGACTATAACCTGACAAGGGTGGGTATAGCCTTTGGTAAGGGTGCGGAGCGAAGCTATGTGTTTAAATTAAGCATTTCGGAAGACGGTGAAAACTTTACAACACTTGTGCCAAAGCGGAATAATAAACGCACAAACGATATTCAATATTTTACCGTTGCACCCATAAGAGCGAGATACTTAAGAGTAACCTGTATGGGAAGAAGCGACGCTGTAACTAACATCTGGACACAGATTAATGAAATTGAGGCATATGGTTATAAAGATAAATCGGGCGTTTACCTTATGGAAAATGCAGAGGCTGACCTTTCAGAATGGACTGTAAAAGAAATGGACGAAATGAACTTTACAGGCTATACACCCTCTTTAGGTGAAAAGCTTTATGCCGAAAATACTGACGAGGGTATTCTGATTTATGACCGTGTTACAAGAAGCGGTAGGGTTGATGCAGGAAAGCTTAATATAAGTGAAATTACAGCATCCCAGACGCCTGAGGAAAGTAACAGTCCTGATAATGTGACAGATGGTGATTTAACCACTATATGGACAGCGGCAAATGTTACCGATGAAGCACCTGCACATATTATTACCACTTTAGAAAAAAGCTGTTTTGTGTCAAAGGTTGGCATAGGCTTTGACAAAGGAAATGAAAGAACATATTCCTTTGATGTATCGGTATCAACTGACGGAATAAGCTATAAAACCGTTGTGGAGAGAAGTACAAGTGCACAAACAAACGATATCCAATACTTTGAATTTAAAGAAACGGAAGCAGCATTTATAAAATACACTTTCTATAAGAGAGTGGATGCTTCCGACAATGGATGGGTACGTATTTCTGAAATTGAAAGCTACGGAAGTGAAAAACCTATTGAGGGTGCAGGCGGTATTTTAGTTCAAAGAGAGCTTGAAGTGCCATCCGACGGAGAGGATTTTGAAATTTCCTTTGACATTGATTTTTCCTCGAAAATTTCAGGAGAAAGTGCATCTTGTTACTACAGCGGTATCTCCCTTACGGATAAACCCATTTCGGGAGGCGCTGACCTTGACGGCTTTGCGGCAATGCAGCTTCGCTTTGACGATAGTGACGGAAAGGTTAAAATTAATAAGATAGTTTCAAACTATTTTAACGAGGGTTACCCAGTAGCACTTTTTGAAAACACCTTCAATAAAGACGAAAAGGTTAGTTTTTTACTTAAAGTTTTCCCTAGGGCGAGAAAGATTTATGTAACAGCAAAGGACAGCGAAAAAGAAGAAACACGGCTTTTGTATTTTGCATATTCAGATGCTGAAAAAACACGAAGCTCAACATGGGACGAAATTAAGGCTGATACCCTTGTGTTTAACTCGGGAGCAGGGGCAAAAGGACAGATGACAATCTCCGATGTAAAGATGAGGAGAATTGATACAGATTTAAGAAGCCTTGACGGAGAAGAGCCTGTCAACGGTATTATAAGACTTGAAGCTGTAAGGCTTTCGGACTATCCCACATCATCGGGTGACTATTATGGAAGATACATATATCACTCGGGTGAAGATGAAGCAATCAATGTAAAGGCTGATATTAACCCGGCACAGACCCGTTTTATTGAAAGGCGAGGCTTAATTGGCACAGGCGTTTCCTTAGAGGCGGTTACAAAGCCCGGATATTTTGTTTGCGAGGAAAACGGAAGCTTTGTTCTTAAAAAGCTTGAAGATTCGGGTGTATTTTATAAAAATGCCACGTTCTACAAAGAAGAAGCTGAAAACATCGGTTATTACACGGGAAAAACATATTCTTACAGGCTGTATGGTGATAAGAATAAATACCTTTACGATACAACCAAGGACAAAAAAACAGGTGCATTGAAGCCTAATGAAAAGACTGTAGAAGCCCAGGGCATATTCTACCTTAAAAACGAAGCGGAAGAATATGTGTGCGATAATTTCTATGGTGATAAATTGTCCGACCAATGGTGGAATAATTACCCATGGAAAAAGAAAGACCCTGTAAACGATTCGTATAATTTTACGGCACTTATTACAAAGAAAAATGTTATAGTGGAAAACGGTGAGCTTTTCTTAAAGGCGACGAAGGCTACAGGCTGGCCGTCAAATGCAAACGGCGAAACAGGCATCACATATAACAAGTGGGGAAAAACATGGGAGAAATGGAAAGGCTATGTCGGAGTTGTAAGTATACAGGATAGAGTATTTAACCGTCAGTGCTTTGTTGAGGGAAGCTTCAAACAAGCTGACAGCCCTATCGGTTATTGGAACGCTTTCTGGCTTACGGGACGTGACTCCTGGCCACCTGAGATTGATATTTTTGAAACACTTTCGTCCTCTTACGGGCCTTATACATGGAACACCACCTTGCATGGCAAGAATGATACTAATAACATCGGAAACAAATTTACAAAGTCTGCAAATCTTAATACTGATTATCATGTGTTTTCTATGGACTGGGGATATGACTATATAAAGTTTTATCTTGACGGAACGATATATATGAGATATCAGAATCATGATACGGTTAATTTCCAGAAAAATATGCGCCTTATATTAAACACAGGTATCGGAGGCTGGGAAGCAGAGCCTGACGAAACTATGGTATGGGACGAAGGGTTAAGATGTAAATATGTACGCTGTTTCCAGTATTAAAGAATGGAGGAAGCTTATGAAAAAGGTTTTATGCGCACTTTTATGCGTGATAATTTGTCTGGGGCAGATCTCAATCCTTGCAAATGATAATGTTAAGCTGTACAATGACGGTATAGAGGTAGAAAACGCAGAGGTTATTATAAAAGACGGCTCTGCATATATGCCTCTTGGCAAAATGGGAGAAATCCTTGGGAGGAAGACAAGGTTCAACCAGTCAAATAACATGATAACTATCGGCGATAAAGAGCATAAAGCAAAGAAGACGGATAATTTGCAGATGGTTATTGACGGGCATATGTTTTCGCCCGAGGATGTGAACGGTAAAAGCATAGCTCCCTTTAAAGAGGGCGATAAGGTATATGTTCCCATAAGAGCCGTTGCACAGAACTGCGGAAAAAAGGTAGAGTGGGATAACAATGCACGAAGCATTCATGTAACCGACCCTACCTGGCGAATGTATAAAATAACTATCGGCGGAAAGGTTCTTACAGACAGCGAAGATGGACTTTGCCTTATGGAAAATGATGAATCTGATGCACAAAGGTGGATGATGAAGGATTGTCAGTATACGCCTGTTATAAATAAAAATACAGGCAGAGGCATAAGCGTTTGGGAAGCGTCGAAGGAAACGGGTGCCAAGATTGTAACAGACAGCAGTGACGAAGCGGCAAACAAGCTTTGGACAATAGCTTACAATGGCTTGAAAAATAAGAATTCCAATCTTTATATAACTGAAAAACTCGTGCAAGGAGAATGTGAAGAGGTTATGTTTGAAGAAGATACAAAAATGACAGGTGCCGAGCTTGAAAGTATGCTTAAGAGCTTCGGTAAGGATGACTCTCTTGTGTCGGGTGAGTTGAACCTGACCAAGGAGCAGATGAAAGAATGGCAGGATGCAAAGTTTGGTATGTTCATCCATTGGGGCTTGTATTCTATCCTCGGTACAGGGGAATGGAGTATGTATAATAACAGCATACCTTATGAAGAATATAAAAAGCTTATGGATGAGTTTGACCCTCAAGCCTTTGATGCGGAAGAATGGGCACAGCTTGCTTCCGATGCAGGTATGAAATATATGGTTATGACAACACGTCATCACGACGGATTTTCCCTTTGGGACAGCCCGTCAAGCTACGATAATTACGATTCCATGCATGCAAAATCAAACCGTGATTTTATAAAGGAATACACAGATGCCTGCAGAGAGAAAGGGCTTAAGGTAGGACTTTTCTATTCTCTTATGGACTGGCGTTTCCCCGGCTACTTTGACCCTGAGAATAAAATTGAAAGTGCCTATGCAATGAAAGAGCAGGTATACAGCCAGGTTGAAGAACTGATGAAAAATTACGGCAAAATTGACGTGCTCTGGTATGACGGCGGATGGCTGGCACATCGTGGCTCTGATGCAGATGCTGCATGGCTCTGGGACCCTGTGAAACTTAATACTATGGTGCGTGAATATCAGCCGAATGTGGTTATAAATCCCCGAAGCGGATTAAAGGGCGATTTTACAACCCGCGAGGGCGGAAGTGCCGTAACGGGCGCAATAATTGATACACCCTGGGAAAAGTGTATGACTATTGTAAACGGAGCCTGGGGCTATAACCCCAACAGTAAGACTCGTCCCACAAACGATATCCTTAAAATTATGGTTGATACATTTACACGAAACGGTAACGTGCTTTTAAACGTTGGCCCCGATAAAGACGGCGTAATCCCCGAGGACCAGAGGCAGTGCCTTCTTGAAATAGGCGAATGGATGGAAGTAAACGGTGAAGCGGTGTACGGCACAAGAGGAGGCCCCGTGCAACCTGTTGACAATGTGTACGGCACAACTATGAAGGATAACCTTGTATATGTACATATTACAGACTATGAAAAGTTTACGGAATGTATATTAGCTCTTGACTATAGCAGTATTAAATCAGCTACACTTTTAGACGGAACAAAGGTGGAAGTTGAGAAGGCTGACGAAGGCATTAAAATAACCGTTCCCGAAGACAAAATCGAAACGGTTGATACAATTGTAAAGCTTATAATCGAGTAATAAAAAATGGTGCTGTTTTACTATACAGCACCATTTCTTTATGCAGGAAAAACTTTAAAGGTAAAGATTTTATTTTTGATGTTACAGGATAGCTTGATTCTGTAAAGACAATCTCTATCCCATTGTGAGGACAGTTTTTTGTCGAGCAAAACAGGTTCAGAGGAGTATGAAAGGGAAGGGTCAAATTCCATTTTTTGCCCTGATTTGAACACTACGGAATTTTCGCAAAGTGAGGGTTCGTCCAAGGTTAAAAAGTGGAATTCTACAAAATGGGAATTTTTTAAACTTAAATTATCACGAAGAATCATTACACCGTTTTTTAAAAAGGCTTCTCTTTCATAGCTTGAAATTTCTGACTCAACTGGGTAAGCCTCTGTAAGGTCTAATATTAAACGCCCTGTGCTTTCGTTATACTCTTTAACCTTGGCATGGTAGTTTTCGCCTACCAATTGTTCGATTGCGTTTATAACGGGCAGATTGTGGTAACCGCCTTGCATTGTCCAGATGGTATAACGCTGGGAATTGAAGGTTTCCTTGCGGTATTCGCCAACGCCTGCATCAATGATAACAGGGGTTGAGTTCTGGTAGAGGATAAAGCTTCCGGTATCGTTGTGGTTGTGACCGCCTTCGTTGTTGTGACCACCCTTGATGGCAAGGAATAAACCGCTTTGTTTGTCCCTTGTTATGGCTATCTGCAGGTTGGAGAACCATGCCCTGTCACGGGGGGTGAAGGGGATGTTTTCAATATCTGTTACGGTGAGATTTTTAAGAAATCTGTACAAATGAAAGCTGCTTATGCCTAAATTGTCATTTTTAAGATAGCTTGCAAAGCCTTTTAACACGGAAAGATTTAGTCTTTGACCCATTCGATATAGCATGCGGTGGTCCTGTGTGCCTCGTGGCGAAGCATCGGCAAAGTTAATATATAAGTTGTCGGAAATAACATAGTCAGTTATGGAAGAACACATTTTCTTTACAAATTCATCGCTAAAAAGGTTTATTTTGCCGCCGGATATATCATAGAGCTGTTCAAGGCAGTCAAAATAACAGCCTGCAGAAGCGCCCCAGTAGCTCGGCCCCTCATCACAGGCACCATCGGAGGAGTAGCAGATAGTGTAACGGTCTAAAATGTCCATACACTTCTGAACACCTGCTTCTCGTTTAGATAAATCATCCTCGCAAATCGCAATAACGGGCAGAATATTTGAAACAATCCAGGGAGTCCAGTTTATAAGATTTTTCCTTGTAATACCCATCCACCAATCGTGGTCATAGGTGTAGAAGGGGTGAAGTATTCTGTGCTTTAATTGGCTTAATATGCGCTCACGAATAATAGGAGCTGTTTTGTCTAAAATGTCTTTCGCAAAGTAATAAATCCAAGCTATTGTACTGCCTGTGGCGGCAGAGAAAAGGTCAATATGCTTTACGAAATCGTCATCATCGTTTGTAAAAAAAGCATCGGGAAGGATTGGAGAATAGCCTTTTTTATCAGGCTCTTTATGTGCGGGAATAACCCATGTTGATTCCTCTAAAATGTGCCATATTCCGTCAATCAGCTTGTCTGTAAAACGGCCATTGTTTTCGCATAATTCAGCAAAAAGAAAGGTGAGGGTCATATTTCGCCTGCCAAAATAGGCACTTTCGAAAATACTGCGGTTGCCCGTGCGGGTATATTCCATATACATTGAAGCGGTTATTTCGGGGTATGAAGTATCCATAATCTTTTCCGCTTCATTGATAAAATACTTTCCGTATTTTGCGGACACGGTTTTTAAGTTAAATCCGCAATCTGAAAATGGCTTGTATTCACTCCGCGGATATACGTTACGTGCGGAAAGACAAAGGTTAGCTTTGAATAAATCGTTCACATTATCAACTCCTTTACAAACATTATATAATTGGAAAAATATGTTGTCAACGAAAAAGAATGTCCTGATTTTACAGAATAGTGTCTTTATTTTCAATGCAAGATTTTTTAAAGGTGATATAATAAATGTAGAGAGAAAGATTGCTTCTGCCCCGGAAGCAAGTGACACAAATTATTACTATGCTTGTGAATTCGACCTCGCAAGTAGCGCTTTTTTCATTTTTTTTAAAGCATGAATGTGGAACTTTGTTCATGATCTCCTATATAGTTTGCTTCCGGGGCAATTGAAGAAACTAAAATAGCCTCCAACATTTTGTCCTGCCCGAGGATCAGGCGAGAACTACCTTGGGTGGGGCAAATGAAAAATATAATAATAAATTATTTTGCCTTCAATTAACTACTGCTCGTGATAAGGAGAAATAGGGAAGCTCGGGCAGACGTTTTAACGGGAAGGACAAAACCATGTAACCAATTTTGTTCTTCCCGATTTCTTTTTAAATACTTTGAAATAAATATATAAGGAGAGATAAAAATGAAAAAAATGTTAGCATCATTATTGGCGATAGCAATTATCGCATCATCGCTGCCTGCTTTTGCAGTAAGCGACACAAACAATAATGAAATCAAAACCGTAGGTGAAAACCTTGTGTTGTCATCAGGCTTTGAAGGCACTGCAAATGGCTGGGAGGTTTCCGGCGATGTGCTTTTTAACCTTAATGGCAGAAATGTTGCAAGGCTTGAAAAGAACAACAGCATTGCACAGAGTATTAACCTTGAAGGCGGCAAGCGTTACTACATAGGTGTATGGCAGAAGCCTGATAAGGATAACGGCTCTTATGCTGAAGTTAAGGTAAGCATTAAAGACGGCAGTACAACAATGTATGAAACAGAAGCACAGCTTGATATGAATGCAAAGTATGATTCAAGCTGGACAGAAACAAAGTGGCTTGTTGAAATCCCCTCCGATTGTACAGCTCCTACAGTAACTTTTACCGCTA
>CAZNIC010000037.1:0-16839 GCA_964572985.1 uncultured Oscillospiraceae bacterium
GCGGGGCTTTAATGTAAGCCCTTTAACGCTGATGCCCCCAATTTCATCCAAATTATAGTACTGGGAATATTCATATCCGAAGCCGAATGTACCGCTGCCTGTTACAACAGGATTTTCAAATTCAACGCCGCAAAAATTTACTTTTGTGTTCATTCGAATTCCACCTCACTTGCATCGAATACGGGGCCTTTCTGGCAAACCTTGTCGTAGCCTGACTTTGTCTTGCAAACGCATACAAGGCATGCGCCGATACCGCAACCCATTCTCTGTTCCATACTGATTTCAGCCTTAATGCCCTTTTCCTCGGCTATCATCTTTACTGCCTTGAGCATAGGCGTAGGACCGCAGGCATAAATAATGTCGCAATCGTCCATCGCTTCTTTTGCCGCATTGATAGCAAAGCCGTTGTAGCCGTATGTGCCGTTATCTGTCGCGATAACTGTTTCGCCGCAGGCTGAAAAGTCTTCTTCCATACAAACCATTTCCTTATCGCGGAATCCAAGGAACACCTTGGGGTTTGTAAGATTCTTTGCCAAATACAAAAGCGGGAAAGAACCTAAGCCACCGCCAAGTACTACAGCTTTAGCGTCCTTTTTAACAGTAAAGCCTGTTCCCAAGGGACCGAGTAAGTCTATAGTTTCGCCTACGTTTTTTTCGGACAAAATCTGAGTGCCGTCGCCCTTGATTTCAAACACAATTCTTGTAATATTGTCATAAGCATCACAAATAGAGATAGGTCTTCTCAAAATATGCTTATCGCTTCCGATGTTAATATGCACAAACTGACCGGGCTGAGCCTCCTTTGCCAATGTTTCGTTTTCAAGAAGTAACTCAACCTGATTTTTTGCAATTTCTCTCTTGCCTACTATTTTACAGTATTTTATTTGAGTATACATTTCTTAAGAGCCTCCTTCATGTTGAGGGCCTCCTGACGTGCTGCGAGACCAAACTCTTCATCTTTCCAGTCACCCTTCTTGTATGCACACATAATACCGCGGGAAGAGTTAACGATACCGCCCAAGCCGTTCTTGTCAAATGCAAGAGCGCAGTCTTCAGCTTTACCACCCTGTGCGCCATAGCCGGGAATAAGGAAGAATGTGTTGGGCATTACTTCGCGAAGTCTACTAATCTGTTCGGGATATGTTGCACCTGTTACCGCACCTACACGGTTGTAGCCGTATTCGCCGATAGAATCTGCACCAAGTTCACGAACGATAGCCGCTGTCTTTTCATAGATAGGGGTGCCGTCGATCAAGAGATCCTGAAGTTCACCGGAGGAGGGGTTAGATGTCTTAACAAGGATGAAAATGTCCTTATCATGCTCGTTACAATCCTTAACAAAGGGCTTTAAGCCGTCTGTACCAAGATAGGGGTTAACCGTGATGCAGTCGGGTGTGAAGCTTCTTGCCTTTTTGCCCATATAATCTGTCTGACCGATGTAAGCTGCACTATATGCTTCAGCTGTTGCGCCGATGTCACCGCGCTTAACGTCAAGGAGAACATACATGCCCTTTTCTTCGGCATACTGCATCGTTTTGTTAAGGCACATAATGCCTTCTACGCCATACATTTCATAGTATGCACTCTGAGGCTTAACTGCAGGCACAATGTCGCAAAGATTGTCAATTAATACCTTGTTGAATTCAAAAAGCGCATCAGCCGCACCTTTTGCATAGTTCTCGCCTGCCTTTTCCATGCAAGGTATCTTAATAAAATCGGGAACATAGTCAAGCTTGGGATCCAAACCTGCAACTGTGGGGTTCATATCCTTTTCGATTATTTTCTTTATTAATTTATCCATACTTTTCAACCGTCCTTTCTTAATACGGGGCGCTGTGGGCATCGACCCCTACAAACATATCAACCGTTGTACATTACTTTACCTTCAACAATAGTCATATGAGCCTTGCCCGAGAGTGTAAAACCGTTATAGGGAGAATTTTTGCTCTTGGAGTAGAATTTATTAACATCTACTGTCCAGATTTCGTCGGGGTCAAAAATCGTAAGGTCAGCAATTGCACCGAGAGCAATTTCACCAAGTCCCAGGTTAAGGATATGTGAAGGATTATATGTCATCTTGGAAAGCATTTCGGCAAGTGTCATCTTACCTGTTTTTACAAGGTATGTGATACTAAGTGCAAGAGAAGTTTCCAAGCCTACAATGCCGTTTGCCGCATATTCAAATTCAAGATTTTTTTCGTCAATATGATGAGGAGCGTGGTCTGTGATGATAGCATCGATTGTGCCGTCGCAAAGACCTTCAATAACAGCGTCAACGTCGTCCTGACTACGAAGGGGAGGATTCATCTTTGCATTTGTATCGAATCCCATAACAGCCTCGTCTGTAAGAGAGAAATAGTGAGGTGCTGTCTCGCATGTAACCTGTACGCCTCTCTTTTTAGCCTGACGGATTAATTCAATACCGCCCTTTGTGCTTACGTGGGCAATGTGCACTCTTTTCTTTTCATGCTCTGCAATTAAAATATCGCGGGCAATCATAGCTTCTTCAACTGCGGGAACAATGGGTCTCAAGCCAAGGCGTGTGCATGTTTCGGAATCGTTCATATGACCTGAGTCAAGCAGGGATAATTCTTCGCAGTGGCTGATTACGGGAAGGTCAAAATGAGAAGCGTAGAGAAGTGCACGACGCATAACAGAGCCGTTTTCAACGGGTCTGCCGTCATCGGAAACCGCTACAATGCCTTCCTTTTTCATTTCGCCCATTTCGGCAAGCTCTTCACCCTTTAAGCCCTTAGTAATTGCACCAACGGGGAAAACTCGGCAAGAGCCAACCTGGTTTGCTCTTTCCTTTATAAAGCGTACTACTGTAGCGTTGTCACAAACAGGGTTTGTGTTGGGCATACAGCAAACAGATGTGAAGCCACCTGCTACAGCCGCCTGCGTACCTGTCTTGATGTCTTCTTTATATTCGTAGCCGGGTTCACGAAGATGCACGTGCATATCGATTAAGCCTGCGGAAACTACCATGCCACCTGCATCGATAACTTCGGCTTCACTATCTTCGATTTTTTCTGCAATCTGTACAATAACACCGTCAAGGATAAGAATGTCACCGTACATATCTATTTGATTTTTAAGGTCAATAATGTGACCGTTTTTTACAAGTAATTTCATATTTTTAACCTCCCGTTTTACATTATTCGTTGCAAAGGATGTCCAACACTGCCATTCTTACCGATACGCCGTTAGTTACCTGTTCGTTAATAACGCTCTGGTCACAATCTGCAACGTAGGTGGATATTTCAATACCGCGGTTTACGGGACCGGGGTGCATGATAAGTGCATCGGGCTTTGCAAACTTAAGTCTGTCAAGGCTCATACCAAAGAACTCGCTGTACTCTCTCACGGTGGGGAAAAGTGCAGCCTTCATTCTCTCGAGCTGGATACGAAGGTTTATGATAACATCCGCTTCAAAAACAGCTTCTTCAACGCTTTCGCACATTACCACATTACCTAAATTTTCAAAATCACGGGGGATAAGTGTGGGAGGGCCTGCAATGTAAACTGTGGCACCGAGCTTTGTTAAGGCGTAAGTGTCGCTTCGTGCAACGCGTGAATGAGCAACGTCACCAATGATGGCAACCTTTAACCCTTCAAAGCCGCCCTTCTTTTCACGGATTGTGAACATATCGAGTAACGCCTGTGTGGGATGCTCGTTCATACCGTCGCCTGCGTTTACAACGCTTGCTTTAACATTCTTTGCCAAAAGGTGCGGTGCACCTGCAGCACTGTGACGGATAACTATAACATCAGTACCCATGCTGTCAAGTGTTCTACCCGTATCGATGAGGCTTTCGCCCTTCTGGATAGATGAGCCGGATGCAGTGATGTTTGCACTGGAAGCACCCATATACTTACTTGCAAGCTCAAAAGATGTTCGTGTTCTTGTGGAATTTTCGTAGAAAAGTGTTATAAGGCTCTTGCCCTGCATGGCGGCAATTTTCTTATTGTCGGATAAAACAACTTTTTTCATCTCGACAGCCTTGTCCAAAATGTAGAGAATATCTTCTTTTGAAAGTTCCTGAATGCCCAAAAGGTCTTTTCTGCCTGACAGCATAATTTATTCCTCGCTTTCTTTTACCTGCCGCTTCTTTGGTTCAAAAGGTTTAAAACCTTTTCAAAATCCTCGGGAAGAGGCGTGCTGTAATATACTTTTTCTTTTGTTGCGGGATGGATAAAACCAATCCTGCCTGCATGAAGGAGTTGACCTACAAGGCTGAACTCCTCTTTTTTTACGCCATATGTTTTGTCACCTACAATAGGATGACCAATATGTTTCATGTGCACTCTTATCTGGTGAGTGCGGCCCGTTCTTAATTTGCAACGAACCAATGTATAAAGTCCAAACCTTTTTTCTACAAAAAAGTCCGTCACAGCCTCGCGGCTGTTTTTATAAGTGACAGCCATTTTTTTGCGGTCGTTTTCGCATCGGGCAATAGGTGCATCTATAGTGCCCGTATCTTCTTTTATATTGCCATGGACAAGTGCATAATATTCTCGCGAAAGAGACCTGTCGCCGAGCTGGTCAGATAAAAACAAATGCGCCTCGTTTGTTTTTGCCACAACCAAAAGACCGGTTGTGTCTTTGTCTATACGGTGCACAATTCCGGGACGGAAATGTCCGTTTATACCTGAAAGATTGCCCTTGCAATGAAAGAGCACTGCATTGACCAATGTACCCGTACTGTTGCCGGGTGCAGGGTGCACCACCATGCCTCGGGGCTTATTAATTACCAGAAGATTATCGTCTTCAAACACTATGTCAAGAGGTATATCTTCGGGCACGGCTTCGATTTCTTCCGGCTCGGGGAGCGTAAATTCTATCACATCCCCTGCCTTGAGCTTGTACGAAGCACTTTTAACCTGTCCGTTCACCTTTATTTTTCCCTCATCAAAGAGGTTTTTTACATATGAACGGGAAATAGATTCAACGTTTTCTGATATATATTTGTCTGCTCGCATTGCTTCAGTTGCGGTCAGTATGATGTTTTCGTCCATTATAAATCCCACAACCTTTCGTTTTTATTGCTTTTCTTTGTCTTCGTCCATTGAGACAAATGCGTATATGATAAGAAGCACAGCACCTATAACAATGCCGCAGTCAGCCACATTGAAAATATAAAAATCAATAAACTGAACATCGATAAAGTCACGCACGTATCCGTACATTGCGCGGTCAATAAGATTGCCTATCGCGCCCGAAAGGATAAGCGTGCAGGAGGCAAGGAAAAGGTTGTTTTCGGGGCGGTATTTTTTAAAATACCACGCACCCGCGCCAAGGATAATAAAGGTAAGTAATATAAGAAATACTCTTTGACCCTGGAGTATACCCATACTTGCGCCCCTGTTCTGAATATACGTAAAATTCAAAACACCTTTTATGATTTCAATGCTTCTGAAAACCTCGCCCTCAACTTTTCCGACAAACCAGAATTTTGTCAGCTGGTCTATAACCGTAAGGATTACGGCAATAAGACCGAAAGAGGCGTATTTTATCCAAAGCTTTTTAGTTATTGTCTGTTTTTCGTTCAAAACAATCTCTCCATAGAAGTTCGTCACAGAAAGATACCCTCCCTCTGTGACGAAACAAATTTATTCTAAATTAGCAGCACATCTTGCGCAGATTGTAGGATGATTTTCGATTGTGCCTACAGTTTCGCTTACTGTCCAGCATCTTTCGCATTTTGCACCCTTTGCCGCTGTAATAGCAATATTATCTTCGCCACTTTCAACCGCTACGGAAGATACAATGAAGATTTCTGCCAGGCTTTCTTCAATGCTCTTGAGGAAATCATAATTTTCGGTTGTTGTGATAGTAACACTTGCCTCAAGGCTCTTACCGATTCTCTTATTTGCTCTTTCTTCTTCGAGAGCTTTAAGAACGCTTTCTCTTACAGTAAGAATCTTAGCCCACTTTTCTTCCAATGCGCTGTCAGCGTATTCTTCCATAACCTTGGGCATATCATTCATTGTAACGGAGAAGCTTTCAGAGGAAGCTGTATGAGGCATGTAGCTCCAGATTTCTTCGGCAGTATAGCAAAGGAAAGGTGCTACAAGCTTTACAAGAGAGTCAAGGATAATATACATTGCACTCTGAGCACTTCTTCTTGCCTTGCTGTCTGCTTTCTGGGTGTAAAGACGGTCCTTGATAATATCAAGGTAAACATTACTCATGTCTACAACACAGAAATTGTGGATATTGTGGTAAATCATATGGAATTCGTAGCTTTCGTAAGCAGAGATAACCTTTTCAACGAGCTTGTTAAGTCCGCCGAGAGCCCACTTATCAATCTCTTCCATGTCAGAGTATGCTACCATATCATTGTCGGGATTAAAGTCGGAAATATTGCCTAAGATGAAACGTGCCGTATTACGAATCTTTCTGTAAGCTTCACTAAGCTGCTTCAAGATTTCGTCTGAGATTCGCATATCTGTCTTATAGTCAGCAGATACAACCCACAAACGGAGAATATCAGCACCGTATTTTTCGATGATATCGCTGGGGGCAATACCGTTGCCCTTGCTCTTACTCATCTTTGCGCCTGTCTGGTCAACAATCATACCGTGAGTGATAACTGTCTTGTAGGGAGCACATCCGCGTGCAGCTACACTTGTGAGAAGTGAAGACTGGAACCAACCGCGGTACTGGTCGTTACCTTCAAGGTAAACATCAGCGGGGAAAGTGAGAGACTTTTTAACATCGAGAACGCCGGCGTGGCTACTGCCTGAGTCAAACCAAACGTCCATGATATCCTTTTCCTTTGTGAAACGTGTGCATCCGCATTCACAAGCTGTGCCGGAGGGCAAAATGTCATCATCTGTAACCCATGCGATAGAACCCTTTTCTCCAAAGCGTTTTGCAACAGCTTCGATAGATTCGTCTGTAACAAGAGGCTTCTTACAATCTTCGCAATAGAAAATCGGAATCGGAACACCCCATGTTCTCTGACGGGAAATACACCAGTCGTTACGGTCAACAACCATACTCTTGATTCTGTCTTCGCCCCAACCGGGAATCCATTTTACCTTTTCGATTTCCTTAACAGCGGCTTCCTTGATGTCTTCAACGGATGCAAACCACTGCTCTGTAGCACGGAATACGATAGGCTCATGACATCTCCAGCAGTGAGGATACTGGTGGATAATGGGCGTAAGAGCGAAAAGCGCATTATCGCTCTTAAGTCTTTCGATAATCTTTTCGTTACTCTTTTCGTAGAAAAGACCGTTGAATTCGCCTGCGAGCTCATTGAGATAACCCTTAGCATCAACAGGAACGATAATCGGAATTTCTTTATACTTCTGGCATACGATATAGTCTTCTACACCGTGACCGGGAGCTGTGTGTACGCAGCCTGTACCTGCGTCAAGTGTAACGTGGTCGCCCACGATAATCATACTTTCACGGTCAATAAAGGGGTGGAAACACTTGATGTATTCCATTTCGCTACCCTTTAATGTGCCGACTGTTTCGTATTCAGTAATGCTGCCTGCAGCCATTGTAGATTCAACAAGCTCTGTTGCAACAACATAAATCTCTTCGCCTGCTTTAACAAGAGAATATTCGAAATCGGGGTTAAGAGAAATTGCAACGTTTGCAGGAAGTGTCCATGTAGTTGTTGTCCAGATGACAAAGTAAACCTTTGTTTTGTCAATACCCATCTTTTCAAATACACCGTTATCGTCCTTAACGTTGAACTTAACGTAGATAGAGTTTGCCTTGTCTTCTGCGTATTCGATTTCAGCTTCGGCAAGAGCTGTTTCACAGTCGGGGCACCAGTAAATGGGCTTAAGACCGCGATAGATATAACCCTTCTTTGCCATTGTGCCGAAAATACGAATCTGTTCAGCCTCAAACTTGGGGTCAAGCGTTACGTAAATATCGTCCCAATCACCGATGGAACCAAGACGCTGAATCTGCTTTTTCTGGTTTTCAACATAACCAAGAGCAAAGTCACGGCATGTTTCGCGGAATTTAACAGGGCCTGCCTGATCGCGGTTGATGCCCAGCTTTTTGATAGCCTGACGTTCAATGGGGAGACCATGTGTGTCCCAGCCGTGAATATAGGGAGCCTTGAAGCCACTCATATTCTTGTAACGTGTGATGATGTCCTTAAGGGTTTTGTTGAGGGCATGACCCATGTGCATATCACCGTTTGCGTAGGGAGGACCGTCATGCAAAATAAAGAGAGGCTTGCCCTCATTATGTGCCATGAGCTTACCGTAGAGGTCCTCTGTAAGCCATTTATTGAGAATTTCGGGTTCGCGCTGAGGGAGAGATGCCCTCATAGGGAACTCAGTCTTCGGAAGATTCAGTGTCTGACTGTAATCCATCGTTATCACTCCTTGAATTGATAATTTTCGCTACAAGCTGCTTTTGTGCGTCAAGTATTGAATCGATCTGTACACCGTAAGCATACAAGTCGTTTGCGAGCTTTTCTTTGTCCTTTAAAATCTGATTTGCAGTTACTCGGGCGCTTTCACGGATAAATTCCGCATCGCTTTCTGCTTTCTGTATAATCGCTTCGGATTTCTGCACAGCACTCTTATTTAAATCGTCTGCGGCTTTCTGTGCAACAATAAGAGTGTCACGCATGGTGTCTTCCATGCTCTTGTATTTGTTGACAAGGTCCTCGAGAACTTCGAGTCGGTCACGAAGCTTTATGTTTTCCTTGTAAATGGATTCATAATCGCCTGCTATGACTGCAAAAATCTCATCCACATCTGCCTGTACATAGCCACCCATTTTTTTCTTGAATTCAATCTTTTGTAATTCGAGAGGTGTAAGCATCTTTTTTCCCGTCCCTTCTTTAGATTCAGCTGTATTTTTGAAGGGTTATAAATATACGACCCTTCTTGCTTCTGCCGTTTACGTCAGTAACACGTGCCTTGCCGTGATGCCTGACGGAGATGATATCGTTTTCTTTAATTTCCTTATCGCATTTGGTGCATAAGACCTGATTGAGAAAAAATTTTTGTCCTTCTATGTATTCTGCCGCTTTACTGCGCGATGATTTAATCATTACGCTCACAACGCTGTCTGCCCTCAGTGATGCCACAGTGCCTGTTATCTCTTCAAACCTGAGCTTTACGTTTACGTTTTCGGCGTTTTCGGTTACGCATTTTACGCACACTCCGCCGACTGACGTAAGGTTGTCTGCAATATAATCTGCCACACTGTTTGATGCAAATATTACGCATCTGTCGTTTTCGCAAATTATGTCACCCACGTTTTTGCGCTCAATGCCAAGATTCATGATACTGCCCAAAAAATCAGGATGCTTTAAAGTGTCAATGCCACGCCCCGTGCACACAACTGCACTTATGGGGAATATTTCGTCGCAATCCGAAAAAGCAAGCATCACGCGTCCTGCGCCGTCAAAACCGCCGTATGCCGTAAAGGGAGTTTCGTCAATATGCTTTCTGCGGCATATGACCTCGCCGTATTCTCTCTCTGAGAGAAAATCCGTAAACATAGCCCGTCCGGTTTTTTTGTAAAGCGCTGCTTTGTCAAAAACCCGTGCCAACACGTCGCGTATTTCGCCATCTGCCGCGGCAAGAAACTTTTCACGGTTATTCATTTATATGTCCAATGAGAACTCTTCCCCACTGCCAACAAGCTCTGTGATATCGCCTGCAATTTCAGTGCCTTGGGGTGTTACAACGAAAATATCGTTACTAACCTTCTGCATACTGCCGTCAACTGCGTAGGATGCGCCGTAAACAACGTCAACAGCTCTTGTTGCCTCTGCACGGTCAAGACGTGCTATGTTAAAAATAACGGGGGTTCTTTCTTTAAGGTGGTCAATAATTACCTTCACATCAGAATTTGAGTCAAGTTTTACGACAACAATTTTATGCGCTGAACCTGAGCCTATGCTTACAACCTTAGCCCTTTTTGTAGGCACAGGGCTGAGAGCAGGCATCTCCTCACGTACAGGTTTTGAAGTTCTTACCTCTGATTCCATAACTTCATCTTCTTCATCATCAATTACAGGGAAAACAAATTTTTTTATTGTGTCTAAAATTGCCATCTCTTCTTCTCCTATCTTTTTCCGAATATAAGGGAACCTACTCTTACCATTGTGGCGCCTTCCTCCACGGCAACGGTATAATCACCGCTCATACCCATGGACAAAACGTCAAAATCGGGAAGCTCTGCTTTATATTTTTCAAACAGCTCTTTCGCCTTTTTAAACACCCATCTCACCTGATTGGGGTCGTCACTTTTGGGCGCCATGGTCATCAGTCCGCGAACGCGTACAGACCCAAGTTCCCCTATCTTAATTATTATATCTTTTATTTCGTCTGTTGTCAAACCATATTTGGTGATTTCGCCCGATATATTTACCTCTAAAAGCACATCCTGAACAACGCCCTTTTTCAGTGCAATGCGATTGATTTCTTCCATGAGCTCAAAGGAGTCAACGGAATGGATAAGACATGCCTTTCCGACAACGTATTTTGCTTTGTTTTTTTGCAAATGCCCTATAAGATGCCACTGCGCATCCGGAAAAAATTCAATCTTTTCCATCATTTCCTGCACACGGTTTTCACCAAAGGTTCGACATCCTGCGTCATACGCCTCTTGTATTTTTTGGGGAGGAAAGGTTTTTGTTACTGCAACAAGTGTAACAGGTCGGGTCACACCGCTTTTTGCCTTTGCTTTTTCAATTTCGCCTTTTACAAAATCTATCTGTTCTCTGACCATACCCATAACCTTACCTCGTACTTTCGTCCATGTAAATTTCGAGTATTCTGTCTGCCGCTTCGTTTTTCTTTAAATCGGTTACGCAAATTGTATAATCGCAGTTTGCATATGCCTCACGCCTTGAATCTAAAAGCTTTTTCGCCTCTTCCTTTGTTTTGCCCGACAAAAGCGGCCTTGAGGTTGTGTTGTCGCCTATGTTTTCAAACACCTTGTCAATATCGGCGCTAAGGCAGAAAACAACGTTGTTTTCTCTTAAAAGGTCAATATTACTGCGTCTTATAACTGCTCCGCCGCCTAAGGATATTACGGCACCTTTTTTGTTTTTAAGCCTTTTTATAACGTCGGATTCCAAATTGCGGAAATATTCTTCTCCATGAAGAGCAAATATGTCTTTTATTTCCATTCCGGTTTCTTTTTCGATAACATCGTCTGTATCAATAAACTCTGCGCCTGTAAGGGCACAAAGCCTTTTTCCCACAGTAGATTTGCCTGTTCCCATAAAGCCTGTCAAAACAATCGATTTGTCAAGCTCTGTCATGCGGTAAAGGTAATCAACGGTTGCCGCATCAACCTCTGTTTTCGTAAAAAGTTCAAATGCAATAACCGCCTGATTTATAAGCATGCCAATACCACCCACTGTTTTGAGCCCTGCCTCGGAGGCTTTTTTCAAAAAAGCTGTCTCGCGGGGACAATACACAATGTCACATACAACAGTATCCTTTTTAAGCAAAGCAAAATCAATATCAACAGGCATTTCATCACTATTCATGCCAACACTTGTGGTGTTAACGATAATGTCTGCACCGATAAATCCGTCACATGCCTGTGCAACGGAGGGATAATACCTGTTAATCCTCTCTGCCAGCTTTTCGGCTTTTTCGTATGTACGGTTTATGATACCTATCATACTTGCGCCTGCATCTGCCATAGCCATGCAAACGCCCTGTGCCGCACCGCCCGCACCAAAAACTATTACGCTTTTGCCTTTAACGTCAACGCCCTTGTGTAAAAGCGAACGTATAAAGCCGGGTCCATCGGTGTTATAGCCTTTGATTACACCGTTTGTATTGACAAGAGTGTTACATGCGCCCATCTTTTTTGCAAAGGGGTCAACCTCGTCACAGAGGTCATGTGCCGTCACCTTGTGAGGGATAGTCACGTTAAAGCCGCGTATATTAAGTGCACGCATGCCGTCAAGAGCTTTTGCTACCTCGCCCTGCTTTACTCTATAAGCGGAATAGGTGTAGTCAAGTCCTGTTTTTTCAATCATTGTATTGTGAAGCTGGGGTGATATGGAATGTTCTATAGGATTGCCTATAACACCCAGCTGAATGGTTTTGCCTGTTATGTTCATGTCAGTCGCCTCTTTTTATCCTTTTGATAAAAGGTTTTTCAAGAATTCTTTTAAATTTTATAAATGCGTTTTCTGTTGAAATATCTATCGGCTTTACGAGTATTGTAAAGCACCCTGCTCTGTTACCGCCCCATATATCGGTAAAAATCTGGTCGCCTATGCCTACTGTTTTTTCGGGAGCAATCTGCATGATTTCGGCGGCTTTCAGATAGCCGTATGCCTTGGGTTTTAAGGCATCGCAAACAAAATCGGCAATACCTATCCTGTCGCAGAAGGGCTTCACCCTCTCGTATCGGTTGTTTGACACAACACAGATTTTTATCCCGCCCTGACGCATATCAGACAAAAAATTTTCCACGTCACGCGTCGGATTGGGGTCATTATGAGGCACTAAAGTATTGTCTATATCAAGCACCACAGCCTCCATACCCATTTTGGTGAGCATGGAGGCAGTGATTGAGCTTATATTCTCAACATAAAGGTCGGGATATAAATTTTTCATATCTTACAATCTCTCTACTACAGCGTCGCCCATTTCTTTGCAGCCTACAAAGGGCATTCCGCCTGCAATATCGCCTGTGCGGATACCGTCGCTGAGCACCTTAGCTACGGCATTTTCGATACAGTCGGCTTCATTTTGCATACCAAAAGAATAACGGAGCATCATAGCACCTGAAAGAATTGTTGCCAAGGGGTTTGCTTTGTTTTCGCCTGCAATGTCGGGTGCAGAGCCGTGAACGGGTTCATACATACCGAATGTACCCTCACCCAAGGATGCAGAGGGGAGCATACCGATAGAACCTGTAATCTGACTTGCTTCGTCGGAGAGGATGTCACCAAAGATATTGCTTGTTGCAATAACGTCAAACTGACGGGGATTGCGCACGAGCTGCATGGAAGCATTATCCACATAAAGATAGTCAACTGCTACTTCGGGGTAGCGGGGTGCAACAGTTTTTGTAACCTCGCGCCACAAACGAGAGGACTCAAGCACGTTTGCCTTGTCAACAACTGTCACGTGCTTATTGCGCTTCATAGCAATTTCAAAAGCGTGGATAAGGAGACGTTCGATTTCTGTCTTGGAATAGCTTTCTGTGTCATATGCCCAGTCGCCGGTTTCATTTCTGCCGCTTTCACCAAAGTAGATACCGCCTGTAAGTTCACGTACAATCATGATGTCGATACCGTCACCGATAATTTCGCTCTTTAAAGGAGATGCTTCGCTAAGCTCTTTATACATTACCGCAGGACGCAAATTTGCATAAAGACCCAAGCCTCCGCGAAGGCCCAAGAGTGCCTGCTCGGGACGGATACCGGGGATGTTTTCCCACTTGGGACCGCCAACTGCGCCCAAAAGCACGCTGTCGGATGCCTTGGCTTTTGCAAGAGTTTCTTCTGTAAGAGGCTTGCCGTATTCATCAATTGAGCATCCGCCTGCAAGTAAATATTCGTACTTAAACTCATGACCGAACTTTTCGGCAACCTTGTCGAGCACCTTTACTGTTTCTTTTACAACCTCGGGACCGATACCGTCACCGGGAATAACTGCTATATTTTTAATCATTTCAATTTTCCTTTCAAACACAAACTTACTAAAGCCCACAACATGGGACACGCCTGACCCACGATAGAGTGCTTTGTTTGCACTTCTTTATTTTAGCGAAACAGGCGTGTACCTGCTCCTTATAAAACCGTTGCAATCATCTAATCAAAGTTGCCTGCAACCCATTAATTACAGCTTCTGCTGTGCGTAGCCAACTAAGCCTCCGCAATTAATAATTTCCTGAATAAATTCGGGGAAAGGTGTTGTAGTGTATTCCTTGCCCTTTGTTTCGTTACGGATAATACCCTTTGCAAGGTCAGCAGAAATAACATCTCCTGCTTCTGCATCGTTTACACATTCTTCGCTTTCCAAAATGGGAAGACCGATATTGATAGAGTTACGGTAGAAAATACGCGCAAAGCTCTTTGCAATGATAAGGTCAATACCGCTTGCCTTGATTGCAATGGGAGCGTGTTCACGGGATGAACCGCAGCCAAAGTTCCAACCGCCAATCATGATGTCGCCTGCATTTACCTTTGTGACAAAGGTTTTGTCGATATCTTCCATGCAGTGTGCCGCAAGCTCTTTTTCCACGCTTGTGTTAAGATATCTTGCAGGAATGATAACGTCTGTATCAACGTTATCGCCATATTTAAAAACATTACCTTTTACGTTCATTTTCAAGTCCTCTTTCCATATAGATTAATCCATTACAGGAGCTGTAATATAGCCTGTCAATGCACTTGTAGCTGCAACACGGGGAGATGCAAGATAAACTTCACTGTCTACATGACCCATTCTGCCTACAAAGTTGCGGTTTGTTGTGGCAATTGCTCTTTCACCGTCGGCAAGTATACCCATATGACCGCCAAGGCAGGGACCGCAGGTGGGAGGCGAAACAATGCAGCCTGCATCCATAAAGATGTTGAGAAGACCTTCGTTGAGTGCTTCTTTATAAATCTTGGGAGTTGCGGGAATAACAATAACACGCAAATTTTCCTTAACCTTTTTGTCCTTTAATACTTCTGCTGCAATGCGAAGGTCAGTAATTCTGCCGTTTGTACAACTGCCGATTACAACCTGGTCAAGCTTTACTTTAAGTGTTTCTGCCTCTTCGGCTGTCTTGCCGTTAGAGGGAAGATGCGGGAAAGCTACCATAAAGGGAACTTCGCTAAGCTCAATATCCATAACGTATTCATAGGGAGCATCAGCGTCGGGAGTGTATGTTGTATATTCCTTAACGCCTGCCTCTTCCATATATGCAATTGTCTTTTCATCGGCAACAAAAATACCGTTTTTGCCGCCTGCTTCAATTGCCATGTTTGCAATTGTAAACCTATCGTCCATTGTAAGAGCCGCTACACCGTCGCCGAAAAATTCCATCGACTTATAAAGTGCACCGTCAACGCCGATTTTTGCGATAATATATAAAATAAGGTCCTTACCGGAAACGCCCTTCTTAAAATT
This sequence comes from uncultured Oscillospiraceae bacterium, assembly GCA_964572985.1. Lineage (GTDB taxonomy): Bacteria > Bacillota > Clostridia > UMGS1883 > UMGS1883 > RGIG1927. Next base: position 15,094 of record CAZNIC010000037.1, read on the forward strand.
GCCCTTAAGGTTAAAGCCGATAGCGGAGGGCACCTTCATCCACGCCTTTGCCTTACTCATACCGATAGCCATATCAGTTGAACCAACGCCTGTAGAAAATGCGTTTAATGCACCGTATGTACATGTGTGGCTGTCTGCACCGATAACTGCGTCGCCTGCCTTAACAATACCCATTTCCGGGAGCAGTGCATGTTCAACGCCTGCACAGCCACCTTCAAAAAACTTTTTGATGCCGTGCTTTTCGCTAAATTCTCTCACCTGCTTACAGTTCTGCGCACTCTTTATATCCTTTGTGGGTGTAAAATGGTCAAGAACAAAGCATACCTTGTCAGGGTCAGAAATTGTAAGATTGCCCTTTTCAAAAACATTTACCGCAACGGGACCCGTTACGTCATTTGCCATAGCAAGGTCAAGGTTGATTAAAACAAGATCGCCCGCCTTTACCGAATCAAGACCTGCTTTTGCCGCCAGAATCTTTTGTGTCATTGTCTGTGCCATATATGTAAACCTCCTAAAATTTTTCTACTATATAATATACCGACAATATATTTATGCTATTATAAACCTATTTTAAGCCTACGTCAAGAAGTTTCCCCCTTTGTTTGGCACAAAATAAAATATTTTTTGAAAATTTTTAAAAAAACTCTTGCATTTTGTGATTTTCTTTGCTACAATAGGCAATGCATTAATTGATAATCGGTCTTTGTGCCTCGCACAAGACTTAATTTTTGACTTTTGGCTAAGGAGGTTTATTGGTATGGCAAAGTGTGATGTATGCGGTAAGGGTGTTACATTCGGCATCCAGGTGAGCCACTCTCATCGTCGTTCTAACAGAACATGGAAGGCTAATGTAAGAACAGTAAAGGCCCTTGTAAACGGTACTCCCAAGACTCTCCATGTATGCAGCCGTTGCCTTCGCAGCGGAAAGATCGTTCGCGCTATCTAAGCGAATTTGAGAGAGAAACAGAAAGCGAGAGGAAATCCTCTCGCTTTTTTGTTGGAAGGTGATTATTATTAAATATTTTATTTCTGTTTTATTAATATTAACAATTGCATTTTCTTCTCTTCCTGTTTTAGCTGCCACCGATTATGACGAGGAGGGTGCATACCAAGAGTGTTATACCCTCTATCCGGATTTTATCAATAAAATCAAGGATTTAGGTATAACGGATAAACAGCTTATGACATTTGTGAAAAGCGTTGAGGATAAAGTTCTTTTGCAAGACGTTGAGCTTACCGAGGAAAACTTTGACGATTTGATGTATGTCGCTTTCAAAGAGGCATTTAAAATGCGAAAGAACATCAAAGTGAGAGACGCTCTCGCAAAGGCTTATCCCGAATCTGCTACTGCCGCCATGGATGGTGTCATAACAGAAGAGTTTATGCCCATTTACACTACGGTGAAAAGGTTTTTGCTCGGCATTACTACACCTATTGTTACGCTGAGCGGCAATAAGTCAGCCGTATTGGTTCATCACGTTCATATGCCCGAGGATGTGAGTATATTTGTGGGCTTTTACGATGATGAAGGCACGCTTCTTCATGCACATATAAATCCCTCAGAGGCAATAAGTTGCGCCTGCGAAAACGCAAGCTATGCAAAGGCTTTTGCGTTTAAAGGAACATCACTTACTCCTCTTTGCGAAAATTATATACTCAAATTTTAAGAGCACTGCATACGCAGTGCTCTTAGACTGTCGATAAACTTATTTTTTGAACAATCGCGAAGGGTTTGGGAAAGAAGGT
>CAZNIC010000038.1:0-16297 GCA_964572985.1 uncultured Oscillospiraceae bacterium
CACGCGACCTCAAAGGCGGACTAACGTCCTTCAGCACTTTGAGGTCTGTTTTTTACAGGGAACAAAGTACCGATTTCTCGTGCAAGGGGCTTGCGAGCCCCCTAAAATCGGCACTTTCGGCAGACTGAATGCGATTAAGTCTGCCGATTACATTCGGGGAACCTTCTTCCCCGAACCCTTCGCGATTATGCAAAAACAGGGTTTTTCTACAGACTGAAGCGTGTCTCTTTTGAGACACGCTTTTTGTTTACCATATATCGCCTAAAAATTTCTTTTCCAGCTTTAAAAGAAGCGGCTTAAGACGCAAAAGCTTGAAAATCAGGCTTCGCACAAAATCGATAACCCACAGCACTGCAAAAATACATACTGCGGTAACAATTGCCGCAAAAATCATTTTGAATACGGGATAGTTAACGTAATGGGCGTACTTGTATGTGATGATTTTGTACCATACATTTGTCTGCGTATGAAGAATGTACACGCCAAAAGTACACGGTGCAATAACACCTACTGCCTTTGAAACGACTTTCGGAAGTTTTAAATTGGCAAAGATAACAACCAGCGACAAGCCTGCAAGGAACATGAAGGGTGAAGAGTATTGTGCAACTCTGCCTGAGGCAAGGTCTGCCCAGTATGCGGCAGGAGAGAGATATTCCTCATAAAGCTTAACACCCCAGGATATTAAAACCGAAACAAGGTAAATTATGCCTGCAATGAGTGTGCTGTTGTTGAAAAAGCCATGCAATCTGATATATGCCCCCGTTATGTACAAAAAGCTCAGCCACAGAGAACTGTACCCCCATCCCGAAAGGAAAATATCGCGGTTAAAAATACTCGGAAGTACACAAAGAGCAATAAAAAGAGCAATAAGAACACTCTTGAACTGTTTTTTTGTAAAGCTTTCAGCTGCACGGTTGAAAATCGGTATCAGTAAAAACATGCCCGCATATGCGGTAAAATACCAGAACGTGTTGTTGCAAATGGGGAAAAACGCGTCAATAACCGACCCAAAAGGCACAACATCAGGTTGACGGAGATGATAAAAAAGCGTTATCAGAACATTGTAGCCTGTAACCTGAAGCCACAAAAGCACAAAGCTTGTGTAGCGGTATTTGCCCTTAATGCCCACATAGCCGGATATAATGCCGTAGCAGTTGATAGCGCAGAAAATAGCAAGCTCCAAAAGCCATGCCGCCTGATAGTGTGCGGTACCGCTTTTAACTTCAAAGAGTATTCCTCCCGGGCCCCATACGTGGAGTAATACCACCATCAGCATGGCAACAATCCTCAAAAGGTCTATGCCCGTGTTGCGTTCATTATGCGACTGTGCAATATTTTGTTTTTTTTCAAGGGTCTGTGTATTCATACAAAAAACCTCTTTTCCTGTTATTTTGTAAAGCTTTGAGATGCCTTAAAGAGCTCGTGTGCCATATCATATGCGTATGTGGCATATGCGCTGTAACCGCCCTGGTCCATGTTGGACAGTGCACCTATAATTTTGCCGTTTTGAATTATGGGGCTTCCGCTCATACCTCGGGTGATGCCACCTGCTTTTTGAATGCGTTCATCGGTTACAATAAAGCATATCACATCTCGGGAGTCAATACGATATGTGCCCGTGATAAAAATGCTGTATTCCTGTTCGCCTTTGCCCTCAAAATTCGAGAGCAAAACGGCTTTCCCGTAGCGTACTTCATCCTTTTTTGCTATAGGAAGGGTGGTTTGGTCAGGCTCTGTCATAACACCGAAAGCACCGTAACCATTGGTGTGGATAATCGTGCCCAGGATTTCATTGGTCGGTTTTACCACAAGCCCTTCCGCATCACGACCGACAGACTGTGCGTTGATAAGTATTCCCAACAGCGTGCCTCCCGGGGCATACACCTCGTCCGACGAATGAGCCGTTGCGGCAAAGTATCCTGTTTCGGGATATATGAAAGACACCGTCTGCACGCTTGTAGCAACCATTGCTGAGGTATAAAAGGTGATACCGATAAGGAAGCGCGCTTCCTCCTTGCTGTAAACAGGCGTAACCGTAAAAGTCAGATTTTCGCTTGTGCCGTCAGGCTTTGAGCGGAGCACACTCAGCGTAACGGGGTCCTCGGTTGCACCTTTTGTGATAAAGTCGGATTCATACGCAGGTTGCGAGTTGATAAGAGTTATAATATCTCCGGGCAACATGCCTGCATCCTTGCAGGGGGACTGCGTACCGGTTTGGGTTTCTATGTCAAAAAATTCTGTTACAAGGAGAGCGTTTTCGTCATACCATGCGGTGCTGGTAACCTTGCCCGACGGAAAAACCTCGCCTGTAAGAATCGGCTTTTCGCTGAAATTGTTGGGGAAAAACCTCAACTGCCAGATGGTGGTAGGCGTTGTAAAAATGCACGTGAAGACAAAAAGAACAGCCATGCCTGCCGACAAAATACATGCCCACCTGTGATAGAGCTGACCAAAGGTTTTCTTTACGCTGCACAGGGTGTATGAAACATTATTCTCCCGGTCAAACTCAATTTTATAATAATACCTTTTGTGCGGCAGTATAATCGCCGCAAAGGTAAGCGCGGCAAAACATAAAACCGCAAACAGCGCATTATATGTCAGGCAGTACACCGTTGCATACGGCGTAAAAAGAAAAATAAGCTTTGTTGCACGTTTGCCTGCCTTTATGCCTCCGATTGTGAGCACAAAGGCTATTGCTATTCCTACAATGCACAAAAAATACAAAAGATTTGTATCCGTAACATAAAACTCGTCGTAGTACGTATATGTGAAATAAAACGTCGATAACATCGACAGTATAATACAGATTATGTTAAACAACAAATTGGTCACCTCACTCTAACATTGTACTACAAATATATAAAAAATTAAAGCATTTATTTATTAAAACCCTTTACAAGTCGGGATATTTGTTATAAAATTATATGGACGAAAAAGAAAAGGGGATTTGAAACATGAAAGTATTACTTACAGGCGGCGCAGGCTACATAGGCTCTCATACTTGTATCGAACTTCTCGCTGCAGGTCACGAGGCAGTTATCGTTGACAACTATTCCAACAGTAAGCCTGAAGCATTAAACAGAATCAGAGAAATCTCAGGTAAGGATTTCAAGTTCTATGAAGCAGATTGTTGCGACAAGGACGCTCTCAGAAAAATTTTCACAGAAAACGAAATTGATGCGGTTATTCACTTCGCAGGTCTTAAGGCAGTAGGCGAAAGTGTAAGAATTCCCATTTCCTACTACAGAAACAACATCGACTCTTCTCTTGCTCTTTTGGAAGTTATGGAAGAAGTCGGATGTAACAAAATTGTGTTCTCCTCCTCTGCAACAGTTTACGGTGTACCCAAAGAGGTTCCGCTCGTTGAAGGCATGGACACAGGCTGTACTAACCCCTACGGTTGGACAAAGTACATGATTGAACAGATTCTTACAGACGCATCTGTTGCGAACAAAGATCTGAGCGTTGTGCTTCTTCGTTATTTCAACCCCATCGGTGCTCATGCAAGCGGCAGAATCGGTGAAGACCCCAACGGTATTCCCAACAATCTCATGCCCTTCATCACACAGGTTGCAGTAGGCAAGCTTCCTCAGCTTAGTGTATTCGGTGACGACTACCCCACACACGACGGCACAGGCGTACGTGACTATATCCACGTTGTTGACCTTGCAAAGGGTCACGTTAAGGCTATTGAATACGCAGACAAGAACACAGGTACAGAAATTTTCAACCTCGGTACAGGTATCGGCTACAGCGTACTTGACGTTGTAAAAGCATTTGAAAAGGCAAACGACCTTAAGATTAACTATGTTATCAAGGAACGCCGTCCCGGCGACGTAGCAGAATGCTACGCAAACGCATCCAAGGCTCTCGAAAAGCTCGGCTGGAAGGCAGAGAAGAACCTTGAGGATATGTGCCGTGATTCCTGGAACTGGCAGAAGAACAATCCCAAAGGCTTGAACTAAAAGACACAGACCATACAAACATAAATGTTTGAACTACCGCCCGAACAAACCACTCGGAGTATCGATATACGCCGTCGGGTTTGTTCGGGCGGTTCTGTATCCGTTTGGTTCAATGCTACGGACTTATTTGCAGTTACCTAATCAAAGTAGACAGGGATGGATAACTATGGATTATTTCAAAAAAGAATATGAGTTTTTGCCGTGGAACAGCCTGACCCAAGAGGAAAAATCCGAACAGAAAGCATGGCAGGACGAGCTTTCCGGTTCCTACCCCGTTGCTTTTGGTGAAGAGAGTGTAGTATCTCATGATGCGCACTTGTACTCGGTAAAAGGCTCGTTTGGCAGGCGCACTCTTATAGGTTCCCATGCTCTTTTGCGCTCGCTTGATATTACCGCAGGGGATAACTGCTCTTTTAACACGTATTCTGTCGTGCACGGTAAAGTAAGTATGGGCGATAACGTGCGTATTGCACCTGGTGCCAAAATCTTTGGCGAAAACCACGGCTTTAGCGACCTTGACAAACCAATTTGCACTCAGCCCAACACACGAGAGGGTATTGTTATTGAGGACGATGTTTGGATTGGCGCAAACGCTGTTATAACAGATGGCGTTGTAATAGGTGCGCACAGCATAATCGGTGCAGGTGCAGTCGTAACACGTGACGTTGAGCCCTACAGCATTATGGGCGGCAATCCCGCACGTGTAATAAAAAGCCGCCTTGCCGAAAAAAAGAACACGGCGGCTTTCAAAAAGCTGATTTGTGATTTTGCCGAGAGGGTACATACCTCTTATGATATGATTTTATCAAAGCATTTTGACGGAGAAAAATACATAAACGCCCCCAATCACACTGAAACGCGCCGTGCAATATGTGACGCGGTGGAAATTGCGGCGCTTTTTAACTCTGTGCCTAAGGATTTAACGAAAGATGAAATTATAGGTACAATACGAGCGTTTCAGGAGGACCGACACGAATACGAATGTGTAATGTCCGCGTCCTACGCTCTTGAAATTTTAGGCGAAAAACCCATAAAGTTTGATTATGTAAAAAATATTGACGCGTGGGATTTTCTGGAGAGTTTTTCGTGGAAAACCGACGCCTGGGATGCAGGGCATAATGCGGATATTTACGCAACAGCATGTTATATGAACAAAAAGCATTACGGCGAAAAGGTGCCGGGGGATATGTTTACATGGCTTGGCATTAACCAGTGTACGGACGGCTTGTGGGGCGAGGGCAGCCTCAATTGCAGAGTAAACGGTTATTACCGTTTGACACGTGGCACTTATGACCAGTTTGGTTACAAACCCGCATATATAAAAGAGGCGGTGGATACGGTGCTTTCTTATTCGCACCAAAAGGGCGTGCCAAACAATGCCTGTGACGCTCTTGATATTATACATCCCTTGTATTTTGCGAAGGGTTTCACAAATTATCGCGTAACCGAGGGCGAAGCATGGTGCGTTGAAATGTTGCCTGTGTTTATCCAAAAGCTTACCGACGAAGGCTTCCCGTTTGCCTTTGGTGAAGAGGCAAGCCTTAAGGGTACGGAAATGTGGCTCAGTATTATATATCTTATGTGCGATTATCTCAACCTGAGTTATCTTTTAGGCTATGAGCCTAAAGGGGTACACCGCACAAAATAGGAGGTGAAAGCTATGATAACCCAGCAGAATTTTTCAAAATTCAACGGATGCCCCAGGCAGGCATATCTTTTAGAGAACGATAAAGAATACAAAAGCCTCAGGGATAAAAACTTGCTGTCGGGAAGACTGAGAGACATCCAGCGGGATATGTTAAAAAGCTTTCCCTACGGCGTGAGCGTTTACGGAGATGCGCGTCACGCAGCAATTGATACGATGAATATAATCCAAAAGGGTGAGGATGTTATTTTTAATGCGGTTTTCCTTTGGGGAAAATGCTCTGTTAAATGCGATGTCATAATGAAAAACGGAGATGTGTATGATATATATGCAGTGCGTCCGACCAGCCGCTACACCCGCTGGATTGATGAAGTATTATATTCAAAAATTATTATGGAAAAGACAGGCGCACCTGTAGGCAACTGCTATGTGTGTGCCATTGACCGCGAAGGAGGCAGGGGGAAAACACTGTCTGTCATACACGTGGACAACGATAAGCGTAAGAGAAAGCTCTCAGAAAAGCTTGAAAATATTTTAAGGCATACACAAAGCCGAAGCCTGCCCCACAAAAAGCTTTCCCGTCAGTGCGGGGCATGTCCTTATTTGGGATTTTGTTTCGGCAATGACGAAGAGAGTATTTTTTCACTAAAATCCATTCAGTTCAATAAAAAAATGAGCCTTTACCAAAAAGGCATTAAAACCGTAGATGACTATATGGCATCTGATGAGTGCGATGAAAAAGTTGTGCGCGAAATCGCAGTGCGCAATACCGATGAAGATATCTACAACAAAAATGAGATACGCAATTTTCTTTCCCTGCTCAGTTATCCGCTGGGATTTCTCGACTTTGAAACCATGGAAGTTTTCAAACCCGAGGACAGTGTGCTTACGCCTATGGATACTGTGATAACACAGTTCTCGTATCACCTTATTGAAAAAGAAGGCGCAAAAGCCGTGCATTATGAATTTATAGGTGATGGGGTCAATTATTGCGAGAGGGAAGCGGCAGAGAAGCTTATTGAATACATAAAGCCCAATCACACGGTTCTGATGTACTCAGACTATGAGCGCATTTGTATTGACCGTGTTATAAAAAGGCTTCCCCAATATGCTGACGGGCTTGAAAAAATCAAGGCAAATCTTGTAGACCTTGAAAAGCCTTTTGCAAAAAAATATCTGGTAAACCGCCGCATGGAAGGCAAGAGCAGTCTTAAAAAAGTACTGCCCGCACTTTATCCCGGTGACGACGCGCTTGATTATTCAAAAATGAAAATCCAGAACGGTCAGCAGGCAGAAAGTGTGTATGCCCGTCTGTGCCGTATGAACGAAAGCGAGAGGGAACAGGCAATACTTGATTTGAAAGAATATTGCGCCCTTGACACCCTTGCTATGATAAAACTGTGGGAAAAGCTTGAATTTTACGGAAAAATGAGTTAAAATATTGCTTAGACTACTTAAAGGAGAGTTTTTTGTATGGACGGTAGAGCACTTATATTGGAAGGTGGCGGCTCCAGAGGCTTATACACCGCAGGTGTATTGGATGCCTTTTTGGATTATAATATAGAGTTTGACAATTGCTATTCTGTATCGGCAGGTGCAACTTTTGGGCAGAATTTTATCACAAAGCAGCGCGGCAGAACATATGATATCAGCATGAAATATATGAACGACTGGCGATACTGCTCAAAACGCAGCTTGATTCTGACAGGCGACATGGTAGGCGTAAAGTTTGTATACGATACACTCCCCAACAAGCTCGAGCCTGCGGACTATGCTGCTTTTAAGAAAAACCCATGCAATTTTTACACGGTTTGTGCAAATGTTGACACAGGCGAGGTCGAATATCTTCACGTGGAGGATTTAAAGCGTGATATGGATATGATACGTGCCTCGGCATCACTTCCGATTATTTCAAGAATGGTACATATTAACGGAAAAAAATATCTCGACGGAGGAATACTTGACTCTATTCCGGTAAAATATAGTTTAGAAAACGGAAACAGCAAAGCTGTTGTTATACTTACGCAGCATAAGGGCTTTGTCAAAAAACCGTCAAGCGAGGTAACATATATCAAAAAGCTTTACGGCAGAAAATACCCCAAGTTTGCCGATGCGGCAGCTACTCGACATATAAGATACAACGAGGCTCTTGACTTTATCGACGAGCACGAAGGCAAGGACGTATTTGTACTTCGTCCCAAGGAGCCTGTTGATGTTGCGAGAATGGAGCTTGACAAAGAAAAACTCGACAAGCTCTATCGTGACGGCTACCGTGACGCAGTCGAAAGAATGGAAGAATTAAAGAAATTCTTATCAAAATAATTGTAGGGGACGATGCCCACATCGTCCCGTTTGTTTTATCATATTACCAGATGCGAGGAGAATGACAAATGTTTGAATTAAACAAACCCTATCACGGCTTCACATTTACAGAAAAAAAGCATGTTGATGAAATCAAGGCAGACGTTTATATAGGCAAGCACGAAAAAAGCGGCGCACGTCTTCTTTACGTGGCGGCTGATGACCCGAACAAGGTTTTTTCCATAAGCTTTAAAACCGTGCCCGAAAACGACACAGGCGTTATGCACATCTTAGAGCACAGCGTTCTTAACGGCAGCGATAAATACCCTGTACGTGAGCCTTTTGTAGAGCTTTTAAAAAGCAGTATGCAAACCTTTTTAAACGCAATGACATATCCCGACAAAACCATGTATCCTGTTGCAAGCTGCAACGAAAAGGATTTTGAAAACCTTATGGACGTATACCTTGATGCCGTTTTCCACCCTGCAATTTATAACAAAAAGGAAATCTTCCTCCAGGAGGGCTGGCACTACGAGGGCGGAGAAAAGGAATGCTTCCGCGGTGTTGTATATAACGAAATGAAAGGCGAAATGAGTAGCGAAGACTCTCTCTTGGGCGAATATTTGCAAAACACTATGTTCCCCGATGTATGCTATTCGAAAAATTCCGGCGGCGATCCCAAGGCAATTCCTTCTCTTACCTATGAGGAATTTATCGAAACTCACAAAAAGTTTTATCATCCCTCTAACAGCTATATTTATCTTTACGGCGACATGGATGTGCTTGATAAGCTTCGCCTTATGGACGAAGGCTATCTTAACTCTTATGACGATATTCATCTCGATGTAAAGGTAGGCGTTCAGCCCGACAGAGGTGATTTGTACAAAGCGGCACGTTACGATTCTGACGAGAGCAAGGATGTGGCAACGCACTATGCCATGGGATTTAAGGCGGCACCCTTTGACGACCACGAAAAGCTTATGGCGACAGATATTCTTATAACATCTATCTGCTCAAATAACGAATCCCCCCTCAAAAAAGCACTTTTGGACAAAGGCATATGCGAGGAAGCCTGGGCATATCTTGACGACCAGCTGATTTCACCTTATGTTTGTCTTGCCATGAAACGCTGTAAGGACGACGATGAATATATCGCATCTTCCGTGCGTGAAATCCTCGAAGGTATTGTGAAAGACGGTATTGATAAAGAAATTATCGAAGCTAATATCAACCAAATGGAGTTTAAGATGCGTGAGGCGGATTTCGGCAATCAGCCTACAGGTCTTATCTACTGCACATGGGTTATGGCATCATGGCTTTACGGCGGTGATCCGACGCTTCTTCTCAGCTACGAAAAAGAGTTCAAGTCAATCCGCGAAAAAGCAAAGGGCGATTATTTTGAACGCCTTTTAGAGGAAATATTCCTCAACTCTAAGCACAACGCTTTTGTAAAACTCACTCCCGACCCCAACTATGCCGAGGAAAAAGCGGCAGACGAGGCAGAAAGAGTTAAAGCATACCGCGAAAAGATAGGCGAGGAGGGCGTAAAGAAGGCTGAAGCAGAACTTGGTGCACTCAAAGAAATGCAAAACAGCGAAGACACTCCCGAAGCTCTTGCCACAATCCCCGTGCTTGATTTAAAATATATTAGCCCCGAGAGCGAAAAAATCCCCTTTGAAAAGATGGAATATGAGGGCAGTGAGGTTTTATACCACGATATTGAAACAAAGCGTATTTTGTATATGAGCTTGTATTTTGACCTTAGCGGACTTGATACCGAAAGCATTGTCGAAGTATCGCTTGCGTCGCGTTTTTTGGGCAGACTTGCCACAAAAACAAAAACTGCCGCACAGGTTATCAACGCCATTAAGATAAATCTGGGTACTTTCTCAGCATCCGTTGATACCTTTGCTCCCATTGACAACCGCAAAAACGTAAGCGCAAAGCTTAGGGTGTCCTTCTCGGCACTTGAAGATAATATCAAAAACGCAATGACGCTTGTTGGCGAAATCTTAAACGAAACAGATTTTGAAAACAGCGTTTCCGATATCAAAAAGATGCTCCTGCAGGAAAAGCTCGGCAGAGAAAACTGGATGACAAGAAACGGTCATTCCGCCGCGCTCCGCCGTGCGATGAGCTACTTCTCTCCCGAGGATGAGCTGGGTCAGAAACTGAACGGCATTGATTATTATTTCTTTGTTAAGCACCTTACGGAAACATTTGACGCTGAGTATGCAAAAAAGCTTGGCAATATGGTGAAATACGCGGCAAGAAAACAGTGTATAACCTACTCTGTAACAGGTAGCGGGGAAATTCTCAAAGCAACACTGGAAAATATCAACGCATTAAAGCTTGAGGATGTAACATGTGTGAGCGGTGGTTTTGCTAATATTGAATGCAATGCCAAAAACGAAGGCTTTATCGTGCCTACAGATGTTGCCTATGTAGCAAAGGCGGCAACATGTAATGAGGCGAAAGGCAGTATGTTTGTACTTTCTCATATTATGACATATGATTACCTCTGGAACACAATCCGTGCAAAGGGCGGTGCTTACGGTACAGGCTTTACGGTAAATCTTTTGGGCGATATAGGCATGCACTCCTACCGTGACCCCAACCTTAAGGATACGGTTACTGCCTTTGATGAGGCGTATAAATATATCGAAGCCTTTGAGGCAGATGAACGCGAAATGACAAAATATATCGTCGGCGCAGTTGCTGCAACGGACCGACCCAAGAGTGCGTTTACAAAAGCGATGCGCTCAGATGGTGATTATTTTAACGGTATTTCGCCAAAGTTACGCGATAAAATCAGAGGCGAAATGCTTAATACAAAGGTTTCCGATATCCGTAAGGCGGCAACTACGATCAAGCGCCTTATGGACGAAAACAATCTTTGTGTATTCTCTTCAAAAGCAAGAATTGAAAAGAATTCGGATTTGTTTAAAAACAAAGTTACAATTAAATAAGATAAAAAGGGGCTTGTAAAAGCCCCTTTTTTGCGGAGAAATGTTGAAATTTTGTGTTGATTTTGTGAACGACAAAGTATATAATAAAAATGTATAACTTTGTGCAACTTAAGGACGTGCGAAAATGAAAAAGAAACTGGCATTAATTTTAGTTTTGGTTATGGCGTTTGTGTCTGTGGGTCAAAGCGTAGGAGCTATCAACGTTATCATGAACAGCTCGTTTGTGGAGTTCCCCGACCAGGAGCCTGTTATCGAAAACGGCACAACCCTTGTGCCAATCCGTCCTATTGCGGAAAAACTTGGTCTCGAAATTAGTTGGGATGACCCGACAGATACGGTTACTCTCAAAAAGGGCGACTTTTATATCGAGCTTGTTATAGGCAGCACCGTGGCAAAAACATCCTCCGGTGAAAAGACGCTTCTTACGGCACCAAAGATTATAAACGGACGCACAATGGTGCCTCTCCGCTTTATTGCCGAAGCACTGGGTCTTAATGTAACTTGGAACAATGAATACCAAAGAGTTATCATCACAGGTGAGATAGATACCACTGTTGCGCCGATTGCTCCGGCAGAGGGCGAAACTGTGCCGAGCGGTGAAGATGCCACCATCGTGCCCGATGAAAAACCGAGCGAAACCACAGACGAAGTGGCAACAGAAATTATCGACGAAGCGGATGATCTTGTCTATTCGATTGTGGACACGGGCAATTCCACCGTGACAGTTGAAATACCCGTAGACTTTTACTACGACGATTTTGAAAATACGGATAGCTTTGCATACCGTGCGCTTGACGCTTTTGACATACAGTACTATCTTGCTTATGAGAGTGTAGAGTTTAAAGATTGCTATGCTGACGAAAGCGGAAACAGTGGTATTGTTGTGTTGCTTAAGAACCTCGGTTCGTATCTCGGTGAGGAATATGACATCTCCAACATGAATGAGGAATATCCCGAAATACCCGAGATCCCCATGTTTAACGAGCAGCCTCCCACTCCTCCCGAAGACCCTGAAATCCTTTATGATGAAGAGTTTTTTATACAATACGTTATGGCGGTTATGAAAAAGGTTTGTGACGACAGGGGTGTTGAGCTTCCCGAGGATATATTGGAATACGAAACAGAGGAAATCCTCGCCCTTTTATCCATCGAAACAGAGGAAGAACTGGCAGAGCTTTTGATTACCGCGAGCGAAACAGCTGATTATTCGCACATCGAAGGCTATGAAGAATATAAGCGCTATATGGAAGAGTACGATGCGTACATGGAGGAATACGAAGCATATTATGAAGCCTATGAGGCGTGGTATGAAACCGAGTATATTCGTTGGATGCAGACGGACTATCTTGAATGGTCTACGGAAAAAAGCAGGATTGCATCAATCCGCAGGTATGCACTCCGTCATTATCAGTCTCTTTATCAAAGCCAAAGTCCGGAGGAATGGATGAAGCTTCTTGACAATTATTTTAATACAAACGAATTTGTTCGGTACGAAGGTATTGAAATTATCGACTTTGACGGCAAAAAGCTGATACACGCAACAGTTTACGCCGAAGAGGAATACGACGAGCAAGGTTCGTTTGAACTGTGTCTTTATATTGAAGGAGACTATTGTGTTATTGTTATCGGCGGCACACTTAACGGTGCAGAGCCCGGTGAAGATATTACAAATGCGCTTGCACGCATTAAAGTAAAATAAGAGGTGGGAAAAATGAAAAAGAAACTGGCATTAATTTTAGTTTTGGTTATGGCGTTTGTGTCTGTGGGTCAAAGCGTAGGAGCTATCAACGTTATCATGAACAGCTCGTTTGTGGAGTTCCCCGACCAGGAGCCTGTTATCGAAAACGGCACAACCCTTGTGCCAATCCGTCCTATTGCGGAAAAACTTGGTCTCGAAATTAGTTGGGATGACCCGACAGATACGGTTACTCTCAAAAAGGGCGACTTTTATATCGAGCTTGTTATAGGCAGCACCGTGGCAAAAACATCCTCCGGTGAAAAGACGCTTCTTACAGCACCCAAGATTATAAACAGCCGTACAATGGTGCCTCTTAGATTTATTGCCGAGGAATTAGGTCTTGCCGTAAGCTGGAATGATGAATACCAGAGAGTAGTTATCGCAGGCGAGGTAGATACATTTGTTGCACCTCTTCCTCCCGCAGAGGACAAAACCGTGCCCGGAAAAGCTGAAGATGTAGTTGAACCTACCGAAAAGGCAACTGATGAAACAACCACAACCGAAAAGCCCGCAGAGGACGAAACCGTAGTTGATGAAAACGTTGTTTTTGCCCAAATCAGCGCACAGAGCTCCATGATTATGTTTGAAATTCCCGTAGACTTTTTGCCCGAAGATACGGACAGCGAAGAAAGCTTTGCATATCGCTCTTTGGACGCATTTGATGCACAGCATACATATAACTGGGAAAAAGTAACCGATTATCAGTGCTTTGCTGACGGCAGTTCAACATCAGGCATTTTGTTTGTTGTTCAAGCTCTTGACCCCTATGAGGGCGAGCAATACGATATTTCCAACATGAATCAGGATTATCCCGAACCGCCCACTGCGCCTGAGAGACCGCAGTTCCCAGATTTGGATTGGGAAACCATGCAGTATGAGCTTGAAAGAGTTCTTCTTGAACAGGTATTTATTGATATGGGCGTCGAAATCCCCGAGGATTTGATGGAATTAGAGGACGAAGCGGTTCTTGAGCTTTTGGGCTTTGACTCGGAGGAGACCCTTTCCGAACAGCTGCAGATAAGCATGGAAAACGCCGACCTTTCTCAGGTGCCCGGCTATGATGATTATCTTACATGGCAGGAAGAAAACGCGGTTTACCGTGAAGAGCTGACCGCATATCAGGAAGAATACAGCGTTTATTTAGAGGCATATGCACCTATTGCTGCAACAAAAACTTATGCAGTGCGTCATTTTTCCGCATTGTATACTCAGGCGAGTGCTGACGAATGGGCAACGCTTTTCTCGACCATACTCAATACTGACGGCGAAGTAAGATACGAAGGCGTTGAAGTGTTGGAAATAGACGGCAAGGCAATTGTGCATGCTACAATTTATGCCGAGGATCCCGATGACGAACAAGGCGTTTATGATTACTATGAATATCGTGACGGAGATAGCCTTGTAACAATATTCGGCGGCACGCTTTTCGGCGGCGAGCCGGGAGAAGAGGTTGTTGGTGCACTCAGCAATATGACTATTCAGTAAAATTACACGGCTTGAAAAGCCTGTAAAACCGGTTGGGACACCCGACCGGTTTTCACACTTATACAAATAGGAGGAAGAATATGTTAATCATATCTGTATTGGTTGCAATAATTCTTGTAATGGGGCTGGGCTATTTTGCGCCAAGTCTCCCGGCACACGAACTTTTGGGCGGCAACTTTTATCAAGTGGTATCGATTGTTCTTGCAATCGTGATAAGTCTTTTCCTAAATATGCCCATGCTGTATATGTTCAGAGGTAACTCGGCATACAAAAAAGGCAAGTACAAGGACGCCCTTGTAAAATATAAAAAAGCATACAAAACAAAAAGGCTTTCGCCCGATATGGAAATTTTTTGCGGATATATTTTCCTCAAAGAAGGCGACAAAGCA
Organism: uncultured Oscillospiraceae bacterium; assembly: GCA_964572985.1. GTDB lineage: Bacteria > Bacillota > Clostridia > UMGS1883 > UMGS1883 > RGIG1927. Next base: position 14,493 of record CAZNIC010000038.1, read on the forward strand.
ACCGCAGAAGAGGTTTTTGACCGCGTGTCAAAAAGAAAACTCTCAGACAGACAGCGTGACAGCCTCGATACTAACCGTGCACTCCTCTTGTGGAAAAAAGGACAAATTGATGATGCGGTAGCACTTTTGGAAAGTGTATGGGAACATAGCGAGAGCATCACCGTGGCAGGTAGCCTGGGCGCACTTATGCTCGTACAGGCAAAAGATAAGGGTGACTATAAAAAAGCTCTTGATTTCTGCGAAACAACAAACGAAAAATTCACCTACGAAAAAACCATTATGGCAAATCTGGGCGAAGCATATTACTGCATAGGCGACAATGACCGTGCGCTGGAGGTTTTCTCGGAGCTTATGGACTGCGGCAGTAGTGCGCCTGCACCTTTCTACTATTACGGACTGGCACTTTTGAAAGCTGGACGATGTGACGAAGCGGAAGAAATGCTTGAACGGTCACTCAGACAGCGATTCTCCGCATTGAGCACAGTGAGCAAAAAGGTTGTAAGGGCAAAATTAGAGGAAATATCGGCAGAATGAAAAAAGAGGCGGCAACGCCTCTTTTGCATCTCCACACTGGGGACGTGTTCATTTTGCGGAGATTTATCCGCAAAATGAACACGTCCCCAGTGTGGAGAAAGTTGTTGACAGGGAGGTGAAAGTCATGATAAAATTGATATGAGGTGATTTGAATGGGCAGATATGCGAGACAATTTAGCGGTAGCGGAATATATCATGTCATGTTCCGTGGTTTAAATAAACAAAAGATTTTTCTTGAATCGTGGGATTATGAAAAAATGCTTGAAATTCTAACTAATCTAAAAGAGGAATTGGAGTTTGAAGTTTATGCATACTGCTTGATGAGTAATCATGCGCATTTTATAATAAAGGAGAAAAACCTTAGGGATATTTCTGAAATTATGCATCGAATGCTTACGAAGTATGCCCGTTGGTTTAACATAAAATACGACCGCACGGGAACACTTATGGAGAATCGTTATAAAAGCAGGGTTGTTGAGGTTGACGAGTATTTTGTGCATGTCATAAGATATGTTCATCAGAATCCTGTAAAAGCAGGAATTGTGGAAAATATTGCAGATTATCCGTGGAGCAGTTATGGTGATTATGTTTCAAAAAAACAGGGGTTAACAGACACTGCGTTTTTGTTTGATATGATGTCAGAAAGTGAATTTGTCCCATTTCATGCGATTGAGGAAGAAATGGATTTGGAACTGAATGACAGAGTGAAACCAACAGACGATGATTTGAGGGAAGAATTAAAGAGACTTGGGATAACTGAAATGGAGCAACTTAAATATATTTCACCAATGCAACTTGAATTTATCTTAGCTAAATTGAGAGAAACGTTTTCAGATAGGCATATTAACAGAGTAACGGAAATTGGAGAATATAAGTTAAGACAGATTAAGAGGCATTAGTGCCTCTTTTCTTTTTCTCCGCAGTGGGGACGGGTTAAAAATGTGGAGAAATCTCCGCAAAATGAACACGTCCCCAGTGTGGAGAAAATTGTGGTGAAAAAATTATTGACAATTATTGTTTGCGGTGGTATTATAACTCTGTATAATAGGCTGATACTGGGGGTTTTTGCGCCCTTTTTTGGGGAAGAGACTTCTAAAAAAGCCTAAAAAATCGGACCGCCGGGGACGTCGGTCCCTACAGATTTTGTTAAAATACATAGTAAGACCTGATTGACCAATGGGGACAGTCCCCCTTTGGCGAAATCGGGGACGATTTGCCAAAGGAGAATTGCGATTCTCTGTTGGGACAGTCCCCGTTGGTCTTGAGTGTGT
>CAZNIC010000039.1:0-16157 GCA_964572985.1 uncultured Oscillospiraceae bacterium
TTGACAAATGTATTTTACCCTGCTATAATAACTCTTGTCGTGAAAAACGAATATATATGCGAGAGTGGCGGAATTGGCATACGCGCACGTTTAAGGTGCGTGTGGGAGACCATGCGGGTTCAAGTCCCGCCTCTCGCACCACAAAAACAAAACCACATCATTTGATGTGGTTTTTGTTTTTGCAATGAAAGGGACTTGAACCCTAAGAGGGAATCGAGTGTGAGCGCATCCTGTGGATGATACAGCGAACACGCAGAGTTGTGCCGTGGTCGATTTTGTTTGAGCAAATGCGAAAAGTCAAAATCGGGTACCACAAACGGACAGAGGCGTTAAGCGGAACAATCCGGTGAATTGTTCCGTAGCCGAGTGGTGCGCAATCAGCAGCTCGATGCCAAGTCGAGGGCTGATAAGCAGGCAAGGCTTGCAAAGCAAGACTGTGTCCCGCCTCTCGCACCAAAAAACCTTGTACAATGTACAAGGTTTTTTACTTGTTCTTTATTCACTATTCACTAAACTTCAGGAGCACGAAATGTTTACATTCAAAGAAAGCAGCAGCTTAAAAATTGAATTATCTCCTTCTCAACGGCTACAGTTATCAACTGATGAAACCTTGTCAGATGCTTTCAAAAACGAGCCGGTAATTGCGTTTGATATTTATAATGACGATATACTTATTGCCTTTGTGCTCCTCAGAGATTGTGGCACCGGATATTTTCTTTGGGATTATGCCGTAGATATACGTCATCAACAAAAAGGCTTTGGCTCTGCAATTTTACAGGAGCTTTGTTCAATGTTAAAAACACACTATGACGCAAGTTGGATAACAACGACGTACAAATATGGTAATACTGTTGCAAAACACCTGTATGAAAAAGTAGGGTTTGTCGAAACGGATGTTGTAAACGAGAATGGAATTCATGAAATAAACATGCTTTTAAATTTATAACAAAAAAACTTCAATTTTTTTCAAAATTATTATTGACAAATGTATTTTACCCTGCTATAATAACTCTTGTCGTGAAAAACGAATATATATGCGAGAGTGGCGGAATTGGCATACGCGCACGTTTAAGGTGCGTGTGGGAGACCATGCGGGTTCAAGTCCCGCCTCTCGCACCAAAAGACCTTGTACATTGTACAAGGTCTTTTACTTATTCCTAAACATAAAACGGAGTACCTCTTTTGAGGCACTCCGTTATTTTTTAGTTACTGTACACGATAAATTCGTTTAGGCTCATCCAACCGTTAAAGCCCGGGTCGTCTATAACCATTTTGATATAACGTACGTTTTTCTTGATTGATGCGTAATTTTTTATTGCGCCTTGAGGTGATGTTCCGTCATACACTTTTTCGTATTTTTCTCCGTCGGCAGAAACATAAAGCTTATAAGGCATGCTTCTTACCTCATATCTCCAGAAATACGCGTTAGCACCTTCAACATACTGCACGCTTCCCAAATCAAACACAATATCGGATGAGCCGTATGCTGCCCAACGTGTATATGCAGAGCCGTCCACGGCATTTTGTGCACCGTTGTATACCTCAGGTGCCTGGGATGCAATTACAGCTACTATGGGTATCATGTTTTCTGTATCAAGAGAATAGCTTGCATCACTTATTCCGGGTGCTGTCTCGCCTTTTTCGTTGGGTTTTTGTGTGTTGAGTATATAATTTTCCGGAATTTCGGATTTTACCCTTACTGCTGCACCGTTACGTGCGGGATTTGCAGCCTCATTGTCAAATCTTATTTTTTCCCACACAGCACGGTTTTTTACGTAGATGCTCTCAATATTACCGCATCCTGAAAAAGCATACTTGCCTATCTTGGATAAATTATCACCAATGTATATTTCCTCTAATGCCGAGCAACCCGAAAAAGCATATTTTCCGATATTTGTTACTCCGTTGCCAAGATTGACTATACTAAGATTGCGGCAATCCGAAAAAGCATTGTCGTCAACAATTTTAACGCTGTCAGCAATTTCCACATATCTGAGGTTAGTGAGATTTTTAAACGCACGCTCATCAATGTGCGTAATACCGTCCTCTATAACAAGTGTGGTTACCCTTTCAATTACGTTATAGGGCAGTTCTTCAAAGCGTATACCGTCCTTTATGTGCCCGTAGCCTTGTATTGTGAGAGTATCTTTATCAAAAATCCACCTTTGACCGTTAAATAACGATGTTCCCCCTGCAAGATTATCGGTGTTTTTAATTGTTATCCATTCGTTATTAGTGCCGAGGAAATGTATATTTACATCATCAATAAGATAATCGCCGCATATTTCCTCCCATTGACCATACAAGCCTTGATAGTAAATATCTCTCAGACTACGGCAGCGTTCAAAATGTGACAGAAAAACCAATTTTACATCTCTGCCAATTACAACGGTTGTTATCTCTTGTTGGTATTCGTCCCAGGGCGTGTCGCCAAAGCCTTGAGGGTTAAGATACCTATCCATTTCACCGTCACCTGTTATGTACAGATATCCCGCAGCATAATCCCAGTAGACATTTTCTCCGCAGGTGTTATTCGCCGCCAAGACAGGCATTGCTCCTACAAACATACATACCACTGTCAAAATACATAGTAATTTTTTCATTTTCATCTCCCCTTTCACTTATATAGACACCAAAAATTTAAAAAGGTTGCATAAATTTCAAATTTTTTTAAAATTAAAAGAAACTGATGCAATAAGCATCAGCTTCCTTGTTAACTTAGTTATTTCCTCTTCTGTAGCTACCGCGCTTTGCATCAGTGTTGCGCTTGATATCCTGCATTCTTTCATCGCTGGTAGTCTTGAACTTTGCCATTTTTTCTTCAAAGGACAAAGCCATAAACTGTTCGTCGGCTTTGCGTGTAAAATCAACCTCAGCAGGTGCACCTGAAAATGCAGCTGCACGGGGCTTGGGTTCAAAAGCTTTTTTAATAGACAAGCTTATTTTGCCACCGGGTTCCACCGTCAGAACCTTAACCTTGACAACCTGTCCTACAGTAAGATGCTCTTTAATATCCTTTACATAATTACGGGCTACTTCCGAAATATGTACAAGACCTGTCTTGCCCTCAGGCAAATCAACAAAAGCACCAAAACCTGTTATACCCGAAACTTTACCTTCAACAATTGCACCAACTTCTAAAGCCATTTACGAACTTATCTCCCTTCAGTATTGCAGAACTAAAAAAAATTACTCAGCCACCAGAATCTGCTCGCCGGGTTTTACCATACCGAGCTCCTCACGAGCTTTACGTTCAGCCTCTTCATAACTGAGGCTCGGGTCCTCGCTGTTGAGGTCATCCAGTCTTTCCTGTTTTACCTGATGTTCCTTTTGAAGCTCTGCTTTTTCAGCATTGAACTTGTTTATAGTAACCTGCTGAAATATCATCCAGACAATGAAACATAATGCAAAGAAAACAATTGCCAGAGTAGTCCAACTTATTGCAAAACCACCCAGAAAAAAGAGTGCGTTATCGTTTTTTGCACCGCTTTTCTTTTGCATTACAATACCCCACTTTCTGTATAACGTAAATATTCTACATCACTTTTTTTCATTTGTAAAGAGTTTTTATATCATTTTGCTACGTTTTTTCATGCTTTTTTGGGTTTTTTTTCGATTTTTTATAATTTTTTCTTTTGTGCGTTTGAGCTTTTCGGATAATTTTACAAACTTTGTTTCTATGTATACAAGCGGTGTAAGTATCACTCTCAGCACAAATATTATCGGCACACAAATACATTTCATACACATTTTTGCCAGAATAATACCTTTTTCAATAAGATATGCAAACACTTTTCTTTCAAAGCGCGAAAACAACGCATACCAAACCCCCGCCCCCAAAAGAAGACCCATAATCTGATAGTACCGTAGTGCTCCGAAATTGAATTTTACTCCCGCATAAAGGATGAGTAAAAAAGCAATCGAAAAATACACAATGTCAACAGCATTTATAATAAAAGTTGTTTTTCCGTATTTTTTTACTATTGCACCAAACAAGTCAAAAAGCATTACGCATATTATACCAAAAGCAATATTAATCAAAAAAACTCTTGCCTGTCCCGAGTCTGATACCATCATTTAAGCATCCTCCTCACGATGCCCTCCTTTTTGCCCTTTACGCCTTTTGTATACACAAGGCTGTCAATACTTTCACCTTCTATAACAACATCTCCGCTTTCTCCCGATACTTCTCTTACTTTAAGATACGCTCCTTTTATTACCATGGTAGAACTGCCCGCACACAATACTATTTCATTTTCATTAAAGCTTATTACCTCTTCGCATGATGATATCATCAGCTTTTTTCTTTCTTCCATCACAACACTGTGCTTTTTTTCTTCCATAACAAAATCCCCCTTTGAATACTCATATTCAAAAGAGGGATATGTTATTACTTATTTAATATATTTTTCAAAAACTGTCCCGTATAGGATTTTTCACACATACTAACCTCTTCGGGTGTTCCTGCTGCAACAACCGTACCGCCTGCATTACCGCCCTCGGGTCCCATATCAATAATATGGTCAGCAGACTTTATCACATCAAGATTGTGCTCAATAACAACAATCGTATTACCGTTTTCCACAAGCTTATTGAGCATTGTTATCAGTCGGTGCACATCTGACGTATGAAGTCCTGTAGTGGGTTCGTCAAGAATATATATAGTCTTACCTGTCGGACGCTTAGAAAGCTCTGTTGCAAGCTTTACTCGCTGTGCTTCGCCACCGGAAAGCGTGGTAGAAGGCTGACCTATTTTTATATATCCAAGCCCAACATCCTGCAACACCTCAAGCTTGCGTTTTATCTTGGGTATACTTTCAAAGAACTCTACCCCCTCATCAACAGTAAGCTCAAGAATATCGGCAATGCTCTTGCCTTTGAATTTTACCTCCAAGGTCTCACGGTTATATCTCTTACCCTTACAGACCTCGCAAGGAACATAAACGTCAGGCAAAAAGTGCATTTCAATTTTCAGTATGCCGTCACCTGTACACGCTTCGCATCTGCCGCCGCGCACATTGAACGAAAATCTTCCTGCCTGATATCCTCTCGCCTTTGCATCGGGTGTCTGACAGAAAAGCTCACGTATATCGCCGAAAAGACCCGTGTATGTTGCCGGGTTACTTCTCGGAGTTCTGCCTATGGGAGACTGGTCAATATTAATTACCTTATCAAGGTTTTCTAAGCCTTCTATACCCTTGTGCTTACCTGCAACCGTATGAGCACGGTTTAATTCGTATGCAAGACGGTTGTATAAAACAGAGTTAACAAGGCTGGATTTGCCCGAACCCGATACACCTGTCACGCACACAAATTTGCCCAAAGGAATAGTAACATCGATTTCTTTAAGATTGTTTTCCGCTGCACCGCGAACAACAATACTCTTACCGTTACCTTCGCGACGCTTGCTCGGTACGGGGATTTTCTTCCTGCCTGACAGGTATGCGCCTGTAAGAGATGCTTCACACTGCATAATCTCTTCGGCAGTGCCTTCCGCTATGATTTCGCCACCATGAATACCTGCATGCGGACCAACGTCAACAATATGGTCAGCCTCTCGCATGGTATCTTCATCGTGCTCAACCACAATAAGTGTATTGCCTAAATCACGAAGTTTCTTGAGTGACTCCAAAAGTTTTCCGTTATCTCTCTGATGAAGTCCGATACTCGGCTCGTCAAGGATATACATTACCCCTACAAGCCCCGAACCAATCTGCGTTGCAAGGCGTATTCGCTGTGCTTCGCCGCCCGACAGCGTGCCCGAAGAGCGTGTAAGTGTCAGATATTCCAACCCCACATTCTGCAAAAATTCAAGCCTTAATACAATCTCCTTTATAATCTGTTCGGAAATTGTCTTTTGCATATCGCTGAAATTGTCGGACAAGTTTTTCACAAACTCAATTTCATCGCTTATTGCCATATCGCAAAACTCGTGAATATTTTTGCCGCCTACAGTCACCGCAAGAGTTTCTTTTTTGAGCCTCTTACCTTCGCAGGCATCGCATGGAATTTCACGCATCAAGCCTTCAATATCCATCTTAACCCACTCTGAGTTTGTCTCGTCATAACGACGCTGCAGGTTATTAACCAAGCCTTCAAACTGAATATTTCTGTGCCTTACGCTGCCGTTTTCGCTTATATATTCCACCTCAATAGTCTCGTTCTTTGTGCCGTAGAGTATTATCTGAATAACCTCACGGGGCAAATTTTTCACAGGTGTATTAAGGTTAAAGCCATATGTTTTACTGAGCGCTTTATAAACGGCATTTGCAACGGAGGTGTCCTTGTCTGCCGCTCTCCAACCGCTTACCGCAAAAGCTCCTTCTAAAATGGAAAGTTCGCTTGAAACAAGCACTAATCTCGGGTCAATTTTTTTGAGAACACCCAAGCCCGAACACACAGGGCAAGCACCAAAAGGACTGTTAAACGAGAAAGTTCTGGGTGAAAACTCGTCAACGCTTACTCCACAATCGGGGCAGGCATAATTTTGCGAAAAGAGGATTTCTTCCTCTTCGGTCAAAACTATTACCAATCCGCCTGCAAGATGAAGTGCCAGCTCCAATGACTGAGTAAGTCTGCTTCTGATGTCCTCTTTAACAATAAGACGGTCAATCACAATCTCAATATTATGTCTCTTCTGTTTATCAAGTGTGATTGTCTCGCTTAATTCGTACATAATACCGTCGGCACGTACTCTTACGTAGCCGCTCTTTTTTGCATTTTCAAAAATTTTAAGATGTTCACCCTTTTTAGCACGTATAACAGGCGCCAAAATCTGCACGCGACTTCTTTCGGGCAGTTCCATTACTTTATCAACAATCTGGTCAATGGTCTGCTTTTTTATCTCCTTACCGCATTTGTGGCAATGAGGCACACCGCAACGGGCGTATAAAAGACGCATATAGTCATAAATCTCCGTTACTGTACCAACAGTTGAACGAGGATTTTTGCTTGTTGTTTTCTGGTCAATACAGATAGCAGGCGACAAGCCCTCAATCTCATCCACGTCAGGCTTTTCCATCTGCCCCAAAAACTGACGGGCATAGGCAGAAAGCGACTCTACATATCGTCGCTGACCTTCTGCAAATATAGTATCAAATGCAAGGCTTGTTTTTCCCGAGCCCGAAACACCGGTAAAAACCGTAAGGGTATTTCTCGGTATTTTCAAGCTGACGTTTTTAAGGTTATTCGCCCTGGCACCTTTTACAACAATATAATCACTTATCATTTTTTTACCCCTTGTCTCTCTTAAGCTTCATTATCCTGTCTCGGATTCTTGCCGCATCTTCAAACCTTAATTCTTCCGATGCCTGAAGCATAGCCGCCTTAAGCTTTTCGATAACCTCTTTATTATCTTTGGGTTTATCTTCGCTCTTTTCCTCATGCACAGCCGCAATTGTCTCGCTAACTGCCTTGACAATGCTCTTAGGTGTAATATTGTTTTCTTTATTATAGTTATCTTGAATAGTTCTTCGTCTGTCTGTTTCATCTATGGCACGGCGCATTGAATCGGTTATCGTATCCGCATACATGATAACCTCACCTTGGACGTTTCTCGCCGCACGGCCGATTGTCTGTATAAGACTTGTTTCACTACGGAGGAAACCTTCCTTGTCAGCATCAAGTATTGCAACCAAGCTTACCTCGGGCAGGTCCAAGCCTTCTCTTAAAAGGTTGATGCCCACCAAAACATCAAAAACGCCAAGACGCAAATCACGGATAATTTCCATTCTTTCCATGGTTTCAACGTCGGAGTGCATATATTTTACTCTCACGCCCATGCTTGCCAAATAATCTGTCAAATCCTCTGCCATCTTTTTTGTAAGTGTTGTAACGAGAACTCGCTCGTTTTTCTCCGTACGCTTGTAAATTTCACCAAGCAGGTCGTCAACCTGCCCGTCTACGGGTTTTACCGTAACGCGCGGGTCAACAAGTCCTGTCGGTCTGATTAGCTGCTCTGCAACATTAACACTATGCTCTTTTTCGTACCCGGCAGGAGTTGCGCTTACAAAAATAACCTGATTGATTCTGTCCTCAAATTCTTCAAATTTCAAAGGTCTGTTATCAAAGGCACTCGGAAGACGGAACCCGTATTCAACAAGGCTCTCCTTACGGCTTCTGTCGCCCGCATACATGGCTCTTACCTGAGGGATTGTAACATGACTTTCATCTACAACCAGCAAAAAGTCATCGGGGAAATAATCTAACAACGTGTAGGGTGCACTTCCCGGAGCTCTTCCCGAAATATGCCTCGAATAGTTTTCAATACCCGAGCAATAACCAATCTCGCGCATCATTTCGATATCGTAGTTGGTTCTCTCGCCTATTCTCTGTGCTTCCAGAAATCTCTGCTCGTTGCGGAAATATTCAAGTCTGTGGTCTAATTCTTCTCTGATTGAACTAATGGCTTCTTCTCGCTTTTCCTTTGTCGTAACATAATGTGACGCGGGATAAATGCCTATGTGGTCACGTGTACCGATAATTTCGCCCGTTAAAACATCAATCTCACTTATACGGTCGATTTCGTCTCCGAAAAACTCAATCCTTACCGCATTTTCACCGCTGTTGGAGGGAAAAACCTCTAATATATCACCATGCACGCGGAATTTGCCGCGCACAAAGTTAATATCGTTTCTTTCGTACTGCATTTCGATAAGACGTGCAATCACCTCATCGCGGTCTTTTATCATACCGGGACGGAGAGATATTATCATGGTTGAATAGTCTTCGGGGTCACCAAGGCCGTAAATACAGCTTACCGACGCCACAACAATAACATCACGGCGTTCAAAAAGTGCCGTTGTTGCACTGTGACGAAGCTTGTCTATCTCTTCATTAAGCTGTGCATCCTTTTCAATATAAGTATCGCTTGCGTGGATATATGCTTCGGGCTGATAGTAATCGTAATAGGATACAAAGTACTCAACAGCATTTTCGGGAAAAAACTCCTTAAACTCACTGCAAAGCTGAGCTGCAAGAGTTTTATTGTGCGCAAGTATAAGAGTAGGCTTATTGACCTTTTCGATAACATTTGCAATTGTAAATGTTTTACCCGAGCCTGTAACGCCCAAAAGTATCTGCCCTTTATCTCCGTTTAAGATGCCGTTTGCCAAAGATTCGATAGCCTGCGGCTGGTCACCCGAGGGCTTATATTCAGAATGTAATATGAACTTGTCCATAAGCCCTCCTGTTTTTTCTTATCCCAAACAGTTTTTAAGATATTCTTCGTCGTCAATTTTTGCAGAGCATACCGCATTGATAATTGCTTTTTCCATAGCGCGCGTACAAAGTATGCCCACAAGATTAACATCGCTTACAACGTCACCGACACTTGCCGCATATATACTGTCGCCGTCAGCCATTGTGCCCACAGGATTAATACATCTTGCATATGCGTTACGCGTCATTGATGCGATTTTATTAAGCTTAGCTTTATCAAATTTTGCGTTTGTTATAACACAACCTATAGTAGTATTTGAATTAAACAAATCCTTAGGTGCACTCATAAAGCTCATAAACACCTTTTCAAGGTCAACAAATGCTTTTCTTTCACTATCAACCATACCTGCAATTTTCTGCCCGTTTTCGGGGTTAAAAACATCACCGAAAGCATTTACCACAACAACAGCTGCAACCTTCAATTCGCCCATTTGCACAGCATAAATACCCAAGCCTGTTTTCATACCCTGCTTCATACCCATAAGCTTGCCTACAGTTGCACCTACACCTGCACCTATGTTACCCATACTTGCACATGTTGATTCGAGTGCTCTCTTGCAAGCCTCATAACCCATATTGCTATCGGGTCTTACATTATTTTTTCCGTATCCAAGGTCATAAATACATGACTGGCAAACAAGCGGTACTTTTGCAAAGCCCGTGTCATAACCTATGCTGTTTTCTTCAAGACAACGCATTACGCCGTCACTTGCACAAAGTCCGTATGCACTGCCACCTGATAACACAACTGCATTTATGGGATTGTCTGCCGTCAAGGGGTCTGTGAGGTGCACCTCTCGCGATGCAGGGCCTCCACCGGATATGTCACAACCCACCTGTGCACCGTTTGGGAAATACAGTACGCTTACGCCTGTTTTCGCCTCGTCAGATTGTGCATGACCTATTCTTATACCATCTATTTCCGCAATGGAAATTTCTTTTAATAATTCGTCCATATCTATTTTCCTTCTTAAAATTCGCTCCAGATGTTTTCTATAATACGTACGCTTTCTTCAAGATTAATCTTATCTTCTTCACTGAAACGGTCAAACAGAGGACTGTCAATGTCCAAAACGCCCACAACCTCACCGTCAAAGCGGATAGGCACAACAATTTCACTGTTTGAAGCCGAGTCGCAGGCAATATGCCCCGGGAACTGATGCACGTCTGGCACAAGCTGAGTTTTATCCTCACTTACCGCCGTACCACAAACACCTCTGCCCAACTTTATCCTTACGCAGGCTGTCTTGCCCTGAAAAGGCCCCAAGCGTAATTCACCGTCTCGCACAAGATAAAATCCTACCCAGTTGATGTTATCTAAATATTCGTTCAAAAGAGCAGATGCGTTTGAAAGATTTGTGATAAGTCCGTCTTCTTTATATAATAAAGCTTCAAGCTTTGTATTCATCTCGTTCATTTTGTGTCCTCCATAATTTCAAGGGTTATCTTTACACCTTTGTCAATGTCATATACAGGCGTCCAACCGATGCTTTCAAGCTTTGTGCCGTCAAGCACACCACGCACAATACTACTGCCGCCTTTTGTTCCACCCTCGGGAATGTCAAACACAACATTTTTTCCTGCACATTGGGCAATTTTTTGTGCCAAAGAAGCAATGGAAACAACGCTGTTTTTATTTGAGATGTTATAAGCCTGTCCGCTTTCGCCATTTAAAAGCGCCGACACAATACCACTTACGCAGTCAAACACGCAGGTATAGCTTCTTATGGGTAGCCCCTGGCTTTTTAAAACAATGTCTCTGCCTTCTAAAGCACAGTTGAAAAACTCGCTCATGGCTCTTGAGTCACGCGGGAGTTGTGTAGGACCATAGGTATGCGACGGGCGTACAATAACCGTGTCAACACCATACTGCTCTTTGTAACAAACACAAAGGTTTTCTGCTGCTCTTTTACCCGAAGGATAACAGCCTCTTGCCTCGGTAAAGTTGACAAAGCCCGAGTAGCTTTCGTCAAAAGCGTCACACTCGCCGTCCCATTGACCGTAAACCTCGCCCGAGGATACAAACAAAAACCTTTTGCAACCATCTTTTCTTGCATACTCCAAAAGGTTGTATGTACCCATAAAATTGCTTGTCATGGTGCCCACAGGGTCAAGAGCAAACATTTTTGGGTCAGCATTAGATGCCGCATGGATAATATAATCAAAATGAATATCCGTATCAAGATGCTTTTCTAAGCTATAGTTAAAGTAAAAAAGATTGTCTCTCTTTAAAAACCGTTTATTAAAGCTTTCCTCACTACGGCTTGCAGCGTAGACTTTCACCCTGTCACTTAACAGAAGTATATAATCAACCAATGCCTTACCGATAAGCCCTGTTGATCCTGTTATTAAAACTGATTTATTATTTAATTTTGTATAATCAAGATTTGTATTTATTACACTTTTTAAAACCTCAATGTATTTAACGTTTTTTTCAAGCATCGTAATCCTCCACTTATCTCCTGACACGTATAAATCCGAGAGAAAATTGTTCAGATTGCCGCTTTGGTCATAGGGTGCTGTGCTATCTGCACCGCCCCTGTGGGCAAAGTGGTGAGATGGACGATTTAATCCGGATTTATTTTAACCAGTTGGATTTTTCGGCGGCAAGTAATGCCTTAAAAATTTCAATATCATCAACGGTTGTAAGCTTTATATTCTTTTCACTGCCGGGTGAAAAGTATATTGTCTTGCCAAGCTCAACCATCATTGTACAGGATGCCACGGAATTTGTGATACCCTTTTCGAGTGCTTCTTTATGTGCTGCGGCAATATCACCAAGGAAAAATCCCTGCGGTGTCTGTGTACGTTTGAGGTTATCACGAGGATACGACTTGTTGGTTGTTTTTCCGTCGGTGGTTTCGAGCATAGCCTCCTGGCAAGGGATAGTAACAATAGCACTGCCGTATTCCTTTACGGTGTCAATACAGTCTGTGATTATTTTTTCCGACACCATGGGACGGATTGCATCATGCACAAGCACAATATCATCCTTTGAATAATGCTTTGTGAGCTCTTCAATACCGTTACGGATACTACCCTGTCCGTTTTCACCGCCGGGGATAATATGCTTGAGCTTTGCAATACCGAACTGATTTGCATAAGCCTGAAGCATAGTCTCCCATCCCTCGATACAAACAACAGCTATAGCATCTATATCGTCGTTATTCTGAAATCTTTCCATTGTATAAACAATAACGGGCTTGTCGTTAACATTCAAAAACTGTTTTGGGATATCCTGTCCCATGCGGTTTCCGACACCGCCTGCAATAATAAGTGCTATGTTCATTCTATTACCCTCCTCATCAACCGCTGTAAATTGCATGGGACATACCTCACCCACAGGTAGGTGATATGTTTGCACTTCCTTAACGTATGCAGGAGGTGTGTCCCTGTTCCTTTTAAAACAGTTGCAATTACCTAATCAAAGTAAATTGGTGTGTTAGTCCTTAAAAACCTCAATATTTTCAAAAATATATGCTACCCAGCTTGCCGCCGTAAATATAGTTGCAATATACACTGCAATCTGACCTATAAGAATATAGTTTGTTGTAAAGGTCAAAAAGCCTATTATAACGGCGAAAATCTGTACATTGGTTTTAACCTTGCCCCACCATGATGCGGCAATAACCTTGCCCTTGTCAACAGCAACAACTCTCATGCCTGTTACAAAAAATTCTCTCGCCAAAATAATCGCAACAGTCCATGCGGGTATAAAACCCATTTCGATAAAGCACAAAAGTGCACCAAACACCAATATCTTATCAGCAAGAGGGTCCATTATTTTACCAAAGCTTGTGACAAGGTTGTATTTTCTGGCAATATATCCGTCAAAAAAATCGGTTATTGCCGCCACAATAAACACCGCCAAAGCCGCGTACATGTAACCAAGTAATGTTAATGCCATACACACGGGTACAAGAACAATTCTTATAAGAGTTAATTTGTTAGGTAAATTCATTACATCTCCACCTGCTCTCCGTATAAATCATATTCGTCAAAGTTAACGATTTTAACCTTTATAAAATCGCCGTCATTAAGTTCATCCAGTGACCCAAAATATATCTTGGGGTCAACATCGACGCTTTCGCCGCCGCTTCTGCCAAAGTAAAGGTTGTCTTCAAAGCCTTCTACCACAACTTCAACGGTTTTTCCGAGCATGCTCTCGTTGCGCTCATTTGAAATTTCCTTTGCCAACTCCATTACACGGTCACGGCGTTCTTCTTTTATATTATCGTCTATCTGACCGGGCAATTTTGCCGCAGGTGTTCCCTCTTCCTTTGAATAAGCAAAAACACCCATTCTGTCAAATTTTGCTTCTTTGACAAAATCCAAAAGACTCTCAAATTCTTCCTCGGTTTCGCCGGGGAAGCCTGCGATAATACTTGTTCTGAGGGTAATGCCTTCAACGTTTTCTCTGAGCTTATTAACCCTGTCAAGGATTTGTGCACGGGTGGTTTTTCTGCCCATGCGCTTAAGTACACTGTCACAGCCGTGCTGAACAGGTATATCAAGATATTTGACCAGTTTTTCCTCTGTTTTGAAAACCTCAATCAATTCGTCGTCAATTTCCTCGGGGTAACAGTAATGCACTCTTACCCACTTAATTTTTTCGATTGCACACAGCTTTCGGAGTAATTCCGGCAGTTTTTTCTCGCCGTACATATCAACACCGTAGCGGGTTGTGTCCTGTGCAACGAGTATAATTTCCCGTACTCCCTCGTCAGCCATTTTCTCAGCTTCCGTAATAATTGATTCCATTTTTCGGCTACGATACCTGCCGCGGATCGACGGTATTGCACAATATGTACAGAAATTGTCGCAACCTTCCGCAATTTTTATGTATGCCATATGAGGAGGTGTTGTCCTTACTCTTTCCTCGTCAACGATTTCAAAATTTATGTCGTCAAGATACTCGCTCTTGCCTTTTTCCATAGCCTCTTTGATAGCTGCTGCAATATCCTTGTAGCTACCCGTACCTAAGATTACGTCCACCTCGGGAAGGTCACGCTTTATATCCTCACTGTAACGCTGACTGAGGCATCCTGCGCAAACAAGCATCTTGCACTTGTCCTGTTTGTACTCTGCCATTTCAAGTATTGTGTTGATGGCTTCTTCTTTTGCAGAGTCAATAAAGCCACAGGTGTTTACCACAATTATGTCAGCCTCGCCGGGGTCTGAGACAACCAGATATCCCTCACGCGTCATAATACCTATCATATTTTCGGTATCAACAAGATTTTTTGAGCAACCAAGCGATACAAAACCAATCTTATTCATCATATCCATCATAATCCTCATTCATTGCATAGAATATGTCACGCGGTTTAAAACCGCGCCTTGCAAAGTATCCGAATACTTTGTTTTTCACCTTTTTGTCGGAAAAATCCAAATCGCCAAACCTTCGCTGCATTTCGCTTTTTAACAGCTCTTTCTCGTCGCCTATGTCTTCCAGGGCTTCCTGAACTGTATCGGGGTCTACGCCTTTTTGCCTCAGCTCCATTACAATACGCGATTTTCCAAGCTTTTTAAGCTGTACGGCATCGTGCACAAAATGCTCTGCAAAACGCGTGTCATCAATATACCCGTATTCACGGCAAAAAGCTATAGCCTCCTCGCATTCTGCTTCACTATAGCCTTTTTTAAGTATCTTTTCACGTATTTCCTTTTCGCTTCTGTCGCAAAAGCTAAGTAGCTTTGCCGCATAATCTTTACAAGTCATTATATAAACTCCATAAAAACAAGATTGCCCAAATCAAAGCCCTTTTCGGTAAGGCGTACATAGCCGCTGTGCTTTTCGATAAGTCCGTCGGCAATAAGCTTTGCTATTTTGTCACCAAACTCACCGTCATACTTCACACCACAGCTCATTCTCAGTCCCAGCAAAAACTTTTCCTTAAGCTGTTCTTCTTCATCGATAAACTCTTTTTCGTGGGCTCTTGCACCGTCTATGTAAGACGCAATATCATTTGTATTTGTATAACGGTAGCTATCCATATAGGATGCTGCCGCCAAGCCTAGTCCGATGTATTCCTCGCCTGTCCAATACTTAATATTGTGCCTGCAATCATACCCTTTTTTTGCAAAGTTTGAAATCTCGTATCTTTCAAACCCCATATCCTTAAGGCATTCTACGGTGTAATGGTAAATTTCCCTCTCGGTATCTTCGTCGGGGAGGTCCAAATCCATGTCGTAAAAAGGGGTGCCCTCTTCAATTATCAATGAATATGCCGAAACATGCTCAGGGTTGAGCTCTTTCACAACCGAAAGTGTGTGTTTTACGCTTTCCATAGTCTGTAAGGGTGTCGAAAGCATAATATCAACATTGATATTGTCAAAGCCTGCACGGCGTGCCATGTAAAAGGCTTCCGTCGCCTCTTTTGCAGTATGAATACGTCCGAGTGCTTTAAGCTCGTTATCGTTAAAAGACTGCACACCAAGGCTTAAACGATTAACTCCTGCTTTTCTGATTTTTGTAAGAAGGTCTAAATCAACCGTACCGGGGTTCGCCTCTACGGTGAATTCATAATCATAAGGCAAAACAAAGCTTTCTCTTACGGCATTTATAACACCAATCAGTTTTTCACCCAATACTGTAGGCGTTCCTCCGCCTATAAAAACAGTATCAGCCCGGGTTCCTTTATGCTCTTTGATTTCATTTATCAAGGCATGCACATACTCATCCTTTAAGTTCCAATCGCTTGTAGAGCAAAAATCGCAGTACAAACATTTTTTCACACAGAAGGGTATGTGAATATAAATTCCCTTACTCATCGTCAAGCTTGAGAACCGCCATGAATGCTTCCTGAGGCACTTCAACGGTACCCACTCTGCGCATTCTCTTTTTACCTTCCTTCTGTTTTTCAAGAAGCTTCTTCTTACGGGTAATATCACCGCCGTAGCACTTTGCAAGTACGTCCTTACGCATAGCCTTAACG
>CAZNIC010000040.1:0-16126 GCA_964572985.1 uncultured Oscillospiraceae bacterium
ATATTTGGAGTTATTTTCTTTTTTTATTTGTTACCCATCAATTGTATCAAAACACTATTGACAAAATGCGCACAGAGTGCTATATTCGACTTAGCAAAGTAGAGCATATAGCGTTAAGTGGGATAAGGACGGGAAGTTGTCTTATCCACGAAGGTTTTTACCGCGGTTATTTGCTCGCATTCCGTTGCTGCAAAAATCACATGCACATCTTTTTTGTAGCAATATACTATGAAAGAGGTGTTTTTTTGTGCAAAAATTGACAAAATGGCTTGGGCTCAGAAAGCTCAACTCAAAATCGGTTGCTCTTTTGGGTATTTTTGTGGCGCTTACCTTTGTGTTCACGATGTTCGCAACAGTCCGCATTGGTAACCAGCTCGAAATCTCGCTCAAATTTATCCCCGTATTTGTAATGGGTGCACTTTTCGGCCCTGTATTTGCGGGCATTACATGCTTTTTGGGCGATGTTCTCTCGGTTATCCTTTTTCCTGTAGGCGCTCCCATCATCGGTATGTTTTTTACTGAGTTTCTTTCGGGATTTTTCTACGGGGCGTTTTTCTACCGCAAATATAAGATGAACACATCCTATATTATCCGCATGGTGCTTTGTGTAATAATTCAGTTTGCTTTAAGCCTTATACTTAACTCATACTTTTTATACTCTGCCGGTTATTTTTCATCTATGGAGGTTGCAATCGGCATTCGTTTTGCTGCATCCTTTGCAAAAATGATTGCACAGGCAGTGGTTATTGTTTTTGCACCTTATTACCTCAAGGTTTTTTCAAAAATTACAAAACAACAGTAATATATACGAAAAAGACACCGATTACGCTTCGGTGTCTTTTTCGTTGCGGTAATATTTAAAGCACATTTCCAAATATGCCTTGTGTGCAATTGTTATTACAAGATTACGAAGCATCACTTTGGCTTCGTGATTGTTTTTGCCAATCTGTTCCATTTCATCTTTAAGCCCAAAAACATATCCCAATACATTTTCAAATTCTTCAACAAGATAAGTATAGGCAACCTCAGGTTCGTATGTTGTTTTCTGGATTTCGATGAGCAGCTTTATATCCTCCATGCTTAAGACGCTTTTTGCCATTGCAATAAATATCAAATACGCAATCTGCTCACGGGAATACTGCTTTTTAACAGGATTAGAAATAAGCCCCTTTTTAACATAGTTGCTTATCATCGAGCCGGTAACCTGTATCTGTCCCACGTGTCCTATATCGGATATATATTTTGCTGTTTGTTCAAGGTACAAACCTACGTTGGGTATCTCGTTATATTTCGGCAATCTGAAATTCATTACATTTTCTTTCATTGCCTGTTTGAATTTTTCAGGCATCAATATCACCCTTTCGGGCTTATTTTACTACAATCTTTTTCCAAAGTCAACCAATATATGCTTGACAATCCCTATAATCTGTATTAAAATATCTTTCGACAGGTTTTTTAAAAACCGATGTTGGGTTATGGAGGTAATTTGAATGACATATAAAATAGTATCCGATTCTTCTTCAAACATCCTTTCCTGGGATGGTGTGGCATATCAGACAGTACCGCTCAAGATAATTTCTTCTGAAAAGGAATATATCGACGATGCAAATCTGAATATTAGTACAATGGTCGAAGATTTAAAAACCGTCAAAGGCATTGTAAAAACATCCTGCCCCAATACCGGCGAATGGCTTGACGCTTTTGAAGGCGCTGACCGTATTTTTGCAATCACTCTTACAAGCAACCTCTCAGGCTGCTACAATGCGGCAATGGTTGCAAAAGAGCAGTACATAGCAGAGCATCCCGAAGCAAAGGTGTGCGTTGTGGACTCTTACTCCACAGGCGGCGAAATGCAGCTTATTATCGAAAAGCTTACAGAGCTTATAAATATGGGCAAGCCCTTTGAAGAAATCGAAAAAGAAATCACTTTATACAAAGATACAACACATCTTGAGTTTTCGCTTCAGTCCCTTACAAACCTTGCTCGTAACGGCAGAGTAAATCCTGCGGTTGCTGCCATTGCAGGTGTATTGGGCATAAGAGTTGTAGGTGCCGCAGTCGAAGGTGTGCTTCACCCGTCTGACAAAGTGCGCGGTGAAAAGAAAGCACTCTCAACTATTTACAACAACATGAAAAAAGGCGGCTACAATGGAGGCAAGGTTCGTATCAATCATTGCCTTAACCCGGAATCTGCAAATGTTCTCAAAGAAAAAATTTTGTCCGAATATCCCTCTGCAGATATTTCGATTGTTCCCTGCACAGCTCTTTGTAGCTTTTATGCAGAAGCCGGCGGGCTCTTAATCGGTTACGAAGGGAATAACAAGCACTAAAAAAACGGGTGTAAAAAACGAGTAGTTTTTTACACCCATTTTTTATGTGGTCCACATTTTCAGAATTTTCATATACATCTTTCCGAATGTAATTTTATCAACAGTATTTTCGGCAACAATGTTCTTTTTTACCACAGTGCCGTCAGCTGTTTTAATTATTATCTCACCTAACTTGTCGCCCTTGTTGACAGGTGCACTCACGCTCTCATACATATTGATTTCTTTTGATATGCTGTCGGCTTCGCTTTTCTTTGTAACGGTAAGACAATTCTCCTCCAATACGCCTCTCACTTTTCCCGACCGACCTTTTTCAACCCTAACCTCGCCTATTATTTCGCCGCCGCTTGTTCCTTTGACAGCAAAGTTTGCAAACCCGTAATTTAACAGCGTGCTCGCCGAATTAAACCTCAGTTGCGACGTATCACCTCCGAGCACTACAGCACAAAGCTGCATTCCGTCTCTTTTTGCCGTTGCAGAAATACAGTTTTTTGCCTTGCTTGTTGATCCTGTTTTAAGCCCGTTTGCACCCGAATAATACCTAATCAGCTTATTTGTATTTGCAAGCTGAAACTTTCCGTCTCTTAACGAATCCATCCATATTGTCGTATAGCGGAAAATATCTTCGTGCTTTAAAAGCTCTCGGCTCATAATGGCAATATCTCTTGCCGAGGAATAGTGATTGTCATCATCCAAGCCATTACATGTAACAAAATTTGTGTTCACCATGCCAAGCTCTTTTGCACGGTTGTTCATCACGGCAACAAACTGCTCTACCGACCCTGACAAATGCTCTGCAACAGCAACACAAGCATCGTTTCCTGATGCAACTGCAATACCCTTTAATAAATCATCTATTGTCATTTGTTCTCCGGCATCAAGAAAAATTGTGCTTCCGCCAATGCTTTTAGCTCTTTCGGATGCAGTTACAACAGTATCGTATGTAATCTCGCCTCGGTCTATCGCTTCCATTACAAGCAGCATCGTCATTACTTTTGTTACCGATGCGGGTGCTAATCTTTCGTCGGCGTTTTGCTCATACAAAACCTTCCCTGTTGTGCACTCAATCAGAATAAAGCTTTTTCCGTTAAGCTCCAGTTCTTCTGCTCTTGCATGAACCACCGAAAAAACAAGCATCACTGCTAAGAGTGATGCTAATATTTTGCGCATACACCTACCCCCTTGTGGTATATGCTTATTATCATATTTTAAAATTATTCCTCTATATCGTCGCTCTTTGGTATTTCCTCCACCATTTCTTTGGTTGAATACGCCTTTATGTCAACAGGCATATTCTTTTTTTGAAGCCTTATATCGCAAGCGTGATTTGCAATACCAAAAATCGTTGCAAATACCGGAACCCCGATAAACATGCCGAAAACTCCGAAAAATCCGCCAAATACCAAAATTGAAAATACAATTGCGAAGCTGTCAAGTCCTGTTGTATCGCCGAGTATCTTGGGTCCTATAACGTTACCGTCAAGCTGCTGTATTGCAAAGATAAGAATAGCAAATACCAACGCCTTTACGGGATTTACGAGCAGGATAAGTACTCCGCAGGGTATTGCACCCAAAAACGGACCAAAAAACGGAATAACGTTTGTTACACCAATAATAACGCTTACCAAAAGCGTATAGGGTATATCAAATATTGTAAACACAATAAAACTGAGCACACCAATAATTGCACTGTCCAGGATTTTGCCCACAATAAATTTTCCGAAATGGTTGTCCGTATATTTCGCAACAGAGATAATATTGTATGCAGTTTTTCGATTAAACAATGCGTA
Organism: uncultured Oscillospiraceae bacterium; assembly: GCA_964572985.1. GTDB lineage: Bacteria > Bacillota > Clostridia > UMGS1883 > UMGS1883 > RGIG1927. Next base: position 4,118 of record CAZNIC010000040.1, read on the forward strand.
GAGATATTTTTTTACACCGGCACTGTACTTTTCTTTTGAACCGAGAAGATATATTGCAACAATCATACCTACAACAACATCCAACAGCGCCTTGAAAGTACCGTAAATACCCATCGAAATATTTGTTATCAGCTGGCTTGCATTTGGAAGCAAGGTCTTTGTTGCCCAGTTGTTTATATAATCGAGAATTATCTGCGGGTATTTCATCACGGTATCTGCAATTTCGGGATACTCCTCCGAAAGCTCGGTCAAATATTCCACCGCATTGTTTACATAAGCCGGGAAACTCCATATCATGTCCTGAATGTTTTTATACAGCTCCGGCACAATAAGCACCAATAATCCTGCAACAATTGCCAATGCAGTTGCAAAAGTAAAAATTATCGATACAGCACGTTTAAATTTGTGCGCCACATTCGCATTCTTTTTAAATATCTTATTAAAAAGCCTACCGAAAATATATTTTTCGTATAATTTCAAAAGTGGATTAAGAAGATACGCAAATGCCGCACCTAACAAAATAGGTCTTAATATTTTTATAATCAGGTCTGCAAACGACTGTATGTATTTCCATTCTGTAAGCACATGGTTGAGCAAAATTGAAATAGCAATTACAATAAAAGCCGTCAACCCCCACTTGGCGTGGTTCTTTTCCTTAAAAAACTTTCGCACCTTGTTAATCCTCCTTCTTTTTTCTTATCATTGAGTCCGGAGGTGTAGGCTCCGAAAGCTTTATATAAATCGTTGCCGCCGCATGGTTTGCAACGTCTATATTATTTCTGTCCTCATCCTGAAGCACTTCAACCTTTTGTGTATATGAGGGTTGCATGGGGCGCATAACCTCTACCTCGTCGCCTTTGAAGAATCGGTTTCTCTGCAAGACTTTTGCAATATGGGTTTTTTCGTCATATTCCGTTACCAAGCCTACTATATCCCAGTCACGAATATATGAGTTTGAACCAAAAACCTGTGCGCCTTCCTTAGGCATACCAAAGAAAAATCCCGTATAATAGTCACGGTGGCTAACCTTGCAGATTTCTTCAAAATGCTCGGGGTTATACTCTCTTCCTGCATAGTAATCATCAATAGCACGACGATATGCACCGATAATTGTTGCAACGTAATATTCGCTCTTTACTCTGCCTTCGATTTTAAACGAATACACTCCCGCCTCAACAAGCTCCTTTATATGGTTAATCATGCACAAATCCTTAGAGTTCATGATGAAAGTGCCGCGTTCGTTTTCATACACAGGAAAATACTCTCCCTGTCGCTTTTCTTCCATAAGTGCATAATTCCATCTGCAGGGATGAGCACATGCACCTCGGTTTGAGTCGCGATTTGTCATGTAATTACTAAGTAAACATCTGCCCGAATATGAAATGCACATAGCACCGTGAACAAAAGCCTCCAGCTCGCAGTCCTCGGGAATATTTTCGCGGATTTCACGAACCTCTTTAATGCTCATTTCGCGTGCAAGTACAACTCTCTTTGCACCTAAATTGTACCATGCCTTTACGGTTTCGTAGTTTGTGTTGTTTGCCTGTGTGCTCACATGGATTTCAAGATTTGGTGCAACCTCTCTGCAAATCATAAAAGCACCCAAATCCGAAATGATAACAGCGTCTGCACCCATTTCATATATTTCTTTAAAATATTCTCTCATTTGGGGCAGGTCGTAATTGCGTGCAATGATATTTGCCGTAATATACACCTTACAGCCATGTGCATGGGCATATTCAATACCCTCGACCATTTCTTCCTTGGTAAAGTTATCTGCCGCAACTCGGAGCGAAAATGCCTCTCCGCCTATGTAGACTGCGTCGGCACCGTACTTTACTGCAATTTTCAATTTATATAAATTCCCCGCCGGGGCAAGTAATTCGCACTTTTTCATTTTACATTCTTCCTTCCTAAAGCCCACTTTCTCGTTTTTTACAAATAAAACTGCAAATGAATGGGTGTGTCCCCGTACGTTTAAGTTTTCTTATAACTTATCGCCATTCCGTCCCCCACCTGAATAACAGTGGTTTCAAGCTGAGGATGGTTGTTTATAACCTCTAAATATTTTCGCAGTCTCTGTACAATTGTATATTTTCTGTGACGGGTGGTAGCATTTTCTTCAATGTTGGGTTCATTATACAAAACATCATCTGTAATCAGCACTCCGCCTTGTTTCAAAAGCTCTAACACACGGGGCAAAAACTCAATATATTGACCCTTTGCACCGTCCATAAAAACCATGTCAAACCCTTCATCAAGCCAGTTTATAATATCACATGCCTCGCCCTTTACAACCCTTATCTTCTTTTCAAAGCCCGCTTCAAAAATATTGTTTATGGCAATATCTGCAACTTTTTCGTATCTTTCAATCGTTATGATTTCGGTATCTTCGGGAGTGTTTTTCGCCATAAGTATTGCCGAATATCCTATTGCAGTACCTATCTCCAAAATCCTCTTTGGCTTTATTATATGAACGAGCGTCTTAAGTAGCTGTGCTGTATCGGGAGGCACAATCGGAGCATATGTTTCCGTATTGGATGCAACAGTGCGCATCGATTTAAGAGGCTCTTCCTCTTCACGTATTAAACTTATAAGGTATTCACGTTGATCCATATCGCACTCTCCGTAACAATCATATCCATTTTAACGTCATGCTTTTCGCTTGGTATTTTATCAAGTATCTGAAAAGAATGACAAACACCTATTTTAAAAGCACACATATCCTTTAAAAATCGGTCGTAATACCCCTTGCCGTAACCCATACGGTTGCCCTCTTTGTCAAAGGCAACACCCGGCACAAGCACAAGGTCAATCTTTGTTTTATCAAACTGTGTTTTATCCTTTGGTTCGGGCACTCCAAATGCCCCTTTCTCGGTTTCGCCCAAAACGGCGGCGTATATATCATCGCCGTCTGTGACGGGGGTCAAAAATACTTTTTCATCCCCCAAAAGTCCCGTCACATCCGCTTCGCCTTTTATGGGCATATAAAGCATAACAGTCTTGGCATTTTTATAACAATCAAGCTCTGTTATCATGCTTGAAAAAATCTCGCCGTTTTTTAAGTCAAGCTTTTTTCTCTTGTCAATCATTTCACGGCGGACAGCCTCTTTACAGTTCATACTGCATACTCTTTCTTACAGCACTGCTCTTTTCTTTGTCAAAACAAGCCAAAAGTGCAAAGCCAAATTCCATTGCCCCACCTGCACCTATTGCTGTTATAACATTGCCGTCGCGCACAGCATGCGTGCGCACAAGCTCTGCACCCTCTAAATACTCCTCAAATCCGGGGAAACACGTTGCTTTTTTGCCATTTAAAACACCAAGCTTTCCCAAAACCATCGGAGCAGCACATATTGCACCTACATATTTGCCCTTTGCGTGTGCGTTTAAGATAATTTCTCTTACTTTTTCGCACTCGTCAAGATTGCTTGTTCCGGGCATACCTCCGGGAAGAATAAACATTTCGCCTTTTTCTTCATCAACCTCATTAAGCGAAATATCACTCTTTACCACCATGCCGTGGGTACCTGTCACGTATTCACCCGTAACACCTACAGTCTTAACATCCAAGCCGCCACGAAGGAGTATATCCCATGGTGCAATCATCTCGGTTTCTTCAAATCCGTCTGCTAAAAAAATGTATACCATAATAATCTTCCTTTCCAATTAGCCTTCTCCTTGAGGTGAAGGTGTCAGCCTATGGCTGACGGATGAGGTGTTCATATCCTCTTTCCTTGATATTTAAGTGTTTTAAAAATGGGGCAATAGCTTTCCTTTGCTTTTTTTAATCCCTCAAGCCCCATATCCTCCTCACGGTTTACAAAGGCAGTATCACTCCATTCGTTTTCAAGATACAGCTTGCAAATCATAGGATATGCGCCTCGTATATCATCTCTCGCCTTTTCAATTTGGACAAGCACTGTGTCATCTGTAAGCCTTTCGCCAAATGTCATTGCAACAATTTCGCCATCAATGCGGATTACACCGCCCACAAGATTAAAACGTTCGAAATTATCAAAAACCTTTTCCATGGCATCATGCTCAATGGGATTGAGGTTTTTCGTTTTATCATCCACCCATTGAAGAAGCAGCGGTCTACACTCGTTTTGTGCCACTTCATCGGTGACGGTTTCGTAGGTATAGGCATATGTCTTTTCAAAAAAGTTTACATGATTTTTCTTTCCGTGGAGTTTTTTGCCCGAAAAAGTCATAAGCCTTTTTGTTTCATATACATAGTCGCACAAATCCTCGCGAAGGGTAAAAGTAAATTCGTCGGGAAATTTTTCTTCAATAAAAGACTTCTGCTCTTCGGTTACAAAACGAAGGGTAATTTTCTCTTCCTCTTTTAAGAGATTTTCAAAAGCTTTTTTCACATCACCTTCACCCATCGGAAAAAGATACTGGTTTTTTCCCTCAATGGTAAAACGTATAAACAAAAAGCCTTCCTCTTCACAAAGATGGAGGTTATAATATTTATCCCACAGATATAACGTCACAAAGCTTGCTTCCGAATAGCGGCTTTCTTTATTCTTATACCTGTCAAAAAGCTCCTTATCCTCAGGAACTAATTTTCTAAAATTCATAAATTACAAAATCTCCTTGACCTTTAAGAGTATCTCCTCACTGATACTCTCAATAGTTCTCAAATTGTTACAGGGTGCACAATCAATACGTGTCCACCGCTGATGCTTTGCCACAAAATGAGCGTTGTCATAGCTTGCTTTAAGATAATTAAGGTCACTTTCGTGAATATCCTTAGTTGCCTCGCCTGTAATCTTGTTTTTTCTTGCCTCGTTAAGACGTGCCGAAATAGCGGGAGGCATATCCAAAAACAGCACCATGTCGGGCTTGGGGAGCCCCATTTTTTCGTACTCAAAATCATACAGCCAGTTTATGTATGCTTCTTTTTCATCATCCGTCGCCATTTTAGATGCCTGATGCACCATATTGCTGGTAACGTATCTGTCGGCAATAACAATGCCGTCCTTTAATGCCTCGCCCCACTTTGTCTTGTAAGATGCAAAGCGATCAACAGCAAAAAATGCCGATGCAGTATAGGGGTTAACATCATATGCGCTTTTACCAAAATCCCCTCTCAAGTACATTTTAACCAAGGCTGACGAATCCGAATCATAGTCCGGAAAAGAAATACGCATAACTTTATATCCTGCATCTTTCAACCCGTTATACAAGTTTTCGGTCTGGGTTTCCTTACCGCTGCAATCAACGCCTTCTATAACAATAAGCGGCATACCAAACACCTCCGTTACATATTGAGATATAATTCTCTCTTTTCTTTTGCCTTGCCACAGCTCATTTTGCCCTCGGGGCATCCGCCTGCAACACAGGGCGGGCCTGCTTTTTTGAAAAGATTCGGAGCTACATTTTTTACAAGGCGAAGCATTTCATCACTGAGTGCACGTATTTCCCACTGAGCTCTTTCGCATGAGCGGTGTGCAAAAAAGTTTTTGAGGCTTCTTACGTTCATTGTAACAACCATTTTTGTTTCGCAAGCATTAGGCAACACAAAACGTGCGTCTTCGATAGCTTTCTTTTTTGATGCGGTTTTTGCAGCCTTTTCGTCCATACCCGATGCAATCATTTCGTTATAATGCTTTTCACTCAAAATATCCGTAAGACGGTTGTAATCCTCCATATCCTTTTCCATTGCCTTCACAAAAATCTCCTTTGCTTCGGGCACGGCTTCAATTTCGGGAGGTAATATGTATTCAAACATGCTCTCGGACACATATCTCTGGCTCTTTACAGAGTAGCTTGCAATTCTGTGTCTTGTTATCTGAGCGAGAAGTGAACGGCTCACACCTTCAATAGCAAAGGTGAAAGTTACATGTTCTGTAGGGCTGTCATGACCCAAGCCTGCGAGCATATCAAGAAAGCTTTCAATCTTTTCTTCTGTAAGATTATCCATAATTTCCGTTGCAGGCGATGCCGAATAACATAATTTTGCCGCAGCGGCAATCACTCTTTCGGGATCGGGTGTATGTGCAATAAGTTCTACTTTCATAATCTAATCTCCTTAATCATATCAATTTGCTTTTATTAGGTAATTGCAACATTTTTATAAGGAACAGCGACACTCCCATTCATTTTTCATTCTGTTCGTGAAAACCCCAATTCGTGAGTTTGCTGTGGGTAGGGAGTGTCCCATGTTGTGGGCTTTAGTTAATTCTGTTTATATTTCCAACCTTTAAATAATACCTTTAATGCAAACACGGGCAGAGCCGTCATTCGTTTAAATCTCCAAGGCTCCTTTTTTAGGCGGTAAAACCACTCCAAGCCATGTTTGCAGTAAAACTCAGGAGCTCTTTCAACAGTGCCCGAAAAAACATCCAGGCATCCGCCTGCACCAATCATCGCCTTAACATCCAGCTTTTCACGGTTATCATAAATCCAGTTTTCCTGTTTTGGAAAACCCAGACAAACCAACAGCAAGTCAGGTTTTTTAGAGTTGATATCGTTTATGACTTCGCTGTCATCCTTAAAATATCCGTCATGAGTGCCTGCGATTTTTATACCGGGATAATCCTTTAAAAGATTTTCACCTGCTTTTTCACTAACACCGGGCTTTGACCCCAAAAGATAAAGGCTCAAACCTTTTTGTGCCATAAGCGGAAAAATTGTTTTTAACAAATCAAACCCCGCAACTCTTTCAGGAAGAGAGTTTCTTAATATTTTCGCCCCGTATACAACACCGATACCGTCAGCAATCATCAAATCTGCACTATTGAGCTTATTCATAAACGCTTCATTTCTCGATGCGTATAAAATTATCTCTGAATTAGGCGTATAGATAACTTTTTTGCCGTCTGTTTCAAAAAAGCTCATTGCAATATCTTTGGCTTCATCCATTGTTATGCGGTCTATCTTTGCACCTAATATATTAACTTTTTTTGTCATTTGCACCAACTCCTTGTGCATATAAAACTTCACTATAAATCATAGCACTTTTTTCAGCCTTTCGCAACATAAAGTTGAAATTTATTTATCCTTATGATAGAATATTTTTTAAGGTATAAAAGTTCTCACTAAAGCTCACTTTGGGCACATACCCTACCCAAAGCCAACATTTTTTCGCTTTTTCACAAACAAAACAAAAAATGAATGAATGAATGGGTGTGTCCCCATACCTTGCAAAATTGTTGCAATTACCTAATCAAAGCAAACTGAAACCCACGAAAGGAGGACTCCAATGAAAAAACTTGTTATCGGCATTCTCGCTCATGTTGACAGCGGCAAGACAACCTTGTCCGAAGCCGTACTTCATCACACAGGTGCCATAAGACGCCTTGGCAGAGTTGACCATAAGGACACATTTTTAGATAACAATGACCTTGAGCGTGAACGCGGCATTACGATTTTTTCAAAAGAGGCACGTTTTGAAACAGCTCAAACCTCCTTTACACTTCTTGATACTCCAGGGCATGTGGATTTTTCTGCTGAAGCTGAACGCACACTGTCAGTACTCGACTATGCAGTGCTTGTTGTATCAGGCTCAGAAAAAGTGCAGAGCCACACGGTAACGCTGTGGAAGCTTCTCAACAAATACAATATCCCAACCTTTGTTTTTGTAAATAAAATGGACATAACCCACTACTCCAAGGACGAGATACTATCATCTGTTCAATCCGAGCTTGACATGGGATGTGTTGACTTTACTACCCTTGACTTTGAAGAAATAGGTGCATGCGACGAAATCCTTCTTAACATCTACCTTGAAGAAGGCAAAATCAACGCAAATGATATTTCCTACGCTGTCAAAAGACGCAGTATTTTTCCTGTGGTTTTTGGCTCGGCATTGAAGGAGGACGGCGTCGATGCACTTTTGAACCTTCTTGACACATATACCTTTATGCCATATTCTTCCGATGCTTTTGGTGCAAAGGTTTTCAAAATTACAGAGGACGAGCGTGGCAACCGACTTACCCATATGAAAATAACAGGCGGCACGCTTTCTGCCCGTGATGAAATCGAAAAAGACGGCACAAGTGAAAAGGTTAACGAAATCCGTATATATTCCGGTGTAAAATACCGTAGTGCGGGCACAGTAGCACAAGGCGATGTGTGTGCCGTAACAGGGCTTACAAAAACTTTTCCCGGGCAAGGGTTGGGTTTTGAACGCAGCGCAGAATCTCTTACCCAAACACCGTTGTTTTCGTATTCGGTTATTCTTCCCCAGGGGATTGACCCGCAGAGTGCAATGAACACCCTCAAAAAACTGGAAGAGGAAGAAACCCAGCTTAACATAACATGGAACGAACAAACACACGAGATTTCTCTTTGCCTTATGGGCGAGGTTCAGCTCGAGGTTTTGAAAAACATCATAAAATCACGTTTTGACCTTGACGTAGAGTTCGCACAGGGCAAAATCATATATAAAGAAACTATCCGAAACACCGTTGAAGGCATCGGTCACTATGAACCCCTCCGCCATTATGCAGAGGTGCACGTAAGGTTAGAGCCGGGCAAAAAAGGCACAGGACTTGTATTTGATACAGATTGCAGCGAGGAACTCCTTGCCAAAAACTGGCAAAATTTAGTTCTCACTCATCTTAGAGAAAAACGCCACAAGGGTGTATTGACAGGTTCACCTATAACAGATATGAAAATCACCTTAGTCAGTGGCAAAGCACATTTAAAGCACACCGAAGGCGGTGACTTCCGTCAGGCTACCTACCGTGCGGTAAGGCAAGGCTTAATGCAGGCTGAAAGCGTACTTTTAGAGCCTTGGTATGACTTCTCGGTAACTCTCCCCTCCGAAAACGTGGGCAGGCTTATGACGGATATCACCCGCATGGGCGGCATTGTTTCATCCCCTGAGCTTTTAAACGAAAAAACAAGCATAGTCCGTGGCAGTGCTCCAATATCGGGGATGCACGGTTATGACATGGAGCTGACGGCATACACAAAAGGCATGGGTAAACTGGAGTGTTCTTTCTCGGGCTACGGTCAATCACCCAATCAGGAGGAGGCGGTTTTGTCCATCGGTTATGACCCCGAAGCGGATTTGTACAATTCGCCGGACTCGGTGTTCTGCTCGGGTGGTGCGGGCTTTGCCGTAAAGTGGTATGACGTTGAAAAATATATGCACCTCGGCAAAGAAAAAACCGCCGAGCGTGTTTACAAAGCTACCACGGGCGGCGGCAAGACAGGTGCAATCGACGAGGACGAGCTTATCAAAATTTTTGAAGCCACCTACGGCAAAATTGAAAGAAAGCTCCCCCAACAGATGAAAACCGTTAAAAAAGAGCTGGGTGACTATGTGGAACGCAAGAAGAAGCCCACGGGCTCTGACTATCTTTTAATCGACGGCTACAACATCATTTTTGCCGACGAAAACCTTAGGAAGGTGTCACAAACATCATTATCTGATGCAAGAGGTCTTTTAATAGACATGGCGACAACCTACAACAGCTTAAAGCAAATCGAAGTAATAGTCGTCTTTGACGCTTACCGCGTAAAGGGCAACCAAGGCAGTGTCGAACAGCACGGTAACATCAATGTTGTTTACACAAAGGAGGCAGAAACCGCCGATGCCTATATTGAAAAGGTTACCCATGAGCTTGTAAAAAACCACCGCGTCCGTGTTGCCACAAGTGACAACCTGGAGCAGGTCATCATCTTAGGTAACAACGCTCTTCGTATGAGCGCGCGCGAATTCTTTGACGAAATCAAACAGGCACAAAGCGAAATCCGCTCAATCATAAGACAACAAAACATCGAAAACAAAACACTTGACAACACGGTACTGACAGAAGAAATAATCAAAAAGCTCACGGACAATCCGTGAGCTTTTTTAGCGTTTTTAATACGTGCCATTTTAAAACCATTTATTAATTGAGAACTTTTTCATTATGGGTATAATCATACAACCAACACCGTTACCCAGTACAACCATTACAAAGTAGAGGACTGCTTTATCAATATTTTGAAATCCGCTCAGTGCAAAATAACCCATATCGGCAATTGAATGGTTAAATCCGCAGATGATAAATATCATCACAGGGATAAGCGTTGTAAAGAGTGCACCCACATGGTCGTCTGCCTGTGTACACTTTTTGTCACCCTCAACTGCGATGAATATAAGTATACCGCAGAACATACTCAAAAGAAACATGCTTAAAGGGGTGTCTCCCATTTTAGCATCCATTATAGCAAGGGATTTTTGGCTTAAGCTATCACCAAAGCGTGTGATTGACAAAAGCCAACCGCCCAAAAATGCACCTACGGCATTGCTTAAAAGTGTTATCGTCACTTCGCCTGCATACCTGGGTCTTTTGACTACCAGATAGCCAACCTTGCCTGTGTATAACCCCAAATGCAGCTCCATAATTGCAAAAAGTCCAAGGCTGAAGAGGAATGCTCCTGCAAAATTATTGTCCGCGCTCAGATTAACTGCACAGCAAATACTCAAAAGAAGCCCTGCCATAAATCCGTCAACAGTAAATGATACTATTCGTTTGAACATAGATGCACCTCTTACTTTTTCTTGTAGTTAACAACCAATATACCCAGTGCTACCAAAACAAGTGCCACGGCAATCTCAACACCGATACTTTCACCCAGTATAATTGCCGAAAGTATAACACCCGAAATAGGATTAAAGGGGCCAAAGATAGACACCTTTGATACATCGTTATACTTCATGAGTAATCCCCAGATTGAATATGCCACAGCACTGATACACGCCATGTAGAAAAGGAGCGCACCTGCAGCAAGTGCACCGCCGGGCTGGATATTGAACTTGCCACCCATGGGGATTGCAAAGAGGGTCATTATAATACCGCCGATAAAGAACTGCCAGCCTGAAAGTGTAACGGGGTTTTCGTGCTTTGAATACATTTTAATCATAACAGAACTAAATGCGTAAGCAAGAGCAGCCATAAGGATAAAGCCTGCACCCATTACGGTAAAGCCCATGTCATCCTTTGCCATACTTACAACAATAACGCCGCCAAAGCCCAGCACACAGCCGATTGCTTTTTTAACTGTCATTTTTTCTGTTCTGAAAACAAATGCCGCAACAAGTATTGCGATAAATACGTTACTGCCGTTTACAATCGCAGCTGTAACGCCACTTGCATAGGCATGACCTATGTAAAAGAATACATACTGGATAACCGTTTGCACCAAGCTAAGTGCCAATACGTATTTGATAGTGCTCTTTTTTGGTAAAAGCGGCTTTTTTGCAAGTAAGCTGCCGATTAAAACAGTCAGTACACCTGCTAAAATAAAGCGGATACCTGCAAAAAGGATAGTGGACATATAGTCGTTACCCACAATGCCGAAAATCTCATAACCCTTTTTAATACAAGGTGTTGCACTGCCCCAAAGCACACAGCATAAAAGAGCTAAAAGTGCCACAACCCATGTTTTTTGTAAAAAATGTTTGTTTTGCATAAAAAATAATCCTTTCCGTATTTTTACGGAAAGGATTATATCACAATTTGCAGTATTAATCAACATTTATTCTTCTATTAATCGACGTCAATTCTCTTTTCTTCAAGTTCAATATTTTCGAAAAGTCCGCTTCCGAAAACCGCTTCTATCGCCTTTTCGGGGTATTTCACATTTATTCCGTCATGGTAAATGCTCTCTTTTTTAAGCATTCTGTTTTCCATGTAGGAAACCTCATCATTTGATATCACAAAATAATTTATCCCATTTTGCACCGCAAAATTTGTCCCATTACGATACACGGGAAAACCCATTTCCTCAGCTGACAACTCCAGTTCATCAAAAAGCTTGCTTCTTGGAATGGTGTCTTCTTTTTCTTTGGGCTCCCTTGTATCCTTAAAGGGAACACCTATTGCCACAGCATAAGCTTCAACCTCGTCATTACTGCCGTATATAATCATGTTTGGTGGCATTTTACCATACTGCGCCGTTGCATTAGGCACCATAGGCATATGAACTATCCCGGGAGGGTTTTCATCCTCAATATTGCAGCTGAAATCACACTTATTAAAATTCTTGGGTACATTATCG
>CAZNIC010000041.1:0-15581 GCA_964572985.1 uncultured Oscillospiraceae bacterium
TGAAAGCCGTAAGGTACTGACCAAGGAGCACAATACCCAGGACAAGATCGACGCAATCCTGACCAACAAAATCGTTGGGATTCCCATTTTCGCTGTTGTAATGTTCTTAGTGTTCAACATTTCTCAGTCCACTGTTGGCCCTATGCTCGCAGACTGGCTGGTAGGTTGGATCGAAGTTTTCCAGGAATACGTAGCAGGAATGGTAGAAGGAGCTTCTCCGTTCATGCAGGCTCTGCTGGTTGACGGTATCGTTGGCGGTGTAGGTGCTGTAGTTGGCTTCCTGCCCCTGGTAATGGTAATGTACTTCCTGATCGCTCTGTTGGAGGATTGCGGTTACATGGCACGTGCTACCGTTGTATTGGATCCTATTTTCAAGAGAGTAGGACTTTCCGGAAAATCCGTTATTCCTATGGTGATCGGTACAGGTTGTGCAATTCCTGGTATTATGGCATGCCGTACCATCCGTAACGAAAGAGAGCGCAGAGCCACTGCAATGCTGACACCGTTCATGCCTTGTGGCGCGAAGCTTCCGGTTATTGCGCTGTTTGCAGGTGCGTTCTTTGCAGATGCTTCCTGGGTAGGACCTGTGATGTATTTTGTGGGTATCCTGTTAATTTTCCTCGGAGCATTGCTGGTAAATAAGATTACAGGACATAAATACAGAAAGTCCTTCTTCATTATGGAGCTTCCTGAGTATAAAGTACCAAGCCTGAAGAGAGCATGTATCTCTATGTTGTCTCGTGGTAAAGCATATATCGTAAAGGCCGGTACCATCATTCTGGTTTGTAATGCAGTGGTTCAGATCATGCAGACCTTTAACTGGAAGCTGCAGGTTGTAGAAGAAGGAATGGAAAGTACCTCTATCCTTGCTACCTTCGCTTCTCCTTTTGCGGTTCTTCTGATTCCGTTAGGATTTGGTGTATGGCAGTTGGCAGCAGCAGCTATCACAGGCTTTATTGCAAAAGAAGAAGTTGTTGGTACATTGGCAGCAGTATTTGCAATCAGCGAGACTGTTATCAATGGTGACTTTGAACTTGTAGGCGATCTTGGTACAGGTGCATTTGGTCTTGTTCCTGTTGCAGCACTTGCATATCTTATGTTCAACCTGTTCACACCTCCTTGTTTCGCGGCGATTGGTGCAATGAACTCTGAAATTAAGGATAAGAAGTGGGTATTTGGCGGTATTGGTCTTCAGTTTGCTTCTGGATATATTGTAGCATTCCTTGTATACCAGATTGGTACACTTGTTACAACAGGTAAATTTGGCGATGGTTTCGTACCTGGCTTGATTGCTGTTGCGGCAATTATTGCAGTTATAGTTGTTCTTGTTATCAGAGCAAAGGAAAAGGTAAAGGCAGAATACGCACAGCGTTCCAATGCAAAAACAAAGGTTAGAGCTTAAAAATAAGGTTAAGTGATAAGTTATGTTGATAAAAAATTTAATTGTAATATTGGTATTGGCAGTTATTATTGGTCTGGCAATTGCATACATAATCAAAGCTAAAAAAAGCGGCGCAAAATGTATTGGTTGTCCTTCGGGCGGATGTAACTGTTCAAGTGAAGCATCCTGCTCGGGATGTGGCTGTCAGACCGAAACAAAAGAGTAAAACAAAGTATCTTATCTCCTATAATTCACAAAAAAGGGGCCGTACAGAAATGTACGGTTTCTTTTTTTAGTGTATTGAAATTTGTTTTGAGAGTGATATAATATATCTTAGGTGATAAGTATGGAAAATTATCAAAGGATAACCGATGATATAATAAAACGCATTGAACAGAGCAGCATAAAGCCAAAACTGCTTTTGCATTCATGCTGCGCACCGTGTTCGAGCTATGTTTTTGAATATCTTAATAAATATTTTGATATAACGGCGTATTTTTATAATCCGAATATTTCAACCGATGATGAATTTAATCACAGAGCAGAAGAACTGAAAAGGTTTTCTGAAGAGTTTCCTATGGAAAACGAGGTAGCAGTTAAGGTTGAGGATTATAATCATATGGAATTTATCAACATGATTGCGGGGAAAGAAGACCTCAAGGAAGGCGGTGCGCGGTGCTACGACTGTTACGCTTTACGCCTTGAAAAAAGCGCTCGCTATGCCAAAGAAAACGGATTTGATATGTTTACGACAACTCTTTCGATAAGCCCGCACAAAAATGCCGAATGGCTGAATAATCTGGGCAGAGAGTTTTCCGAAAAATACAATATAGATTATTTGTATTCTGATTTTAAAAAGAAAAACGGCTATAAACGCTCTTGTGATTTGTCAAGAGAATATAATTTGTACAGGCAGTCTTTCTGTGGCTGTGAGTTTTCAAAACGTGACGCACAATTAAGAGAGAAGGTATAAATGTGTCAAATGTAAAAGTCAAGGATAAGGGGATTTTGTCAGGTCCGCTGTGGAAGGGCATACTTATGTTTGCGCTTCCGATTGCGGCAGGTAATATGCTTCAACAGCTTTTTAATACGGCAGATACAGTTATTGTAAGCCAATTCGGCTCTCAGCCACTGGCAGCTGTGGGCAGTAACGGTGCAATTATCAACCTTTTACTTAATTTGTTTATTGGTATTTCTGTTGGTGCAAATGTTGTAATTGCACGCTATATCGGTGAAGGCAACCGCGAAAGAGTAAGTCTTGCGGCACATACTGCGGTACTTGTATCGATAGTAAGCGGTGTTGTGGTAATGCTGTTGGGTCTTGTGCTGTCAAAACCAATGCTCGTTATGATGAATTCACCTGACGATGTTATTGACCTTGCGGCATTGTATTTACGTATATACTTTTTGGGTATGCCTTTTATGATGCTGTACAATTTCTCTGCTGCGATACTTCGAAGCAGAGGCGATACAAAAAGACCGCTTATTTGTCTTGTTGTGTCGGGGGTTGTAAATCTTGTGCTTAATATAACCTTTGTTTACATATTCCAAAAAATGGGCATTGACATGCACAAAGGTTCTGTCTCGGCTGTTGCTATTGCAACCGTTATAGCAAACATTGTCAGTGCGGTCATGATGGTGTGCTTTTTAACTCATGAAAAAGGCGACCTCAAAATCAGCTTTAAAAAGCTAAGAATAGATAAAAGAATACTTGTTGAATTTGCACGTATTGGTATACCGTCGGGCTTGCAGGGTGCAGTTTTCTCGGCATCCAATATATTTGTGCAGTCAGCTCTTAATTCGTTAAAATCGGCTGTCATGGCAGGTAGCTCAGCGGCACTCAATTTTGAGTTTTATGTTTACCATCTTATGAGCGGTTTCTCGCAGGCTATAGTTACTTTTACAGGGCAGAACTATGGTGCAGGTAATTTCAAGCGATGCAAGGATTCTGCCAAGTGGTGTCTTATACTTGGGTTAGCGTTGGGCGGCATGCTTATTGCAGTGATGCTGCTCTTCAGCGGCAAGCTTGTTTACATATTCACAACAGAAGAAGCAATTGCACAAATTGCAATAACAAGAATGAGTTTTATCCTGCCGTTTATATTGGTTAACTCGACAAGCGATATTCTAAGCGGTGCTATGCGTGGTGTGGGACATTCACTTGCACCGGCTGTTATAACTATGTTGGGCGTGGTAGGAATAAGGCTTATATGGCTCAATACTGTGTTTGAAACATATCACACATTTGAATCATTAATGTTAATTTATCCCGTAAGCTGGATTATAACAGCGGTGGGTATCATAACCGCATATGTTGTTATACGTAAAAAAGTTTTCGGAAAACGTATAGCCAATCAATAGTTCAAAAAACTGTTATGAATTTTTTCATAACAGTTTTTCTTTTGCATGTTTTAACGTAAATTTGAGAAAATACTACTATACAAATCTGAAAGGGCGAAACAGAATGCAAAATAGTACTAAAAAAGCAATTATTGCCTCAGGTGCGGTTTTTGGTGCGGTTGTTTCCGCTGCGGTAGCATCACATATTACAACAAAATACCTTGTAAGCGTTGCACTTGACAGAAAACCGCCAAAGAGTACCGCTGCGTCGCGCCAAAGGCTTAGCGGCATAACTGATCCGAAGGTTTTTGAAATACGAGAGAAAATAAATGCAAAAAGACTTGAAGAAAAATGTACAACCGTAGAAATCACGGGGGTTGACGGCGAAAAACTTGTGGGTCACTGGTATGGCGGCAATAATCCAAAGAGAGTTATAATTGCAATGCACGGGTGGCGTTCATCTTGGATAAGCGATTTTGGGGTGATATCGGATTTTTGGCACGATAACAATTGCAGCGTGCTGTATGCCGAACAGCGAGGACAAAACAACAGTGGCGGCGGATATATGAGTTTTGGGCTTATTGAAAGATATGACTGTTATGAGTGGATTAAGTGGGTTTGTGAAAAAACAGGAGAGAAACTGCCTGTTTATCTGGGTGGTGTTTCAATGGGAGCGGCAACAGTTTTGATGACGGCGGGATTTGATTTGCCCGAATGTGTTGCAGGAATAGTTGCGGATTGCGGATATACGGCGCCCAGTGAAATATGGAAACATGTGATGGAAAACAATCTGGGCATAAGCTATAATGCCAGGAAAAACACCATAAACAAGATGTGTATAAAAAGGTTACAATGTGGTGCAGAGGACTATTCGGCAGTTGAGGCAATGCGCGTATGCAACGTGCCTGTACTTTTTATTCACGGAACAGATGACCATTTTGTACCTGTTGGCATGACATATGAAAACTATAAGGCTTGTATTGCGCCAAAGAGGCTTTTTGTTGTACCGGGAGCAGAACACGGTATGAGCTATTATGTGGACAAACAAGGATACGAAGCTGCTGTAGAAAGTTTTTGGACAGAATGCGAAAGAAAATTTGTTAATCAAATGTAAAATATTTGACCTTGTATTGCATAATAAAAGAAGTCGTATTATAATATAATTTAAGCTAGAAATCAGAGAGGCGTTTTATATGAAAACGATAAACAAAAAAGAAACCGAAAATAAATATGTTTCTGAACTTGAGGCCGAGAGTGTAAGGTTGGTTGATACCGTTGAAAAAACCGGTGTCGATATGGAGGCGTTCTACGCGAAAATGCTCGAAGAAGATTGCTCCGATGAGGCAAAAGACAAGGCGGAATCGTTCAAGCGTGCTACCGGTAATATAAAAAAAGCGTTGGCTCAAGCATATTTGATAAGCGATGAACTCAGTGCCCGCGACAAAGATATTACAAGACACAAAAAGCACAAAAAATGGAAGGTTTTGACCTCGGCGAATGCGGCTATAGATGCAATTGAAAGCAGAAGTAATCATTTTGCAAAGGGGATTAATTTGTACAAAATACTGCTCGTATGTATTATAGGCAGTTTTGTAGGTGTCGTTGTCGAACTTATCTGGTGTATGTTCAGACACGGCTACATAGAAAGCAGAGCAGGTCTTGTATACGGACCCTTCAATCTTTTGTACGGTGCAGGTGCCGTTGTGCTCACTGTATGTCTTTACCGTTTCCGCAACAGGGGAGCATGGTTGTCGTTTTTAGGCGGCATGATTGTGGGCAGTGTGGTTGAGTACGTGTGTTCTTTTGGTCAGGAACTACTGCTTGGTACGCGGTCTTGGGATTACAGTAATATGCCTTTCAATCTGAACGGAAGAATTTGTCTGTTATATTCCGTTTTTTGGGGATTTTTAGGAGTTTTGTGGATAAAACGTATTTATCCCGAAATGGCAAGGCATATTTTGAGAATGCCCGAAAAATGGGGCAAAGTAGTTACATGGGCTATGACCGTTTTTATGGTTTTTAACGCTTGTGTTACATTTGTTGCGGTAATGCGCTGGTCTGATAGAGTACGAGGAGAAGAGGCAACAACAGCTTTTGAAAAAATGCTTGATGACCGTTTTCCCAACGAAAGACTGGAAAAAGTATTTGCAAACATGAAATTTATTGAAGAGTAAAAGTGAAAAGATAATATAACATAACGGTCAATTCCACACAATTGAAATATAAGAAAAACACAAAAAACTTGTTGCATTTAAAAAAACTCTGTGTTATAATACAACAAGCGGAAAAATTCGGATAATATTTTTCGCTGTAATTACAGTTTTATTTGCGGATATGGCGGAATTTTTCCTTTGTCCCAAGAAAGCGAGTGAAACGAAGCTTGATTGGCTTGACAAAGGTTATGCAGGGAGCGAAGCGAGTCGCTGGCAGACTAGTCTGCATTGCGGGGCTTATGCTTACTGATATATTTTTCGCTGTAGTTATAGTTTTATTTGCGGATATGGCGGAATTGGCAGACGCGTATGGTTCAGGTCCATATGAGAGCAATTTCATGCAGGTTCGACTCCTGTTATCCGCACCAAAAAGACAGATTTCATTGAAATCTGTCTTTTGTTATATATAAGAATTCATTTGGTACGCCAATCACCAAGCGACCATTACCGTCAATCCCATAATATTTGAATTCCTACGGCTTTATTGTAAATGTAACATTTAAATACAAGTAAATGTAAAATATAATGCAAAAAACAGTGTTCATTAACATATTGACAAAATGTCAAACTTTTTGTAAAATAGAATTATAAACTAAAGAAAAGTGGTGCTTTTAATGGAAAACAATCAGAAATGGGTTTTGTCCTATGAAGAAAAGCAAAAATTTATCGATGCTTTGACAAATGAGCTCCCGGCTCTTCGTGCAAAAGTGGGCATTTCGCAGGATGACTTGTCAAGACTTATAGGTGTTTCGAGACAGACTTTCGGCTCGGTTGAACGCGGAGAAAGACAGATGTCGTGGAACACGTATCTCAGCCTTATAATGTTTTTTGACTACAATCAGGCAACTCATCAGATGATAAGAGATATTTCGGCTTTCCCTGAAGAGCTCATTGTGAGATTTAACGATGGCAAGCGAGACGTAAGCACTGATTTGTCGCTTGACAGTTTGTTTGACAATTCTGCGATGGAAATGTTCATGCAACTGGACGACCAGGCGTTCAACACTCTTAAGACGGCACTTTTGATTGAATATGCACGTTGTTCCAACCTTTCTAACGAAGGTATCATAAAGGCATTTTCGGGTATCAAGATTGTTCGTCCTGAGGTTAATATGGAAAAGGATTTGAAAAAGTCCTTAAAGGCAATCAAGGAGAAGAATAAGTCCAGATGAGCAATGTCGTAAAAACTAAGGCAAAATCGTTTATTAAGAAATATAAATTCAATAAACCTACTTTGGCAAAGCTACGCAGCATTATTGAGGCGCAAGGGTACATGCTGATTGAGTTTAACGGCGTGGACGATGATAAAAATGTTGAAAACGTAATAAGAGGGCTGAATTTGACTGAATATGTAAAATGTACAAAGGCATTTACATATGCAAACGAAAGCCTCAGACTTGTTTTTGTGCATGAGGATTTGTCGGACGACGAAAAACTCACGGTACTTTTGCATGAGGAAGGGCATATTTTTTGCGGGCATCTCAAAGAGGGCTGTATTCTCGGCGAGGATGTTTTGCAGGAAAACGAGGCTAATGAATTTGTGCATTACGTGACAAATCAGTCGTTTTTAAGTAAAATTGGCGGCAAGAAAGTCCCCATAATATGCTCGGTTGCTGTGTTGGCAATAGGTGCAGGCGGTATTTATGCAGGCACGGTTATTGAAGAGGAAAACACATATTACGAAGAGTATTATGTTTCAAAAACAGGTGTTAAATATCACGAAGAAGATTGCAGATACGTAAAAAACAAAACCGATGTAAGGCGACTTACAAAGGATGATTACGAAAGCGGTATCTATGAGCCCTGCAAGGTGTGTATTGAGGATTAAACGTTTTAGGTTGCGGTATTCCGCAACCTTTTATTTTTGCGAAAAACTATTGAAATTACGGGTTATTTATAATATAATTATCTTATCAAATTAAAATGAGGGAAAGTATATGAAAAACAGTACAATGAAAAGAGTTGTAACAATAGTTTTAGCATTGTGTATGTTTGCCACTGTATTGGCAGGCGTTATTGTGCGTGCTGAATGGATTGTAATGTATCCGCCTGTATTTTCGCACGAGGGTGGTATTTATACAGAAGCATTTACGCTGACTATTGACGGTAACGGAGATGAAGTTTTCTACACTCTTGACGGCAGTATGCCCGATAAAGATAGCATACCGTATACAGGTCCCATTGAAATTGACCCAAAGGAGGTTTCGCCCCGAAGTGTTCAGGGCAGAGTGAGCCAGGAGAGATGGGAAAAAGGCATTGTTGTACGTGCGGTATCGGTTGGCAAATATGGTGATTTGTCTGAAGTGGTGACAAATACATATTTTGTATCTGACAAGATTGCCGAGATTAATAAAAATGTTCCCGTTGTAGCGATTTCGGGTAATCCTTATGATTTCTGGGACAGCAATGATGGTATTTATACAAACTACAGTTATGAACACAACATACTTGGATATGTAGAGTATTTTGACAATAACGGCGAAGGCTTTGAGAGAAGCTTGGAATTAAAAGTGTCGGGTCACGGGTCAAGAAGTAATCCCAAAAAGAGTATCCGTCTCTATTTTACTAAGGGCGATACCGAGGGCAGAAAAAACCTTGAGTACGACATGGTAGAGGTTGCGGACAAAAACTTTTACGATACAAGCAAAGTAAAAAAACACGGCAAGATAACTTTCCGTATATCTGACTGGGCTGAAACAGATTTAAAAGATCCTATGGCACAGCGCATTGCGGAATTTATGCGTCCTGATACAGCGGCATCGACCCCCGCTGCATTGTTTATAAACGGTGAATTCTGGGGTATTTATGAGGCACGCGAGCAGTATGACAACCGATATCTCGACTATCACTATGAGGATATTGACAAGGATGAAGTAGTTTTCCTTGACCGTGACTGGACAACTGAAAATTATACATATACACTTTCCGACAACGGATATCAGGCAATCGAACGTATACTTTACGAAGAAGGTCCCGAGGAGGACGAAGAGTATTACCGTGACCAGTTCAACTATGTAAAGTATCTGATGCTCAACGCAGAAGATGAAGACATGTACGAAGAGCTTGAAGGCTATGTAGATATTGATAACCTTATTGATTACCTTTTTGTGTATATGTACTGTGACAATATTGACTGGCCCGGTAACAATTTTAAGTTCTGGAGAACAAGCATGGAAAGAAGCAACGGCGACGTTTATGCCGCTGACGGTAAGTGGCGATTTATGGTCCATGACTTTGACCTTGCTTTTGATGGTGTAAATAATAATACCCTTGAATATGTTTTGAAGAGCAAGTTGCCCGAAACCGAGGCAAGACATCCCGAATTTGTGGCAGAGGTTTTTGACGGACTCTTTAAAAATGCAGAATTCAGAAACAAGTTTGCACAGCGAAGTGCTGCATATCTTGACACGGCAGTGTCGGTTGAAAATATCACAAAGATTGCCGAAGATATGATTAAAGAACGCGAAGCTGTAAAGGGGTACGACTTGCTCCGCTGGAATAATATGAGCGGTACAAGCACTCAAAGATTGGAATCCTGGAAAGAAAGAACAAGAAGCAAGTTTGTAGGCTTTGCAGAGGGCAGAAATCCCTACTTTGAAAAGATGGTTTCTGATTTTTATAAGAAATACTACAATAGCGAGATTGGCGAAACAACAAGCTTTAGTTTTGAAATTGACAAGGACAAGGCAAGTGTTGATATTGACGGTGCGATTATAAGAGAAAGCTTTTATAATGATAAGGCAGAAAGCTTTACAACAAGCCAGTACACAAATATTCCTGTGACAATCAGTGCAGAATGCAAGGCGGGTTATGTTGTTAAGTCTATCACTGTAAACGGCGAAAAGTTTGACGGCGACAGCGTAACAATCACTCCCGAAAAGAAGGATTACAAAGTTTCCTTTGAAATAACTGAGGGCGAAAAAGCAGAAAAGACAGTTGCAAAGGTTTCGGTAATGCGTGAAGACAGATTTAAGCTTATGAAAGTGGGCGAGAAGCTTCCCGTTGAAGTGATTGCAACATACACTGACGGTACAAGCGAAAGAGTGTTTGGCTATATGGTTACAAGCGAAACAAACAGCGTTGCTGTTGGCGAAAACGGCATTGTAACGGCGAAAACTCCCGGTAGCGGCAATATGATTGTTACATATAAAGGCGTAAAAGCTAACTTTACTGCAACTGTAGAATAAGCTTGAAAACGGAGGAAACGAAAGTTTCCTCCTAAATTATAAAAGAAGAGGTTGATAGGAATGGACAGAACATTTTTTATGGGCAACAGGCAATCTTTATATGATACACTTGCCCCGGGCACATTGGTTGTGATGTATTCAGGCCACGCACCGAGAAAGACGGCAGACGAGCCGTATCCTTTCTTTGCTGACCGTAGCTTTGTATACATGACAGGTGTAACAAAGGAAAATATTATTTTTGCAGCACTCAAGACAGACACGAGTGTTGAGGAGACTATGTTTATCCTGCCTCCCGATGCACACGCAGAACGCTGGAACGGTGCAAGAATAAAAGCACACGAAGCAGAAGAAATCTCAGGTGTTAAAAACTACAGATATGTAAAGGAATTCGGTGCATTTCTTAAGAATTTAGCAACAAGCGGAAAATGCGATACCGTAGCACTCGATTTTGACAAGTACTTTGAAAACGAAGAGCCAAAGGAAGCTTTTGTGCTTGCTGAAATCCTAAAGAAGGAATATCCGTATCTTGCGATTAAGAATATACATAAAACCATTGCAAGTATCAGAACAATCAAAAAGCCTTGCGAAATTGAAGCAATGCGTGTGGCAGAAAGTATCAACCGTGAGGGTATTATCAACATGATGAAGGCATCAAAACCCGGAATGTATGAATACCAGTACAAGGCTGTGTGGGATTATACCCTGATGCAGCATGGTGTACTTAGTCCTATGTTTCCGTCGATTATTTCGGCAGGTAAGAACAATTTCTGCATTCATTATTATGACTATACAGGTCAGGCACAGGACGGAGATATGATACTTAACGACGTTGGTTCTGTGTGGGATTTCTGCGGTACGGATGTATCGCGCGGTTGGCCCTGTAACGGCAAGTTTACGGACAAACAAAAGGCACTGTATGAGTGTGCTTACGAAACAAGTAATTATATGTTCTCCATCTTAAAGCCCGGCTTTAAAATGGCAGAGGTTGACGCAACTGCAAAAGAATATAACGCAAGACTTCTTCGTGAGGTCGGCGTGCTCGGCAAAGACGAAGACCCCGGTAAATTAATATGGCACGGCGGTGCGCATCATGTAGGCTTTGACACACATGACGTTGTTGACGTTGCGGGTAAAGAGATTGCATCGGGTATGGTGTTCTGTGTTGACGTTGGTATTTATTGTGAAGAATGGGGCATAGGCTTCCGTTTGGAGGACAACTGCCTTATCACAGAAACAGGCTGCGAAAACCTTTCAAAGGATGTTCCCAGAAGCATTGAAGAAATTGAAAACATAATGGCATAAAAACAATACTGTAAAACAACCTGTTTTTTAAGAACAGCCGCGTGTCGAAATAGTCGACACAATAAAATAAGGACTGCTGATGCAGTCCTTATTTTATTATTATAGCGTCTGTTATATGATTTGCATTGTCAAGCAAAAACGCTTTTAATGAAAATTCATCCGAAAAATCTGAAAGGGAAATTGAGCACTGCTGATTTTCTGCCGTCAGATGTTCGGTTTTAACTTTCGTCATTGTGCCTTCTTCGTTATAAGCGGCAACAACTGCCAGAACATCTCGGCTGTTTTCTCCCATTGAAAAGGCTATGCTAAAATTTGCGCTTTCCTCATCGTAAGTAATTTCGGGCTCAATAACAACGGCGTCATCTGTCTCGGAAACCGTGATGTAAGCATATGCGTAAACGCTCGAATCTTGAACTTTTCCCTCCAGGGTAACCAGACCGGAGGAGAGGGTGAATTCATCATTAATTGTGTCCCACACAACCGCTTTTGAGGCTTTTGTGCCGTCCAGGAGGGTAACTTGTACTTCGTTTGGTAAAACGAGCTCTTCGCCCTTTTTGACACTGATTTCAACGCTGTCGGCACGTGCTATCACATCGTCGTTTGTGTGGATACGGAATATTGTGAACGAGTTGGCAGGGAGATTATAGGTGAAGTTATCCGAAACTAAGGTTTCAAACATGACAGGTGCAACATTGGTCGGATTTTCGATGCTGTTTATACTGTAGCCGTCATTTGCAGAAAGTTCGGTTACATGGGCAACGGGGTTGATATAATCAGCATTGATTGCAAACGTGGTTTCCATTATATCGTTTGTAGTATTAACCGCTTTGATTATAATATCGCCTGTTTCTTCGTCAATGGAGGAGGTGGAGTACACGTTCTGTTTGAATGATGCAAAGTTTATAACCTCGCCATCAAGGAAAACCGTGAGCTTGTGCGGTTCAACAGTAACCTTTATTTCGTATTCGCGTCCTGTTTCAATATATTTGGTGGTGTTCTGTACGGAGTATTCATATGTGTTGCCATTTTCGGTGCGCTGGATTGCGGAATATGTGTTGCCCCAACCACCGATGTTACACGTAAAATAGTTGCTTTCGTCTGTCCACATAACAGGGATAAGGAAGCCTTCTGTGCCTGAATGCTTTTTGGCTTTAAGGGTGAAGGTGTAGTTTTGCATATCCTCAGTGCCGAAAAGAAGGGCAGGAGCGTATGCACCGTTATCTTCCTGGGTATAGGCATTTGAAGAATCCTTGTACCAGCTTCCTGAACCTGTTTCAACAGGTTCATTGAGGGAGATTTCCTCGCCTGTAATGTTATCGGTAAGTTTCATATCGTAGAACGATGCGCTTGTTGTCCATGTACTGATGCCGACCCTTCCGTGGGGAACATATGCGTTATCAAAGTTTTCGGTTTTGTTGGCTACGGTGTATGAACCCGTGTTGTTAGAGTACATGCTCTGTACGTAATAGTCGGGAGCGCCGTACGCCGTGAAATTGTTGAAGCCTATAAGGTCAGGATACCACTGGGTATAGCCTTCGCGGGCAAAGAGGGGAGCATAGGATGCAAGTGCAACAATATCAGCATTTTTTTCAAGACTTGTCATGTATGCCGCTATTGATAATGCGGAGTTCATGTTGCTCTCTGTCTTAGACTGGCTGTATCTTGAGGCGTATTCACCGGGAAATACTTTGTAGCCATTACGGTCGTAGCCGTCGTAACGGTCAAGATTTGTGTAGAACCAGTCGGGTGTGCGGTAATAGTGCTCGTCAACAGCGTAGGCAAAGTTTTCTTCACCGTTGTCAGAATGTGATTTAAGGAAGCTCCAAGCGTTGTCAAAACGGTCTCCCGATGCGTCAGGACCGGAAGTTGCAATGAGCTTAATATCGGGATAAACGGCGTGGATTTCTTCTTCAAAGGCTTCGTAACGCTCGAAGAAATTAA
Organism: uncultured Oscillospiraceae bacterium; assembly: GCA_964572985.1. Classification (GTDB taxonomy): domain Bacteria; phylum Bacillota; class Clostridia; order UMGS1883; family UMGS1883; genus RGIG1927. The sequence goes on from CAZNIC010000041.1 coordinate 13,365, forward strand.
CGGTATCGGTTTCCCATTGTTCATTGCCTATGCCTAAATATTCAAGATTAAAGGGCTCGGGATGCCCCATCGAAGCACGGAGAGAACCCCATTTGGTATTGGTATCGCCGTTTGCAAACTCAATCAAATCAAGTGCATCCTGAATATAGATTGAATACAGGTCCTCCATAGAAGATACATCGCCTGTCTGATACTGACAGCCTATGCCAACATTTACAACAGGGAGAGGGAATGCGCCTATATCCTCACAAAGGAGGAAATACTCATAAAAGCCCAAACCGTAGCTCTGGCAGTAGGCATATCTGCCGTCGCCGCCTGTATGCAGCTGCCAACGGTTCCAGTTTTCCTTTCGTTCTTCAACAGGACCAACGGTGTCTTTCCAGCTGTAGCGGTTTGAAAGATTATAACCTTCGATAATACATCCGCCGGGGAAACGTAAAAAGCCGGGATGTAAATCCTTAAGCATCTGTACAAGGTCGGCACGGAGACCGTTTTTGCGGTTCATCCATGTGTTTTGAGGGAAGAGCGAAATCATGTCAAAATCGAGACTACCCTCCATTGAGTTAAGTATTGTGATTTGTACGCTTGCGTTGGAGGCAGAAGAAACCGCGGTAATTTCTTTTTCGTATTTTGTCCATTCAGCGGATAAATCCTCAATAAAAGTCCTGCCGATGATGCGGTCGCCTTCTAGCATTGTTATCATAATCTGACCTGTATATTCACCGTTGGCTCTCAAAAACACAGAGAAATCAAATTTTTCACCTGCGTTAACAGGGAAACCTTCGTAACAAGCATTTGAAAAACTTGTGAGACGTGTGGGATTAATGAAACTAAGATAAGTTGTATTGTTTTCGTTCAAGGGATTTTCATTTGTAAAAGTCGGGGAGGTTGAGAAACTCCACGCATAGTCCGGGATAGGGTCGGGAATTGCATCCCACTGTGCATTTGCAGCCTCAAACGAGCGGTTTTGTACAAGCTCTGCATATAAGCCGCCATCTGCCGCATAGTTAATATCTTCAAAGAAAAGCCCTATCATATCTGGGTTTATGTCAACGCCTTTTTCGGTGGCATCTACTGTTATGCGGGCATTTACATTTGTAGTTGCAGGAACATAAACCGTATAGGAAAATTCGTTAACGTCACCATTTGTTGTAACGGTAGCAGTAAGTGTAACTGTAGTATCCTCTTGGGGGCGTACGACAGCACCTGTAGAGGATATAACATCTTCGTTGCTGCTGGACCAACTGATTGATGTTTGCTCGTTTGTAAAGGTGGGGAGAGTAATATTTGTTTTTACTGTCTGACCGTCTATAAGCGCTGATGCGCCGGATATGTAGGAGGCATACTCACTTTTGATGCCCGTAGACATATTTTCGACAATTTCGTTTTCGGATAAAGCTTTGTTGAAAACCTTGAATTCGTCAATATGACCGTTAAAGTAAGGGTCGGCAGAAAACTGGGATTTACCGATATAGCTTAAAGCGTTTTCAATGTCCGAGGGTGAATTATCACCGAAAATATCGCTTTCAGAAACAAAAACACCGTTAATGTAAAGCTTCATAACTTTACTGTCACAAACAAGTGTGAAATGCAACCATTCATCTTCTTTGATAACGCCGGTTGCTGTCATATTAAGTTCGGAGGCAGTAGAATGTGTTAACAGGGCATAACGCAAATCATTGGGCGCACTAAGACCTAAAAACGCATAGCTGGAAGCATCTGCACCAAAGTCAAAAATGCGCATCCACCAATTAAGAGTGTCAAACTTTGCCCATGTGCTGATTGTAAAATCACCCGAAAGTGATTTGTTTAAACTATCCGGAAGCTGTAAATATGAGCTGTTACCGTCCATGTAGCATGCTTTGCCCACAATTCCGTCTGTTGTAAAGCTCACGTTGAAAGCGGAAGCGGCTTCGCCTATTACAGCGTTTGAACCGTCCTCAAAGTTGTAGTAGAGGACAAGAGAATCGGTATAGTCAGTGCCCTCTTGTGCATAGGTCGGGAACGCAAAAAATGACATAATTATTATTGTCGATAAAATAATTGATAAAACTTTTTTCATATTCATCACCCTATAAATATAATTTAAATAATTTTATCATAAAGGAGCAGTTAATGCAACATCTTATGCGAAAATAAAAGAGGACATCACAGATGTCCTCTCAGCGTGTCGATAAAGTGTTATCGACACGCGACCTCAAAGGCGGACTAACGTCC
>CAZNIC010000042.1:0-14842 GCA_964572985.1 uncultured Oscillospiraceae bacterium
TCGTTGTTATGAAGGACGGTTTCATCCAGCAGGTTGATACACCTCAGACACTTTATGATGATCCTTGCAACGTATTCGTAGCAGGCTTCATCGGATCTCCCCAGATGAACTTCTGCGAAGCTAAGGTTATCAAGAACGGTAACGACGGCGTATGCGTTGAATTCGGCGAAGGCAAGCAGATTAAGCTTTCTGCTGAAAGAGCAGCTAAGGTTGTTGAAGACGGTTATGTAGGTAAGGTTGTTACTCTCGGTATCCGTCCCGAAGACCTTTACGATGATGCTGATTCTCTTGAAAAGTATGCAGGCAACATTGTTGAAGCTTCCGTTGACGTAACAGAAATGATGGGTGCTGAAACATTCCTCTTCCTTACAATTGACGGCATCAACATGACAGCTCGCGTTAAGCCCACAACAACAGCTCGCCGCGGCGACGTTATCAAGGTTGCTTTCGACCCCGAAAAGATTCACCTTTTCGACAAGGAAACAGAAAGAGTTATCACAAACTAATCTATACAAAAGGTGTAGCTTCAAAGCTACACCTTTTCATTTTACTCAAAGGGGGGTATCGTATGAAAAAACTTATTATTACACTTTCAGTAGTTGTATGTGTTTTTGCACTCTTGTGCATTGGAGTAACCTATTGGTGCATATCACAAAACGCACCTGTAATACCCTCGGCAACAGTGCCGGTTGAAAAACCGATTGACCTTTACGGCACATATGACACAAACCCGATTTTAATAGATTCACTAACCGAAAACGTTGGCGATGTGGAAATATCTATCCCCCAAATCAAGGGACTTAAGGATACATCTGTTCAAAAGAAAATCAACGATGATATGTATGCTAAGGTGCATCAGCTCCTTGACAAATACGAGGCCATAAACTACGCAAACTTTTACACATATGCAAATTTTGCAAACGTTGTTTCAATATCCTTTAACGTAGGTTTCGGTTATCAGCCCTACAGCGACATTATTTATTTTAATTACAATCTTATAGACGGCAACGAACTCAAGCTTGAAGATTTGTTTTTTAAAGATACAGACCTTTTGGACATAGTTCGTTCAAGCTTTTATAAATCAACTGTAATGTACGGCAACTATGACAGCGAAACCTTTATCGTTTCTCCAAACGAAGAAAAGCTCGTAAAGCTAGTTAAATCCTATATGGAATCCGACAACAAAAAGTTTGCTTTCACACCGGTATCCATACTCTTTTACTCCGGCGACAGCATGGCAGACGCACTCATGATTGATTATTATGACATTATAACTATTTATTCAAAATATCTTACCGATGAGGATATTTACACAGGCGAATACGAAAACTTTAAAAATCTTTTCACCTGCTCACCGTGCCAGTACGATATATTTGAGCAAATCGAATACGGCTATATTGAGGACAATATGTGGTATGACTTTACCGCAGGTTATGACTATATTCCCCAAAACGGCGAAGGCTTTGACGAAAAAAAGGTTGAGCAGTATACCGAGCTTAAAGAGAGTATGTACGAAAAGTTCCATGCACTCATCGACGACTACCGCAAAACTGCACAGAACAATCCCGATACCTTCTACATGGTATTGTTCAAGCCAAACAGCAATCTTTATATCAGCTCTGAATACGAAAACCGAACATGGTATAACACGTTTTCAAACCTTGCAAATATAAGTAACCGTGTATACATTTATTCGATGCCCCTTAAGATATATGAAGAATCCTTCAAGGACTTAATTGTCGAAACCTATCGCTATGAGTATTTTGCTATGCGCGGCGGTGCTTATTTTTTCGAGGACGAATTGCCTAATGGCGTACATCTCGAGACTAGGACTACCGCTTATCTTTATAACTATATCACAGGCGAAGAATACTCATCATTAAAGGATATATTCTATGAGGACAGTGGGTATATTGATGTTATAAAGGACCGCGTTGCGGATAGACTATCCTTTCAAAGCGATTTGCCCAAGGATGTTGACTCTCTTATTGAAGAAATGTCACTTTCTCTGGATGGTTCAATGATTGTTGCATCCTTCCCGTCTATGGAGGATTTCTCCGTATACATATTCTTAGACGATTTTGACAAATCAATGCTTAAAATTTTTGACTGACAGGAGGACGACATAATGAAAAAAACTATTGCAATTGTTACAGCCGTGGTTATTATGCTTTTGATTGCTGTCGGCTGTGTGTGGTGGTACAAATCAGCAACCACCCCCCAAAACACACCCACAACACCTACCGAAGCCAAGGTTGACACCCCCGACAAGCCCGAGAGTGTTTTCACCCTTGACAACTACCCTACAGTTGACGCATCCCTGGCTATTCATCCGCTTGTTGATTCTATAGCATCTGACTTTTTAGGTATCCCCGAGGCAGATTTAGACTTTGAATATACTACAACACGCTCAAGTGATGTTTATCACAACTTGATTGACGGCAAGGTTGATGTAATCTTTGCGGCTGAAATAAGCGAGGAGGATAAGCTTTACGCCGAGGCGCAAGGCGTTGAATTAAATATTATCCCCGCCACAAGCTCCGCTTTTGTATTTATTGTAAACAGTGAAAATGATGTCGACAACCTCACCTTTGACCAGGTACAGAAAATCTACACAGGTGAGATTACCAATTGGTCGGAGTTAGGCGGCGAGGATGCCCTCATCATCCCATATCAGAGACCCATCGGCTCAGGCAGTCAGACGGCAATGCTCAGCTTGGTTATGAAGGACAAAACCATTATGCAGCCGCCTCTTGAGCAAATACAGGGCGAAATGGGCGAGCTTATCGACGCAGTAGCCGAGTACGACAATGCCAAGGACGCTATCGGATATTCCTACTTTTACTATGTAAACACAATGTACAAGCGCGACACAATCAAAATGCTTTCAATAGACGGCGTTGAGCCCACAATCGAAACAATTAAAAACGGTGAATACCCGATTTTCACAAACGGATTTATCGTAACAAGGTCGGATGCCGACGAAAACACCAAAAAGTGGGTTGAACTGGTGCTCTCCGACCGAGGCAGCAAAATAATTGAAAACGCAGGCTATGTACCGGTAAATTAAGTGCAGAGTGCAAAACGCAGAATGCAGAACAAAAAAATCCCGAACAATGTTCGGGATTTTTTTGTTTGTTTTAGTTATTCTGTACGTAACGAGCTGTTTCGCAGCCTGCCAAGAGAAATGCACCAACACCAAAGTTTTGTGTTGTGTCATAGCTCATAGCCTCGGTTGCATTGGAGCCTATGTACTGAACATAGCCCACCTTACCGTCCTCATGGAGAGCCACTTCACTAAGATATTTCCAGCCGGAAAGTGCTGTATCGAGGTAAGTTTCCTTATCTAAGATACCGTTGTTGATACCCCAGAAAAATCCGTATGTAAAGAAAGCTGTACCGCTTGTTTCGTAGCCGTATTCGTTACCGTTGTTACCTACAGGGTAATTTTGGAGCATAGACTGCGTCCAGAAACCGTTACCGTCGCAATCCTTCAACTGGCAGGAGGCTATTGCAGGTGCCATTTCTTTATAGGTTGTGAGGAACTCGTCATAGTGCTTGTAGTCAGTAGGCATATCACTAAGAACCTTGCAAAGACCTGCGAATACCCAGCCGTTGCCACGTGCCCAAAAGTTCTTTTCATTTTCGTGACCGGGGTTGGGCTTTAAGGGGTAAACAAAGTTTGCATCGCGGAAGAAAAGATTTTTGTAATCATCAGGGTCAGAGTAATTTGCACCCTCAAGGATTTTTGCACTTGTTGTATAGCCGTCTGCGCTTGTGGGAATACCGCCCTTGCCGTCATACATCAATTCCTTTGCATAGCGGAAGTATTTGTAGAGAGCGTCAAGGTACTTTTCATCGCCTGTTTGTTTGTAAATCTTTGTGAACACAGGCATTACCATGTAAAGCGCATCTGCCCACCACCAATAGTTGTCAACATCCTTTTCGATCTGATGATTGATAACATACATTACTCTGTCAATTGTAGCGCCGTCAATGCCTGCATTGTAAAGGTCAATATAAACCTGGAAGCAGATTTCCCAGTCGCCGAAAATAACAGCGGCAGAGCCCTGTGTCTGGTTATATTCCCAGAACCATTCGGAGGGGTCAGCATCCGAATCATTGCCCTTCCAGTTGCAGAAATTTGCCCAGTCAATTGTGTACTTGAGCAAATCCTTATCGCCTAAAAGCTTGTAAACCTCCATGTTGCCTGTGTGATAAGCCGCCTTATCCCAAAATGCAGGATGTGCTCCGCCGTTCCAGTCAACAAAGTCAAAGTTTTTCTGCCAATAAGTGTCTGCTCTTCTTATTTTTTCAACTACGGATTCATATGTAAGTGCCATATTTGCCTCTCCTTTATAGTGATTTTAAATACTCTATCATATCTTCAAAACTGCCGCGCTTACCTTCATAGGGTTTAACTTTGCTTGGTTTGACAAAACCATCAACAAGGTATGTATCCATACCGAGCGATGCCGCTGCGTGCATATCCTCGTCCTCGCTGTTGCCTATCATCAAGCAGTCCTTTGGTCCAACACCTATATGCTCACAAACCTTTTCAAAATATTTGGGATTAGGCTTTGTGAAAGAACAGTTTTCGTAGCTTGTAACAAGGTCAAAGTCTTCGGGCGTAAGATTCATCCAGCTCATGCGTGCAATCTGCCCTGTCATGGGGAACAACGGGTTAGTAGCAAGCACGACCTTGTCTGCCTTTTGGCGAGCTATTTCAACCGCTACCTTGGCAAGCGGGTTTTCATTTGCAAAAACCTTTGCACCATGGAACTCATTAGGGTAAAAATCATTGGACGCATCATAAAACGGCTTGTAATCAAGTCCTGTTTTTTCTGCAAACCTTTCCCAGAAAACCTGTTCGTTTGTCTTTGCTCCATCGTTTTTGTACATACACTTTGTGCCGTCCCAAACAGCATCGATAAGTGCCTCGGGTTCAATACCAAAGGGGCACAGTTTTTTTGCAAGAAGCTTAAAATATCCCTTTGTAAACACATCTTCATCCATGGGCAGAAGCGTACCGTCCATATCAAATAAAATTGCCTTCATATAATCACCATCCTAATAAACTAATTTTATCATGTGCATACAAAAAAAGCAATCCTTTAAGGATTGCTTTTTTGTCTATTCTTCATATCAGTTCACTTTTATTCGGGACCACTGCAACATTTTTTTAGCGGAACAGCCACACACCCATTCATTCATTTGCACATCCGCTTGTGGAAAGCCGAAATTATGGGTTGACTGTGGGTAGGGAGTGTCCCGTGTTGTGGGCTTTAGTTACTTTCCGCATAGCGTGCAGCTTCGCAAGCTGCAAGGAGGTACGCACCTACACCAAAGTCCTGTGTTGTGTCATAAGGCGTTGCCTCAGTTGCGTTGGAACCGATAGGCTGAACGTAACCTACCTTACCGTTAGAATGAAGTGCTACGTTTTCAAGATATCCCCATGCACGGACTGCAGGTTCAAGATATGTTTCTTCGTCAAGAAGACCATTGTTGATACCCCAGAACAAACCGTATGTGAAGAACGCTGTACCGCTTGTTTCGTAACCTTCATAATTTCCGTTATTGCCTGTGGGATAGTTTTGAAGCATACTCTGCGTCCAGAAACCGTAGCCGTTATCGTCTGTTTCCTGGCAAGCGATAATAGCAGGAGCCATTTCCATATATGTGTTGTAGAACTCATCGTAATGCTCGTAAGATTCGGGCATATCGGCAAGGACTTTTGCAAGACCGGCAAATACCCAGCCGTTACCACGTGCCCAGAAGTTCTTTTCATCCGCATGACCGGAATTGGGGTTCAAGGGGAATACATAGCCCGAGTCACGATAGAAGAGATGCGCATAATTATCCGGATCGGAATAGCTTGCACCACTCTTAAGATATGCACTTGTTGTATAACCGTCACTGCTTGTGGGAATACCTCCGGGACCGTCATACATAAATTCCTTAGCATACCTGAACCACTTATAAAGTGCATCAAGATACTTTTCGTCGCCTGTATGCTTATAAAGCTTACTCATAACAGGCATTACCATGTAAAGAGCATCTGCCCACCACCAGAAAGCATCTTCATCCTTACTTACCTGATAGTCCATAACTTCAAATACTCTGTCAAGGTTTGCATCCTCTACGCCGAATTCGTACATATCAAGATAGCTCTGGAAGCATATCTGCCAGTCACCAAAGAGAACTGCGTTACTGCCCTGGGTCTGGTTATAGCCCCATGTCCATGTTGAGGGGTCACCTGTGTAGTCGTTACCCTTCCAACCATTGTAGTTTGCCCAGTCAATAGAGTGCTGGAGGTAATTTTCGTCGCCCAAAAGCTTGTAAGCCTCCATATTGCCTGTATGGTATGCAGCCCTTGACCAGAAGGCAGGATGGATACCACTGGTCCAGGTGTTATAGGAATAAGTACTCTGCCAGTAGTCGTTTGCACTTCTTACAGCTGTTACCGCACTTTCATATGTGGGAATCATAGCATAAACCTCTTCTGCTATATATCCCGATACGGGAACATCGCAAACATAAACCTCTTCTGCCAAAGGCTCCATATCATCTGTCCAAAGGTATACAACGCTGTTCTTGTGCGTTGCTGCGTCGTATGCAACGCTCTTTGTGATTGTAACGGTTTCACCGCTTCTGCTTGCAACTACTTCACTCTCTGATACGGCACCTGTCAATTCTTCATTATCGTTGTAATCAGCAATAACAATCTTAACAGTTTCGTCTGTTTTTTCTGTATTTAAAACCTTTGCCGTTGCAGTAAGTGTATAACTTGTTCCTTCAAGGTCATCAGCTCTGATGTTAACCGAAAGGGTTGCTTCTATATTTTCTTTCATCACATAGTACAATTCAACCGTCTGGTTGAGACTGTTCATTGCAACGCTCTGTCCAATCTCGGTAATACTGCCGTCAACATAATCAAGCACGTAAAGGCTGCCGAGATAGTTTTCATAGCTTGAATCAAGGGTAAAGGAGGAGCCGTACGCCTTGTTAATTCTCTTTTCCTCTAAAATTTCACCGTCACAGTAGATATAAAGAACCAAGTCGCCACCTACGGCACCGTTGTATTCGGGGAACACAACAATGCTGGCTTCAAGAGTTACATCTGTACCGAGAATTGTACCCGTTACAGTAAATTCACCCTTTTCGGCATAAAGCGAGGAATCGATTGTTTCCCACTGAACTGCAAAGAGCGCACTGTAACCGCCTGCATAAACATTCAATACTCTGGAAAGCGTGGGAGCCTTGCCAACATATGTTCTTACGTTTACGCTGTCACATTTCACGTCTTCAGCCTTTTCGTATACAACTGTGATTGTATCCTCACCTGTAACGGATTCAACCGTAAGAGAGGATTTATCCTTATTTACTACATAGATTGTATTGTTATAGCTTACAAGAGCATCTGCCACATTATATGTGTATCTGCTTCCTGCAACTGCGTATACAACAGAAGAGGAAATCTGATTGCCATCTGTATCAACACGGTTTACCGTAATAGGTGTGCCCTGCTGATAAACTATTAATTCAGGCATTTGTCCTTCCATGCCGGATTCGCTTGTGTAAATATATGCAACGTTACTGCCACATGTAAGAAGGAAAGAGAAATTCTCCGCTGCGTGTTCTTTTACAAACTCTGTAACATCCCACTGCATATAGAAATCCTTCTGCTGACCGGATGCGTACTGTGTATCAAGAAGCTCACCAACTTCACTTACACCAACGTTTGAAATGCTTCCGCCAATCTGGCTTGCGTAATTGTTCATTGTGATTGTATTAACATCCCAAGCTGTTGCATCGCCTGTCAAACCATAGCAATAAAATTCATCGTTTGTGCCCCAGTTGTCAATAAGAGTTACATAAACGCTCAATACTGCCTTTTCACAGTTAGCCATAGATGCAATCTGTCCCGATGAAAGCTCACCAAGACGCATAAATCCATAGCGTGTATTAGCCGCACCGTTATTGGAGGATACAAGCATCTGTGTCTGACCCTCACGGTTAGTGTCGAGATATGCTGTAGATACTTCAACATCCTCTACAACGGCAATTCTTGTCTGAGGCATACTGTCATAGTCAACAGGTACATCAGAGGGCTTCTTTGCGTTATAAAGCTCTGCTACTTCACTTGCACTAAGTGCTCTGTCATACAGACGGATTTCGTCCATTTTACCTGCAAAGTCGGGGTTGTCGGAATTATCCCACTGTGTTCTGCCTATCCAAAGACCATTGTTGGAATCTGTAATTGTGCCAAGGTCCTTAAGCGAACGTGTAAGCGTTGTAAGAGTATTGTCGTATTCGTATCTTTCAACACCGTTCACATAAATTGTGGGTGTATAGTATTCGCCCGCATCGCTCTTTTTGTATGTTACAACAAGATGTGCCCACTGACCTGTGAAGGGCTTATCCTCCAATGTTGCGGAGATAAGGCTTACAGGGTCATCACCGGAGGATGCCACGCCGCGGTCCTGGAAACGTGATTCACCCGTTGCAGGAACATGACGGTAGAAGAAGGAATCGTAGTCGGTGGTGCTTACACCAAGGTCAAAGAATCTTTGAATGGAGGAAGCGTAACGGTAGTTTTCATCAGCATAAATCCATGCCGCATAGGTAAAGTCCTCAACGTTCTCAGTCACACCATTGGGAAGCTTAATTGCAGGACCCTTGAAGTATGTATTCTGATTTCTTCTGTCCGTAATGCCGTGGTCGCTACCTAAGGAGGCACCGGGGAAGTGTGCAACGCCGTCTTCTACAGTAAGGGTAGCTTCAACATTATATGTTGTACCGCCGCCCCAGGGACCGCCACCGCCACCTGTTACGGTGGTGGAAAGGTTATCAACCGTTGCGTTGTTGTTTTTGCCCGATACGTCAATAATTGTAGAAGGTGTTTCGGAATCATCGTCGAAGCTGTAGTACAACAGAAGACCCTCGTTGAGAGTGGAGGAGTCTTTTTTAATAACAATAACCTTAACGGTTACCGTATTTCCGTTTTCTGTTACACCCATAACCTCAAATGAGCCTTCCTGTGCATATTCGGAGGAGGAAATAATATCCCATACAACCGTTTCTTCCATTACTGCGCCCGTGTTATAAACAACTGTTGCTGTTTCGGGCAGAAGAGGATAGTCACCTGCAAGAGTTGTTACGTCGTCAACGTAATACTCTTCCATTTCAATCATACCTACGGGAGCAGTTGTGGCATAAAGATACTGCACCTGACCTGCTGTGAGTGCTCTGTCATAAAGACGGATTTCGTCCATTTCACCCTTGAAGTCGGGGTTGTCTGTTACGTTCTGATTTGTTGCAGCCCATACTGTACGACCGATAAAGAAGCCGTTGTTTGTATCTGTAAGCTCACCAAGGTCAGAAAGTGCACGTGTGTAAACACTTGTTGTTGATAATTCATGAACTTCCTCGCCGTTTACGTAAACGCTTGTTTCATAGTAGCCTGTATCCTCGTTCTTTTCGTAAACGAAAGCCAAGTGCCCCCATACATCGGTAAAGGGACGGGAGGAAATTGTTGTTTCCTGGTATTTGTTTATATTTCTGTCCTGAATACGCAGAAGACCCGAGGAAGATGTATATCGAGCAAAAATACTGTTGTATGCGTCGTTACCGCCGCTGCCAAGATTACCGAAGTCGAAAAATCTTGTAAGGTTATTTGCATACGTATATTCGCCGTCTGCCTTAATCCATGCGGAGAAAGAGAAAGATTCCACATCAGAGTTAATATTGTTGGGAAGCTTTAATGCCGCACCAAGATATGCACTGCCCCATGTAGAGGTCATTCCGGGGAAGGTGGCAACACCATCTGCTATGGTAAGCTTGTTGTTAACCTGTTCAGTCCACCAGCCGTTTGAAACCTCGCCAACATTATTGAGCACTGTTGCATCGTTGCCGTTGCCCGAAATATCGGAAATAATAGTAGGCTCTGCATCATCATAATCAAAGTTATAATAAGCTATAAGACCATTAGCAATGTCCGTATCGGAATTCTTTTCAACCGTAACGGTTGTCTTAACCTCATAGCCTGATTCTGTAACGCCTGTTACCTCAAAGGTGCCTTCTTGGGCATACAGACTTTCATCAAACTCATTCCATGTGATATATTCAATCAATACATCACCGTTTTCGAATGTAAGTATTGCTCTGTCGGGCAGAATAGGCATCTGACCTTCAATAGTGGTAGCAGGATTAACCTGGTAGCCGCTAAGCACCATGTCGTCGGCGAAAACTGACGGTACAAAGCTGAAAGCCATTACCACCACGAGAACAAGACTTAAAACTTTTTTCATTCTCATATGTAATCATCCTTTCTGTATAAATAATTCATTCGAATACATACCTAATTGTATATTACCATACATTCCATTGTTTCGCAACTACAACTTTGTTAATTTTTCGTGATTATGCGCACAAAAAAAGTCGGTAAATATGAATATTTACCGACTTTTTCTTAAAGCTCTTCAAACAGCTCTCCTGCTTTTTCGTAATGAGCCTTTTTCACTATTTTGTTTTCTTTATTCACAAATACAACTCTCGGCTTAAATCCGTCGGCTTCCTCCATATCCATCTGAGCATAAGCCATGATTATTATCCTGTCGCCAACGTCAACCATTTTTGCCGCTGCACCGTTAAGACAAATCACACCGCTGCCTTTTTCTCCTGCAATGGTATAGGTTTCTAAGCGGTTGCCGTTTGTGATATCAACAACCTGCACCTTTTCATACTCCAGTATACCTGCCGCTTCCAAAAGCTCACTGTCAACAGTAATACTGCCTATGTAATTTATCTCTGCCTGCGTCACCTTTGCACGGTGAATTTTGCCCTTTAACATCGTAATTGTCATACGCAAGTCTCCTCTCAGTAAACTAAAGCCCACAACTAAGCCTCCCTTGTGTAAAGGGAGGTGTCAGCCAAAGGCTGACGGAGGGATTGTTTGTTGCAATTACCTAATCAAAGTTGCCTGCAACCCACTTAAACCATAAAGTTATCAATTAATCTGGTCTTGCCGATATATACCGCCATAGCAAAAAGTGTATCCTCACCTACAGCGTCAACATCCTGCATGCTCATGTCAACTGCCTGAACATAGTCAATCTTTGCAAGAGGTTCGTTATTGATATGTGCAATCATAGCATCCAATATAACCTTAGTGCTCTTTTCGCCCGCATCTACCATTTCCTGCCCCAGTCTTACTGCTTGGGAAAGGCACAATGCCGCTTTTCTTTCGTCGGGATTAAGATATGTATTACGGCTTGATTTTGCAAGTCCATCCTTTTCTCGTACGATGGGACATCCTACAACATCAACACCAAAGTTCAAGTCTCTCACCATGCGCTTGATAATTGCAAGCTGCTGAGCATCCTTCTGCCCGAAAAACGCCTTGTCGGGCGTAACAATGTTAAAAAGCTTACCCACAACAGTGCAAACACCGCCAAAATGAATGGGGCGTGTTTTGCCGCAAAGGTTTTTAGATAAAACATCCGGCACAATTGTTGTTGAGGCATCGGGAAAATACATTTCAGTAGCTTCGGGATGAAAAACTGCATCAGCCCCACATTCGGTGAGCAGTGCTACATCATGCTCCAAATCTCTGGGATATGCCTCGAAATCCTCATTGGGAGCAAACTGTGTAGGGTTAACAAATATACTTACAACTGTTATGTCGCACTCTGCCACACTCTTTTTAACAAGAGACGCATGCCCCTCATGGAGATATCCCATAGTAGGCACTAAACCTATTGTTTTACCTGCCATTCTTTGAGTTTTAACATATTCACGAACTTCTTTAACAGTAGTTAAAATTTTCATTTTAAACACGCCTCGATTTCTTTCAACACATTTTCGTCCATTTTATATGTATATTCTTCGGCGGGAAAAGCGCCGGATTTAACCTCTTTATCATATTTTTTGAACGCATCAACCATAGCCTCGCCTAATTCAGCAAACCTTTTCACAAATTTAGGTGTAAAATCCGAGTAAAGTCCCAGCATGTCCTGATAAACCAAAACCTGACCGTCGCAGGACCTACTTGCCCCTATACCAATTGTGGGAATAGTAAGCATATTTGTAATTATATCAGCCAAGGGTGCGGGAATACCCTCCAGCACTATTGCAAAAGCGCCTGCTTTTTCCACAGCTTTAGCGTCTTCAATTATCTTTTTTGCAGTTTCTAGGGTTTTGCCCTGCACTTTAAATCCGCCAAAAGCGTTTATCGACTGAGGGGTTAAGCCTACGTGACCGCACACCGGGATGCCCGCCTTTACAATTGCCTCAATCTGTTCATAAATATCCACGCCACCTTCGAGCTTAACGCATTCGGCGCCGCCTTCCTGGACAAGTCTGCCTGCGTTTTTAACAGCGTCATACACACTTGTCTGATAGCTCATAAAGGGCATATCTGCAACAACAAGAGTACTTTCACAGCCTCTTACAACTGCCTTGACATGATGGAGCATGTCTTCCATTGTAACACGCGTAGAGTCGGGATAGCCAAGCATTACCATCCCTAATGAATCTCCCACAAGGATAGAATTAATACCTGCTTTATCAACCAATCTTGCCGTGGAATAATCATATGCAGTAATCATTGATATTTTTTCGCCGTTTTTCTTCATTTCGGCAAAAGTAGCCGTTGTATTCTTCACGTCAAGTCCTCCTTTTACTGTCAGTCTGTTATAAATTCTCTCACTCTGAATTTGACACCTATATCCTCTGCAATTTTGCGACAAGCTTCAATGTCCTCTTTGTCCATAACGTCAACTACACTAAGGATAACCTCGGGCACATAAGCCTTTGCCTCTTTTGCAAAGTCAAGCATAGCGTAAAACCCTTCTTCGCCGTATTGACACTGACAAATTTCGTTATAACGTCTTGCGTCGGGTGCATTTAAGGATATTGACACAATGTCAACAAGCCCCTGCATTTTATATGTAACGCTTTCGCCTGCAATCAGATTTGCATGACCGTTGGTGTTAAGGCGCACTTTTATCGGGCAGTAAGCTTTGATTTCACGTACAACGGCGAGCATATCGTCATAACGCTCTGTAGGCTCGCCGTAACCGCAGAGAACCAGCTCCCTGTAGTTTTCAACGCCTTTTTCTTTAATATCGGCAACCATTTCGGACACCGTAGGCTCCTTGTCAATCCACAAATCGTAGCCCATGCCACCATCCGTTGTTGTACGCACACAAAATGTGCAGGCATTTGTACAACGGTTTGTTAAATTCAAATATAAGCTATCCCCTATGGGATAAGCAATAATATTATTCATAATTTATCACTCTCTTACTAATTCCCACTTCGGGGACATTTCCTACCCAAAGCCAACCTACTCACTCGTCTTTTCACAAGTAAAATGAATGAACGGCTGTGTCCCCGTACATTTTAAAAATGTTGCTGTCACCTAATCAACCTTACTAAAAACCACTATTCAACACAGAAAAAGCTTTTTGCGTTCTTTTCAGTAATTGCTATAACCTCTTCTGCATCCATGCCCTTTAACTCGGCAATTTTCTCCGCCACAGCGTGAATATAGAGAGAGGAATTTCTCTTTCCGCGATAAGGCACAGGCGCAAGATACGGACAGTCTGTTTCAATCATTATATCTTCAATAGGCACATACTTTACCACTTCAATGGTTTTTACGTTGTTTTTGAAGGTAAGTACGCCCCCTATTGATATTTTCATACCTAAATCAAGTATTTGCCGTGCTGTTTCCTTGCTTTCACTAAAGCAGTGCATCATGCCGCGTCTTTCGCCCATTTTTGATTCTTTCAGAATCATCAGACAATCACGCGTAGAATCACGGTTATGCACCTGAAAAGGCAAATCAACCTCTTTAGCAAGCTCTATCTGTTCACGAAAAACCTTTCTCTGCACATCCTCTGTTTCCTTGCCATAGTAATAATCAAGTCCGATTTCACCTATGGCAACAACTTTTGGGTGCTTCGCCAGTTCGATAATTGCATCAAGGTCTTTTTGCTGAACAGTCGCCGCTTCATGAGGGTGGAAACCCACAGCGGCATACATAAAGGGGTATTTTTCAGCTAAAGCTATACTCGCCTTGCTTGAAGGTATATCACAACCTATATTTATAATGTGACCAACGTTATTATTATACATCGAGGACAGGAGAATATCCCTGTCCTCGTCAAAACGTTCGTCATCGTAATGTGCATGAACGTCAAAAAGCATTATCTTACCTCGCTACCCGGTGCAATGGAGGCAATAGGAGAAACAAGGCTTAATTCCTCATCGTTTGCTGCAGAGAGAATCATACCGAAGCTGTCTTCACCGCAAAGCTTCACGGGTTTAAGGTTAACAACTGCCACAACCTGCTTGCCGATTAAATCGTCGGGATTATAGTATTTTGCAATACCCGATACAATCTGGCGCTGTTCATAGCCAAAGTCAAGCTGGAACTTAAGAAGCTTACTTGACTTTTTAACCTTTTCGCAAGCTATAACAGTACCCACTCTCAAGTCCATCTTGCAGAAATCATCAATTGAGATTTCTTCCTTAGGTTCGGGTTTTTCCACAGCCTTCTTTTCAGGTTCCTTAGGCTTTTGTGCACCCATAATCTTTTCAACCTCTACCATAATATCTTCAAGCTTAATTCTCGCAAAGAGCATTGCAGGATTATCTGTTACCTTGCCTTCTTCGGGGTAAAGCCCACTCTTTTCGCAGTCTTCAAAGCTCCTGAGCGGACAGTTCAACTGCTCGCTGATAGCTTTTGCACTGCGGGGCATAAAGGGCTCAAGGAGACTTGCAATTGTAATTATACAGTCGCAAAGATTGTACATTACTTCGCTCAATCTATCCT
>CAZNIC010000043.1:0-13733 GCA_964572985.1 uncultured Oscillospiraceae bacterium
AACATAGCAATAGACCCTGCTGACGACGATTTTGACGGCGAATCAGAATGGAATTGAAATTAAGGTCTCGGTGGTTTGCGCGGTGAATTGAATTTGATTTTTCCAAGTTGGACGGTTTTCGCATTGAAAACCGTCTCTTTTTTTGTTGACGGAAAAGGTGAGTAGTGGTATAATTATTCTAATATTTTATACCCCGGAATAGGGTTTTAAGGAGATGTTTTACAATGAAAAGTGATAACGTAAAATGCGGCATGCAGCAGGCACCCCACAGAAGCCTGTTCAACGCCCTTGGTATGACAGAGGAAGAACTCAGCAAGCCTCTTGTTGGTATTGTTTGTTCATACAACGAAATCGTACCCGGTCACATGAACCTTGACAAAATTGCCCAGGCGGTAAAGCTTGGCGTTGCAGCGGCAGGCGGCACACCCATTATGTTCCCGGCAATTGCTGTGTGTGACGGTATTGCAATGGGTCATATCGGTATGAAGTATTCACTTGTTACTCGTGATTTGATTGCAGATTCTACTGAATGTATGGCAACTGCACATCAGTTTGACGCACTTGTTATGATACCCAACTGCGACAAAAACGTGCCGGGACTTCTTATGGCGGCGGCAAGAGTAAACGTGCCTACTGTGTTTGTATCAGGCGGTCCGATGTTAGCCGGCCACGTTAAGGGTCACAAGACAAGTTTGTCCTCCATGTTTGAAGCTGTGGGCAGCTATGCCGCAGGCACAATGACAGAGGAAGATGTTAAGGATTACGAATGTAACGCATGTCCCACATGCGGTAGCTGCTCTGGTATGTACACTGCAAACAGTATGAACTGCTTGACAGAAGCACTTGGTATGGGCTTGCCCGGTAACGGTACAATCCCTGCTGTGTATTCCGAAAGAATTAAGCTTGCAAAGAGGGCAGGTATGGCTGTAATGGAAATGTACAGAAAGAACATCCGTCCCCGTGATATCATCACAAAGGAAGCTATCATGAATGCACTCACTGTTGATATGGCACTTGGTTGTTCTACAAACTCCATGTTACATATTCCTGCAATTGCACACGAAATTGGATTTGATTTTGATATTTCTCTTGCAAACGAAGTAAGCGCAAGAACACCCAACCTTTGCCACCTTGCTCCGGCAGGTCCTACATACATGGAAGATTTGAACGAAGCAGGCGGTGTATACGCTGTTATGAATCAGCTTCGTGAAAAGGGCTTACTTAACGAGGACTGTATGACAGTAACAGGCAAAACAATCGGCGAGGCTGTAAAGGGTCACGTTAACAAAAATCCCGAGGTTATCCGCACAATGGACAATCCTTACTCCACAACAGGCGGTCTTGCGGTATTAAAGGGCAACCTTGCGCCTGATGGCAGCGTTGTAAAGAGAAGTGCGGTAGTTAGTGAAATGATGCAGCACGAAGGCCCTGCAAGAGTGTTTGATTGTGAAGAAGATGCAATCGATGCAATCAAGGGCGGCGAGATTCACGCAGGTGACGTTGTTGTTATCCGTTACGAAGGACCCAAGGGCGGCCCCGGTATGAGAGAAATGCTTAATCCCACAAGTGCTATTGCAGGTATGGGTCTTGGTTCTACAGTTGCATTAATCACAGACGGTCGTTTCTCGGGTGCAAGCCGCGGTGCATCTATCGGTCACGTATCGCCCGAGGCGGCAGTAGGCGGTCCTATTGCACTTGTCGAGGAAGGCGATATTATCAGCATTGATATAGACGCTTGCACACTTAACCTTAAGGTGAGTGATGAAGAATTAGCTAAGAGAAAGGCAGAATGGAAGCCGAGAGAACCCAAGGTAACTACAGGCTATCTTGCTCGTTATGCAAAAATGGTAACAAGCGGCGCAAAGGGTGGAGTTTTGGAATAATTGCAGATATTTTTGTAGGGGCGTGCATTGCACGCCCGCAAAAGGAGAAAGTAAAATGAAAAAGTTATTAGCTATTATAGTTGTTCTTTGCATGGTAGCAGGTATTTGCCCGTGCGTCAGCTTTGCGGAAGACAACACCCTTACCGCAGTGAGAACAGCATACTTTAATTCGGGCGGTACCGAATGGAAATATACCGACGGTGACAACGTGCTTGTTTCGACAGGCGCAACAGGTTGGGAGGGGGCATCAAGCTTTACTGACACAGATGGCACCACTACAACACAAAGCTCACTTTCGGGTACAGGCTTTGGCAGTGCGAGACACGCTCTTGTAGCTTTTACAATACCCGCAGATATTGACGCAGACCATATTGCAAAGGTTACACTTTCGATGACTGTAAAAAACGTAAAGCAGGTATCAAGCGGTGCAAGGCTTTCGGTTTACGGTAACAGCATTAACGGCACGTGGAGTACAGGTGACTCTACAAGTGCGTTCGGCACATTCAGCTCTCTTCCGTTGCTTGGTTTGACCAGTGCAATCCAAACGGGTAATTCCACAGGCGAAACTGCATCGGGCGAAAGGATTACACTTTCGAGTATTGCTCTTGCAGACTACATTTCTGAAATGATAAAAGAAGGTAAGAGCGAGGTAACTTTCCGCTTGGCAGCTCCCTTGGGCGGTATCAGAATTTACGACACAAACAGTCAGTATGCGCCCGAGCTTGTTATCGAAACAGCTGTGGTTTCACAGGTTTGTGTCAAAACCGTTTTCTATGACGGTGAATCGGTTGTTGAAGAAAGCAGTTTTAGTTTTTCTCATCAGGTTGTGGGAGATACTTATACATATGCGGGTACACCTGCAGCTACAGTTGTAAAAGGCGAGGATGTTTTTGTATACTCTGCTGAAAAGTCAACACTTTCCACACAAGTAACTGCTGAGGGTGACGCAACGGTTGTTATAGCATACGAAAAAGATGCCGACGTAAAGAGCTTTTATGGCTATGAAATCGAAGACGAGGGTGCATGGTGCTGGTTTGGTGACCCGAGAGCGATTAATTTTACAAATGAAGATGGCACAATTGACGTGACGGTTATCGGCTATATCGATGTTCACGGCTCAATTAAGGCTACACAGATAAATAATCTGACAAACAAGGTTGACGAGGTTTTGATAAGAACCAATATTCAGCCCGATGACCATAACAACCCCACATTTGTTATGATACCCGACGGCAGAATTGTGGTGTTCTATTCTCGCCACACTGACGAGGCATGTTTTTGGTACAGAGTAACAGAAAAGCCCGGTGACCTTACAACCCTTGGCGAAGAAAAATGTTTAGAGACAGCAAACAACACAACCTATCCTTCGCCCTTTATCTTATCTGATGACCCTGAGCATATTTACCTTTGCTGGAGAGGTATTGAGTGGCATCCCACAATTGCAAAGTTATCTCTTCCCGATGAAAACGGTGATATGGAATTTACGTTTGGTCCTTATCAGATTGTAAGAAGTACAAATGTGGGCGATAATGTACGTCCGTACGCAAAATATGCGTCAAACGGTAAAGATAAGATTTATATGTCCTATACATCAACACATCCCGATAATATTGAAAACAACTGGCTCTATTTTAACCAGATTGATATCAATACAATGACGGTGCACGATATAAACGGCAATCTTATGCGTACAATTGCGAACGGTCCTTTGATTGTAGACCATTCAAACCAGTCGCATATTGTTGACAAATCAAGCGGTGTTCGTAACTGGCTTTGGCAGGTTGCAGTGGCAGAAGACGGTTATCCCATAATTGCCAACGTTCGTATAAACGGCGGCAAAACAAGCCACGATTATTATTACGTTAAATGGAACGGCGAGACTTGGACAAAAACTTTCCTCACAAATGCAGGCGGTAAATACCACCCCTCCAATACTGAGTACTGCTACTCGGGCGGTATGAGCATTGACGTTGACAATCCCAACGTTATCTACTGTTCAAAGCCTGTGGAGGGCTTGTTCGGCAAGATTTGGGAAATTTTCAAGTACACAATGAGCGCAGACGGCAAAACCATAGTATCTACAGAGCAGATTACCGAAAATTCCCCCAAGAACAATGTTCGCCCCTGGGCTATCCCCAATAGTGAAGGCAAGGATTTGCGCATTATGTGGATGAACGGTGACTACGACTTCTGGATGGTTAACTCCGTTTATCCCCAAGGCTATCCCACCGCTATTATGGGTGAGGTAGAGCTTCCTACAGAAGAATTAAACCTTAACGATTTTGTTGTGGTTGAAGACTATGATGAAATCGGCGGTGCATTTGTAGCGACAACTGAGACAGGAAACATTGTAACAGATACTTCGTTAGACGGTTCGTTTACTGTTTCCGCAAACGTGTATCTTGACGGTAGCTATACAGGCGACATACTTGATATGGGTAATGTGAAGGTAAGTATTAAAAACCTGCCTACACGATATGCCGATAATGAAACCGCAGACCGTGCAAGGGTTGTTGTTACAGTTGACGATAAGGAATATGCAACAAGCAATGTTTACGGCACAAGTGACGAGTGGCAAAACCACAACATCCGTACAGGCGGTGAATATTTCTTTACCAAGTACGATAGATACGTTAACCACACAATAACATATGATGGCGAATATCTCATACTTTACCGTGATGGTCTTATCGACTTAAAGGAAAAGGTATCACTTGACGGCATTGAATATGTTGAGGTTGGCGGTTTTGACGGCTTGGTTGAAAACGTGTATGTATATGACCATGCACTTAACCACGACGAGATAGCCGAGCTTTGCTCCGCAGAATATGATGTTGTTTACCCCGATGCAGAGGGCACAGATACAATTACACTTAATTACATGACAGCGGAAGGCATTGTAATAAAAGAAAGCGAAACTGTTACACTTAACCCCGGTACAGATTATTATAACTTCAAGCCCGACGAAGCACTTATTGTTGATGGCGTTGTTTATATCCTGTGTGAAAAGCGTATGGATGGTGCGGTGGCAACAGCTGTTTACGAAAAGTATGTGACAAAGGGCGCAAACCTTGTTCCCGACGGCAGCTTTGAAGACAGTGACGGCAACTTTAGCTGGGGCACATGGCAGACACCTCGCAGTGACGGCGGCTACAATAACGGCTATTATGCCGACACCTGCGGCGACTGGTTCTACAAGGTAAATCGTGACACCAACGCATCTGCACTTTATGAATCAGGCAATCTTACGGCTGATGATTATGCACTTGGTACGCGTTGGAGCGACAGCTCCGTGGGCACGTGCTCTTTGGCAAACTTTATCCCCGTTGAGGCAGGCAAGACATATTACGTAGCTTATGACTATAAGCATACTACAGCCGGCACAGATGCTTCTTACATCAGTACAGCATTTGTATCGGAAAAGAACTTTGCCGCAAATGCTTCCGGCAATAATATTCCCGTTAGCGTTACAACTTCATGGCAGACAAATGAGTTCACAATAACAGCAGAGGAGGACGGCTATATTTACTTCCACTTCTCGTGGCTTGGTAGCAGTGGCAATGCAGGCAACGGTCCTTACTGGTACTTTGATAACTTTGAAGTTTACGAACTTGAAAAAGAAGCCATAAAGGCAGAAATTGTATCTGTTACAGCTAACGAAACTGTAGTAAAGCTTGCTAACGTTTCTGCAGAGGATGTTGAAGATATCAAGGTTTATGTTGCAAGCTATAGCGCAAATGATGAAGTAACAAAGGCAGAATCCCAAACTATTACAGTCAAGGCAAACGACGATGAAACACTTATATTCGGCATAGGCGGCGATGTTAAGGTATTCATATGGAATGAAAATATGGAACCTATCTGCACGACAATTGAATAATAAACAATACAAAAAAAGTCAGCTCATTGAGCTGACTTTTTTGCGTGATTAAAATCCCATATCAAATATTGAAACCTGGCTTGATTCGGGCAAATCGCCAAATGCACCAAGACGTTTTAATGTGTCGATATGTGTTTGAGATACGCTTGTGCGTGCACGGAAATCCTCGATAGATTTGAACGGTGCTTCCTCGCGCGCTTTTAAAACGCTTTCTGCCGCGGCTGTGCCCAAGCCTGCAATTGAATTGAGAGCAGGCATAATCTTGCCGTCAATATTCAAAAACTTCGTGGGGTGGGCATCATAGATGTTAAGGGGAGTGAACTCTATACCTCTGGCATACATTTCGTTTACAACTTCAAGTATTGTCATTGTAACCTTATCCTTGGCAGAGGGCTTTTCGTTCATGGATAGTTCCTGCATGACAGATTGCACTTTAGTGCGACCTTGTGCCATCATTTCGTAATCAAAGGTATCGGCACGGACTGTGTAGTACGACTGGTAAAAAGCTACGGGATAGTAGAGCTTGAAAAATGCCACGCGGAAACTCATTGTAACGTATGCCGCCGCGTGAGCCTTGGGGAACATGTACTGAATTTTGTTGCAGGATTCAATGTACCACTCGGGTACACCTGCCTCGCGCATTTCAACCTCGTCCTCGGGCTGGAGCTTTTTACCCTTACGTACCTTTTCCATAATCTTAAAAGCATGACCGGGGTCGATATTCATATGGATAAGATAAATCATGATATCGTCACGGCAACAGATGCACTTGCTGAGTGTACATATGCCTGCTTTTACCAAATCCTGTGCATTGTTTGTCCATACGTTTGTACCGTGGGAAAGCCCCGATATACGAACAAGGTCAGAGAATGTTTTGGGCTGAGTGTCCATAAGCATCTGACGAACAAAACGTGTACCAAACTCGGGTACGGCAAAGGTGCCTGTTTCACTGCCGATATCTTCTGCCGTAACACCCAATGCCTCGGGGGATAAGAAAAGGCTCATAATCTTTTGGTCATCCAAGGGTATTGCACGGGCGTTAACACCTGTCAAATCCTCAAGCATTCTTATCATGGTGGGGTCATCGTGACCCAATATATCAAGCTTTAAAAGGTTTTCGTCGATACTGTGATAGTCAAAGTGGGTTGTGATGATATCGGTTTCCGTATCGTCCGCAGGGTGCTGAACAGGGGTGAACTCGTGGATATCGTGCCCCTTGGGAAGCACTATAATACCACCCGGGTGCTGACCTGTAGTACGCTTTACGTCCATACAACCAAGCTTTAGTCTTTCGATTTCGGCATTATTGAAATGAAGATTGCGTTCTTCGCAGTATTTCATAACATAACCGAAAGCTGTTTTGTCCGCAACGGTGGAAACCGTGCCTGCACGGAAGGTGTAACCCTCACCAAAGATTTCCTCCGTATATTTGTGGGCAACGGGCTGATATTCACCCGAGAAATTAAGGTCAATATCGGGCTGTTTGCCACCGCCATAGCCAAGGAAAGTTTCAAAGGGGATATCATGTCCGTCCTTTGTGAGCATTTCGCCACACTTGGGGCAAGTCTTATCGGGCATGTCAAAGCCCGAGTCGTATTCACCATGGGTGAAAAACTCGCTGTATTGACACTTGGTGCATCTGTAATGAGCACAAAGTGAGTTAACCTCGGTTATATTTGACAAATATGCAAGAAAGCTCGACCCAACAGAACCACGGGAGCCTACTATGTAGCCGTCTTCTATTGAGTGTTCAACAAGTAATCTTGCAATATTGTAAAGGTCGGCATAGCCGTGGTCAACAACGCTTTCGATTTCAGCATTCAATCTGTCTTCAACAATTTGGGGAAGAGGCGTGCCGTACAATCTCTCTGCATTGGCGCGGGAAATATTGCGGATGTCGTCTTCACTGCCTTCGATTTTGGGCGAAAACTGACCATGAGGAATAGGGCGGTAATCTTCAATCATATCCGCAATGAGGTTTGTATTTGTAACAACAACCTCGTATGCCTTTTCCTCGCCTAAGTATTGGAACTCGGCGAGCATTTCCTCAGTGTTGCGGAAATACAACGGCGGCTGGAAATCTGCATCGCCATAGCCCTGACCTGCCTGGAGTATCCTGCGGTATACCTCGTCTTTAGCATCAAGGAAATGAACGTCGCACGTTGCAACAACTTTTTTGTTCATCCTTTCGCCCAAAGCAACAATTTTGCGGTTAAAATCGCGGAGTGCTTCGTCGTCGGGAACAGTGCCGTTACGTACCATGTATTGGTTGTTGCCTATAGGCTGGATTTCGAGGTAGTCATAAAAGGATGCAACCGCCTCCAGCTCTTCGTCGCTGACACCTTTCATCATGGTGCGGAAAACTTCGCCTGCTTCGCACGCTGAGCCTATGATTAACCCCTCGCGGTGTTTTTCAATCTCAATACGAGGCATAAGCGGGCGTTTATAAAAATACTCAAGATTTGATATGCTGATAAGCTTGTACAGGTTTTTGAGCCCCACAAGGTTTTGTGCAAGTATAATTATATGGTAACGCTTGGTTTCTTTTGATTTAAAATTGTCGGGAGAATCTATAAGATAACCCTCAACACCGTATAGGATTTTGATGTCACTTTTAGCACCTTCTTTGGTGTGCATAGCTTCGGGGAAAGCCTGTACACAGCCGTGGTCGGTGAGTGCCACCGCCTTGTGCCCCCATGCCATTGCCCTGCTTACAAGTGCATCTGCTGTTACAACAGCATCCATTGCACTGGATTTGGAATGTGCATGAAGCTCAACCCTTTTTATAGGTGCATTGTCGGGTCTGATTGGCACAGCACGCTTTTCCATACTGCGCACCGAAATTGAAATCTCCTGCGTAAATCTGTCTTTGGTGACAATGCCGCGCACCATGAGAGCCTTAGATTTTTTGATAAAGCCTTTCATGTTGTCAGCCTCTGCCATCGGCACAGAGAATCGGTACGCCGCAGAGCCGGTATCATCATTCATATAAAAAGTAATGATAGAACGCTGTACCTTGGGAATATCCTTAACATCAATAAAATGCACTCTGCCGTGGGTGATGCAGTAGCCCGTGTCTTCGTTGATTTCGTTCATTTTTGTGTCGGGATCGCCCACGAGGTCCTCATCTTCGGCACGGAGAATGTTGCGCGCCATAATTGTGAGCTCGGCAGAGTATGAGTCGTATTCACACTTGCCGTTAACAACAAGGGTTTTTGTGTTTTTGAGCGCAGTTATAATAGCCTCGGCGTTTTCCGACGGGGTAAAGAACTTTATAGTTATTGAACCTGTGTTGTCTGTTAAATAAAACGAAATGATGTATTTGTCATTTTTTTCAAGATAGTGTGAGGATATTGCAAAAGGATTGCCCTTGGCGGTAATAACACCCGAGCCTTGCTCGGCGTTTTTAAGGGGAGTGATTTCCTTTATAGTAAACACCTTGCCCAATATAGGCTCGTCGCCCTCAATTGCAGCGGCAACTTTCTTTTCCTTGGGTTTGTCATATATGGGCGTAAGGGACATGTCTACATCCATGGGTGAATCAACAAATTCGCATTTCACCGCAATGTCCAGCGCAGTCGATACTTCGCGGGCAATACGCGCGTCAATATTGTCCTCTTTCAAAAATTCAATATTCCTGTGACGGAGCAGAACTTTGACTGTGTTATCTTCGTATTCGTACTCGCAGGAGTCAAAAATAGCCTTAAAAAACGGAACCTCGCTGCCAATCTGATAAACCGAGTTCGCCGCTGCCTTTAAAATGACAGCGGGTGAAGGATTTTCAATATCATATGAGGGGATAATCTGAA
This sequence comes from uncultured Oscillospiraceae bacterium, assembly GCA_964572985.1. GTDB lineage: Bacteria > Bacillota > Clostridia > UMGS1883 > UMGS1883 > RGIG1927. Next base: position 9,573 of record CAZNIC010000043.1, read on the forward strand.
CATGCTCGGCTTTGTAGCATTTTTTAATCTCTTCTGCATAACGCTCCAAAACCGAGGCGCTTACAACGGTTTTGTATGTAACGCTGATAACAAACGTACGGGTAAGCTTATCGGCCTGCATATTGGTCACAATGCCGTTTATTTCGTCGGTATCAAAATCTATTTTTTTGAAAATTTCATTAATGGGTATATTCGTAGCCAAGTGGATTACTCCTTAAAGATTTTCTATTTCGTTAAACAATTCGTCAGCGGCTGATTCAATGGGAACCTTGCGGAGGATTTCGCCTTTTTTGAAGAGTAGTGCACAGCCGTCTCCGCATGCCATACCAATGTCCGCTTCTCTTGCTTCGCCGGGACCGTTGACAGCACAGCCCATAACAGCAACGTGAATTTCCTTGTCCACGCTTTCAAGCCTTTTACTAACCTCTTCCGCAACGGGAATCATGTTAACCTTGCACCTTCCGCAAGTGGGGCAGGAGGTCATGGTAACGCCTTTTTTGAGCCCTACTGCCTTAAGAATTTCGATGCCTGCTTTAACCTCTCTTACAGGGTCAGCTGTGAGCGATACTCTGAGTGTGTCACCAATACCGTTTAAGAGGAGCGAACCAATGCCGATAGCGTTTTTGACAACGCCCGAGTATTCAGTACCTGCCTCGGTTACGCCCAAATGCAAGGGGTAGGGCACCATGTCGGCAAATTTCTTGTACACTTCATATGTTGTGGGCACATTGCTTGCCTTTAACGACACTGCAATATCATAAAATTGGCAGTCTTCAAGTATTTTTACATGACCCATAGCACTCTCGCAAAGAGCATCCGCCGTGGGATGACCGTATTTAGTAAGAAGCTCTTTCTCAAGAGAACCGCCGTTAACGCCTATACGGATAGGAATATTCCTCTCGCCGCATTTGTCAACAACTCTTTTTACGTTATCTATTGAACCAATGTTGCCTGGGTTGATGCGGATTTTGTCCATGCCGCTGTCAACACACATGAGGGCAAGACGGTGGTCAAAATGAATATCCGCAACGAGCGGTACATCGGGGAGCTGTGCTTTAATCTCCCTTGTTGCCTTTGCAGCAACCTCGTCGGGGATAGCAAGGCGCACAATATCACACCCTGCACTGACAAGGTTTTTTATCTGATTAACTGTCGCTTCTACATTTCTTGTATCAGTATTACACATGGACTGCACGCTGATAGGTGCACCGCCACCGATTAAAACGTTGCCAACCTTAATTTGCTTTGATGTACGCACAAAATCAACTCCTAATCATAGATACAAACATTTTATCACATTTTGTTTTTTCAGTCAATGAAGAAGAGGGGCGAATTTTATTCACCCCTCTTAATATTAGTCTACATTTTCAATTAATCCATAGAATGTGTTGTTAACCTGTTTGCCTAAGATTTGTGTACCGCCTGTGTAGCTTGAAGTGGTTGAATAGGTGTAGCTTCCGTTCTTAGTCATGTCGGGAGTGGATGCGTACAGATAACTCCAGCTTACCTTGGGTACGATGACAATGTTGCCCGAGTTGGTAGCAATCTTTATGGGTGTGCCTGCACTGCCGCTGCCCGAGGAGGACGAACCTCCCCAATTGCCACCCGGACGGTTGCCGCCGCCCTGAGAGGACGAAGAAGCTTTTGCAACGCCTTGTGATGAATTGATTGTAATCGTCATACCGTTTGTACCTACGCCGATAAGCGTACCGCCGATGTGGTTAAAGTAGCTACCTGAGCTGTCGCCGATGTCAAACACGCCGTTGGCGCTGTTTGTAGGACCATTGACAATAACAATACCGTCTGTCATTTCGGCACTTCCGTTGGAGTCAAAACCGTCACCGTAGGCTTCAATGTACAGCTTACCGCCCTTGATATATACCATTCCGTAGGGGGAAGTGTCATCACTCGCACCGCCACCGGGACCGCCGCCCCATTGTCCGCCCCAGGCGAAAAGCTCTGTATCGGATGCAACCTGTACACCGTCTTCCGTATAGTCGCCCGCTGCGTTAAGACCGTCATCAGTAGAGTATACGTACTGTGTACCGCTAAGCATATAAATTACGGAGCCCTCCAAACCCTCGTAAGAATGGAGAATATCGATAGTATGAGTATCAAAACCTCCGTCTTCGGTGCCGAGAGTGAGAATGTAGTCTGCGTGCAAACCATCGTCGCCTGTGTAGATTGTGAAATCTCCGCCGGTGACCGTTAAGTTATAGTTTGAATGGAGTGCATCGTCGGCGCTGTTTATATTGAATGTGCCTCCGGATATTAAAACTTCCGTTACGCCCTTTATACCCTTACAGCTGTCGGAATCATCGGAAAGGGAAGATGTGTAGCCGTTGTTTGTTTTAATGGTAAAATTACCGTCGGATATATTGATATTTCCCAAAGTATAGTTTGTGCCCACAACCTCACCGTTTGTTTCGGTATCGGTCAGAGCATTGCCCGACTGGATTGCATCATTTGTGCTTTCAATGTTAAAGGTGCCACCCGATATGTCGACAAGGTTATATGCCTTCAAAAAGTCACTTTGGGATTTGCCGGTGATTGTGCCGTCGGAAATTTTGATGTCATGATTGGAGGTAATAGCATCATCGGATACATTTATTATGTTGATACTGCCTCCTGAAATTGTCAACGTGCCCGGAACAATGATTGTTTTCTGTGTCACATTGTCGGTAACGGTTTCTTCGGTTTCGCCAACCTGTATGCCGTCATAGCCGTCTGCACCTTCGGCGGTAATTGTAATATCGCCGCCTGTTATGTTAATTTCTTCCGTTGCTTTGATGCCGTCTTCGCCTGATGTGATAATAATCGTGCCGTCAGAGATAGTTATTTTGCCGTTTCCGTATGTGCCTGTTGCAACATCATCAACAGAGAGAGGAATATTTACTTCGTTTGCTTTTAAACCTTCTGCACCCGAATTAATTGTAAGGCTACCCCCTGATATATTGATATAATTATCTGCTTGTATACCGTCGCCTGCAAGAGCAGTAAGGCTAAATGTACCGCCCTTGATTTCAACATAACCCTTGTCCTCTTCCATTAATCCGGTATCGGAATCAACAGCGTCAGACTTAATGCAATCGCCTCCGGTTGAAAGAACCGTTACCGTGCCTGTTTTTTTAGTAAATTCAACACCATTGTCGCCTTTGATGGCGTTGTTTACAGCTGTTATATTTAAAGAAGCATTCTTTTTGACTTCCAAATCTCCGCCGGTTACAAGAGCGTTTTTGTAATTGTCTGTTACGCAAAGAAGTCCTTCGCCTGAAATTGTTAAATCTCTCTTTGAATAAAATGCGCCTTTGGGGGCATCCTCTGTTGTGTATGAAGAATATTTCTTTGTGCCTGAGTATGTAAACGTGTTCTGTGAGTTATCTGTCATCACGATAGTTACTTTTCCGTTTGCTGCATTGAAAGGTGCAGTGGTAGAATTGGTAACCCTAACGTTGTCTAATGTAATTTCAACCTCGTCCTTTTTGCCGACGTTTTCACTAACCACAATCTGACCTTGGGACAGCTCACCTTCTATAATATATGCGCCTGCTGCCTCAATGGTAACTGTTGTACCGTCAACCGTTACATTATCAACGCCCGTTGCATCAATGCTGTTGCCCATAAGATGAATTATGCCGTCACCGGAGGACAACTCTGTTACCGTGTAGGAAAGAGGAGACATGCTTTCTGTCCATACGTATATTGTATCATCTACAGATGCGTCAATTTCAAATGTGTTTTCGCCTTCGACAACCTGTTTCGGTGTAACACTTGCGTTAACCAACGAATCATCCGAATAAGCTGCTGTAAAAACATTGATGGTTTGCTCCCGGGGTGAATTGACAGTAACAAGTACTGTTGCACTCGCAGTCAAAGGGATTGTCAACATCAAAAATGTAAGCCAAAAGCAGATAAATTTTTTCATTTTTTTCATTCCTCCCATGGTTTTCTACCTATTATTATACATTCCGGGAAAAAACGTGTCAATTGAGTTGTGTTAAAGTTGTGTGTTCAAGTTGTAACAAAAAAAATTAAAATTTTTAAAAAAAGGTGTTGACAAATGGAAATCATTGTGTTAATATAGCAAAGGTCGCTCGTGAAGAGCGTGTGAACCTTGAAAATTAAATAGTATAAGGGCTCAAATGTTATTTGAGTAAAACT
>CAZNIC010000044.1:0-13204 GCA_964572985.1 uncultured Oscillospiraceae bacterium
TATCGTGATTGTTCATAAAAAATCCTTCTTTCTGTATATATTTGAACTGTAACACAAAGGCTTAAAAATGTCAATTACGCCTTGAAAATTCGGTGAAAAAGCGAAAAAACTTAAAAAAACAGCTAAAAATCATAAAAAAATGTAAAAAATGTATTGAAATTACCAATAAAGGTGTGCTATAATGTGCCTACAGTCGCGTTAGACACTTGCTTTGGCGCGCCTTTGGGTGTGTATATATATGCGCACATAATATTATGGAGGTGAAAATGAATGAACAAGACAGAATTGGTAAATGCTATCGCTGCTAAGACAGGTCTTTCCAAGAAGGACTCTGATGCTGCTCTCGCTGCTACAGTTGAAGCTATCACAGAAGCTCTCAAGGCTGGTGATAAGGTTGCTCTCATCGGTTTCGGTACTTTCGAAGTTAGAGAAAGATCCGCTCGTACAGGTAAGAACCCCGCTACAGGCGAAACAATCGAAATCGCTGCATGCAAGGCTCCCGCTTTCAAGGCTGGTAAGGCTCTTAAGGACGCAGTTAAGTAATTTGACATTATATAACAAAAAAGCTGTTCTATACGAACAGCTTTTTTGTTTTGTTAAAAATTAACCATTTTATTGTACTTATTTAGAGATGAAATACTACTACACTATTTGTTAAGATTTTAATGAAAAACAACAAAAGGAGAGGTAGTATGAAAACAAAGAAAATCATTATGTACGAAAAGTATTTTGACCTTGCCGAGGCTGTGACCGATGCAGAGTTCGGCAGAGTGGTACTTGCGTTGGGAGAACACTTTTTTCATGGAGAGGCGGTTGATTTGTCTGCTATGACTCAAACTCAACGCGTAATCTACAAGATTATGTATGGCGAAATCAAAGCCAACCTTGAAAAGTATGACAAGGTATGTGAAAAGCGTCGCCAAAACGCATTGAAGCGTTACGATAAATCCATAGATACCTATATCGAATAATGCAATTGCATGCAAAAGAGGGTAATAATATAAATAATAATAAAAATAAAAATAATAATATAAACAATAATAAAAACAATAATAAAAATAATAATAAAAATAATAATAAAAACATGAATAAAAATATGAATAATAATATTAATAAAAACAAGCTGTGTTAACACATGTTAACACGTGCTGAAAACCAAAGGTTTCCACAAATTTTCCACAGATATCTAAAAAATATCATTCATACACAAAAAAGATAACCCCCGTATATGGGAGTTATCAAAGCTATTTCATAATTCTTTCACAGGGATAGGTGAGTGCCTGAAATCCTCGCCCGACGGGTGGTGTGCGGCAATGTTATAAATGTTTGTTGCTTTGGATTCCATCAAAAAGATTTTGTCGCGTTTGAGCTCGGCACTTTTTTGCACAACCGGAAGAGCAGAAACCTCTTTCATATGTGCGATAACTTCGCATCCACGCTTGTTTTGAGCAAGCACTCGTATATATGTGGGTTCACTTGTAGGGGGAATAGTGTTTTTTAAAACAAGATTCCAAAGAATACGACGAATACGGCTTTCGGTAAAATTCTTTGTTTTTACGTAGTTTATGATATCGGGTACAGTTGTAGCATTGGATGCGGTTATAAAACGTGATGCGAGCTCGGGTGAGCAGTCGGGCACCGCTACAAGGTCCTCAAAGGTTGCTGCTTTCAGTGCGTAGATAATAATGTCGGAAAACTGCTTTTCAAATACGGGCACAGGGTAGGGAAAAGAGGGCATAAAGTTTTGTGTAAAACTACCTTTTTCGATAAGTGAGCGTATATGAGATGCCGAGGCAATGGAGTTTGACGCAATAAACGAGTCGTGAGATGCACCAAAACGTTTGAGAGTAGCCGGTTTAATTGTTGATTTTGTTTTTATAAGAGCTTTTATATATTCGATGCCCAAAATATTGTTGGGTGAAGAAACAATATCTTTGTCAAAGCCATAAGATTCATAAATTTCGCCGATTGCTTTGGGATAGTTCATGCCACGGTTTAGCTTTTGGCGGAGCGCCGATTTGAAATCATCGGTCTCGTTCAATGCAAGATTGGCAATTTCACGAAGATGAGATATTTCGCCTGTTTCAGAGCCAAAAAACAATGTGTCAATACAATTTGAGGCGTTAAGTGTTTTAACAGCGCCTGTAGCAAAGTTTTCGGCAGAGGAGAGGGCATAAATTACGGGCAGTTCGATTACAAGGTCAACACCATTGGCAACGGCTGCTTTGGCACGTGCAAATTTGTTATATACTGCCGGTGCTCCGCGTTGTACGAAATTGCCGCTCATGATACAAACGGTGGCGTCAAAATCATGCTTGAAAGCATTGATAAGGTAGCCATGCCCGTTGTGAAAAGGATTAAATTCTGCAATAGTGGCACAAATCTTCATGAAAATCATCCTCTTTTTGTAAAATTTAGTTGAAAGTTTGAAAATTGAGTAGTATAATATGTAGTATGAAATTTATATTTGGAGGTTTTTTATATGAGTCAGTTTTTAGACAACATGATTGCAAAGGCAAAGGCTAATAAGAAGACTATTGTTCTTCCCGAAGGCTTTGACAAGAGAATTGTAAAAGCAGCAGCCGATGCTTCCGCGCAGGACATTGCCGATATTATTATTTTAGGACAAAAAGATGAAATTTGCAAGATAGCAGATGCTGAAAATTGCGATATTTCTAAAGTTAAGGTTATTAATCCTTTAGAGGATGAAAAGTTCCAGGTTTATGCTGATGCTCTTTTTGAAATGCGTAAGGCTAAAGGTATGACAGAAGAACAGGCTAAAGAGCTTATGAAGAACCCTCTTTACTACGGTGTAATGATGGTACACATGAGTGATGCTGACGGTATGGTTGCAGGTGCTTGCAACTCCACAAGTAACGTTATCCGTCCCGCTCTTCAGATTCTTAAGACTGCACCCGGCACAAAGCTTGTAAGTGCATTCTTCATGATGTGTGTTCCCAACTGTCCTTATGGCGAAAACGGTAACCTTATTTTTGCTGACAGTGGTCTTAACGAAAATCCCGATGCTGACCAGGTTAGTGAAATTGCAATTTCTTCCGCGAAGACATTTAAGGCTTTAATCGGTGCTGAACCCAAGGTTGCTATGCTCAGCTATTCTACATACGGCTCCGCTAAGAGCGAGCTTGTTGAAAAAATGCAGACAGCTACTAAGCTTGTTAAGGAAAAGGCTCCCGATTTGCAGGTTGACGGCGAATTACAGCTTGATGCGGCTATCGTTCCCTCTGTTGCCGAGCTTAAGTGCCCTGAAAGTAAGGTTGCAGGTCACGCAAACGTTCTTGTTTTCCCTGACCTCAATGCTGGTAACATCGGTTACAAGCTTGTTCAGAGATTTGCTAACGCAGAAGCTTACGGCCCCGTGCTTCAGGGTATCAGAAAGCCTGTTAACGACCTTTCTCGCGGATGCAGCGCAGAAGATGTTGTTGGTGTTATTGCAATCACATCCGTACAGGCTCAGGCTCTTGACTGATTTATAAAATTTTGAAAGGACAGATAAGATATGAAGATTTTAGTTATCAACGCAGGTAGCTCTTCGCTTAAATATCAGCTTATCGATATGGATAGCAAGATAGTTATGGCGAAGGGTCTTTGCGACAGAATAGGTATCGACGGCAGTAAGCTTGAGTACAAGCCTGCAAACGGCGAAAAGATTTCGACACTTGTTGAAATGAAGAATCATTCCGATGCTATTAAGCTCGTACTTGATGCACTTGTTGCACCCTCTACAGGCGTTATCGCATCTATGGATGAAATCGGTGCTGTTGGTCACCGCGTTGTACACGGTGGCGAAAACTTCTCCGAAAGTGTTGTTATCACTCCCGAAGTTAAGGCTTCTATCGAAGCTTGCTGTGAATTGGCTCCTCTTCATAACCCCGCAAACATTATCGGTATCGAGGCTTGCGAAAAGGCAATGCCCGGCGTGCCCAATGTTGCAGTATTTGACACAGCTTTCCATCAGACAATGCCCGCTACAGCTTATATGTATGCTCTTCCTTACGAGTATTATGAAACATACAAGATTCGTCGCTACGGCTTCCACGGTACAAGCCATAAGTATGTTTCCGGTAAGGCAGCAGAATTGGCAGGTAAGAAATTTAACGAAATGAAGATTATCACTTGCCACCTCGGTAACGGCAGTAGTGTTGCCGCTATCGAAAACGGTAAGGTTGTTGACACATCCATGGGCTTTACACCTCTTGCAGGTCTTCCCATGGGTACAAGATGTGGCGATATCGACCCTGCGATTGTTACATATCTTATTGACAAGCTTGGCGTTTCTGCAAAAGAGCTTGACACAATCATGAATAAGAAGAGCGGTATGCTCGGCGTAAGCTGTCATTCCAATGACTACCGTGACCTGGAATCCGGCAGCAAGGCAGGCAACGAAAAGTGCACACTCGCATTTGATATGTTCCTGTACTCACTTAAGAAGATTGTAGGTAGCTACGTTGCTGCTATGAATGGTGTTGACGCTATCGTATTTACAGGCGGTGTTGGCGAAAACAACGGCTGGGTACGTGAACAGGTAATGAAGAACTTCACTTACATGGGCGTTAAGATGGATGCTGAAAGCAACGCGCTTCCCGCAAGCGAAAGAATTGTATCTACAAGCGATTCTTCTGTTCAGGTAATGGTTATTCCCACAGATGAAGAAATGATGATTGCTATTGATACAGCAAACCTTACAAAATAATTAATAATTAAAAGGCTACGACAAATGTCGTAGCCTTTTTTATAAGTGAAAAGGGAATATATAATAAATAAAAAAGCATTCATCATTGATGAATGCTTTTTGGCGACCCGGAAGGGGCTCGAACCCTCGACCTCCAGCGTGACAGGCTGGCGCTCTAACCAACTGAGCTACCGGGCCAAAAAATGGTGGGAGTTACAGGACTCGAACCTGTGACCCTCTGCTTGTAAGGCAGATGCTCTCCCAGCTGAGCTAAACTCCCATTTGGTTGCCTTGCTGACAACGATGTTAGTATAGCAAAAACAATATCGTTTGTCAACACTTTTTTTAAAAAAATATTATTTTTTTTATAGGTTAGTCCGGTTAGTTGAGAATAACTTTACAATTTCAGATAAATATGTTATAATCACTCTAATTGAAAGGGGAGAATAATATGAGTTTTTTAAAAGGTAAAACAGCGATTATCACAGGTGCAGGATACGCTGCTCTTTCTGACGGCAGATGCGGTTCTATCGGTTACGGTATTGCAACTGCATATGCCAAAGAGGGCTGCAACCTTGTTATAACAGGACGAAATGTTGCTAAATTAGAAAAGGCAAAGGAAGAGCTTGAAAAAAATTATGGAATAAAGGTTCTGGCACTTCAGGCGGACATTTCTGACGGAGCAGATAATGAGGCTGTTAGTAAGGGCGTAGTTGATAAAACGATTGAAGAATTCGGCAGAATTGATGTACTTATAAATAACGCACAGGCATCGGCATCTGGTGTTACAATCCAGGACCACACAACAGAGCAGTTTAATCTTGCAATGTACTCAGGGTTATATGCTACTTTCTACTATATGAAAGCGTGCTATCCTTATCTTAAGGAAACACAGGGCAGTATTATAAACTTTGCATCGGGTGCAGGTTTATTTGGTAACTACGGACAGTGCTCCTATGCTGCTGCAAAGGAAGCAATCCGTGGTCTTAGCCGTGTTGCGGCAACCGAATGGGCAAAGGACGGTATCAATACGAACGTTGTGTGTCCTCTTGCTTGGACAGCTCAGCTTGAAGGATTTGAAAAAGCATATCCCGAGGCTTTTAAGGCAAACGTTAAAATGCCGCCTGCAGGTCATTTTGGTGACCCCGAAACAGAGATTGGCAGAGTATGCGTACAGCTTGCTAACCCTGATTTTAAATACATGAACGGCGAAACATTAACACTTGAAGGCGGTATGGGCTTAAGACCGTAACAAAATTGATATTTAAGGGGTTGTTGCTAATGGCGACAGCCTCTTTTTGTTTGATTTAAATATGTATATGTGGTATACTAAACAAGACGGAAGGAGGACGGATATGAAAAACATTAAGAAAACCATATTAGATTATTTGTATATCGCGATAGGGGCTTTTGTGTTGGCATTTGGCATAAATTATTTTCTTGTACCAATGAAAATATCAACAGGCGGCGTCAGCGGTGTAGGTACTGTTTTGTTTTATATATTTGATATTCCTCTTTCGGTTACAACACTTGGGATTAATATTGTTTTGTTTGTGTTCGGCTACAGAATGTTACGCAAATCCTCTATTGCAAAAACTGTTGTTGGAATTATTTTTCTGTCTTTTTTCTTAGAGGTTACAACGTATTTCGGCGTATATACGGAGGACATGCTTATTGCCTCGGTTTTTGGAGGTATACTGGTGGGCGTGGGTGTAGGGCTTACGGTATGGAGAGATGCTTCCACCGGTGGCAGTGATTTTGCCGCGCTGATGCTTAATAAATTTGTGCCGCATATTCCGATTGCTACGTTTATTTTGTTGATTGACGGCATTGTTATAGCAATATCCGGACTTGTTTTTGCAAACTATACGATTATGTTTTACTCTGTGATATCACTTTATATAAGCAGTAAGGTGACTGATTTTATACTGGTAAGAGGCGATTGGGCAAAGAGTGTTTATATAATATCAAAAAAGCATCACAGAGAAATTGCCGAGGAAATCATGCGCGATATGGAACGCGGAGTTACGGGTGTGTATTCAAAAGGTTTTTATAACGATGAAGACGGCATGATGCTGATGTGCATTGTAAAAAGCCACGAAATACCAAAGCTTCTTGAAAAAGTAAAAAGGCTTGACAAAAATGCTTTTACCATTATATCCGAGGTGCGAGAGGTTCACGGCGAAGGCTTTAAGGAAGTCTGAGTAAAATTGTCCGTTTCACCTCTAAGCACAGCACCCAATATACTAACGAGCTTGCTCCTACAAAAAAAGCCTTCCTTGTGTAAAGGAAGGCTTTTTAAATAAATTGACAAACTAACGATGCCACAACACTGCCCGTAAGGTCTGCCATTAATGCACACGCAAGGCAATAACGGATATTTTTTGCCCGTGTTGCAGCAAAGTATATACTTAAGGTATAAAAAGTGGTTTCGGTACTGCCCATGATAACAGAAGCGGTTCTGCCTATGTAACTGTCGGGGGTGTGGGTAGAGAGAATATTTTGAAAAACCGCAATAGAGCCCGAGCCTGATACGCTGCGCATGATTGAAAGCGGAAAAACTTCTTTTGGTATGTTCAAAAAGCGGCAAAGTGGTGCACAAATTTCAGAAAATGCTCCTAATGCGCCCGATTGGCTTAAAAGCTCAATTGCAACCACCAACCCGAGTAGTGACGGCAAAATTTCAACTGCACATTTTAGTCCGTTCATTCCGCCCTGCGTGAATGAGGTCCAGATATCCACTTTTTTTGAAAATGCAAACCCAAGAACCAGTATAATAAATACCGGTATAGCGTAAGAGGCAATGTTAGTCATAAAGAGAATCCTTTTTTGCAAAAAGTTTGGCGAGCGTTGTACCAACAGTGAATGCACAAATCGTGGTAATAATTGTCGGAAGTATAATATCGGAGGGTGAGGAAGAGCCGAACTGTGCCCTCAATGCAATTACGGAGGAGGGGATAAGCTGAATTGAAGCCGTGTTTATAACTATAAACATACACATTGCATGACTTGCCGTGGCGTTATGTGAATTTAATCGGTCAAGCTCACGCATTGCGTCAAGTCCGAGGGGTGTTGCGGCGTTTCCCATGCCCAAAATATTGGCAGACATATTCATACAGACTTTGCGCATTGCGGTTTTGTTTTCGGCTGTTTTTCCAAAAAGCAGCTTTGTTAAAGGCGACAATAACTTTGCAATACCTTCGGTAATATTGCTTTTTTCGCAAATCTCCATTATGCCCGACCAAAAGCACATTATCGGTGCCAAAGTTATGAAAAGTGAGAACGCTTTCTCAATGCCTGAATTTAGTATGATAACTACACTGTCTGAATCCTTTGTGACCAAAGTGTATATTATGCCGCAAATCATCATAATGGTCCAAATAAAGGTTAAAATTGTCATCGCCTCCAAGTTTGTTAATAAATTGAAAACAGGCTGTAAATTATGTCCGTATTTGCAATTTTTGGTCGAAATTTGGTTGACTTTTAAATTATGCAATGATATAGTTTAGACAAGCTAAGCGATTTCAAAGGAGGAAGTTTTATGGCAAAAAAAGATACGGCAAAGTCAACAAGCGTTATGCGCAAGGTTGACCAGCTTGGCAGAGTGGTTATCCCCAAAGAACTCAGAAAGAATTTTGACATTGAGGATAATAAGGATTTACTTGAAATATATGTTGAGGGCGATAAGATTATTCTTAGAAAATTCACTCCCGGTTGTATTTTCTGCGGTAAGGAAGGCTCAGTTTACGAATACAAGGAAAAGCCTGTATGCCCCAGCTGTATTAAGGAAATTCAGAACATTAATATGCAATAAAAACAGAGCACCTAAAAAAAGGTGCTCTGTCCTTTTTATGGGACACCTCTTGAGGTATTATGTGTACGAAGGAGGTGTTTTTTATGAAAAACACAACATATATTACAATTACGGGAATAGGCTATTACTATGGTGAAAAGCCCTTTGAAATCGGAAGTATGGTGAGACTAAGAAAGGACTTTGACAACGAGTACGACAGCGAGGCAATTGTGGTTGAAAAACCGTATATCGGTAAAATCGGCTATGTGGCAAACAGCTACAAAACGAGTATAAAGGGTACCATGAGCGCAGGGAGGCTTTATGACCGTATTGGTACGGTTGCTTTTGCAAGGATTATGTTTATTACTGACAAATCCGTTATAGCTGAAGTTGTAAATTACGGAAAAGGTAAAGAAAAACACAGCAAGAAAGAAATTTGACAAACCACTTGAAAAAATGCTCGGAGGGTATTATAATTTAGGAGATGTACTCTGTATTAAAGGAAGGTTATTGATTTGAAATATCAAAGAGTGTACGCTGAGGTTGACCTTGGCGCAATAAAACATAACCTCATAACGATAAAAGAGCGGGTTGGCAAAAAGCTGTTGGTTGTTATAAAAGCCAATGCTTACGGTCACGGAGCAATGCGTGTTGCACAAGCAACACGTGATATTGCCGATTATTTTGCAGTGGCAACCATTGAAGAGGCAATCAAGCTCCGCGAAGATAATATCACAAACCCCATACTCATACTGGGATATGTATCACCAGAGTATTTTAACGATTTAGTCAAATATGACATTGAGCAGACTGTTTTTGACTATGAAAGTGCGTGCCTTTTGGCAAGAGTGGGCGGAAAAGCTCACATCGCAATTGATACCGGCATGGGCAGGATAGGGTTTATGCCTAATGATGAAAGTATTGAAACTATCAAGCGCATTTATAGTCTTGAGGGCATAAAGATTGAAGGGATATTTACCCATTTTGCGACTGCAGATGAAAAAGATAAGAGTTTTGCAAACTCCCAGCTTGAGATTTTTAATGCGTTTGTAACGAAGCTTGAAGAGGCAGGGGTTGTTATCCCCACAAAGCATATTGCAAACAGTGCAGCTATAATTGACCTGCCTGATGCAGCTCTTGACATGGTAAGATGCGGCATCATTACATATGGGTTGAAACCCTCGGGCGATGTAGGCGATATTGATATCAAGCCTGCGTTAAAGCTCAAAACTCACGTGGTAAACGTAAAGGTTGTTCCAAAGGGTACGCCCATAAGCTACGGCAGGACTTATGTTACAGAGGATGAAAAGGTTATTGCAACAATTCCCGTAGGCTATGCTGACGGTTATCCCAGGGCTTTGTCAAACAAGGGTCGTGTTGTTATAAATGGATGCTATGCACCTATTACAGGCAGGGTTTGCATGGATCAGTTCATGGTAGATGTTACCCATATACCGAACGTTAAAGTGGGTGACGAGGTAGGTCTTATTGACTCCATGGTTACAGCAGATGAGATTGCGGCAATTGAGGGGACAATAAACTATGAAACTGTTTGTAAAATAAGCGACAGAGTGCCCAGAATTTATATTAACGAATAGTAAAACACCGTATCGTAAATGATACGGTGTTTTTTCAAACTGTAAACAAAAAATCACATCGATTATTCGTATAACTCCTTTTATTCGGTGAATTTCATATAATCCACATCAATTGTGCCTTCGCCTGTGAATGTTAAGAAGAAAACTCTTTGTCTGAAGACCCCCTCGGGGAGTGTGGGGAATGAGATATCCTTCCATTCTCCGTTTGTATTTGGAATGATACCCATTACAAATGGTGCATTGACTGTGTGTTCGTTTTGAAGAGTAACTTCTACTTCGCTTGTTGTTCTGACTCTTAAAATGACATTGTTTCTGAGTGAGGGAGGATAATGACCGTTCGTTACAGCAATTTGTGCTTTATCGTTAAGCGTAATCTTTGCGTATCCGTCCGTTTTTTCGGCTACTCCCGAGTTTACAGCAGTAAAGTTTTCAATCTGCCATATGGTAGATGATTCACCGTTTCTTTCGTAGAGCGACAAATCCACACCTGCATTTTCGGGTGCAAAGAGCATATCGCTGAAACCGATGTAGAAGTCGTTCATAAAGCCCTCGGGCATATTGTATTCGTGAGCTTCTTTGAGGTAACGGTATTTTTCGCTGTCCATATCGGCATGTTCCTCATATTTATAATAGTTATAAAGTATACCAAAAGCAGAATAGAGTGCACCGCGGTTTGTATCGTTAATATCGTTATAATGACTGCCTACATTGATGGTGGGGTGCATTACATCATAGCCGAGGTTGTATTTGCCGATATAGCTTGCAGCCTGCAAAAGTCTTTCGTCGGCAAATTGGAACATGTTTACTGCGTTTTCTTTTTCGGAGTATTCGCCTGTAACAGGGTCAACCTTTGTATTCTGCCTGTGACCCATCATAGCGCAAAGAGAGAGAGAACCCAAGCATCCGTAAGCATGACCTTGGTCACGGCCCATTTCTGCATGGACAAAGGTAGGCTCGATGCTGTCGCCGTTCCATGAGTCAAAATCTACAATTCTGAAAACCTGAGTTATAGCACCACCTGAACCTGTGGTATAATCAATACTTCCGCCGTTCTCGGGATTGGTGGTTGTGCGCTGCACTGCTAACTTATAAAGCGCCATATCATTTTGGAAGATTGCGTTTGCCATGGTTGCCATGTTGCAGATACCATGCTGATTCATCCAGTACCACCAACTGTCGTGCTTTGGTTGTATTGTTTCAAGCATCGCACAAAACTGTTCGTTGTCATATTCAGTCCACGCAAGGTCCGGATTTTCAGTTGATGTGTATTTCATAAGCTCTGCGGCAAATGCCATTTTAAACCCTATTTCACCATGGTCGATACGGTCGCTGCCAAGCGTTGTGTAAACGTCACGTAACTTTGACCACATGCGGAGGATTGTCATTGTGTTTTTACGATAAACCTCATCGCCTGTTATAACATACATCAGTGCCTGATTGACAACACTGCGTGAATCCATACGCATGTTTTTAAGCCTTGCTTCGCTTTTTAAGCTCGTTGTGTCTGCGTTGGAGTCATAAGCATATATACGAACAGTTGGGCTTGAAATGCCGGCTGTAGCGAGGTTTTCAAAGCTTGTTGCCCAGGGCTCAGCACCCTCGCGCACCTTTGTTTGCATGCGTACAATGTCATCCTTTGTGATGAGAATACCGGGGTGGATAAAGCCTGTGTCTGTATCTGTTTCTTCTGTTACAGAGGGGATATAGTCGGTTAAATAGGAATCGGCATCAAAAGCTGAGCTTTCGGTGGGACGTTTTGAAAGCTTTTCTACACGCCAGAATGAAACCCGCCTTGTCATAGAAAGAGAATTGTTATACGTGAGCAGATATTTGTTGTTGCGCCCGGTAATAACCTCTCCAAAGGATGTTTCTTCAAAGGAGAACTGCTCATTTACTGCGGTTCCGGGGGAGTAGAGAATAACATTTGCATCCGCAGCGGTACTTGCGCCTGCAATATTAAGGTTTTGACCTGTTAAACGGTTGGTAACAGTGTAATATTCATTTTCAACATTTGTCAAAATCCACTGCGCACTGTTATCGGTTGGATTTTGTGCAGTATTGGTCAAATCAGAAGTGAGGTAACCGTCCTCGCATTTCAAGGCATAGTAGTAATCTGTGTCAAATTCCGCAAACTTGGAAGGAACGGGTGTAAACTCTGTGCCGTAGGTTAAAAGCGTGTTTTCCGTTTCGATTATTTCCCAGTCGGTATAGTCAGAAAGACCATTAAGAGTAAAGTCATCGCACAAGAACCACTCTGACATATATGATAAAATGCCGCATTTTCCGTCGTGCTCTGTAACATACCATAACTCGTTTATATCTTTGCCGCCCTGATAGAGTATTACTTCGGCACCTTTTTCGGTGTCGTAATTTTTTACGTTGAGGCACTTGCCCGAGGAAAGATTAGATATTGAATATGTGTTGTTTTCCTTTGGAGCTTTGTGGAAACGCCACAAGGCAGACGTATCTGATTTATCTTTTGTGAAGGAAAGATTGCCACCGGTTTGCGAAAGATAGCTTCCGTCACTTTTTCTCATGATAAGATATGTTTTGTCGGTGTCGATTTCTTTGCCTGTTTTTCTGATTTCATCAATTGCAATTTTTTCAAGGGTTATTTCCTTGATGGTTATATATCCCGAAAAATCACCCGCTACATAGTTGTAGTCAACAGTTTTCTCAATTTTGCCCGACACAACATGAGCTGTAAGAGTGACATCGCGCAGGGTGGGGTCGAGAGTTTTAAGCCCTTCTTCTACAGTGAGAACATCGGGATTAGAGGATGTCCACTTAACAGAGGAGTGATAGTCATCAAATGTAAAATAAGAAAACGTGTTGTCGTCATTTTTTTTGAGATATACACGGCTTAAAAGGGATTCGACTTTATCTTCATCGGAAAGGTGAGAAAAAGCAATGTCGTTTATCAGTGTAGCATCAAGGGCAAAGGGGGCAAAGAAAAACTCATCCATTGCACCGTTGAAATGCGCAGTCGGCTCAGTGTTTTTGTTATAATAGCCAAGATAGTTGTTTGTGGAAACAAAGTCTTTTAAATCACTTGTTGCATCTGTTGAAGCCATAAGCCGACCGTTTATGTATAAATTAAGCTTGCCGTCTGTTTGTGTTAAG
>CAZNIC010000045.1:0-12969 GCA_964572985.1 uncultured Oscillospiraceae bacterium
CCCGAAAGATTTATCAATACAGGTATCGCAGAAGGCAACATGATTGCTACAGCTGCAGGTATCGCATCTACAGGCAGAGTTGTATTTGCATCTAGCTTTGCTATGTTTGCAGCAGGCAGAGCTTTTGAACAGATCAGAAACTCTGTTGCATATCCCAAGCTTAACGTTAAGATTGGTGCTACACACGCAGGTATTTCTGTTGGTGAAGACGGCGCAAGCCATCAGTGCCTTGAAGATATCGGTATTATGCGTACAATCCCCAACATGGTTATCATTAACCCTGCTGACCATTGGGAAGCTATGAAGGCTGTTGAAGCAGCTGTTAAGTACGAAGGTCCCGTTTACTTAAGATTCGGTCGTCTTGCAGTGCCTCAGATGTTCGACGAAAACTACGAGTTCGAAATCGGCAAGGGCGTTACACTTAAGGACGGCGTTGACGCTACAATCATTGCTACAGGTCTTATGGTTCCCGAGGCTGTTGAAGCTGCAAAGATGTTGGAAGAAGAAGGCTTGAACGTTGGTGTTATCAACATTCACACAATTAAGCCCATTGATGCAGACATCATTAAGGCTGCTGCTGAAAAGACAGGCGCTATCGTTACAGCTGAAGAGCATAACGTAATAGGCGGTCTTGGCAGTGCCGTTGCAGAAGTACTTTGCGAAACATGCCCCTGTCCTCTCCTCAGAGTTGGTACACAGGATGTATTCGGCAGAAGCGGTAAGCCCGCAGAATTACTTGAAATGTACGGCTTGACAGCAAAGAATATTGCTGAACAGGTTAAGAAGGCTATTGCCCTTAAGAAATAAAACAAACAAGGCGACGCGAAAGCGTCGCCTTGTTTGTTTTATTTCTTAATGCAGAATACAGAATTCAGAGTGCAGAACGATGAAAAAATATAGTTAATATGAGATGAAAATTATTGCATTGAATAGTTTTTTATGATATCCTAATGAGGAACAAAATTTGTAAAAGGGTTGACAGCTATGCTTGAAAATATGACAATTTTAACAGACAGACAGACAGACAGACAGACAGACAGACAGACAGACAGACAGACAGACAGCTGACGCTGTTATCTTTGCGTACAATAAATATCTAAAATTATAAGCCGTTTGAATATAAAAGGTTTCCTCGTTATGTTCAGGCGGTTTTTTGTATATAAATTTAAAAAGAAAGAGGCGATTTTATGAAAAAATTATTGGCAATTATTTTAAGCCTGGTAATGGTAATGAGCTTTTTGCCCTCATTGAGCCTTACGGCTTTCGCGGCGGACGATTTGCAGGATACCGTAACAGGTGTTACCCTTACCGACAGTGACGGCGACGGGTACTACGAAATCAGCTCTGCTGATGAATTGGTTGCCTTTGCAAATCTTGTAAATACTGACTATTATGATATCAATATCGAATTGACAAAAGATATTGATATGACAGATAAAAAGTGGTCAACCATTATTTATGCGGGAACTATTGAGGGTGCAGGGCATACTATTTCAAACCTTGAGATGATACCTACCGATAGAGGATTATATGTAGCCGGATTTATGTATTCCGTGGGGGCAGAGGTAAGAAATATTACTTTTGATAGTTGTTCTGCAATTATATCAACAGAATATGACGGATTGTCCAGTGATTTTTATGTGGGTATTATTGCAGCAGCTTCAGAAGAAGGTTTAACATTAACAAACTGTTCGGCAATAAACTGTATAGTTGAGCAGAACGCATTGGCAGACGGTCAGTTCAGTTATGCCGGTGGTTTGCTTGGTGCGGCAAATGCACCCCTTGATTTTGATAACTGCTCTTTCCAGGGTGGTTATGTAAGCTCCGTAAATAACAGCTATCCCAGCTATGTTGGCGGTCTCGTAGGCGGTGTATGGGATTTTGGCGACGGACTTGAAATAACAAACAGCTTTTGTTCAGGCGACTTGGTGGGCAAGGGCACAGGGTATATAGCAGTGGGCGGTCTTGTGGGCTTGGACCAGCAGGAAGAAGGCGATCTGGTACATATTTATGAAAACTGCTATTTCAGCGGTGATATCACAAGTGACAATATGGCGGCAGGTCTTATCAGTGACTGCTGTACAAAGGCAACTGTTACAAACTGTGCGGTGCTTTCTGAAAGTATTTCGGCACTCTACGGAGACCCCTTTGTCTACGGAGAGGCGGCAGTTGTTGAATATTCCGATATTAAAATCGGTGAATATACAGAATCTGTCAACCAGGGCTCTACAGGTCACGAAGATTGGGTGAGCGGTCAGACAGGTACTGCCATAACTAAAGATGCTGCGGCAGCATATCAGATAGCAGGCTTTAAGTCAAATCTTTACGGTGCACTGGCAGACGCAAGCGAAAATGTGACAATAACACTTTCACAGAACGAAGCGGTTAAGTATACGGCTGTTACCGGTGACGACGGTGAGTACAACTTTGGAAAGCAGATAGCACCCGGAACATATACACTTAGCATTGCCGCAGATGCCGGATATGAGGCATACGAAGCATCTGTTACGGTAAATTATGCAACAAACCAAGAACTGGATATCACCAGAGAGGCAGTAGAGGTTACTGCAACATGGGCAACAATAGGCGATGCTGCCGTGGGAGGTACAGACTATGCTGTTGACGCAAACGGTAATTATACTGTTTACACAGCGGCAGGCTTGGCTAAAATTGCAAATGTTGTAAACGGTGGCGACAGCCTTGAAGGCAAAACCGTAACACTTAATAACGATATTGATTTGCTTGAAGCAAATCTCACGGGCTACGGTGCAGATACTGTTACCGAGACAACAAGCTGGATTCCCATAACAGGCTTTTTGGGAACGTTTGACGGTAACGGCAAGAAGATAGAAAACCTTTATGTTGTAACAGTTGATACGAACGCAGGTCTTTTTGGTACAAATTCGGGTACAATAAAAAATCTTGAAATTGCAAGCGGTAAAATCAGCGGTGAGATTAAGAGTACTGACGGTGAAGTTTCCCTTGGTACAATAGCGGCGGTAAATGCAGGAATTATTGAAGACTGCGTGAACAGAGCAAGCGTTGAATTAAAATCATCATCAACTACTTCAGTTGCTACAGTTTATGTGGGCGGTATTGTTGGTTTAACAAATACGGCATTGAATGACCTTGATGTTTCAAAGGTAGTAAACTGTACAAATTACGGTGACGTAACAAGTGAGAGCGGCTCAGGACTTGGTGTATACGGTGGCGGTATTGCAGGCTATAGCTACGGCGGACGTATTAACAACCAGGGAACACTGATTGAAAGCTGTACAAATAACGGCAACGTTAGCATAACAGGTTGCAGAACGGCGCGAACAGGCGGCATTACAGGTTATGCATACTCGGTGGCAAATATAGGTACTACAATACAGCAGTGTGCAAATAACGGCAATGTGACAGGTAATGGCAGTTACTGCATGACAGGCGGTATTGTCGGCTACAATTACACAAGAAGTTATATTTATGATTGTTACAACACAGGTGATGTAGAAGGAATTAAGAATGTTGGCGGTGTTTCGGGTTATTCCAGAGCTACGGTTGATAGCTGTTATAGCATAGGTGCAGTAACAACGACTGATACAAGTGCTAATATTGGCGGAGTTATCGGCAACAAGAGCGGCGGCACTGTAACAAATTGCTATTATCTTGATGATAATACCACTGTTTTAGGCGGTATTAAGGGTGCAGATGTATCAGGCTCCGCCGAAGTTAAAACTACGGCAGAATTTAACTCGGGCGAAGTTACATATCTCTTAAACGAAGGTGTTGCCGACGGCAGTCAGGTATGGTATCAGAATATCGGTACAGACGAATATCCCACCTTTGAGGGTGACACTGTTTCTTACAATGAAACGGAGGATACATACTACAATGTAAAGATATACACCCTTGACTGGTCAGGTCCTTGTGATGTGGTAAATGAGCCCGAACTTGAGGTTGGTTATTTGTTCCCCGAGGATGCAGAGATAACAAGCTACAGCATAGATATAACAAATATAATAAGCGGATGTGCTGTTACATATATGCAGACAGATGCCTCAGCAACAAAGATTGAATTTACAACAGTAGTACAGGATGAGCCTGCAACAGGTAAATTTGCGGTTATTTTCCATACCACTAACTATGGCGATATTACTGTTATAATAAATATTACACTTACAGGTCAGTATATTGTTAATATCTCTGGATTAACGGCAATGGATGCTCTGTATGATGGAAATGTAAAGTACGGCTATAGCGGTGCGCCCGTTGGTACACTTACAAGCGGTGCAAGCTATAATGGCGGTTGGACGGTTGTATATACCGACAGCGAGGGCGAAGTGCTTGAAAGTGCGCCTACAGAAGTTGGCGAATACACAGTTACATTCTCTGTATCCGACACGGAAAATTACAAGGGTAGTGCAACATACAGCTTCAAAATAATTGAAGAAGCGGAAGCAGTTTATCAGGCAGAAGAAAACGGCGAATGGATAGATGCTGCATTTACAGAAGCTGTGGCAAAAGTATATGAAGGCGGAACGGTTAAGCTTATTAAGGATATTTACTTGGACACAACCACTGTAATTGGCAGGAACGTGACAATTACAAGTACTGATGCGGAAAACCCCGTAAGTATTACAACCGAGGTTGACGCACACGGATATTTGTTGAATATAACCTCCGATGTTGTTATGGAAAATATCATTGTTGACGGCGGCAGTGCAAACGGCATTACAGCCACAAGAGCATTGATTGCAGTTAACAATTCGGGTAAACTGACACTTAATGAAGGTGCAGTAGTAAGAAACAATAATAACACAACAACAAACGGTGCAGGCGGCGGTGTTTGCGTAATACTTGGTGACGCGGTAATTAACGGCGGCTCTGTTACAGGTAATACCGCATACACAGGCGGCGGTATTGCGGTAATGAACAGTGCTAATACTGTTACACTTACAAGCGGTACTGTTGAAAAGAACACTGGTACAACTAACGCAGGCGGTGTTTATGTTGCCAACGGTACATTCACAATGACAGGCGGTTCTATTAAAAACAACACAGCTGCAAAATACGGCGGTGGCTTTTACAGTTATGCTAATGCAACTGCAATATTTAATCTTGCAGGCGGATCAGTCACAGACAACAGCGCAACAACCGGTGGTGGTATCTTCATACAGAGCCATGCAAAGCTCAATGTTTCAGGCGGTAGTATTAAAGGTAACAGTGCCACAAACTTTGCCGGCGGTGTTGAATGTTCGCCCTTCTCGGTTATTACAATAACAGGTAATCCTGTAATTAGCGGCAATACATCCGGCGAAGAAACAAACGGTGGCTTCTACCCCGACGGTCATGCAAGCGATGGATATCCTTCCATTTATGTAGGTGCTCTTACTGAAGGTGCGGACATCAACTTCTACACGTGGCTTGAAGCTGAAGGCTTTAAGGTTGCAAGTCCTGTTGAAAATTATACAATAACAGACAGTGATATGTCGAAAATGAATTATGAAAGCAGTACCTATTACCTCAAACTTGACACAAGCGGAAACGTTATCCTTGCAACAGGTGTAAATGTTACCATTAACGGTGAGACGGTTAAAACTGACGGGTATATCATTCTCGGTATTGACAACGGTGATAACACATATTCACTTCCCGAAAACGTTGTTGGTTACTATATGGACGATAGCTT
Organism: uncultured Oscillospiraceae bacterium; assembly: GCA_964572985.1. Taxonomy (GTDB): domain Bacteria; phylum Bacillota; class Clostridia; order UMGS1883; family UMGS1883; genus RGIG1927. The sequence continues at coordinate 5,675 of CAZNIC010000045.1, forward strand.
CGTTGACGCAGGTAAATATCAGGTAGTTGGCGGTGAGGTTATCACAACAGTTGACTTTAACGTGACGATGGTTAACGGTGCACAGGTACGCTACGGCGGCGGATTGGACGAAAACGGCAAGGTAATGGCAGGCAACGGTTTACGCTTCCTTGCAACTGTAGATAGAAGCGAGTTTGACGGCGAAGGCTACGGCATGAGGATAACCGCAGAGGGCAGTACAGCCGAAACAATTGTTGATGCCGAAAAGTGGCAGAATGACACAACCTTCTCTGTTGCATTAACAGATATAGCAGAGAGTAACTATATCCGCAAATATACAGCAACACCATTTGTTAAGGTAACATATGATGACAGCACAGAAAAAACAGTTTATGGCACACAGACTGTTACACGAAGCATTTATCAGGTGTCAGCAGGCTTGTTAAAGGATGAAACACAGCTCGGCTATGGTCTTGTTGACGTGCTTAATGCGTATGCAAACCAGACAGGTATCCGTCTTGTGGTTAAGGATGGTGAGCTTAAGGCAAATACGAGCTACACAACAAAGGGTGCTTACGAATTAACAGAGGATGAACTTCACTTTGCAGTGAGTGATGCGGCATATGATTCTGCAGGCAATGAATATAGCGTAATTCTCACGGCACAGGGCAATGCTGAAATTGTCACAGATAATAATTTCTGGTACGATTATATCCGTATCAATAATAATAACTCCCTTGTAAAAGACATGGTAACAGTTGAAAAAGTAGAAGGTAACGAAAAGGCGGTTAAGGTTACATTTGCAGCTGACGGCTTGATAGCACGCCCGGTCGATAAAAATGACAATACCACGCCTGACGGTAACGACGACGACTTTGACAGCGAAACTGAAGGCTTTAACTGATTAACACAAAAAGACGGTCATGCGACCGTCTTTTTTGTATAAAAAATTTTTATTATAGTGCAACTTTTTGCCCCTATAAACAGTATTATTATTGGATAACAAAAATCCGAAACCTAAAAAGAAAGGAAAAAAGAAAAATGAAAAGAACATTAGCATTAATTTTGGCAATAATTACAGTATTAAGCTTCGCTGCTTGCGGAAAGAAAGACGACACGGCAACAGAAACCGAGGCTGTAAAAGAAGAAAAAACACTTGGCGCTACACTCGAAAGCTACTTTAACGAGCTTGCAGAAGAGGGCGCATCTGTTGAAGATATTGCAAACGAAATGGTTGCACATCCGTCAATACTTTTTAACTCTATGGCAGTGGAAGTTGAGCCCGGTTTCTTGCCCGGTTTTGATACCGAGATTACAGGCTTTACAAAGGCTATGACATTTGCACCCATGATAAGCTCAATTGCTTTTGTAGGTTATGTTTTTGAAACAGAAGATGCAGACGCACTTATTAAAACACTTGAAGATAACGCAAACCTCAGATGGAATATCTGTGTTGAAGCAGAAGAAATGATTATCGAAAAAAGCGGCAACAAGGTATTCTTCGTAATGTGCCCCAAGAGCCTGGAAGAATAAAATATAAAATAAATAATAATTCGGAGGTGATAAGATGCTGTTTTCAAGCATACCGTTCTTGTATTATTTTTTGCCGATAGTACTTTTAGTGTATTTTATAGTGCCAAAAAAGCTTAAAAACAGCATCCTCCTCATCTCAAGCCTTTTATTTTACGGCTGGGGAGAACCGAGATACGTATTTTTGATGATTGGAACAGTTCTTTTGGGCTATGTGCTGGGACTTTTGATTGAACATTTTAAGGGGAAGGCATTGTCAAAGGTATTTTTGGCAATGTCGTCTGTTTTGTTTTTGGGTGTACTGGGGTATTTTAAATACGCAGATTTCTTTATCGAAAATTTCAACAGATTGACAGGGTTTTCCGTTGGATTTTTAAACCTTGCGTTGCCTATTGGCATAAGCTTTTATACCTTCCAGCTTTTAAGCTATATTATCGATGTATACCGCGGCGATGTTCCCGCACAGAAAAATCCCGTAAATTTGGGTGCGTATATTGCACTTTTTCCGCAGCTTATTGCAGGGCCTATTGTACGCTACAGCGACATTGAAAAAGCATTAAAGGACAGAACCCACACCTTTGAAAAAACCGCTTACGGAATAAGACGATTTGTGATAGGCATATCCAAAAAAGTTATCATTGCCAACACCATGGGTGAACTATGTGCATCGTTTACAGGTAGTTCGGACAAATCCGTTTTGTTTGTATGGCTTTATGCGCTTTGCTACTCACTCCAGATATACTTTGACTTCTCCGGATACAGCGATATGGCAATAGGTCTGGGAAAAATCCTGGGCTTTGATTTTTGCGAAAACTTTAACTATCCTTTTATATCAAAAAGTGTCACAGAGTTTTGGAGAAGGTGGCATATCTCTTTGGGCAGTTGGTTTAGGGACTATGTATATATCCCATTGGGCGGCAACAGGGTAGGCAAGGGGAGGCACGTATTCAACATCTTTGTGGTATGGCTTCTTACGGGCTTTTGGCACGGAGCGGAGTGGAATTTTATAGTTTGGGGATTGTTTTTTGCGGTGCTCCTCACATTAGAAAAGTTTTTCCTTTTAGAAAAACTCAAAAAGCATAATATTATAGGGCATATATATGTTATATTTGCAACTCTTATCAGCTTTACTATATTCAGTGCCTCAAATATGACAGAGGCAAATGCGCTTATAGGCTCACTTTTGGGGTTTGGTGGCCTCCCGATAATAACAGACAGCTTTTTCTATTGCCTGACAAGCTATCTGCCTGTAATAGTTGTTGCAATCGTGGCATCAACACCCATACCAAAAAGAGTGTATGAATATCTGAAAACAAAAAGAGGCACTCACGCCTTTGTTGAAACAGCAGAAATCCCCATTCTTCTTGTTCTCACGGTTATTGTGACGGCATATCTTGCAGACGGCAGCTTTAACCCGTTTTTGTATTTCAGATTTTAAAAAGGAGGCAGTTTGTGAAAATTAAAAACATATTGACAAGTTTGATTTTTGCCCTTCTTTTTTTAATGTTTTCTGTTATGTGTATATTAAAACCCCCGGGAGAATTTTCTGAGAGTGAGCGTCGACCCCTTGCTGAAAAACCTGTTTTCAGTATTGAGAGCGTTCTTTCGGGAGAATATATGACCGAGTTTGAAAAATACGCAACAGACCAAGTGCCCCTGAGGGAACAGCTCAAGACAATCAAAGCGCATTTTGTGCTCGATATATTAAACAAAAAAGACAATAATGGCATAATACTCCATGACGGACATGTGTCAAAGCTTGACACCACATTAAACCCTGACATGATAAACCATGCGGCAGAAAGGTTTGAATACATTTATAACACGTATCTCAAGGATAAGGATATGAATGTTTTTCTTTCGATAGTACCGGACAAAAACTATTACCTTGCTGAGGATGGAGGATATCCGACGCTTGACTATAACCGGCTTTTTGACACCATGAAAGAAAAACTGCCCTATATGAACTATATTGACATAACGCATCTCCTTGATGAGGACGACTATTACAAAACAGATACCCATTGGAAAACGGAAAGCATAACCCATGTTGCGGAGCTCCTTGCCGAAAAAATGGGCACCGATGCAAAAAGCGAATATGCTGTAAATGTATTGGACAACCCCTTTTACGGTGTGTACGCTATGCAGTCGTCGCTTTTATTGCCGCCTGATGAAATCAAATACCTTACAAACGAAACCCTTGAAAATTGCACCGTGACATATTACGACACGGGAGTGGGCGTAGAGGGGGATATGTACAATATGGAAAAGGCACACGGCAAAGACCCCTATGAGATGTTTTTGTCAGGCTCAACACCTCTTTGCGTGATTGAAAACAAAAATGCAAAAACCGACAAAGAGCTGATACTTTTCCGCGATTCCTTTGGAAGTAGCATTGCACCGCTTTTGGCAGAAGGCTACAGCAAGATAACAGTAGTGGACATTCGCTATGTGCAAAGCGCATATCTTGGTAACTTTATAGATTTTGAAAATCAGGACGTGTTGTTTTTATATAGTACTATGCTTTTAAATAATTCAATAGCTCTGAGATAGAAATTTACCATTTGGGGACTGTCCCCAGGTGGTAAATTTTTTTGCTTGACAAAATTGGTCTATTGTTGTAGACTATAAACAAACAGGTCGATTGTTATAGACCAAAAAGGAGGATGCTTATGGAACAGAGATTATGCGCCAGCGATTACAGGTTTTTGTGTCTGGTATGGGACAACGAGCCGTTACGGTCGGGAGATTTGGTAAAAATAGCATACGAAAAACTAGGCTGGAAAAAGTCAACCACATATACTATGGTCAAAAAGCTGTCGGAAAAAAGCTTGCTCAAAAACGAGGATAGTGTTGTAACGGCGCTTGTAAAAAAAGAAAGCGTACAAGCGTCTGAAAGTGAATATGTTGTGGACAACACCTTTGGCGGGTCGCTCCCGGCATTTGTTGCGGCATTTATGAAAGGAAGAAAGCTTAACAAAGAGGAAGCCGAAAGCATAAAAAAATTGATAGCTGAAAACACGGAGGCATAGTTTCATGAATGAAATTTTGGAAACAGTTGCGAAAATGTCATTTGCGGGAGTTGTTGCAGGCTGTGTGTTGATTCCGTTAAAGTATATTCTTCAAAAATGCTTGTTACCGAGAAAAATACTGTTTTGCTTATGGGCAATTATCGGCATAAGGCTTATATGTCCTGTAATGCCTCAGGCACAACTAAGCATTTTTAATATAGCGAATATTTTTGAAAATGAGCTCATTGCAGAAAACAGCAGCAATGAATACGCAAACAATCAGACGATAAGTCCCGTAAGCACAAAAATAATACAAGGCGAAACCACTGCCAATGACCAAGCGCCGAAAACAAATTATATTACATACATATACGTTGCGGGAGTTTTTGTTATACTTGCTTTGGGAGCATTGAGTTATATAATGACCAAGCACAAGCTTCGCTTTGCCGTAAAAAAAGAAGATAACATTTACATCAGTGACAAAATATCAACGGCTTTTGTTTTGGGGGTTGTTAAACCTAAAATATATGTTCCCGAGGGAATAGAAAGCACCACGTATACGTGTATGGTTGCTCACGAAAAAGCACACCTCCGAAGACGGGACAATATTTCAAAAATCGTTGCACATATTATTTTGTCTGTTCATTGGTTCAATCCGTTCGTGTGGTTGTTTTTCAAGCTTTTTTCGGAGGATATGGAAATAGTTTGTGATGAATGTGCAATCTCCGACCTAGGCATTATCAGAAAAACAGACTATATCGATGTGTTGTTAGGCTATAAAAAAACATCAAAGACGTATTCTTACAACGTGGGGTTTTCGACAAACTCGCTCAAAAAGAGGTGCATTAATATTTCAAAGTTAAAAAGATGCGGTAAAACCGCAAGTGTTACTGCGGTGATAATTTGTATAATGTTGGGAATAATGCTGTGTACAGATGCTGCAGAGGCAGAAAGTAAAGTCGTTTTGCCGAATACATCCGAACCTGCAAGTGTGACCGAATACGAAACAGAAAGTGCAAAACAAGAGGAAGATATAACAATAACGGACGAAAAAGTCGAGAAGCACGAAACTCACGTTAATACCAATATCAATAAACCTGTCATTAAGTCGGGCTACGAAGACGGCTTTACTGATATTACGGCAAAGCAGATGGAGTATGAGAATATCAGCATTGATATAATAAAAGATGTTTTGTTCGGGCAAGGCGTGACATACGATACTGGCGATAGGTTGGAGCTTTCGAAAGAGTTTGCAATAAAGGATTTCAGTTATAATGATAATCTTTCGTCGGAAATTAAAAATGTTGTTTGCGATGCCAATTCAAATATAAGTCTTTATTTTCAATTGAACACCGAATGCTTTGTATGGGTAAGTTTTTATGATGCTGAAAGCGGAGAAAAGCTTACAACAACAGGAATACTTGCAAACAGCAAAAATGTTTATTCGTTCATCGGATGTGATAAATCCAAAAGTTATGATATAAAAATTGAAAGTCCGCTCGGAGGTACATGGGAAATAAGCGGACAGTATATAATTTATTAGGAGTGATTATATTGAAAAAAATAATTTTGGCTACGGTTATGATTGTGTGCATATTATCGCAAAGCGTTTTTTGCGCAAAGTTAAGTGATGATGTTAAAAATGAATTGTACGAGATGGGTATTATGCAGGGGGATGAAGGCGGAAACCTCAACCTTGATAAAAGCATTACAAGAGCCGAAGCGGCTAAAATGTTTTGTGTTGCAACAGGTGCAGATATCGAAAACTGTATTGAATATACCTTTAACGATGTAACATACGACCACTGGGCGTACAAGTATATTTGTGTTATGGTTCAAAACGGGATTATTGATTGTGACAGTGAAACGAATTTTAACCCCGAAGGCTACATGACCAATGAAGAACTTATAAAGATAATTGTAAATTTTCTTGGTGAGGGTATGCGTACTATGGTGTACGGCGGTGAAACCGGATATCCTGTAGTTGCACAGGAATTGGGTATTACAACAGATATGAAGTTCAAAATCAATGATAATGCAAAAAGAAGTGATGCAGCACTTATGATTTACAGGATGATGGATATCCCCATAATGTTTGTCCTTAACGGCTATGAAAGCGGTATGTTGGCGGCAAAAGTAGAGGGGGATGTGCTTATAAACCTAAAGGGAGCTTTTGTTAAAGCAGAGGATGGCGTAAAGGGTGACTACAGCTATGAAGGACAAGAATATGTGTGCATAGGATATGGTGCTCTTAAGGAAAAAGCAAAGGAAAGAAGCCTTGATAGATTTAACTCCAACCGAGAAAAATTTGAAGGTGCAAAAGATGTTATAGTGAAAATGCTTGAAGAAAACAAGCTGATTCAGTTGGCGGATTCTTCAAAGGAGGATTTTTACTATCTGACTGTCAACGGCGAAAACGATAAGAGTTTTGAAAAGGTGAATGCAGAAGAAAAAGCACAGCTTGACGCCTTTATGAATGCACTTGAGGGCGAAAAGTTTTACGGAGTATATGCAACAAAAGAGGCTATGGAAATAACACTTTTCAGGGGTAATTTCCACGCAGGCGTGGTTTATTCAGAGAAACTTCCCAAGGAGTATGAAAGCTATGCAGAGCTTGAAAGTCTGGGCGATAATTGGTATTATTTTAGGACAGCTGATTTTGAAGTGGCGCACAGTTTGATGTGAATACACAAAACAAAAAATTTACCATTTGGGGACTGTGAACCCAGCCCTGTCAAGTAGACAGTGTAAATAACAAAAATTTTATGATATGCA
>CAZNIC010000046.1:0-12851 GCA_964572985.1 uncultured Oscillospiraceae bacterium
GAGTGTTCACTTTTTATTTTTGAGAAAAGTGTCACCCATCATTGACAATTGTACAATGCGTTTGTCGAATATTGTCAATATGGTTATTGACGGAGAAATTTTTGTGTGCTAAAATATTCTACCGGAAAGGTGGCATATGTATGACAGCAAAGGTTTTTGCAAAGAAAGCTTGTAGAAAAAGTTGGAAATTTGTTCGCAAAAATACTGTAATGGTAATTGCTATGGCGGCAGCACTTATTACATGCTTTATAGTGCCGCCGGACAAGAATTACCTCGGATATATTGATTTTAAGACTATAGCATGTCTTTTTGGTGTGCTTGCTGTTGTGCGGGCGCTGAGAAATCTGAGATTTTTTTACAAGATTGCATCTGCTATTGTAAAGTGCTTCAAAACCACGAGAAAAGTAGTGTTGGCACTTGTTTACATAACATTTATAGGCTCCATGCTGATTGCCAACGATATGGCTCTTTTGACGTTTTTGCCGCTTGGATATTATGTCCTTAGAAGCACAGGCAAGGAAAAATACATGGCGTTTGTTTTTATAATGCAGAATATTGCCGCAAATTTGGGCGGAATGCTCACACCTTTCGGCAATCCGCAAAATTTGTACCTGTATACAAAATTCAATATTCCTGCACTTGAGTTTATGAGTATAATGGCGCCGCCCTTTGTGATTGCAATAGTGCTTATCACAATCTGCTGTCTTTTTGTAAAGAATGAAAATCTCCTGGTGCATGACGAAGAAATCATACTCCCTCCCGGAAAAACCGCAATATATCTTTTGCTTTTTGTTTTGTCCATTGCAATGGTTTTCCGTGGGGTATCATATGCTTTAGGTGCGCTTATTATTGCGGTGAGTATTTTCTTCATGGATAAATATGCGCTGAAAAAAGTGGATTACCCGCTTTTGTTGACATTTGTGTTTTTCTTTATATTTGCGGGCAACATGGCAAGAATCGATGCAGTGAGAGAGGTTTTCTCATATCTTTTGGACAAGAGTACATTGCTCTTTAGCGTAATATCCTGTCAGTTTATCAGCAATGTGCCAAGTGCGATACTTTTAAGTCAGTTTACGGACAATTACCGCGAGCTTTTATGGGGTGTTAACATAGGCGGAGCAGGCACGCTGATTGCATCACTGGCAAGCCTTATTACGCTGCGTGAATACACCAAGCGAAACCACGGCAAAACAAAGGAATACATACTTTTGTTTTCGGCATTAAACTTTGGATTTGTTATTGTATTGACAGGTGCAATGATGCTTTTAAAATGAAAAAAATGGAATCCGAAAGGATTCCATTTTTTTAATTTTAATGCAACTTTTTGGTTCACTGAAAAGTATTATATATAGATTATTAATAGTTTTCAGCGTGGATTTCAAAATAAGCCTGGGGATGATTGCATGTGGGGCAAACTTCGGGAGCTTCCACTCCAACCACGATGTGTCCGCAGTTGCGACATTCCCAAACCTTAACGGAGCTCTTCTTGAATACTTCCTGAGTTTCAACATTTTTGAGAAGTGCGCGGTATCTTTCTTCGTGATGCTTTTCAACCTCGGCTACCAAACGGAATTTTGCAGCAAGCTCGGGGAAGCCTTCTTCCTCTGCCACTTTTGCAAAGCCTGCGTACATATCTGTCCATTCGTAGTTTTCGCCGTTAGCTGCAGAAACAAGGTTTTCGGCAGTGTTGCTGATGCCTTCAAGCTCCTTAAACCACATTTTTGCATGTTCCTTTTCGTTGTCAGCTGTTTTTAAGAAAAGCGCAGAAATCTGCTCATAGCCTTCCTTTTTGGCAACTGATGCAAAGTATGTGTACTTGTTTCTTGCTTCGGATTCGCCGGAGAATGCAGCCATTAAGTTTTTTTCTGTCTGTGTACCTTGATATTTGCTCATGGTAATACCTCCTAAATTTGGTTAATTGTATTTTACCACACAAAGGTTATTTAATTCAATACAGATTATAAAATTTCTTGGTCGAGAGAATGGAATTCATCCGAATCAAAAAAGTCTTTCAAGCTTATATCAAGTCCATCGCATAATTTTTTGATAAGAACAATAGATATATTTTGTCTTCTGTCATCAAGCATACTGTAGACAGAGGACGGGGTAACGCCGCTCAAAGTGGCAAGCTCATTAGGTTTTATGTTTTTTTCATGGCAGAGATTTTTAAATCTTGCAACCACCGCGTTTTTTATTCCCATAAATATCACCCATTTTTATTGTATAATTATATTCTCACGTGCGTATACGCACTTGCGTAAAAAAGGCTTGCTTATATGTAAAAAAAGTGTTATAATTTTTGTATAAATATTGAAAGAAAAATAAGTATGTGGTAAAATATACGTATAAATTAACAAGAGGTGTGAAGATGAAAATAAAAAAAATATGTGCTTGCATGGCGGCTTTGATATCAATTACCACAACCGTTAGTGCAGCAGACGCCTCCGTTTTTGTAAACGGGCAAAAAATCGACGAGGATGCCTATATCATAAACGACAGGGTTTATGTGCCATTGAGAGCCGTGAGCGAAACCCTTGGCGCAAGCGTAACGTGGGATAATAATACTCGTAGTGCAATAGTAGAGCAGAGCGAGGATGATGTTGTTATAAATGCAATTGCATCTGCAAGCGAAAGCGTTGTTGCTATTGTAGGCAATTATAAATCAGATTATTTGTCAAAGGATGCGCAGAATTATAACGAGCTGTACGCACATGGTGCAGGCGTTGTAATAAAATCCAACGGGACAATACTTACAAATGCACATGTTGTTAAAGATATTCAGAACCTGACGGTTATTTTCGGGAACGGCGACACATATTCGGGCACTGTTAAATATATGGACGAGACCAGCGATCTGGCAATCGTGAAAATCAACAAGCTTGGATTAAAGCCCATTACTTTTGCAGCGGAAAATTCTCTCATGGTAGGGCAGAGTGTTATTGCAATCGGAACACCGCTGTCAGTAAGCCATATTAATACTGCATCTAAAGGCATTGTGTCGGGTGTGGGCGTAAATATAGGCGAGCATTATCTTTTTACACAGTCTGACGTTGCAATCAACGGCGGTAACTCAGGAGGCCCGCTTATCAATCTCAAGGGCGAGCTTGTGGGTATTAATTCGATGAAGTACTCGGCTGTAGGTGTTGAGGGGATGAGCTTTTCAATACCTGTTGATACAATTAATTATGTGATAAGCTCTTTCGAAAACTACGGCAAGGTTTTGCGCCCGGAGACAGGTATTACCTTTACCGAATCATGGGAAGCAAAAATCGGCGTTCCGACCAAAAAAGGACTGAGTGTAACCGCAAGTAAAAATGAACAGATTTTGCCCGGTGATATGATTACCCATGTGAACGGATATGAAGTTCATTCGACTGCTGATTATAACGAAGCAATAAAGAAAAGCTTTAATGGTGTAAGCGTAACGCTTAGCTACACTCGTGGTGGAGTAGCGAGCATTGCTGAAATAAAAACAAACTAAAAGGAGAAGTATTTTATGAAAAAACTTGTATGTTTAATGTTGACGCTTGTAATGGCACTTAGCCTGGTAAGCGTTGCAGGCGCACAGGAATCGGAGATACCCGAAAAGGTTGAAATAAGCTTTAAGGTGGGCGACTCCACACTCATGATTAACGGTACTCCCGTTACTGTAGAGACACCTTATATTGCCGGTGCAGGCACAACTCTTGTGCCGCTTAGAGTAATTACAGAGGCGTTTGGAGCAAAGGTAACATGGGTTAACGAAACAAAGGAGATTATTCTTGAATATCCCGATGTTAACATTACACTCCAGATTGGTAACATAAATGCCACTGTTAACAATCACACCGAAACACTTCCCGAAGCACCTGTTTTAAGCCCCAACGGCGTAACAATGGTACCCCTTCGCTTCATAAGCGAAACTTTTGGCGCAACAGTGGGATATGACAACGAGACAGCTGCAATTACTGTTGTGAAGGAAGCAAACGGCGACAGCGATACTATCACATCTTCTACAGACCTTCCCAGAATAGGCGACAGCTACTGGGGCTGGTCAATGTTGAATCCTGCAGGCATGATGATGACAGAACGTAACGGTGACGGAACATCCACATGCTTTACCGATGAAGAAGGCGAAATCTGGGTTGATATTTACGATTTCAGCAAATCCGAACAAAACGAAGACGGAATTTTCAAGAGTGTGTATGATATTGCAAAGAGCGACTATTTCGCAGGCTTGACACTTTCTAAGGACGAAAAGTCCAAGGACAGCTTTGGTAACAGGACGTTCCGTATTACAGGTCGCGACAAAGAGATTTATGTTGATAACTATGTAATCTGTGTGGGCAAGATGACATTTGAGTTTTATTTCTCCGCACCTACAGGCAGTGAAAAAATTGCACAGTATACATCGGTGCTTGAATCATTCAAAAAAGAATTTGCCGCAAACGATGATGAAAAGAGTCAGACTTATGACTTGTCAAACGTTGATGAAAACGGCAACAGAACAATCGAAAACGAGGATTTGAAGCTGTCTTTCAAGGTGCCTGCTGAATTTTCTGAACAAAGCTTGAGCCTTCTTAACCTGATTATGTATACAGGCGAAGACGATGAAGAGGTTACATTTGGTATTTATACAATCACCGATACAGTAAAGGCAAAGGATGAAGCAGAAGAAGACAGAGCTATGCACGTTAAGTACTTTAATGCCAAGTTCTGCGATATAAGCGAGGTTATGGAATACGAGGGTATCGAGGGCGCGTATTACTACACAATGAAAACATCGGGTCTTACAAATGGCGACTACGATTTTTATGACGTGTTCTTTGAAAAAGGTGATTATCTTTATAACGTAACAATCACATCGACGAAAGATGACGGCGCTCTTTTCAATACGGTTTTAGGTTCTCTTAAGACAGAAGAGCTTGACAGCGAAACTGTAGGCACATTCCTCCGCGACAACGGAACAGACGGTGAGACAGATACCATAAATATCGGAGATTGGACTCTTACATACGGCGATTTGTGGTTTGAATACGGAAGCAACGATATGATAGGAATACTTATGAATGCGTCAAATGAAAACGTTGCTTTGCAGATAATTATTGTCGATGAGGATAATGTGCAGGCTTCAAGTGCAAAGGAGCTTGTAAATGCAAGCGTTATCGAGCTTAAAAAGAAGGGCGTAGAAATTATTGAGCCTGTTAAAGCCAAAAAGATTGGAAACTATAGTGCATACACTGTTGCAGCAAAGAGCGTGAATGAAGAAACAGGTGACGTTGTTTATGCAAGAAGCTATGTATTGAAGGCTAAGGGAACATATTGCATTTTTGATATCAATACCGGAGAAGAACAATACAATACAGAAATCGAAACAGAAGTATTAAAGATGATTGAAAGTCTGACAAACGAATAATTTAATGCAAAAGCAAGCAGATTGTTTTCTGCTTGCTTTTGTTGTGAAACTGCACAAAAAAGAAAAGGTAAAGAAACCCTATTTAGGATTGACAAATTCAAACAATTAGACTATAATATCATGTGGTAATTTTAAGATAAAAAATAAGAAAGGTGAGAGACGTATGAATTTATTCGGTGGCGTTATCCCGGTAACAGGCATTTCATTTTTAATGTTCTGCCTCTTTGCAATTTTATTTGTAGGTTATGCACTCGGTCGTATCACTATCAAGGGCGTATCCTTAGGTGATGCAGGCGTATTCATTATTGCACTTTTGTTTGGTGCACTCTTCTGCTGTAATATGGCACCTGAAGGTAGCGAAGCGGTTAACACTTTTGGTTTTGCTCCTATTGAATTTGACCATGAATGGCTTGAAATTATTGAAAGCTTTGGTCTTATCCTCTTCGTAACAAGCGTTGGCTTTATTGCAGGCCCCAAGTTTTTCGGCAACATGAAGAAGAACTTTAAGAGCTATGTTCTTTTGGGTCTCATTATTATCCTTGCAGGCGGTCTTGCAGCATTCGGTTGCATTATGCTCGGAAAACACGTAATCGGTTTTGGTGCAGGTGCAAACGATATTGACGGCTTTGTTGCTATGATTGTTGGTCTTCTTTCAGGCTCGCTTACTTCTACTCCTGCTTTCAGTGCAGCTAAAGCAACTGTTGCAGCCGAGTACCAGAGCCTTGTTAGTGTAGGTCACGGTATTGCTTACATATTCGGTGTAGTTGGTGTTGTTCTTTTTGTACAGCTTATCCCCAAGCTTACAAAGGCTGATATGGCAGCTGAAAGAGCTAAAATCGCAGGCGGCGAGCAGCAGGAAAAGAAAAAGACTGTTCTCGAACTCTTACACCTTGACCATATGGGCGTTGCAGCATTCTCCGTTGCGGCAGTTTTAGGTACACTTGTTGGTAAGATTAGAATCCCCATGAGTGCGGCAGGTTTAGATGGTACATGTTTCTCTCTTACAACAACAGGTGGATGCTTGCTCGTTTCTCTCATACTTGGACACTTTGGAAGATGTGGCAAGATAAGCCTTATGCCCGAAACAAGCACACTCAAGCTTTTCCGTGAACTCGGTTTGGTACTTTTCCTTGTTGGTGCAGGTATCCCCGGCGGTGCTGATTTCGTTGCAAACTTTGACCCCATGTACTTTGTATATGGTGTTATCATGACAATCATTCCCATGGTTATTGGTTACTTCTTTGCCAAGTATGTATTGAAGCTCAGCCTTCTTAACAACCTTGGTTCTATCACAGGTGGTATGACATCTACTCCCGCACTCGGCACACTTATCGGCACAGCAGGTACAGAGGACGTTGCAGCAGCTTATGCAGCTACATATCCTATTGCACTTATCGCTGTAGTACTCGTGAGCCAGTTCCTTATTTTGATGTTCTAAGATTTGTGTATAAAAGTCAGCCTCTGTTTTGGAGGCTGACTTTTTTGCATATTGAAAAACTTATCCGAATAAGATATACTTATAGCAAAAGAAACAAAAAGGAGACAGACATGCAATATCTGGTTTCGTTTTTAGAGGGGATAATAACTTTTATATCACCGTGCTTACTCCCCATGATGCCTATATATGTATCGTATTTTGCAGGCGGCGGAGAACGCAAATGGTCAAAAACCGTTAAAAACGCATTGGGCTTTGTGCTTGGGTTCACACTGGTGTTTATACTTATGGGCGCTTTTGCCGGTACTGTGGGCAGTTTTTTGAAAAGCTATCAGACCGCCGTAAACATTGTGTCGGGCATTGTGGTTGTGTTTTTTGGGCTAAGCTTTTTAGGCGTTTTTAAGCTTAATGTTTTTAAAGGGATGCAAGGGAAAATAAAAACAGACAATCTCGGATTTTTCTCGTCGCTGGTTTTCGGCGTGGTGTTCTCGCTTGGGTGGACGCCTTGCGTGGGTGTGTTCTTAGGCTCGGCACTTATGCTTGCAGGGCAGCAAGGGTCAATGATGGTCGGTATTATGATGCTTTTGTGCTACTCTTTAGGACTGGGTATCCCCTTTGTTTTAAGCGCGGTGCTTATTGACAGCTTAAAGGGCACATTCGGCTTTATTAAAAAGCATTACGATGTTATAAATAAAATTTGCGGAATACTCCTTATAGTCATTGGTGTTATGATGGCAACAGGCACTATAGGAAAGCTTCTCGGATTTTTGAGTTAGGAGGACTTATGAATAAAAAAGTACTAATAGCAATTATTGCGGTTATAACAGTTGCACTTATTGTTGGCGCTGCGTTTTTGTACGACGCACTCAGTGCTGACATAACTCCCAGCAGATTGAACGAAAAGACAGAAGCGGAGTATCTGGATTTTACCGTTGAAGATAAAGAGGGTAACAAGGTAAAGCTTTCGGATTTTGAAGGAAAAGCCGTTGTGCTCAACTTCTGGGCGAGCTGGTGCGGTCCTTGCAAGAGCGAAATGCCCGCTTTTAATAATGCCTACAAGGAGTACGGCGATGAGGTTGAGTTTGTTATGGTTAACCTCACAGACGGTTATCAGGAAACCAAGGAAACTGCGACGGAATTTATTGAGAGCACAGGCTATGATTTTCCAATTTATTACGACACCGAAAGCGAAGCGGCTCTCACATATGAGGTTTACTCTGTGCCGCAGACGTTTTTCATTGACGAAAATGGCAAAATAATTGCACAGGCACAAGGTGCAATAAGCCGCGATACTCTCCAAGAGGGTATCGACATGATATATGAAAAGGATTAACGCAAAAAGCACCGAATTATCGGTGCTTTTTTGCGTTGACATGCAATGCGGGATGTTGATATAATTACAAAGGGGTGAAAATAATGGATAATCCTTTTAAAAAGTATAATGCGCAGTGGATAGGATGCTGTGACGAGTTAAATGAGCATGACTATGCACCCGTCCTTATGCAAAAATTTAATATAGATAAAAACACTGAAAATGTAACCCTCTATGTGACAGGGCTCGGGATTTTTGAAGCATATATTAACGGGAAAAAAGTGTCCGACACATATTTTGCCCCGGGCGAAAGCCATTACGGAAAACGTGTTTATTATGAAAAATATGATATAAGCAACAGGGTAACCGAGGGCGAAAATGAAATAAGAATAATCCTCGGCAACGGACAGTACACAAATTTTAAAATTAATCCCACAATGGAAAAGGACGGGCAATTGATTGAGCCGCACCGCTATCAGAAAAATGACGGTGAGGTTTTTGCAAAGGGGATAAACGGAATTAAAAAGGCTATCTGTGTTATTGCAGCAGACGGCGAGGCTGTAGTTGTGAGTGACGAAAGCTGGAAAATTGCAAAAAGTAACATAGTTTTCAATTCTTGGTACGGTGGCGAGGATTTTGACGCTGCAAAAGATATTGTTTTTGATAAAAAAACACGGATAGTGGAGCCTCCGACGGACAAGCTTACTGAAAGGTTTTTTAATCCCGTAAGAGAGGCTGAAAGGATAAGTGCTGTAAAAATTACAAAAAACGGCGACAGCTATATTGTAGACTTTGGAAAAAACGGTGCAGGCGTGCCTCATATCAGACTTAACACAACACCCGATATGCGCGGTGTAAAAATCAAGATGCTTCCCTGTGAAGAGCTTGACGAATTTGGCTTTGCCGACCAGAGAAGCTCAACTCAAAGCTGGAGTAAGAGTAAAAAATGTGAGATAAGCGACAGTTATATAATAGCGGGCACAGGATGTGAAGAATGGCACCCGGTGTTCTGCTATCACGGGTTCAGGTACTTGGAGGTACAGGGGATGCCCTATGAACCCGCCTGCGATACATTTACATATATTCGCCTTAGGGCAGACAATAAGAAAACAGGTTTTTTTGAAACCGACAACCAAATACTTCAAAAAATCAGTGATATGACGGACAGAAGCATTGAGAGCAATATGTTTTTTGCGTTTACAGACTGTCCGCAGATTGAAAAGCTGGGCTGGCTCGAAACAAGCCATTTAATGTTTAAAAGCCTTGGCTACGGATGGGACATTAAAAACTGGATGCCTAAAATTGCACAGGATATGGCAGACAGCGTACAGATTGAGGATACGGGCGACGGCGAAAAATTTGGATATATGCCTGCGATTGCGCCCGAGTTTCATCGCATAATGGGACTGCACCGTGACGTTAACTGGGGCGGGGCATGTATCATGACGCCTTGGTATTATTATAAGTTTTACAACGATAAAAGCATTTTAAAACATGCTTTGGCAGGACAGTATTACATTAATCATTTGAGTTTGCACGAAAAGGACGGACTACTTGATAATTACTCGCAAATGGGCGACTGGGGACAGATAAATGAATCAACTCCTACAAAGCTGGTTGAAAACTGCGCGTATTATCTTTTGCTTAAAACATACGCAAACATATTGGTTGAGTTGGGGACAGACATATTCGGCAAGGAAAGCGCGGAGCATGTTGCAAAGCTGTACCGTGAAAAAGCGGAGAGGGTAAAAAAAGCCTTTCACGAAAACGATGTTTGCTATCATAAAGAAACCCATGTTTACGGAAACGGAAGTCAGGCAAGTTACGGATGCGTGCTTTTTTCGGGGATTTATATCAAAGAAAACGAAAAAAGTGCCGTTAAAGGTCTTGTAGATGCAGTAGAAAACGCAGATTACCACTTGACCAGTGGTGAGGTAGGGCTAAAACAGGTTTTTTCCACCCTTAACAAATACGGATACGACGATTTGGTATATAAAATGGTAACGAACCCCACTCCGCCAAGCTACAAGTATTTTGCGGACAAGAATTTAACCTGCCTTCCCGAGTACTGGAACTATGAGGAGTTGTGGTGGGGCATGGTCAGAAGCCGAAACCATGCCATGATGGGGCACGTTAAGGAGTGGCTCGTACAAGGTGTGCTGGGCGTCAGGTATGATGAGATTGATAACATAACAGTAAAGCCCTATGTGCCTGAGGGTACAACATGGGCAAAAGGTGCTTTCCACTGCGGTGTGGGCAAAATCGAGGTCTGTTGGCAGACAATAGGTAAAAAAATAAAAATTGATGTAAAGGTGCCGGAGGGTGTAAGGGTTAAAGTTGTAGCACCCGAGGGGTATGAGTTAATAAAACAATTGACTAAGGGAAATTTTAGGCGTATAATAAATAAAACAGTTTTGGCAAAGGAGAATTATAATGAGCAGAATTGAAACAAAATGTATCCATGAGGGTTATGCACCCAAACAGGGTGAACCCCGACAGCTTCCTGTTTATCAGTCAACTACTTTCAAGTATGACACAAGTGATTATATGGGCAAGCTCTTTGACTTAGAGGCAGAAGGATACTTCTATACAAGATTACAGAACCCCACAAACGATGCAGTTGCGGCAAAAATCTGTGCGCTTGAGGGCGGTGCGGCAGCAATGCTTACATCTTCGGGTCAGGCAGCAAACTTTTATGCTGTATTCAACATCTGCGAAGCGGGTGACCACTTTATTGCATCAAGCTCTATCTACGGTGGCACATACAATCTTTTTGGCGTAAGTATGGCCAAGATGGGTATTGAGTGTACTTTTGTTGACCAGACTTTGTCTGAGGAGGAGCTTTCCAAGTACTTTAAGCCCAACACAAAGGCTGTGTTTGCAGAAACAATTACAAACCCCACGGTAACAATTCTTGATATTGAAAAGTTTGCGAGACTGGCGCACAGTCACGGGGTACCGCTCATCGTTGACAACACCTTTGCAACACCCATCAACTGCCGTCCCTTTGAATGGGGTGCTGATATTGTTACTCATTCTACAACAAAGTACATGGATGGTCAGGGCGTAGGCGTAGGTGGCTGTATCGTAGACAGCGGCAATTTTGACTGGCTTAAAAACCGCGAAAAGTTCCCCGGTCTTACAACTCCCGATGAATCATATCACGGCATCACATATGCTGAAAAATTCGGCAAGGGCGCATATATCACAAAGGCAACTGCACAGCTTATGCGTGACTTTGGTTCTATCCAGTCCCCGCAGAATGCTTTCTATCTCAACCTTGGTCTCGAAACACTCCATGTGAGAATGGAACGTCACTGTGCAAATGCGCTTAAGATTGCAAATTATCTTAAAAATCACGAAAAGGTTAGTTGGGTTCACTATGCAGGTCTTCCCGATGATGAATGTCATGACCTTGCAATGAAGTATATGCCCAACGGTACATGCGGTGTACTCGCTTTTGCGGTAAAAGGCGACAGAGAAAAAGCAAACAAGTTTATGGACAGCTTGAAGTTTGTGTCTATTGTAACTCATGTTGCCGACGCGAAAACTTGTCTCTTGCATCCTGCAAGCCATACGCACCGTCAGCTTACGGACGAACAGCTTATTGAAGCGGGTGTTGCACCTGACTTGATCCGTCTCAGCGTTGGTATTGAAAACGTTGAGGATATTATTGCAGATATTGAACAGGCATTAGGTTGATTTAGTGTAAGTGCGGCTTTTGTCGCACTTACTTTTTTTGTTGTTACGTCCCCACTGGTGCATAAATGAAACAAAAAGGATGGTCTTTGCTACTGCAACGGCTATCTTTTTTGTGTATGCTCTAATCGAGGTGTTGATTATGAAAAAATACGGCTATGTTAGAGTGTCGAGTATTGACCAAAACGAACAAAGACAAATGATTGAAATGGAAAAGGCGGGAGTTTGCAAAAAGAATATTTTTAAAGACAAGCAATCGGGTAAGGATTTTGACAGAAAAAACTATAAACGGCTTGTAAAAAAACTTAAAGAAGGAGATTTGCTTTACATATTGAGCATTGACAGGCTTGGGCGTAATTACGAAGAAATACAAAATCAGTGGAGAATACTTACGAGAGAGAAAAAAATTGATATTTGTGTTATTGACATGCCGCTCCTTGACACAAGAAACGGTAAGGATTTGATGGGTACTTTTATTGCCGACTTGGTGCTGCAAATACTTAGTTTTGTGGCACAAAACGAAAGAGAAAACATCAAAAAACGCCAGGAGCAGGGTATTGCTGCCGCAAAGGCAAGGGGAGTACATATGGGGAGACCCGAAAAAGAAATGCCCGAGGATTTTTATAATATTGTGAGGCGGTGGAAAAGGGGCGAAATTACACAGGTGGATGCAATAAGCATGTGTAATTTCAGCAAATCAACGTTTTTCAGACGAATAAAAAGAATGAAATAGAAAAAAGCAGTGTCAAAAGGTACACCTTTTGACACTGCTTTTTGTTGTATAAAATTCTACCATTTTCCGTATAAAAAGTCAAGCTGTTTACAAATTTATTTATAAAAATGCAGAAATTTCTTGTTCTCAAAAGGTGTACTTTTTGACGTTACGAAAGGAAGAGATGTATGAAAAAAATTTTAAGTTTTGTTCTTGTGGTTTGCATTGTTGCAAGTGTATTGGGTATGTTTACTATATCTGTATGTGCCACAACCTATACAGGCAGCTGTGGCGATAA
>CAZNIC010000047.1:0-12817 GCA_964572985.1 uncultured Oscillospiraceae bacterium
TAATATTGGTCACTGATATTGACGCAGGAGTTTTATATTCCTGCGTTGGTTTATGAATACATCCTATAAGCCATACCCATCGGAGATTGCATGATTATCAGTTAGGAGAAAACTATGTATACATTATTAAAACAAGAAGGCAGAGCAAGAAGAGGACAGTTTGAAACAGTGCACGGCACTGTGCAGACACCTGTATTTATGAACGTTGGTACAAGTGCGGCTATAAAGGGCGCTGTATCAAGTTTAGACTTGAAAGAAGTAGGCTGTCAGGTTGAATTGTCTAACACATACCATTTGCATATCCGTCCCGGCGATGACCTTATTAAGGACATGGGCGGACTTCACAAGTTTATGAACTGGGACAGACCTATCCTTACAGACAGTGGCGGATTTCAGGTGTTTAGCCTTTCCAAGCTCCGCAAAATAACAGAGGAGGGCGTGCAGTTCCAGTCTCATGTGGACGGCAAGAGGATTTTCATGGGTCCCGAGGAAAGTATGCAGATACAGTCAAATTTAGGCTCAACTATTGCAATGGCATTTGACGAATGTATTGAAAACCCCTCACCATATAAATATGTTAAGGATTCCTGCGAGAGAACATATCGCTGGTTAGAGCGATGCAAAAAGGAATTAGACAGACTTAATTCACTTCCCGATACCGTAAACCCCCACCAGATGCTGTGGGGTATTAATCAGGGCGGTACGTATGAGGATTTGAGAGTATGGCATATGAAGGAAATCGCAAAGCTTGATTTGCCAGGTTATG
This sequence comes from uncultured Oscillospiraceae bacterium, assembly GCA_964572985.1. Taxonomy (GTDB): domain Bacteria; phylum Bacillota; class Clostridia; order UMGS1883; family UMGS1883; genus RGIG1927. Next base: position 767 of record CAZNIC010000047.1, read on the forward strand.
CAATAGGTGGCTTGGCAGTGGGCGAGAGCGCAGAGGAAATGTACCGTATCATTGATGCGGTTGAACCCCATATGCCCAAAGATAAGCCCAGATACCTCATGGGCGTAGGTACACCGATTAATATACTCGAAGCGGTTGACCGTGGCGTTGACTTCTTTGACTGCGTAATAACTTCTCGTAATGCAAGACACGCTAATCTTTTCACAGACAAGGGTGTATTGAATCTTAACAACAACAAATTTGCCCGTGACGATAAGCCGCTCATGGAGGGCTGTCAGTGCCCTGCGTGTAAGAATTATTCACGCAGCTATATCAGACATCTATTTAAAGCTAAAGAAATGCTCGGTATGAGACTTTGCGTACTCCATAACCTTCATTTTTATAATGACCTTATGCAGCAAATTCGTGACAATCTTGACAATGGCACATTTAAAGAATTTAAGAACGAAAAGGTACAGGCTTTTTCAGGTCGTGTATAAAACAAAGGAAGTGCAATTTTTGCACTTCCTTTTGTGTCCAAATTAATTGTTAAGCATACTGTTTTGTCCAACAAAAATTTTACCCATGATTTTTCCTCCTATATAAATTTAACAGGCAATGGTTCGCAATCCATGCTTTTTAAAATATCGGATACAGACTGTCTGCCTTGAAGCGTCATAAGCTTGCTTACGCCGTAGGCAATGATTTTGCCTGTTTCGTTGGTAAGTGTAACTTCACAAAGAACAATGCTTTTGCCTTCTTTTATGGCTGTCGCTGTAGCAATCAATTTGCCGGAGTAAGCCATAGCGAGATTTGTAACCTCTAAATCAAGGCTGGTAAAGCCGCTGTCTTCGTCTTTGTTACAGTATGCAGCCCAGTATGCGGCAGAGTCAATTATAGAGGCATAGCAACCGCCATGAACCGAGCCAAAGGGATTTAAATGCTTTGACTCAACATCTATCTCAATAATTGAAAACCCGGGCCCTAAATCCACCAATTTCATGCCCAGCAGCTCGGAATAAGGACTTTTGTTGACAACCTCTTTAAGCTTTTCGATATGTAAAGGATTGATTTTTTTCTGCTCCATGGAAAATTACTCCTTAAATGTGATGATTGAATTATAACATTTTTATGATTGAAATTCAACCGTAATATATGGTATAGTTGAAAAAGAGATTAAGCAATACGAAGGTAGTATTATTTGAATGAAATATAGGAGAACACAATATGAGAAAAAATTTTGGAGCAAAGACTATACTTTATCCCATGCCCGTGCTGATTATAGGCACTTATGACGAAGAGGGCAGGGCAAATGCAATGAATGCCGCATGGGGCGGAATAAGTGAAGCAAACGAAATCTCTATTTGCGTTGACGACGGACACAAAACAGCAGAAAATGTTATAAAACGCGGTGCTTTTACGGTAAGTGTTGCAGATAAGAAAAACGTTGTTGCCTGTGACTATGTGGGTATTGTTTCGGGCAATGACAGCGCAGACAAGATTGCAAAAACAGGCTGGACTGTTATTAAGAGTGAATTTGTAGATGCCCCTATGTTTGACGCATTGCCTCTCTCGCTTGAATGTAAATTAAAAAGCTACGACAAAGAAACCTGCCGTATGGTAGGCGAGATTGTAAATGTTAGTGCCGACGAGAGCATCTTGGGCGATGACGGGCAAGTAGACCTTAACAAGTTTACACCTATAACATATGACCCTGTTCATCATAACTATATTGCTTTGGGCGAGGTTGTGGGCAAGGCGTTCAGTGATGGAAAGAAGTTGAAGTAAGAAGACACAAAGGGCAGTACCTTTTAGTACTGCCCTTTGTCTTTTGGCGGAGTGGGTGGGATTCGAACCCACGTCCCTCGGGGGGCATCATGATTTCGAGTCATGTCCGTTATGACCACTTCGATACCACTCCATATATATCAACTCTAAAAAAGAGTTAACTCACTTATTAAATTATTTACATAACGGACTGTCCGCTATGTCCTGTTGCGGTAGCCCAAAACTTTTTTGCACTTCGTTTAAAAGTTTTGACCGCTGCCACTCCTTATTGCTCGCTGTATCATCCGCGGGATGCGCTCGCAAACGTCCCCACTTCGATACCACTCCATATATATCAACTCTAAAAAAGAGTTAACTCACTTATTAAATTATTTACATAACGGACTGTCCGCTATGTCTTTGTTTGGATACACGATTTCCAGTCATGTATGTACATATGCCTAATAAAACTATTCAGTTTTATTTTTTTGCCGTATTGACTTAAAAAAGTCATTTAAAAAATCGGTGCATTCTTTTTCCATAATACCGCCGTAAACCTCGGTCTTGCTACCAAAGTAACAGGGAGCAAAAAGGTCAATTCTGCCGCCTGCACCGCCGTATTCTTTATCATATGCACCAAAGAAAACCCTACGCATCCTTGCGTTAATGATAGCACCGGCACACATTGTGCAAGGTTCAAGTGTAACATAAATATCACACTCATCAAGTCGCCAGTCTCCAAGATGATTACAGGCTTCTTTTATGGCTACAACCTCTGCATGAAGCGTTGCATCACGTAATGTTTGCCTAAGGTTGTGACCGCGGGCAATAATATTTCCGTCCTTAACGATAACTGCGCCGATAGGAATCTCGCCGATTTCAAGTGCGATGCGAGCTTCTTTCATGGCCTCTTGCATAAAACGATTAGTCATAGAAGAAAACCCCTTACGGATAGTTAGCATACCACAAAATTTGAGTTTAGTCAATAATTATCTTGCAAAATAAGTTAATGGAAGTTATAATAAACTTAATAGTATTTTTAAGGAGGATTTTACCATGGCAAAGGTTGAAGTTTCGCGTATTACATACGCTCATTACGGCGAATGTTTAAAGGTTACAAACGGAGAAAAAGAACTTATTGCAACACTTGAGAGAGGACCTTACATTGTGCGCTACGCATATGTAGGCGAAGAAAATATGTTCTTTGAAGATAAGGAAAATAAATACACAAACGATGTTTCCGCATCTCCCTTTAAGGGCGATACATGGTGCGTTGTAGGCGGTCATAGACTGTGGATTAGTCCCGAGCGTCACCCCAGAACATATTACCCTGATGATTATACTGTTAAGTGCACACTTACAGCTAACGGCGCAATCCTTGAAGCACCCGAGCAGGAATGGACACATATGCAGCAGACAACCTGTGTTGCAATGGATGAAAACGGTGATGTGGAAATCAAGCACATTGTTAAAAACTGCGGTGCATGGGGTACAGAAATTGCTCCCTGGACTGTTACTGTTTGTCAGACAGGCGGTCTTTGCGTTATCCCTCAGAATGTTACAGATACAGGATTTTTCCCCAACAAGTGGGTATGTTTCTGGCAGTATACACCCATGAACGATGAAAGATTCTACATCGGCGACAAGTTTATCACAATTGACCAGAAAAATATGGAAAAAGCGGCAAAGCTTGGCGTATCCAATGAACATGGCTATATGGTTTACTTTGTAAACGATGCTGCATTTATTAAAAAGTTTGGTTTTGAACGTGGCGCAAAGTATCCCGATAACAACTGTAACTGCGAATGCTACACATGTGACGGTTATACAGAAATGGAATGCTTGTCTCCTCTTGCTTTGCTTGAAGCAGGCGAGACGGTTACACATACAGAAAGCTGGAGCCTTACAAAGTCGGCAAAGCCTGCAGGTAACTGCGAAGAATCTTTGGCAAAAGCAATTGAAGATGTGATTAAATGAGAGAAGTAAATTTATACACAGACGGTGCTTGCAGCGGTAATCCGGGCAAAGGCGGTTACGGTGCGATACTTACATTTAACGGTCATGAAAAAATTATGAGCGAAGGCTTTGTGCTCACAACAAACAACCGCATGGAGCTTTTAGCGGCAATTGTAGGGTTGGAAGCTTTGAAAGAGCCGTGCAAGGTGACATTGTACAGCGATTCAAAGTATCTGGTGGATGCGATAAAAATGGGCTGGGTATATTCATGGAAGAAAAAAGGCTGGAAAAAATCCGACGGTAAAAAAGCACTGAACCCGGATTTGTGGGAAAGAATTCTCACTCAGCTTAAGGTGCATGAGGTTGAGCTTGTATGGCTTAAAGGTCATGCAGGGCATGAGTATAATGAACGGTGTGACGCTTTGGCAGTTGAGGCATATAACTCAGGCAACCTTATTCATGACGAAGTGTATGAAAACACAATCTGAAAGAGGTAATTATGGCAAACGTTGACGATTTAAAGGATGACAATGCAAAAAGACGCACATTAGTTATTACTGTTGTGGCGATAGTGCTTGTATGCGTATTGATGATAACAGCATTTGTTGTTGATGCGGTCAAGCACGATGATTATACCGAGGAAAAAGCAATTATAGCAGTACACGTTAAAGGTGCGGTGAAAAAGAGCGGTTATTATGAAGTTGCACTTGGGACAAGAGTACGTGAGCTTATAGATGTTGCAGGTGGCTTTGACGAAAATGCTTTTGTTGACGGAGTTAATCTTGCGGCATATGTAAAAGACGGTGAAGAAATTGTTGTGCCGTATAAGGGCAGTGTAGAAAACGGTGCTTTTAATCTTAACACCGTAACGGAAGAGGAGCTTTATACGCTCGTGGACGGTATAGGAGAGGACAGAGCAAGACAGATTATCAATTACCGTGAATCGCACAACGGTTTTGTGAGCGTATTGGAGCTTGATGATGTATTGGGCAAAACAACAGCAAAGAAGCTGTATGATAAGTTTTACGTAGAAAAGTGAGAGGCAACTCTCACTTTTTTTTACAAAGATATGATACGCTGTGTGACAGCTTGGAATACAGATAAAAAGGATGCAACAGCATCCTTTTTTAAATAGCAATAAATGCAATGTTAAGTACAATTATTGCTATTTTCATAAAAAGCTATATATGTTAAAATATAAAGTAAGATAAATATCTGAAAGGATGGAAGGATATGAAAAAAGTTACAAGCTTTTTGATAATTGCAGTTTTAATTATGCAATTATTGCCTTTTGTGGCAGTGGCAGAAGAGGAAGAAGTGTACATTCCTCCTGTCGGCGAAAATGTTATTTATAACATGAATATCGACTGGAAATACAAGCGTCCTGAGGTTGCGGTGCCCTTAAAGGATGCTGTAGTATCTGAGGTGAAAGACGGTAAAAACTTTTATGAGGTGGGATATGATGACTCCGACTGGGAAACTGTCAGCGTACCTCATGCAATAAATGCTATAGACTCCTTTGACGGACTGGGTGTTGATGCAGGTGAAGCAGGATTGTATCGCGGTTTTTCCTTTTACAGAAAAAACATTACAATCCCCGCACAGCATGTTGGCAAAAAGTTTATATTGGAGTTTGAGGCAGTAAGACAAACCGTTTACCTTTATGTTAACGGTGCTATGGCAGGCTACTACGAAGCCGGTGTAACTGCCATAGGCTTTGACATAACGGAATATATCAAAGAAGGCGATAACCTTATTGCCGTTGCAACTGATAATACTGCAGGTCGTGGTGCGAGCTTTGTTGTAAGCGAAACAAAGCCCGGCGATGAACCCGGCAGTAATACAGGTTGGGGTTATCAGTGGAATACTAAGGACTTTAATGAGGTACAGGGCGGTATTACGGGTAATGTCAACCTTTACGTAAAGCCGATGATTTATCAGACTTTGCCCCTTTACAGCAACATGAAAACAACAGGTAATTATATTTATGCTACAGATTTTGATATACGTAATCACAAGGCTGTCATAAATGTTAAAGCTGAAATCCGCAACGAAACAGGCGCTGACAAAAAAATAACTTTGAAAACAGATATTGCAGACAATAAGGGTAATCTTATAGCAAGCTTTGAAAAAGAAGCCGATATCAAGGCGGCGAGCGACAAGGGCGTAAGCTTTAAAACTGTTGTCCCCTCTGATGCTTATGACGAAAACCCGGCGCCCACACCGACAGATACGGTTGATGTTACATGTGTAACGGCGAGCGCAACTGTTGAAAACCTTAATTTCTGGAGCCCTGATGCACCGCATCTTTATGATGTGTATACATCGATTATTGAAAACGGCAAGGTTATTGATGTTGTTAAAACCACAACAGGTTTCAGAAAGGTTACATATGACATTGAAGATGGCGGGCTTAAAATAAACGACAGAAGCGTATGGCTTACAGGCTATGCTCAGCGTTCAACTAACGAATGGGCAGTAATAGGTGTTGCAAATGACTGGCTCACCGACATTGACATGCAGCTTGTAAAAGAATCAAACGCTAATTTTATACGTTGGATGCACGTGACACCTAAGCCTAATGCTATCCGCTCAGGCGATAAATACGGTGTTGTGTCGGTTTGTCCTGCGGGTGATAAAGAGGGCGATGTATCGGGCAGAACATGGGATATGCGCGTTGAAGCAATGCGTGATGCTATGATTTATTTTCGTAACTCTCCGTCCATACTTTTCTGGGAATCGGGCAACAATCAGATAAGTCCCGAGCACTTAAAGGAAATGGGAGAGCTTGAAGAAAAGCTTGACCCCTACACAGACCGTTTTTCGGGATGCAGAACAATAAGCAGCCAGGAGCAGATAGCCGAGGCTGAATTTGCGGGTACAATGCTTAACCGCCATGCAGCGGGAGCAAAAGGTTCGATGGCGGCGATTAATAAATATATACCGATTGTTGAAACTGAGTACGCCCGTGAAGAAGCTCCCAGACGTGTATGGGATGATTTTTCGCCTCCGGATTATGATTATAACAATAAATGGCTTGGTGCAGGCGCAAAGAAAAAAGACGGTTTTGACGTTCACGATTTGACAAGTGAAGACTTTGCAATAAGTAATGTGTACGGGTATACAGAGTTTTACCGCGACCGTGTGGGCGGTATTTCGGGTAATGATTTCTATTCTGCAACTGCGGCACTTGTTTGGAGTGACTCGAACCAGCATGTGCGTAACTCAGGCAGTGAAAACTGCAGAACTTCGGGAAAGGTTGACGCGGTGAGAATTAAAAAACAGGCTTTCTATGCTTATCAGGCAATGCAGGCAGAAACACCGGTAATAAATATAATAGGTCATTGGAATTATCCCCAATTGACGGATGAAACATATCTGTACGATGTAAAAGAAAAGGTTGGCGACGCATTTGTTGCAACAGGTGAAAAAGCACAGCGCGACCCCAAGAACAAGACGGTTTACGTTATAGGTAGTGACTCTGTATCTTCGGTTGAGCTTTTTGTAAACGATGTAAGTGTCGGTGTGTGCAGTGAGCCGAGAAGTGAGTTTATTTATTATTTCGACAACATTGATGTAACAGCGTCGGGAAAAGTCAGTGCAAAAGCATATAACCTGAAGGGCGAAGTTGTGGCGGAAGATGAAATTGTTACAGCCGGCGAAAAGGAAACAATACGCCTTACTCCTGTGACTGGTCCCGAGGGTCTTCTTGCCGACGGTAGCGACGTAATGTATTTTGACCTTGAAGTTGTAGATAAGGACGGCAATGTGTGCCCCTTGAGCTATGACAAAATAAACCTTGAAGTTAACGGCGAGGGCGTTCTTTTGGGTGGATACAACTCGGGCGAAGGCGACGCGGTTAAAAACTATGGCTGGAGCAATGTGAACGAGATTGGTCAGGATTTTGTTTATGCAGAATGCGGTGTTAACAGGATTTTTGTACGAAGCACCCGCAATGCAGGCACAATAACGCTTACTGCATCGATGGAAGGCATGCTTCCCGTTACAAGAACTGTGAAGAGCGTTCATGTTGAAGTAAACGGAGGTCTTGCTGCATATGCACAGCAAAGCTACAAGCAGGGCGAAGTTGTGGTAATAGAACCCGAGACTGTTAGTTCACTTAAGGCTTTATCATCGGGCTTATTGATTACAAGCGATATGATTTACACAGCAAAAGAAGAGGAAATTGCTCTTGATGAATACAAGGTGACTGTTAACGGAAAAGAGGTTGTATTCGCATCACCTGCATACCGTCCCGACAATACAACAGGTGTGCTTTGTGCTGTTATCCCCGTGCTTGATGCCTTGGTGGGTGAAGGAGCACACATCCCGTATGTATGGACAAATGAGCTCTCTGATTATGTTGACGGACATACATTGGAAATTAAAATTACAGGCGGTATCGGAAATTTGGAAAATGTTGAAGTGGTAAACGGTTCTACAACACTGTTTATCAATAACGGCAGTGAAAAGAACCTTTTGAACGCCGAGACATATCTCAACGAGAAAGGTCACATATCATGTGAGATTGCGCCGCTTTTGGGATATATCGAAGGCGTGGAAACAAATCTCAATACAGAGACAAAAACATTGGAAATTACGTATAAGGAGGCAGAATAATGAAAAAATACGGTTTGTTATTAATAGCTTGTATGGCGATTTCTGCCCTTGGTATCACCGCCAATGCGGAAGACGTTATCATAATGGAAAACAACTGTGAAACAGAAATTGAAAATGCAAGCCTTATGAAGGGTGCGCCCGATGGCAGTAGTTATTACCATGTAGAGGGCGGTATTGATATAGGTCATCTTCCGTACGAAACATCCTCGGATTATCTGTATGAGCTTGACATAAGATTCAATAATGAGGGCGCGGGCTTTTCATTTATGAAAAAGGGCAAATGGAACAGCTGTATAAGGGTAAAAGACGGTAATTTTGCTCTGCAAACGGGAGGTAACAGTTACGTAAAATATGCTCCTGTTGATTTTGAAAAATGGTATCATCTGACCTTTTTGGGCAGAACCAACCGCGACGCAAACTCTGTTACATACGGACATATTGTTTTAGAAGAATATGATGATAACGGCGTGAGAGTTAACAGGCAGGTTTTCAATAACGTAAACCTTCGTAACAATGCTGCAACGCACTATATAAATGTTTTCGGCTGTGATATTGATAATCTTAAGGCATACACTCCGTCGCCAACAAAGCTCGCTCTTACAGCCGACGGAGAAAGCGTTATTTCGGGAGGTTCAATAAAGTTTACTGCCACCGCTTTCCGAAACGATTTGGAGATGAACGGAATTAACTCATCTGCAGTTGATTTTGAAGTTTATGACGAATTAAATCAGTATGTATTGGGAGATGAAAACATAACAATAACGCCTGACGGAGAATTCAAAACTCAGCCTCTTACACCCGCACAAAAAGTTACAGTGCGTGTTACGAGCAAAGTTTCGGGATTGAGTGCAAGTTTGCCTGTCACTGTTATTTCGGGCGACGTATTTACACTGAAAGGAATCGGTGTAAGTGAAAGCGGAGACAAAATAACGCGGGTTAAGGTTAATAAGAATTTTGCGGCATACAAAGATGTTGTTACATTTGCAATAGCTTTTTATACAAATGACGGAGCTATGCTTGGTATAGGCTATAAAACCGTATATGCTGAAAATCTTACGGAGGGTGAAAATGAAGTGAACGTAGATATAGCTGTGCCGATAGGCTTTGATTGGGCAAACGGCAAGGTGAAAGCGTTTGCTGTTACAACTCTTGCGGGCAGCGATAAGGACGCGGCAGTAAAGGTGACAAAAGACGGATTACCTCGGTTTGATTCGCTTGCAACCCTTGTTACAATAAAAGACGAAGCTGATATATCAAAGCTTGCAAAAGCGGATATATTGTATTTTGATGTTATCCCTGCAGGCAATACAATTACAATCCCTCAAGAGGGTAAAACGTATGTTTTCAGCAGTGTAAATAAAATTGACACCTTGTTTGAAATTGTAAAATAAAAAATGACGACGGCTCGATAGCCGTCGTCACAGCGTGTCGATAAAGTGTTATCGACACGCGACCTCAAAGGCGGACTAACGTCCTTCAGCACTTTGAGGTCTGTTTTTTTTATACAGTCTCTGACGACGGTTCGATAGCCGTCGTCATTTTATTTTTTTAAAATTCTTTTTCGGGCAAAAGCTTTCAGCGGGACATTTGTCACAGTAGGCTTTGCGAGCTGTGCAGATATCGCGACCGAAAAGCACTAACCTGTGACAAAAATCTGATTGCATGTCGACAGGTATAAGGGGAGAGGTTTCCATTTCTACCTGTGTGGGGTCATGCTTTGTCGTAAGACCCATTCGGTATAAAATGCGCTTTGCATGGGTGTCTATAACCATTCCGCCTTTTTTGTAAACATCGCCCAAGATAAGGTTTGCGGTTTTGCGACCTACACCTGCAAGCTTTAGCAGTTCGTCCATAGTGTCGGGGACGGTGTTGTTATATTCGTTAACTATCTGGTTTGCACACTCGATAAGATTTTTTGCCTTGTTATGATAAAATCCGCAAGGCTTTATTAACCGTTCAATATCTTCTAGGGGCGCTTTTGCCATTGAATTTGCATCCGGATATGCGGCAAACAGTGCAGGGGTAGTAAGGTTTACCCTTGCATCGGTGCATTGAGCGGAGAGCTGTACTGCACAAAGAAGCTGAAAGGGGTCGGTATATTCAAGCGAGCATATCGCATCGGGATAAAGATTTTTTAAAACCTCACTAAATGCAAGAGCACGTTCCTTTTTCTTCACTAAAAATCAACTCCTGTTATATCAGTTTTCTTTGATTTGGATAATTGCAACATTCTGTAGGGGAGTGCATTGCACTCCCGCTGACCGGCGACCAATGTTCGCCCCTACGGTAGAGACGGAACAAGGTGGGCTTTAGTAATTAGGTCGGAAGAATGAAATCTTAACTGCATTTTAACACAAAAAGCTTGCAATTTAAAGGGAAAAATTATATAATGGTCGTGTATTTTTTTCAAAGGAGAATAACCATGGAATTTAACAGAATTAAAAATGCTGACGTTGAATTATATGAGGCGATGAGTCGCGAAATCAACCGTCAGAAAAACAAGATTGAGCTTATTGCTTCTGAAAACTTTGTTTCTGAAGCTGTTATGGAGGCTATGGGAAGCCCTCTTACAAATAAATATGCCGAAGGTTATCCCGGAAAGAGATACTATGGCGGTTGTGAATATGTTGATGAAGTTGAAACAATTGCAATTGAAAGAGCAAAAGCACTCTTTGGTGCAGAGCATGCAAATGTTCAGCCCCACAGCGGCGCACAGGCTAATATGGCAGTGTTTTTTGCAGTGCTCCAGCCCGGTGATACAGTTCTTTCAATGAGCCTTGCTCACGGTGGACACCTTTCTCACGGTAGCCCTGTTAACATGAGCGGTAAGTACTTTAATATTGTGCCTTACGGTGTAACAGAGGAAAACCAGACAATTGATTACGAAGAAATCCGTCGTCTCGCTCTCGAATGTAAGCCCAAGCTTATCTTGGCGGGTGCAAGTGCATATTCAAGAGAAATCGACTTTAAAAAGTTCAGCGAAATCGCAAAAGAGGTTGGGGCATATTTCATGGTTGATATGGCGCATATTGCAGGCTTGGTTGCTGCAGGTGTTCATCCTTCTCCCGTACCTTACGCTGATTTTGTTACAACAACAACTCACAAGACACTCCGTGGTCCCCGTGGTGGTCTTATCCTTTGCAAGGAAGAACACGCAAAGGCTGTTAACAAGGCTGTTTTCCCCGGTATTCAGGGTGGCCCCTTGATGCACATTGTTGCGGCTAAGGCTGTTTGTTTCAAGGAAGCGGCAAGCGAAGAATTCAAAGCTTATCAAAGACAGATTGCAAAAAACGCAAAGGCACTTAGTGAAGCGCTCCTCAGTAAAGGCTTTGACTTGGTTTCCGGCGGTACAGACAACCATCTTATGTTAGTTGACCTTCGTCCCTTCGGTGTGACAGGTAAAGAGTACGAAAACCGTCTTGACGAAGTCGGTATTACAGTTAACAAAAACGCGATTCCCTTTGACCCCGAAAAGCCCGGTGTAACAAGCGGTATCAGAGTAGGTACACCTGCTGTTACCACACGCGGACTTAAAGAGGACGACATGAAGGAAATTGCAGAACTGATGTATCTTACTATTAAAGAGTTTGATACAAAGCAGGATGAAATCCGTGCAAGAGTAAAGGCTCTTTGCGACAAATATCCTTTGTATTAAAAAGCTGTGCTTTTTAATACAGTTAAGTTTGTCCTGACGGACAAGTGAAGTTATCTTCGATAGTGAAGTTTACT
>CAZNIC010000048.1:0-12770 GCA_964572985.1 uncultured Oscillospiraceae bacterium
ATAACAAAGCAGACCAATGTAACTTTAAAATTTTTCATTGGTCTTTTCGTGCTGTAAATTTTAAATTTTCTGTCTTTTCCGAAAATTTAAAATCATTCTTAGTATTATGTACACAACATAATAGGAATTATGTTGTTAATCGATTAAGGAAAAGAGGATATGCGATGTTGAAAATTTTTGTAACCGGCGACAATCACATAGGCTTAAAATATGCAAGTCACGAACAAGCTTTAATTCTTGCTAATAGCAGAATGGATGCTTTTAAGAATATGGTTATGAGTGCTAATATGGAAAGCTGTGCTCTTTTTGTGGTTACAGGGGATCTTTTTGAAAATACATACAGCATATCTAAAAGAGACGTCAAAACACTTTTGGATATGCTTTCTTGTTTTAATGGAACTGTTGCGATTCTTCCGGGCAACCACGATTATTACGATGCAGAAGCAAAGGTTTGGCAATATTTCAAGGAGCTTATGACATCTTACGATAACATTATGCTTCTTACCGATTATCGCCCGTATCAGATAGTTGCAGACGGCGAAGATGTTGTTTTATACCCGGCTCTCTGCACATCGCTTCATTCTGCACTCGGTCAGAATAATCTCGGATGGATAAAATCAATAAATGATTTTGATAACAGTGTATATCATATAGGAATTGCTCATGGTGCTGTTGAAGGTGAAACTATCGACAATGAAGGACAATACTTTTTGATGAAACGGTCTGAACTTGAAAGTATACCGATGGATGCTTGGCTTATTGGTCACACCCACGTTCCATTTCCACGTAATCTAACGGAAGAGTTTTCTTGTTGTGAAAATATACTCAACGCAGGTACACATGTCCAGACAGATGTTTCGTGTAACACCGAGGGACAATGCTTTATAGTTGAAATTGATGAACACAAAAAAATCCGTGCGAAAAAATTTGTTTCGGGAAACTTGAATTTTTACAGAAAAAGCATTGTTGTTTCAGCAAATATGTTGAGAGAAACCTTGAAATATGAATTGGCTGATTTACCCGACAACAGTGTTGTAGATGTTATTCTCTCTGGTACAGTATCAAAAGAAGAATACGAAAACAAGAATGACATTATTGAAAGTGAACTTTCGCGTTTTGTTGAGGGCACATATAATGACAATGCTCTCAGTAAGTTGATTACAAAAGAATTAGTCGATGCCGAGTTTTCGGAAACATCTTTTTCGGCAAATTTCCTTCACTCTCTTTTGAATGAGCCAAAAGAGGCACAGCTTGCTTATGAGCTTTTGAAGTCGCTTAAGGAGGGAAAATAAAATGAAAATCAAAAATGTATCCTGTACGCAGTTTGCAGGTGTAAATAATAAAGAAGTTTCATTTGATGAAGGAATAAATGTTATATACGGAAAAAATGAAAGCGGAAAAAGTACGCTTGTGAATTTGATTTCAAGAACCCTTTTCCAGAACTCACGACTTGACCGCAGAAGCGACAAGGATTTTTTTGAATTATATTTTCCCGGAATTCGCAAGGGAAATTCTGTCACAGGTGATTTCGCTGATGGTAAAATTACCATTGAAACGGAAAACGGTATATATACGCTCACAAAAGAATGGGGTACGGATGCAAGATGTATGTTGTCTACACCTGAAGGCGTAATACGCGATCAAAGTACAATTGATGAGATGCTCAAAGGTGTTCTTCTGTATGGTGAAGGCGTTTATTCCGATATGCTCTTCTCTTCACAAAAAAACACAGATACTTCTCTTCAAACAATTCTTGATGCTTCAAAAAAGACAGATGCAAAACAGGAAATAACCGATGCGGTTTCCAAAGCGTTTGCAGAAAGCGACGGAATATCCATTGATGCTATTGAACAGGCAATCAATGCAAAAATAGATGATATTGCCGGCAAACATTGGGATTTTGAAAGAGAAGCTCCTGCTCGTAAGGCCGGGCGATGGTCTAACGGACTTGGTGAAATTCTTAAAGCATATTATATTCTTGAAGATGCAAAAACGGTGCTTGACGACATTTCACGACTCGAATTTGAAGCAGACCGTACCGCAAAAGATTATACCGACAGAGATACAGCAGTGAAAGCTGCAGAAGAAGCATACAACAAATTTAATGCTTTCGCAAGTCGTCTCACCGTTCAAAGCGAACGAAGAAAATCAATTGAAAGAATTGAGAAAGAACTTGATAAAATCAAGGCAGTTCTCACAGAGTGGCCCAATCTTTCCGAAAGCATCGAAAAAGCAAAAGCTTTACAAAGCGAAAAGACAAGCAGAGAGCTTTTGGATAAATATGAATATGCAAAGAAAATCAATGATGAATTGACTGAAATATCTGCCTTGGGTAATGACTGCATTTGTCCTACAGATACAGAAATACAGTTTATTAAAACAGCACAGCGAAATTTGAATACGCTGGAGAACAAGCTTTGCGGAATGAATCTTACCGCAAGCTTCAATATGTTCGGTAATAACAAAGTTAAGGTTGTTTCTCTACGCACCGGCGAAGAAATTGATGTTTCCGGTAGCAACACATCTATTACAGAAGCAGTAAGAGTTATTGTACCTGAAGTTATGGAGATGCAGTTGTCCCCTGCTGATGTCGATGTATCTTTTATCGAGGCACAGATAACCGAACAAAAGGGTATTATTGAAGAAATCTTCACAAAATACAGCGTTGACTCATTAGAGAAACTTGAAAATCTTGTAAAAGACTTTGCCGATGCTAAAATTAAGGCAGATAGTGTAAAAATGCGTTTGGATATGCTTTTGAATGGTATTTCATTTGCAGAACTTGAAGCATCAGTGAAAACAATATCCGGCATTGTTCGTTCAAAGGAAGAAATTGACCGTGATGCAATTATTGTTTGTGGTGGAGATATATCAAGGTTTATTACCTCAAAAGAAACAATTGCAGCAGGATATATTTCAGAATACGGCAGTATAGATGTACTTAAAGCCAAAGCATTTGACCTTGAAAATGAGCTCGTGAAGGCAAAAGGAAGTATATCCGGACTAGAAGATATCCCTGCCGAGTATTTAAGCATTTCTGATCCCGAGTCACATCTTGAAGGCTTAATGAATGACCTGAAGTTCAAGCAAACTTTTCGTGAAATGGCACTAACAGCAAAGACCTCTGCAGCAAGCAAGCTGGAAGCTTATAAAGAAACTGCTTCTGACAATCCTGCAAGTGATGTAGAACGTGCACAAAGAACTTTTGAAGAACAAAAAGAATTGCTTTCTCACTGGCTACATATTTCACAGATATTCAAAGAATTGAAAGAAGGCGTTAACGACAATCCTATGCAGGATATCGCCGAGCATTTCGCGGAATATCTTGGTATTATTTCTGCCGGGAAAGTATCATCGGAGTTTCCTGAAGCCGATAAGTTGAATATGAACATTTATAGCGACAATAAGTTGCTTGATTACAATAAGTTGTCTGAAGGAACAAAGGAAACCGTTTCATTGGCGTTCCGCCTTGCTGTTCTTGACCACCTATTCCCCGACGGCGGTGGTGTAATTGTGTTTGATGATCCTTTCACGGATATGGATGCAGAACGTACGTTACAGTCATGCGAACTGATCAAAGAGTGTGCAAGACGACATCAGGTTATTTTCCTTACCTGTAAAGAAGAATATCTTGGTATGCTCAACGGAAATAACATACTTCTGTAAACGGGTGTAAATATGGAAACGATATTATCAATTATAGCAATTATTCTTTCTGTATTATCAGGTGTGTTTTCATTTTACACGTTTTGGTGGACAAGCCGTCGTGACCGAAGGCAAGCAACACTTGAAGCATATAATCGACTTCAATCGGAAGTTTTTGATAATCTTAACTTATATGCTCCTGCCGATATTCGTGACAGTTGTATTGATACAAAATCTGTAGAATACAAAACAATAAGCGGATATGTTGCAAGAATCGAACATTTTTGTGTGGGATTAAACAAAGGCATTTATGATAAAAGTACATTTTATTCCCTGGCACACGGATACTTTGACGGACACCAAATCAGAAGCAGAATTGAGCCTGTAATCGAATCAAAAAATCAGAGCAAAAACACAAAAGAAGTGTTTTATGATGATACATTATCTGTTCTTGTGTGGATGGATAAGAAAACAAAGAAAACCGCAAATAGGAGGTGTAAAAAATGAGAAGTGCAGGTTGGTGTGCATTTATGCAAGCACAGCTTGAAAAAGAGCAGCGGCAAAAGGAATACGAAAAAAGACAAGCCGAAAGACAGGCATGGAAAATGGCAAATATGTCTGACGAAAGCTGTCCTTTGTGCGGAAGTGTAATGTATAGGCGAGAGGGTAAATACGGCGAATTTTTAGGTTGCAGTAATTACCCGAATTGTAAGGGTACGAGAAAATTATAATTAAACCAAAATGAATATAAGGGGGTGAATTAAATGAAGTACAGAATAATTGACAAGAAATACAGGTTCTATTCCATTTTTGACACAGAAACAGGCGCTTATCTTAGAACCGGTATCCTTGATGACAAGGGAAAAGATACCGGCATAGATCCTTTTATGGGTTCTTTTCCTAATCTCATTGATGTTGGTGTTATGGGGCATTGTATCCACGGCAAAATCGGACTTTGTGCAAAAGCAGGTATTGGCTGTTACCAAAGCGGATTAACCATCGAAAAGCCAAATATGTCCGTCGAAAATTTCAGATGGATTGCAGAACAATGCCGACATAAATCCAACCAGTTTGCATTAGGTGGTCGAGGAGACCCGGATCAGCATGAGCACTTTGAAGAACTGCTCAAGATATGTCGTGAAAATGATATCGTACCAAATTTCACTACATCTGGTTACGGTATGACTCCGGAGATTGCACAGATATGTAAGAAGTATTGCGGTGCTGTTGCAGTAAGTTGGTATAGAAGTGATTACACAATAAACGCCATCAAAATGCTGCTAAATGCTGGTGTAAAAACAAACATTCACTATGTCTTAGGAAACAACACCATTGATGAAGCAATTGAACGACTTCACAACGATACTTTCCCAGAAGGCATAAATGCAATTGTCTTTTTGCTCCACAAGCCTGTAGGTCAAGGTATACAGCAAAATGTTTTGCGTGTCGAAGATCCTAAAGTGGCAAACTTTTTCGCAGAAGTTGACAATGTACATCCTTACAAAGTGGGGTTGGACAGTTGCAATGTTCCTGGAGCTATAAAATTTTGCAAGCATATTTTTCCTCAATCTTTAGATACTTGCGAAGGCGCAAGGTTTAGTTGTTATATTGATTCCGATATGACATTATTGCCGTGTAGTTTCGATCAAAAACGACAGTTTGCAGTACAGTTAAAACCTTTGAGTATCGAAGATGGTTGGAATAGCGACATATTTGACCATTTCAGAAAACAATTAAAAAACTCGTGTCCGGAATGTAAACATCAGGATTTATGCAAGGGCGGTTGCCCGTTATTACCAGAAATTGTGTTTTGTAATAAAGAAGAACGAAAAATATTTAAGGAGGAAAATTAAATGAAATTTAGAACTGATTTTGTAACAAACTCAAGTGACAGTAGCTTTTTGACATTTAACATAAAGAATAAAAGGTTATTCGAAGCATTAACGGGTCTTGGAATCAAATTCAAGAATGTAGAGGACGGGAAATTTACGGATGAAATGAAAATCGAACTTCCTTCCGGAAAAACCGCAATAATTGAGGTTGATGAAAACTGGAGTTTACCCTTTATTACTGAAACAGAGTCTATTTCAGCTTGGCTTGTAGCTATGATTTTATGGGAAGTTGAGACATTGTTCCCACAAAAAGAGGTGGATGAGTATTCTGAATTTGCGCATGAATTAATTGATTTGTTAAATAATGCCAATGTAACACACTTGGACTGGAACGCTATTGAAAAATGGTCCAGAGAATCGATGATTGAAGATTTTGAAAAAGCCTTTGGCTCAATGGACGGAGATATCGAAGAAGCTGTGATTGAACACACTTATGGTTTTGAAGGTGAAATTGGACCTTGTGTGTATGCTGAAATCAAAGATGGCAAAAAAATGAGTGCAAGTTACTCGAATGATGAAGAATATGACGAAGAGAATGACGATGGTTGTGATGGCCTTAAGTTCGTCGTTACAGGTAAATTAAACTATTTTGAAAACAGAGATGAAATTGTTGAATATATCGAGGATGCCGGTGGATTAGTTTCGGAATCTGTATCAAAGAATACTGACTATCTGATTTGCAATGATATCAAGACTAATTCGTCAAAAATGAAAAAGGCAAAGGAACTTGGTGTTTCTGTTTTATCGGAAGCTGCTTTTATTAGGAAATTTGGAGATCCGGATGATTTTGATGATATTATTGATGAGGAAGAGCTTGGTTGTAGTGATGAAGCATGGGATTTGACAAGCTGTGGCGGAGTGTTAGATTTCGTTGTCAAACACGGAACTCAGCCTATTGTTATGGAAGTTTGGAAAAATGGCAAATGGGTACATAAATAAAATGTAGAAATTCAACTTAGGAGAAATAGAGCATGATTAAAGCATTTGTAAAATTAGAACACCTCAATTTATTATCTGAAATGGATTTTCCGGAAGAAAACTTTGAACGCAAGGATATGAGGGTCGAATTCATTGATCTCATGTATACGGCACAGTATCATTTGACGAGAATAATTGTGTTGTAAAAGTGTTTGACCGCAATATGTTCGGAGAATCAGCCGAGCCGGTTATGGAGGAAGATATCATTTTCGAAGAATATGCAAATACCGAACACGAACAACTTGTAACGCTTGTGATGTTTTTTGCAATGAAACTAAACAACTATTTCAACCATATTGGTATGCTTGAAAAAGACGGAATGCTTGCTAAAAACGAAGGAATTCTCGTTGAATCCGACAGCGAAGAAATAGGTGCAAGAGTGGTTGCAGGTGAAGAACGTCCCGACCTTCTTTGCTCTGCATTATTCGGAATGGGTGAGCCGCAGATGGCAAGACCTTATATGGATGAGCTTGGCGACAGTTTGTTTGATGAAGTTGCGGTTCCTTCAGACGAAGATATCGCCGAAGTACTTGCAAGTGATGATGCCGAAAAGATGGCAGAGCTTGCAACAGAGCTTATAAACCTGACAAAAGCAGGCGACGCATATATGTTTGATGAGGCATTTGAACTTGCAACGAAATCTTCGGAACTCGGCAGTGCGGAAGGCACATGGCTTCTTGCACTTTGCTATGAACACGGCAG
This sequence comes from uncultured Oscillospiraceae bacterium, assembly GCA_964572985.1. Classification (GTDB taxonomy): domain Bacteria; phylum Bacillota; class Clostridia; order UMGS1883; family UMGS1883; genus RGIG1927. The sequence goes on from CAZNIC010000048.1 coordinate 7,218, forward strand.
AGGTGTTGAAGCGGATGAGGATAAAGCAAAGGAAACATATCAAAAAGCTATTGATATGGGACATAATAAGGCTCTTCTCAATCTTGGATGCTTCTATCTCAGAGATGATGATTGCACTGAAGAAGAAAAGAAAAAAGGTTTTGAACTCACCAAAAAATCTGCCGAAACAGGTTACGGCGAAGCAATGAAAACTCTCGGATATTGCTATCAGTTCGGTGATGGTGTTGAAGAAGATATGAACAAAGCAATTGAGTGGTTTGAAAAAGCTCTTGAAGTGATGGACGATGACGAACTTGAAAATCACTTATCTTTTCTCACGATGCTGCAAGAAGGAGGAGCGTTTGATGAGGATGATGAAGGAGATGAATAAACGTCAATGACAGCTTTGGGCATTATAGCATTGCTAATTGGTTGTATTCTATTTGTTGCTCGTAATTCATTTGCACATCCCGGTATGTGCGTGCTATTGACAATACTCTTGATATTTGGTGGCATGTTGATTGGGATTGGAAGCAATCCTGCCGAAAATGCTCCGAACGGTTCTCCCGGGATGGTATCCGCAGGCGTGGTTTGTATTGTGATAAGTGTTTTACTGATCCTGGTAATGTTTTTTTACAAAAACAAGAACAGTATAAATATGAAATATCTGATAATTTCAATTGCAACGATTGGAATAATTGCAGCAATTTCTGGGATTTATATTGCATTCAATACAGGCAACGAAAAAGGTACGGATGATTTTGAAATCATAACAAGTGTTACTTGTCCTGAGTGCGGTACGGGATATAGATCCAATCATCCTAGGGGAGAATACATACTAGAACATGGACACTGCACTAATTGCGAAAAAAGAGAAAAACGCAAACTTAATTGATCCAAGATTTAGGTGAAGAATACTTATAGGATTTAATTAATCTAAACAGCACTGCTTTTATGCTTTAAGCGGTGCTGTTTTTCTGTACAAGAAGTTCAATTTGCATATTGTAACTAAAACTTTATGCATATACATCTTGACTTTCTGCATATAATATAGTACAATTATATGCAGATAAGGAGTGTTTATTATGAGAAAGTTTGATTATTCGTTTTTAAATAACGGTTTGTTACCTGCAAATCTTATAAATTTAACATCAAGCATCGCATCTCTTAAAACAATGGCTGGGGTACGTAAAGAAGAGTATGCTAAGATTTTCACCGAGCTTGAAGCAGTGGCAAAGGTGCAATCTGTTAAAAGCTCTAACGCTATTGAGGGAATTATTACAAGCGATGAGCGTATAGCAGCTATTGTTAATCAGGACAGTGCTCCACTCAATCATACAGAAGGCGAAATTGCAGGATATCGTGATGCACTTAATGCCATTCACTTAAATCATGACAACCTTGATTTGCGGGAATCTGATATTTTAAGATTGCACCAAACAATGATGCAGATAGCCGGTTACGAATATGGCGGTCAATATAAGACCGGAGATAATTATATCATCGAGGAAGATAAAGACGGAAACAGAAAGGTAAGATTCAGACCAACACCGGCTAATGAAGTAAAACAAGCAATGGAGCAGTTAGAGCTTGCTTATATGGAAGCGCGTAATGATGCTAATATCAATCAGCTGTTGCTTATTCCTTGCGTTGTACTTGATTTTTTGTGTATTCACCCGTTCAGAGACGGTAATGGAAGAATGTCAAGACTTTTGTCTTTGCTCTTGCTTTACAAAAACGGATATGATGCAGGAAAATATGTGTCTTTTGAAGAACAGATAAATAATTACAAAGGCTTTTATTATGAGGCTCTCAGAGAATCCTCAATAGGCTGGCACGAAAATCAAAACACTTATGTTCCTTTTATTGAAAACTTTTTGTCTACTCTTTATATGTGCTACAAAGAGCTTGATAAGCGTTTTGCGGTTGTAAATGGCAAAAAGATTACAAAGACTGCAAGAATCGAAGCAACTGTTTTGAATAGCCTTGTGCCTATCTCAAAGGCTGAAATTTGTGATGTTCTGCCCGATGTAAGTCCTACAACAGTTGAAGCGGTGTTAAGCGTTATGGTAAAGAAAGGGCAGATTAGGAAGATAGGACAAGCAAGGATGACACGGTATATTAAAGTGTAAATAATTAAAAATAGACTACCACCCAAAGCCTCTTACGACTTAGGTGGTAGTTCTTCTGTAAATGCAAAGACATTCCTGACAATATGCAGGGTTCGACTTTGCGTGTTATGGTGGAGGCGAGGAGAATCGAACTCCTGTCCGAAAACCCATTCATACACCTTTCTACGAGCGTAGTTTATTGTTAAGATTCCCCGTTGTTACCGACAATAAACAAACTGTAACAAAGGGTAGCTTCATAAGTTCATGACAAATCGCAAAGCTTAGATCTGTTCACGTTCACTGCTGAAGTGACACCGAGCTCTGAGCCGCAGTACTCTCAGAGTCGATGGCCGCCGTTAGTTAGGCAGCGTAAGCTAAATTATTGTTAGCGTTTAATTTTAAGTTGCAGTCCTTTAAGGCAGCCTGCATTCCTGCCCGCTTAGCATACTTCAAAATCCCCGTCGAAACCTTTACGCCCCCGTAGATTTTTTGTACCTTAAATATAATAGCATTTTTCGAGGAAAAAGTCAAGGGGAAAGCAGGGCTTTTGTGGGCATATTATCAAAAAAACACGTAAGATTATGAGCAGTTTCAACAAAAAAAGCAATAATATTTCTTTACAAATAATTGTATTGACAACGCGGCGTTTGTTGTGATATAATTCTATTGTATATAATTGCGTAAATAGCAATAAAATTAATATTTAAGGAAGTATTTGCTATGAAATTTTCAACTCTTCGCAAAGCTTTAATTCTCTTGGCACTGATGATAGCAGTGGCTGTTCCTGCGTATGCGTTCAGCGGTAATGGTTCGGGTACAGAAGCCGATCCGTATGAAATCGCAAGTTATGAACAGCTTGATGAAATGAGGGATGACCCCTCGGCTTACTATAAGCTGACAGCAAACATCGTTGTAAACGACCCCGGTAATTTCGAATATGAAGACGGCGTAATTTCCGGTGTAAAAGACGGTGCAACCGTTGTTGAATGGGAACCTATCGATTTCTCGGGTAGCTTTGTTATGAAAGAAACAACAGACAGATATTACATCACAGGTCTTTATGTTCCCGAAGACTACGCTAACGGCGGTCTCTTCGGCACACTTACAGATGCTACAATTTCAAAGATATATGTAGACTTTGCACTTATCGAAGCAGATGAATATGCAGGTATCATCGCCGGTAAGGCTGAGGGTGCAACAACAGTTTCCGAATGTCTTGTTTCCGGCTCCGTTATCGGTATGACAACAAAGAGTATGAACACAGTGGGCGGTATGGTAGGCCTTCTCGGCAAGGATGCGAAAATCGTCGGCACAAGCGGTAATTCTACAAGAGGCGGTGGCGTGAGTTATGCTAATGTTACAGGTGCTACCTCCTACAGTGCAAATGTCGGCGGTATTGCAGGTATCAGCCACGGTACTATCACAAACGCAGTATTTGCAGGTAATGTATACGGCACAGCAACATACTATGATGCAGCTATCGGCGGTATCGCAGGCTACAACACAGGCTCCGTTAATAACTGCCGTACAGAATACGGCACAGTAGGCGGCGATAGTACAGCTGTTGTTAACGACTGCTACGTGGGCGGTATTGTTGGTCTCAATAAGGGTACAGTTGAATATAACGTAAACGGCGTAGCAGTTTCAGCTGAGAACTTCTCCAGCGGTGACAGTATTGTTGCGGCAGGCGGCGTTGTTGGTGCTACTATCGATGCAGGCATTTCCGAAAACAAGAATACAGGCGCTATCACAGGTGAATATGCATACTTGGGCGGTATTGCAGGTGTTGCGGTTTCCGACAGCGGTGAAATGACAGTTTCCGCTTGTGATAATGTAGGTGCTGTTACCTCCACATACGGCGTTGCGGGCGGTATCGTCGGCAGAGCAGTAGCGGCAGGCGAAGGCTACGTTTCAATCAAGCTCTATGTTCAGAATTGTAATAACGAAGGCACACTCGCAGGTAACGCAACAGGCGAGGTTGCAGGCGAAACAGCAAATGTTGAAAGTGCTTCCGTTACAATCGGCGCAGAAGCCAGCACATATGCAGGCACTTGTGCTGCAAACTATGCTTCGGTAATCACAGCAGATGCAGTTCAGTACGGCTCAGCAGCTACAGGTAAAGTTTCTCCTAGTTCAGGTTCAGTAAGACCTGTACAGGTTGGAACTACAGAAAGATGGATTCTCAGAACTTACGGCAGAACAACAACACTTCCTCCTAAGCCTGTTCTTGTAACACTCGTTACAGTAACAGACGTTGATACACTCGAAATCCTCTCTGTTGACACAACTGCTCTTAAGCTTTCCGGCACAACACTTTCCGGCACTGTAGTTGTTAAGGTTTATAAGCCTACTACATTCACAGGCGGTACAGCAGTTACAGGCTTCAGCGCAGGTAACAAGTATGCGGCAACTGACTTCACAGAACTTAAGGCGGTTTCCGAAGGCAGAATTGAATATGTTGAAATTCCCGTAAGCGTAACAGTTGATGCAGGTGCAACAATCACAGTTAACGCACTTATCGTTGACACAACCGATGCTATGAATCCTCTCTGTGTAAATATGGAAGTTTCAAAGTAAGCAAAGTTTATAACAATAACAATAAATCCCTTGTGTCACACGGCACAAGGGATTTGCATTATCAAAAGGAGGGTAGTATGGCATACGTATATATAGTCAGGTGTGATGATGACACCCTCTATACAGGCATCACAAAGGATATAGCAAAACGGATAAATAACCACGTAAGCGGCAAGGGTGCGTCCCACGCAAAGTATATGCGCTCCCATAAGCCCGTAGAGCTTGCGGCTCTGTGGCAGACCGAGGACTATAAGGCGGCGGCAAAGCTTGAGTATGCCATAAAGAAAAAGCTGACACGTCAGCAAAAGCTCGACCTTATAGCAAAGCCCGAGGATGTCGGAAATGTGTTTCTGCACCTTTCGGAGTTTGAGTTTGTACCGGTAAAGGATGTCAGCCTTTCTCAGCTGATTACGTGTGGATAACAGAAAAGTAACTGCGTAGGGCTATTCACGGTATATTTTCACAAGAGTTTTAACTGTCGGTGTCGCTTAACAGGCTTTCGATTTTGACCGTTATTTCTGTACTTTTGTATCGACAAAAGTACCAAAAACGCCCACTCTTACAAAAAATCTCCGTTCGCAGCAGCACCCAACACATCGCAACTCTTAATTTCAGCTACAGCTTCCCGAGTATCGCCTCTTCAACCCCTCGGCGACTGCTCAGTCGCATTTTTTGCGAGCCGTGGAGGCTCTCTACACCAAAGGCTGAATATTTTAATATATCAACTGCTATCCCAACCGGCGAACACGCCTACTGTATACATTGCAACTATATTTCTTACTTCTACAGAATTTTTGCTTTAATCTGAGGTTTTCGCAAAGCAGTCGAAGCACTTTTACTGCGTCGCCGTAGCACTCGTGAGTGTATACCGCATTTGTCGCTCTGC
>CAZNIC010000049.1:0-11709 GCA_964572985.1 uncultured Oscillospiraceae bacterium
GTTTTCACCAACAATGTTGTATTCCTTGCCGTTTGCGCTGATTTCGCCCTTAACGCTCGTACTTCTTACTGCGTAAATATAGCCACCCTGCATTTCATAAGGAACGCTCATACCGTTAAGGTAAACATTTGTAACGCCACCGTCAACCTTAATTGCAATTGCATTCTCTGTATCTGTGGCGGGAACAAGGTTGTCACCGTTAATGTTAATTACACCATCACCAAAAACAACGTCAAATTCAACTGACATTGATGTGATATTATTGTTACTTTCAACAATATCGGAAATTGATGTACCGCCTACAATCGCTACATAATTGTCGGAAACATATGCCATCTTAGCATCTGTTTCGTAATCTCCAAATGTGCCGTCGGATTCGTCTGTGTTCTTTACATAATAGTAGGACTTGTCACCGTCAATTTCAATTTCAAGTGCAGCCTTTGCGTTATCGCCTTCAGCAAGGTCTGTAACTGCAATTTCTTCTGCAACGTCTTCCACAGGCATATCCGCTCTTGTGGGATAAAGCACTGTGTCGAACTTAACAGTTGCGCCTGTCTTGCCGTAGGAAGCATATTTTGCGCCTGCAACCAAGCCGTAGTCAGCACTGTGGAAGCCGTCACGGATAACGGCACTGTCGCTTCCTGCGTTTGCAATTACGATGTTTGCTTCATTGTAGAAGTTTGTTGTAGCTGTGTTGTCGTTCATTTCCGCATTGGAGGAAGGCATAAAGTGCCAGTTCTGGCGGTATTCACGGCTCAGGCTACCTGTTACATAGTCTGTAACAATAGAATATCCATCCTTTATGAAGAGCACGTTTCTTGTGTGTGTTGTACCGCTGTAGCCTGTCTGGCTTGTTGTTGCAAAGTCAAAAGCATCGTTTGTAACAGCATATTCCAAAGGCTGTGCTGCACCCGAGTGATTGCTCATTGATACACCAACAGCTTCAATTGTGTTGTGTGCGGAAGCGTAACGGAGGTCGTTATAAATAGTGTTAAAGCTTGAATAGCTGTAACGACCACTGTCTACCAAGAGAGGCTTGCCGTATGCGTACATAACAACTGCCGCACTATCAGGATGTGCGTGACCGTCAAAGGGGTTGTTGTTAAACTGGAGATATACAGCCTCTTCAGGATTCCAGCTGTTACGCATAAGCATTGTGTTGGAATCCTCATAAATACTGGAATAGTATTCGGGATCATCCTCGTCTGTTCCGTTTACAAAAGCATTAAGGATAGAGTCGTTACCATAATATTCAGCCAAATCGGCGAATACGCTCATTCTGTCCTTGTAGTTTGAGTCACCGATATTTGTGTCGTAACCGTCGGGATAAATGCTCTCTAAAGCAAATCTTGTTGCATAACGAAGCTTTTCAGTAAATGTTTTGTCCATGGGTCTGCCGTTTAATTCAGCCATTCTCATACAGTCGCCGAAAAGCTCAACGCACCATACTGCGTAAGCGGGGCCTGCTTCGCCAAAGCTCATATCATCCTGGAAAAGAAGGTCAAGTGTGTAATTTACGTTATAATCAACCTTGCTTCTCCATGTGGAATAATTCTTCCATTCGGGGAAATATTCGTTACCCTTATAGAAACCTGCATTTGCAACAATTCTCCAGTTACTCCACCAAACGCCTCCGTTTGAAATGTCAAGCCCTGCAAGGTAGTTGCAGTCGCCCCACATAAAGGAGATAATATTGCAAACCTTGTCGGGGTTGTTCTGTACTGCAGGTGTGTCAATAAGTGCGTCTAAAACGTCAACCCAACGGTTGAGTCTTTCACCTGTTTCAAGTGTACGGTTGAAGCCGTAGCTCTTCTGTGTTGCAAAAGCATCCATCAAAGAGATAAGCTTTTCGCCGAAAACAGAGCCGTCGGGATAAAGCGGATGGTCGATTGCATACTGCTGGGGGTCTTCAAGATATGTAAGGTATTCATACGCCATGCTGCGAGCAAACCAGAAACGTGTAGTAACGTTCTGATATTCGCTGTCAGCACCAGAAGGGCTCTGCCATGTGGGCACAGCTGTGTCCTGGTAGGAATAAATGTTACCGCCTACCGTAGCCCATGTAAGCTTGCTTTCATCCCACATTGTGTCGCCCACGCTAATAACATGAACATCAAGAGATTCTAAGGTTGAATCACTTGCCATTTTAGCGTAAAGTTTCATTGTAGCCTTGGTAACGGTCTGATTAGCCGCCTCTTCAAGAGAGAAGTTAATATATGCTCTTCTTGTCTGACTGCCAAAGGGAGAGGATGCAGAATCACTCTGCTCTTTCACATAAAGATCAGTTTCTGTGCCATATGTAGTTGTTGTAGCACCTGAATTTATGTATGTATCATGGTTTGCAACGATTTCATACACATTTCCTTCTGCTGTTTCTACAACGAGAACAGGCTCATAGCCTGCATACTCCTTACTTGCAACAAGCACGGGAAAAGCCTGCTTTTGTCTTTCAAAAAGCATTACTGAAATAGCCTGATTGTTTAATTCCTGCACAGTTTTTTCTGTAAGGTCTATTTCGTAAAGTTCGTATTCCTTGCTTGTAACAGTAAAGCGATTAAGCCATACGTCAAATTCGTAAGGACCTGTTAAAATATTGTCAAGAGGAAGCACTGCCTGTCCGTAGTTTTCATCGTCAGCAGTAATCGGGAATGCCGCAGCATCACCGCTAGCCTTTCTGGCTGACAAATATTTAACAAATTCTGTCTTAGCAGTAGTATAATCTCCACTATCTACTGCCGCCTTTACATCCTCCATTCCGGAGTATGTAAGATCAAACTTACTAAAGAAGTCTGCGTCGCTCATACTTGCCGCGCTTACAGTAATCGGAAATGTACCGATAACTGACATTATCATTGCAAGGCAAAGTATAATGCTTAAAAACTTTTTCATATTTCCACTCCTAACTATAAAAATATATAATAATTGTACCAAAAAAACTGTCTTTATGCAATAGCGGATTATGTAATTTTGCTAAATTCTTTTTCTATTCAATACTTGAAATATGACAAATATTGTGAGATAATATATAATTGAAAATATACATAAACAGGTGATATAATTTGGAGATTAAAACATCAACAAGACTTGAACATTTTAAAACAGGTATTTTTGCTTTTCTTGACGAAAAAAGAAGAGCAATGGAAAAGGACGGTAAAGAAGTCATAAACTTTTCTATAGGCACTCCTGATTTCACGGCTCCCGATGAGGTTGTCGAAGCACTTGTAAAAGGTGCCGCCACCCCTACTACATACGGCTACACATTAACAGAAATTCCCGAGCTTTCAAATGCTCTTTGCGGTTATTATAAACGTCGTTTCAATACCGATATTTATCCCGATGAAATCACTGCAACAAACGGCAGTCAGGAGGGTATCGGTCATTTGGCAATGGCTCTTTGTGACAAGGGCGATATTGCGTTGCTTCCCAATCCCGGATACCCCATATTTTCTGCCGGTGCATATCTCGGTGGTGCTGAGGAATATTATTATCCTGTTTTAGAAGAAAACAACTATCTCCCCCGTCTTGAAGAGATTCCCGAAGATGTTTGCAAAAAAGCAAAATATATAATCGTTTCTTACCCGTCAAACCCTGTTTGTGCCATCGCTCCCGATGAGTTTTATGACGAACTCATTTTGTGGGCAAAAAAGCATAATATTATTGTTGTTCATGACAATGCGTATTCCGATATTATATACGATGGGCACATAGGAGGTTCCTTCTTGTCTCACGAAGGCGCTAAGGATGTGGGTATAGAGTTCTTTTCGCTCTCAAAATCATTCAATCTTACCGGCGCACGAGTTTCCTTTGCAATAGGAAATAAAGAAGTTGTTGCCGCAATAAAAAAACTTCGTAGTCAGTATGATTTTGGTATTTTCCGCCCCATTCAAGAAGCGGCTGTTAAGGCACTCAGTATTGATTATACTGATTTTCTCGCTGAACAGAGATTAAAATATCAAGAAAGACGCGATGCCCTTTGCAACGGTCTTTCCTCTATTGGCTGGGAGGTTCCCAAAGGACATGGCACAATGTTTGCATGGATGCCTATTCCAAAAAAATTCAAGTCATCTGAAGAATTCTGTTTTGAACTTTTAGAAAAAACAGGCGTTCTTTGTACTCCCGGCAGTGCATTCGGTTCGCTTGGAGAAGGCTATGTAAGATTTGCGCTTACAAAAACAATTGATGAAACTGACAAAGCTATTAAAAAGATTGACGAAAGCGGTATTTTAAAGTGATAGAACTTCCTCTTGAATTTAAAAACAGAATGAAAGAAACCCTCGGAAACCAATATGATGACTTTTTGTCAGTATATTCACGTCCCCCTTTTCATGGTCTCAGGGTTAACACTCTCAAAATAACGCCTGAAGAATTCACCAACCTTTTCCCCTACACAAACGGAAACGTGAAATGGTGCGATACCGGTTTTTATTATAACTCTGGTTTTGGCAAGCATCCGTGTCACCGTGCAGGGCTTTTCTACTCGCAGGAACCTTCTGCAATGATTTCAGCCGAGCTTTTAGATGTCAATGAGGGCGACGTTGTTTTGGACTTATGTGCAGCTCCCGGCGGAAAAAGCACACATATTGCATCAAAGCTGAGCGGAAGCGGACTTCTTGTATCAAATGAGATTGTTCGTTCACGTGCTCTTGTTCTCCGAGAAAACATCGAAAGAATGGGTATTTCAAACTGCGTTGTAACAAATATGTCTCCCGATGAATTAGAGGTTGAATTTTCTGAATTTTTTGATAAAATATTAGTAGATGCACCATGTTCCGGCGAAGGTATGTTCCGTAAGGAGCCCGAAGCCTTGCTCGCCTGGAGTATTGAGCATACTGAATCATGTGCACAGCGTCAAAAGCTTATTTTGGAATCTGCTGCAAAAATGCTGAAAAAAGGCGGCACGCTGGTATATTCCACTTGTACGTTTGCACCGTGCGAAAATATCGAAACCGTCAACGCATTTATCAAATCTCATCCTGATTTTACAATTGCGCACACTGAACATATTTATCCGCACCAAGACGACGGCGAAGGTCACTTTGCTGCAAAGCTTATTAAAAACGGTGCAGGAACAAGATGCGAACGTATTTCAAAATTTAAGGATGCGGATTCTTCTTTGTTCAGGCAATTCGAAAGAGAAAATCTTAACACAAACCTTAAAGGCAGATTTGTTCTTTTTGGCGAAAACCTCTATCTGCTACCTGAGGTGTTTGGCGATATAAAAAACATCAAAGTTGTTCTTCCCGGACTTCATCTTGGTGAAATTAAAAAGAACAGATTTGAGCCGGCACATCATTTAGCTTTAGCTCTTAAAAAAGAGGATTTTAAAATTACGCATATCTTGTCTGAGCCTGAAACAGCGTTATACTATCAAGGCAATGTTGTAAACGCACAGCTTTCTAACGGTTGGGGCGCTATGCTTTACCATAAATATCCCATAGGTTGGTTTAAGTCGGTTAATGGTCAACTAAAGAACCATTATCCCAAAAAATTAAGAGGTTAATTGTATTAAAAATACAGAAAGGGTGTACTAAAATGAACATTTGGCACGATATTTCAAAGGACAGAATCAAAAAAGATGATTTTGTGGCAGTTATCGAAATTCCCAAGGGTTGCAAAAACAAGTATGAACTCGACAAGGAAACAGGCATGATTGTTCTTGACAGAGTTCTCTACACATCTACGCATTATCCCGCAAACTACGGCTTTATCCCCCGTACATATGCAGGTGACAATGACCCATTAGACGTTTTGGTTCTTTGTCAGGAGCGTATCGACCCTGCGGTACTCGTTCGCGTATATCCCATTGGTGTTATCAAAATGATTGACGGTGGCGAAGTTGATGAAAAAATCATCGCTCTCCCCTTCAAGGATCCCACGTATTCAGGCTATAAGGACCTCCGTGATCTTCCCGAGCATATTTTCAAAGAAATCACTCATTTCTTTGAGGTTTATAAAATACTTGAGGATAAAGAGACTGCTGTTAAGGAAGTTTTGGGCAGAGCTGAAGCTGAAGAAATCATCGAAAGCTGTCTTCAGGAATATGAAAAGAAATTCGGCAATAAATAATTAAAAAGGGCGCATTTGCGCCCCTTTTTAATTTTGGATGTTAATCGAAGATCGTTTTATAAGAGGATAGCTCACAAGCTCTTTTCCGTCAAGATTTTCGCGGTTCAAATAAACTGCATTAATCTGACTGCTGTCATATGTTTTGTAATAGTATATCCCTCTGTTTGCATTACAACAGGACGAATATTGCGTTATATCATTTTTGCCTTCAAATTTTACGCAACCGCGTGGCATTTCGACAGATGAAAGCATATGAAAAAACTGAACCACGCTTTTGTCCTCATCAATATCACTGACTGAGTTTTTCTTAACGAAAACCATCTTTACAAATCGAGACTGACTGGACCAATCTCCCGGAAGCCCCATTGCTCCCATTCCCCTGCTGTAATGTTCCAGTCCTTCAACAAACGTGTTTTTGCCGTCACCTGTTGTCAGGTGCATATAATTGTTAAGATTAAAAACCTGCATATCAAATGTCGGGTTATTTGTCAATACTCCAAAAGGATTATTATAAATCTTCAACCCATCCTCAACGCTTTCGACGGTTATAGCTTCGTCTTTGTCGGCAATTATCCAATGGAGAGGCGACAGCTTTAATTCATCAGAAAAATCTATATTTACAAGATTGACGTTTTTAAGCAGTTCCTTTGCCTCCAAAATATTACTGCACTGAGACAAAACATACGGAATAAACTCAAATGGCGAAACATTAATTATATCTTCTGACTCTTCATTGTAAGAAGCATTGTTCGGGAAATTTAATCCTGCCATGCTAAGTCCTTTTTCGTTTGTTGCATCATAATACAACGGGTAATTGTCCTTCACATATGCCATACCTATTATAGCATAATGCGAATGGCTCGGTGCTGCTTTTGTAAAATGAAAAACATAGTTTCTCGGAGTAATTGTAACGGTTTCGTTATATGAATACTCCAAGTCAAGATTGCGTCCAAAATAGCTATCCTTTGTTTTGTATGTTAAGGCTGTACACATAATAATCACCATCCTTATTATACGCAAAATCCGATGACATATGTCATCGGATTTTGCGTATCAATATTAAATTATCTACACTTAAAATATAGCTTTCGTCTCACCATAACTGTGCGTAATCTTTATGTAAATTTTACTTTAATTTCAGGTTGTTCGTTTGCCACTAATCAATTGTTCAATGGTAAATCCTCCTACACACCCGGATTTCTTAAGATACGTACGATTTGTTTTGCTGAAATGAACTTTAACATTTTTCCTATCCTCCGCGCAAAACGAAAACTATTAATTTGTGCCTTTCCTATTCCGAATCGGCACCACAATATTTTATATGATATCGACTCGGACAATCAATGACTGTACATTGGTCTGTCCTCCGTTATTTATTTTCTGATAAAGTACACTGCTCTGATCATTTTCATCCTCAGCACATCCTTATACTAAATCTTCGAACTAAGCTGAATACACTGCTCTGATCATTTTCATATTGAACACTCCTTTGTCCAAATTCCCTTAGCTGATTTTTCTTTTTTCAGCTTTATTTTTGCTCTTCTTTTGTTCAATTACAATATAACATATTTGTGCAATACTGTCAATAAAATTTTAAAAAGTTTTTATTTTTTGTCACTTTTGCACAATGGATTGTCCTGTTTTTTGTGATTGTTGATACTTTGTCTCAGTTTATTACAGCAAAAGGACCGCATTGAGCGGTCCTTTATAATCATTGTTTATTGTTTTTTTCTGTTTTAAGACTGCCTTGCTGGCTGATTGCTTTCGTTTTCCATTTTCCGCGACTATAGAAAATCGCCGTAAGCACGGCACCCATCACCCAGGATATCAAAAGCGATATCTGAATACATTCGCTTCTGCCGTGAGGCAATGTTGCAGTGGTTGTAAGGTACGAAATTCCATACGCAATCGGTACGCGGAGTGCAACCGTTGTAAAAAGCGAAATCCACATAGGAGTCATTGTGTCTCCTGCTCCGCGCATGATTCCCGACAAACTCTGTGTAACGGCTACAGCAATATATCCAACTGACAATATGAGCATCAATTCATAACTGCGATTCACAAGTTCCGGTGTATCGGTAAACAAGCCCATCAGGTTTTTGCCGAATAATAATATGATACCTGTTATTACAGCCGAACATCCTACAGCTATCAATGTCCCCTGTTTTGCGCCTTTGCTGACCCTATCATACTCTTTTGCGCCAACATTTTGTCCCGCAAATGTTGTAAGTGCTGTTCCGAACGAGAAATTAGGCATCATTGCAAAACCGTCAACGCGCATTATGACAACATTCGCTGCAATGAACTGTTCTCCAAACTGATTTGTAAGAGATTGAACAATTATCATTGCCGAAGAAAAAATTGCCTGTGTCAATCCCGAAGGAACACCAAGTTTTACTATGGTGTTTACATATTGACCAACAGGTTTAAGGTATTTTAGTCCAAAATCAAAGTATTGTTTCATTTGGGTAAGCTTAACAAGGCATAACACTGACGAAACAATCTGTGCTATTACAGTAGCCAAAGCAACACCGGCTACCCCCATAGATCTAACCAGGATAAGGTCAAGCACTATGTTGATTACTGTTGCCACCAAAAGATATATAAGCGCCGAGAAAGAATCACCCAGTCCTCGAATAATACCGCTTAAAATATTATAAAATGCCATGCCTGCTATACCCAAAAGTGAAATTTTAAGGTAGTCTGCACAGTCTTGTCTTATGGATTCCGGTGTGTTAAGCATTTTTAATACAGGGTCAATGACGGGAGTTGCAACTGCAATCAAAAATATACATGCAATTACTGTTACTGTTATGCAGTTACCTACAGTATAAGAAAGACCGGTTCTGTTTCGTGCACCAAAATACTGACTTACCATTATATTTGCTCCGGCAGAAATACCAATGAATAACACAAGCAACATGTTCAATATCGGAGCGGCACTACCAACAGCTGCAAGTGCATTATCACCGACTTCTTGACCGACAACAATGCTATCAACTGTGCTGTACAGCTGCTGTGCAATATTACCTATAAGCATCGGAAGCGTGAACAAAACTATTCCCTTCCATGGACTTCCGACAGTCATATCTGTCGGTGCAAATAATTTCTTCAGCATAATTTTTACCTCAATAAAAAAATTCAATACAAAGTATAGCACTGTTTGTGTCAAAGTTCAAGATTTTTCCAAGAATAATTGTATCTTAAGGCAAAAAGGCTGCAAATGCAGCCTTTTTAATTATATAGGAGATTGCGCGCAGAATGTGCGCATATTTACTTATAGAATAAAAGTGTATCTTTGTCCCCAAGACCGTGGATTGAGGGGGTAAAGTATTTTCAACACATTTTTATTATTGTTTTATAGTATGTCTTAATAAGTCCACGAGCTGAACAAATTCACATCTTAATCCGAACGTATCTTTTCCTATTCCCGCTCTTGCAAGCTCAATAACGGTATTATAATCCGAATTTCCCTTATATTCCGAATTATTCAAAATCATTCCAAGTTCTGCTACTGCTGACGCAAACATGAAGTCATCAGTCAATGCCTCGTTTGTAATATCCTTTATGGGGTACTCAGATAAAATACTGCTGTTTCCGTCGGGTTCTTTATATCTGATTTTAACGTTCATTAATTCATCACTCGGAACGATTGAGTTTGTCTGATATTTAAGATTCGGTGTTTCCGTGTCTGCCTTTGCGGGCACTATTTCATAAAGCACGGTTACTGTTGCCCCTGCTCCCAGTTCGCCTGCATCTTTTTTATCGTTCTCAAAATCTTCTGCGTTTAACAATCGATTCTCATAGCCTATCAGTCTGTATTCACTTACTGCCCCGGGGTTAAATTCCACCTGGATTTTAACATCTTTCGCGATAGTGTATATAGTTTTACTCATTTCGTCTACAAGCACTTTCTTTGCTTCCTTCATGGTATCGATATAAGCGTAATTTCCGTTGCCGTTATCAGCTAAAGTTTCCATTTTATTATCTTTATAGTTACCCATACCAAATCCCAATACGCTGAGGTAAATACCTGTTTCTCGCTTTTGGGTTATAAGTTTTTCCAAATCACCGGTCGACGAAATACCAACATTAAAATCTCCGTCAGTACAAAGGATTATTCTGTTGTTTCCATCTGCGGTTTTAAACTTTTCTGCTTGCTCATACGCAAGATTAATTCCGCTTGCACCGCTTGTAGAACCCCATGCACGAAGTCCGTTAATTGCCTGCATGATTTTTTCTTTTTCGCTGGCAGGCGTAGGTTCGAGTGCAACCTTTGTTCCAGACGCATATGTAACGATTGAAATCATGTCTTTTTCACCAAGATTATCAAGAAGCATTGACAAAGATTGCTTAACAAGCGGCAATTTGTTATAAGAATACATTGAACCCGACGTGTCAATTAAAAATACGAGGTTTGAAGGTGTGTATTCTGTCATTTCTTCGCCGCTCACCGTAATCATAGCAAGCTTGTTATCATTGTTCCATGGGCATTCCGATACTGTATAATTGATTCCGAAGGGCTTGCCGTCCTCAATTTCCGCTTTGGTGTAGTCAAAATAATTAATAAGCTCCTCGGTTCGGATGCTTCCGGAGGGAATATTTTGTCCGTTCAAAACGAAGCGTCTCAAATTACTGTAGGATGCGGTGTCTGTATCAATTGAAAATGTCGAAAGCGGCGATATTAAAGTGCTTTTGAATACATTTTCATCTTCTGCAACGTATTCCTCGGTATTGAAGTATGGCATTTCAAACTCGTCTGCCTCCTCCATTGGTTCGCTCCACTGATCTGCCGAAAGGGTTGCTGTCTCTGTTCTCGCAACACTCGAACTGCTGCCTCCGCTCGAGATGCCGGGCATTGCAAGCCATAAGTCATCACTATCTTCATCCGTATCAAAAACAAGTGAATTTTTGTATTCTAAAGCGTTGTCAATCATTGCTCTGACATCTTCTCCGCTGACGCATTCACCAATTAAAGCGTTTACGTTGTCGGTGATTCCATATTCCATTGCTGCTGAGATATAGTCATTCGGATAATTATATGACTTTCCGGCTTTTCCTATCACTCTGCATAAAACCACAACAGCTTGCTCGTATGTTACAGTTTCATCGGGACGGAATGTGCCGTCGCTATATCCGTAAAACCAACCAACGTTAACAGCTTTCTGAATATCTTCATATGCCCAATGATTTTTGTCCAGATCAGAAAACTCAAATTCAATATCATAGCTGTTTACACCCGAAAACTCTGCATACAAAAGCGTTGCAAGCTCTGCTCTTGTAATGTCATCGTCGAGCACAATACTTACATCTGGGTTGACCTCTTGCCCACTTGCGACAAGCTGTGCCAACAGCACGAGTGACAAAATGGTTGCCAGCAAGGCTTTAAAAATCTTTTTCATTTCGTTTCCCTCTTTCTTTTGTTTTCTATAAATAATACTTTTCAAGGGAGCAAAAAGTTGCATTGTTTTCAAAATTTTTCCTATAAAAATATATTCAAATTAATCTGTAGTTTTTTGTTGACAAATTATTTTCTCTGTGCTAAAATAATTCAGTAAACTGAATTTGGCCTTATAGTCTAGCGGTCTAGGACGTCGCCCTCTCACGGCGAAGACCGGGGTTCGAGTCCCCGTAGGGTCACCA
>CAZNIC010000050.1:0-11650 GCA_964572985.1 uncultured Oscillospiraceae bacterium
TGTCTGCGCTTCAGCCTTGTAAAGAGTGTTTTCACCGTTTACGCTGTAGTAGTATTCATCGAATTCTACATCGGAAGCTGATGAAGAGTCATATGTCTTTGTAACAGTCTTAACTGTTGCGCCACCTACTGTGTATGTAGCTACAACTTCAACACTGGATGCAGGAATATCACCTGCGTAAATCTTCATTTTGCTTACAGAAAGTCTGGTCCAGCTATCACCGGACTGACGAGCAAGACCGATTGTACCAAGACCGTTGAATGTACCGTCTGTATATGTACCTGTTGCGTACAAGCTGCCACCTACATAGATTGCTGCTGTGTAGTATGTGTCATAGTTACGCATAAGTACATCAACCTGTGTGCTGCCACTTGATACGTTTGTGGAGCTTGTTGTGGAAAGCTTGTATGTACGACCATCGAACTTACCGTTGGAACCCCAACCTGAGTGACCCCAGCTCATGTTAAACGCATTAGAGTCACTCGTACCATAACGCATTGCTGTAATGGACTTACCATCAATATCGTAGAAAGTAAGGTCACCCCAAGCATTTGTGTATTCTGTTACAAAGCTTACAAGCACCCAGTCGTTACCACTACCGTAACCGGGAAGGTTAAGAGTGTTTTCTGCCTGATAACCGTTTGTAGAAGAACCGATATAGCTCTGGAATCTGGGACCACTGTTTACGTTAAGATAACCGTTGTTGATTGTTGCTGTAATACCGGAATTGGGATAAGCTGTTGCTACAGCTGTATCACTTGTTCCTGTAGGTGCAGGACTTTCCATGTCAAAGAGTGCGCTCTGTGTCTTAGCATAAGCTAAAAGCGCATCATCTGTCATATCAGCTGCACTTGCAGTCAAACTAAACGCCGGTACAAAGCTAAGTACCATTGCAAGAGAAATAGCAAATGCTAAAAATCTTTTTGTTTTCATTTTATAATTTCCTCCATCATAATAATATTTACGGCTAAGCCGCATAGGAATGGAAAACCCGCTCTTTACCTCTGTCGACCTCAGTGGTTTAAACAAGAGCTTGTTTTCCTAATTAAATTTATATTTAATCCTCTTCCGCTTTGCCTCCTTTGATGCACAGCATTAAGGGAGGTGTCAGCCATAGGCTGACGGAGGGATAATTAAATGCTTGTAATTGACAATCCGCCCACCATCTGCGATGGTCCCCCCTCCTTTACACAAGGAGGGCTTGTTGTAGGGGTCGGTGAAGGGCGAACTGTTTCCTTTATATAATTAACCTGCCAATGAAATCTTCTCATTTCACGTTTGCCATTGGCAAACATATCTCAAATCCCAAAGGGGATTTATATCGCGTGCTTGCACATATCGCATTTGCTATAGGCAAATATATCGCGTTGGCAAAGCCAACATAATTCCGCGCGGTCGAAGGGAGACGGCTAAAGTGGTAAGCGCCATCTCCCACGCGCGTACAACTCCATTGGAGGAAATTGTCAATAAAAAAATCAATTTTTTGTTATTTAAACCGCATTTACTACATAATCGACATTATGTGGTAAATGGGTATAATTTTACAGATAAACTCTATCTATCATATTAACATTTTAAGCCCGAAAAGTCAATACTTTTTGAAACAATAAATTTTGAGAACGCTAATCAGACCAATGCACCTTGCATTGGTCTGGTTAGCGTTTTTTTATTTTTTAAAAAGCTGTCCGCAAAGCAAAACAGACCGAAAAAGTGAGTGCTTTTTCCACTTTCTCTGTCTGTCTTATTTTTTTGTCAAATGTTAAAAAACCGTAATTAGGGAAAATGTTCAAATGCAATCACCACATAATGTCGATTATGTGGTTTTTTGTTTTTTCGCCTTAGTTATGGTTTTTTCTTGTCGACACAAGATTTTTTGTTGCTTTTTTATCACAATCGTGCTAAAAAAGCTGTTTTTTTAAAGTTAACATAATAGTAGCCCTAGTTTTTCAATTTGCATACGATGTACTTCGCCGGTTTCCATTGTGTATATACGTGTTGTATTAACGCTTGTGTGCCCCAATATATCAGCAAGGCGTACAATATCCTTTTCGATGGAATAATACACTCTTGCAAAAAGGTGTCTCAGATTGTGCGGAAATACTTTTTCTGCCGAAACGCAGGCATCTTTGCATAGTTTTTTCATTTCATGCCATATATTGCTTCTATCCAAAGGCTTGCCGTTTTTTGTAACAAAAACGGGGCCTTTTTCTATGCCCTGCTCTTTTACGTATTTTCGCAGCACTGCGCAAAGCTTTTTAGGCAGCATAATCAGCCTGACCTTGCCTTTACAATTTATTTGTACAACTGCATCTTCAAGGGCTTCAACCGTAACAAATTCAACCTCACTCACCCTTATCCCGGTTGAGCATATGGTTTGCATAAGGTAGTAGAGCCTGTAGTTTCCCTTTCGTTTTGCACATTTTATCAATTGTGTATATTCACTTTTTGAAAGCTCTTTTTTCTTATTAATAAACATCTGCCTTTGTATTTTTACAGGTTTAATTTTTAAGTCTGTCCACGAAACGAATTCAAAAAAGCTGTTTAAGGCTGCTATTGTACAATTTACACTTTGGGGTGACAGTCTTTGGCTTAGCTCTAATTTATATTCTAAAACTCTTTTTTTAGAAACACTTTGATTTGAAAGATACTTTTTTAATTCCTTCAGCTCGTGGAGATATTTATCAATGGTACGCGCGCTTTTTTCCTGTTCTGCCAAATACTCTTTAAATTTCGCCATAAGTTCAAATGTTATCTTTTTCATCATACATCTCCCTGTTCACCTTTACAAAAAGGGGATGAAAAACTTCATCCCCTTTTATTTAATATATTACTGTGCTTGTGCCCAGCGTGCCGCTTCGCAACACGCAAGAAGATACGCACCCACACCAAAGTTTGCTGTGGTGTCATAGCTTACTGCCTGTGTTGCATTGGAGCCAATAGGCTGCACATAGCCAACCTTGCCCGATTCGTGAAGCGCAACGTTTTCAAGATAGCCCCATGCACGGATTGCCGCTCTTTCATAAGCGCTGTCAGTCAAAACACCGTTATTGATACCCCAGAAAAGTCCGTAGGTGAAGAAAGCTGTACCGCTTGTTTCGTAGCCTTCGTCATTGCCGTTGGTGCCCTTGGGATAATCCTGGAGCATGCTCTGCGTCCAGAAACCGTAGCCTGCGCTATCAACCTGCTGACAGTCAATTATAGCCTTTGCCATCTCAACATATGTCTGATAAAACTCATCATAGTGCTCGTAGGTAGAAGGCATGTCGCTAAGCACTTTGCTGAGACCTGCAAACACCCAGCCGTCACCGCGAGCCCAGAAATTCTTTTCGTCTTCGTGGCCGGTATTGGGCTTTAACGGATAAACATACCCTGCATCACGGAAGAAAAGATACTTATAGTCATCAGGGTCTGAGTAGCTTGCGCCGCTGTTTAATGCGGCACTTGTTGTGTAGCCGTCAGCTGATGTGGGTATACCGCCGGGGCCGTCATACATAAGCTCCTTTGCGTACTTAAAGTACTTGTACAAAGCGTCAAGATACTTTTCATCATTAGTCTGTTTGTAGAGCTTTGTCATAACGGGCATTACCATATAAAGAGAGTCTGCCCACCACCAAAAACTGTCCTCGTCCTTACTTATCTGATAGTCGATAACCTCTAAAACTCTGTCAATGCTTGCATCTTCGATACCCATATCGTAAAGGTCAATATATGTTTGGAAGCAAATCTGCCAGTCACCGAAGAGCACTGCATTGCTGCCCTGGGTCTGATTATACCCCCATGTCCACGTTGATGGGTCACTTGTGGAGTTGTTGCCCTGCCATTCATTATAATTTGCCCAGTCAACGGAATACTGAAGATAACTTTCATCACCTGTTAACTTGTACATTTCAATGTTGCCTGTATGGTAAGCAGCCTTGTCCCAAAATGCAGGATGGGTTGAGCCGTACCAGTCAATGTAGCTTTGGTTTGTCTGCCAATATGTGTTAGCGCTTTCCATTGCTGTAACAGCACGCTCATATGTGGGTTTCATTTTGTTGAACTTTGCTTCGGGATATGTTCCCAAAATAAGGTTTGACGTGTCAAACGAAAGTGTGTATGTGCCGTCCTCGTTATCTGTAAGCGTTGTGCACAGCTTAACCTGACTGTTGTTGTTATTAATTCTTATATAATTATTCCAGTTGTTTTTGATAACCGTGTTTTCTCCCATGGGAGTAAGTATTACCGAATACACCTTGCCATTGACAGTGGTTTCGCCAACCTCAAAAAAGCTTTCGCCCTTATATGAACCCTTACCGTCTGTGTTTTCACGCAATTCCCAATCTGAAAAATCTTCATTGTCGGAGAAAGTAAGGCGTATACCAACCTGATTTACATACGCGTTGAGCACATCAAACAGCAAGGCTGTCATTTCATCGTATTCGGTATTGTCGGTATTGCCGTTAACCAACAAGCCTGCCGCAACCTGATACATGCTTCGTGTAACACCCTCGCCGGTAAAGGTGGTTCCATCCACTTTTACATACGGAGTTGCCGTAAAATTACGGTTGTAGTTGCTTACCGCAAGATTTGTAATAGCCGACGTAAATATTGTATCATTCTGCCATTTTTCAGCCACTATTTCAACGGTTTCATCACTGTTTTCTGCAGAAATAATCACGCCCATTTCCGCGCCGTCAAGACCTGCAAGAGTATCGTTTCTGTCAACAATGGTAATAAACCTCAAGCCGTTACCCGCGCCCACATTGCCGTCCTCGTCAAGTCCTGCACCATAGCGAACCTGCGCACCTTGTACCATTTCAAGACCAAAGGTGAGTGCAAGCGTGTTTGCAATATCCATATCATTTGTAACAGCGAAGCTTTCGTTAGGGATATAAAACCCGTCATCCGAGCCTATTACCTCAGCACCCGAAAGCTGAAAACGCACATCATCAGCTTCTGTTACATAGGCGAACCCGTTCATTGCCGAACCGTTTTTTGTAAGGGTTGCATCACCCGAGGTTGTTATCTTATAAAGGTTTTCCACCTCTTCAAGCTCTATATATGCACCAAGACCTTCATATGTACCGCTTTCTGCCGCCTCTCTTTCAACACAGTATGCCGCACCCCAATAAATCTGCATTTTAAGGCTGATATATTCCATGCCGGCATCCTTTGCCGCGTGCATAATTTCGGTTACATCAACAGACACATATCCAACCTCTTTGGCTGCTTTTTCCGAAAACACAGGTGTTTGCCAGGTGTCAAGAAGAGGCTCTGATGCAATATAAAAACTGCTTTCCTCGCTTTGGTCTGCCCAGGAGGAGTCTGCAAGAGGCGTTACAGCAATACGAAGAAACGTGTTGCCCCCGTCAAAGCCCTGCTGGTGCCAAGAGCGTACATAAAATTTGAGTGTTGCTTTTTCGTTATCTGCAATGTCCGCAACAGCAAACTTGACAAGACCTACTCTTGTTGACCCCAGGGTTGTGGGTGTTGCCCCTGCAAGATATGTTGTTTCGCCGTTTGCATCATACTCGGGTCCACGGTTTGCATCGGAATATGAGCCTATCATAAGACCGTTTGTGTTTGTTGTGTTAATACCGTAGAGGGTATCATACTGCACAAAAGCATCTTCGATAACATCATAGCGTGTTTCTTTTTTAGAGGGTTCCTCATTCTCACTTTTCACCGCACCTATCGTAAGATTGGAAAACCCTATATGTTCCCATGCCGTAGTATAATAACCGTTGGAGGATTTTATTGATTTGAACCCGTTAATTACCCCTTCAAGGTTATCTTGTGTATATACCTTTTCTCCGTTCACATAATAGTCTGCGGTATGTGTTACACCGTCTGCGTTATTATACGCAACAATGGCACACTTATCGCCTTTTTTAGGAAATCCCATGGCATAAATTTCGTCATTTTCCGCATGGGATGCTCCGGGCTCTGTTGCATTTATGTCAAGTTTCAAAAATGCTATTTCTGTCCCGTTTAAATCTACAAAGGAAAAGTCGAAATACAAATCAGAGGGGTTTTCTCTCTTCAATACCCATTCTATAATAATTTGTTCGGCACCGTCACCGTAGCCGGGGCTTATGACCTCTGTTTCATTATTTGATCCCCCGGATGTATAGTATTGCAGCGTTACACCCGTTGTATAAGTTCTTACATTTACATTACCGCTTATTACACTGCTCGACCAGCCTTCAAAGGCTTCACTTACCTTTGTGTCATAGAAACTTCCGTCAGGGGCACTCCAAAGCACCTCTCCTCCCAAAGCGTCAATCACGGTTTGAGTGCTTGCAGCAAGCACCCCCTGTATCGGCAGAGCTGACATAATCATTATCAGCACCAAAAGCATAGCCGTAATTTTTTTCATAAACATTCCTCCATGAACAATTTATCACAGATATAATATACAGCAACCCAAGACAAATTTCAATACAAATTTGTTCTAAAATATTCATTTTCTGTGCAAAAAATGCCGTCCGGGATATCCCAAACGGCATTTTTAATTCAGTTATTCATTATCCTTCAATCACACACTTTGTGTGCTTTTTAAGTTCGGAAAGCATCATATCATCAGGTGTAAAAAGAACTACTGTTTTCTTGCCGTCACGTTCAAAAAGAGCAAAGTACGTTTCGTCCTCATCACGCGCATCTGTGCATGCTGTTATTGTGTTGTCAACACCGTCATATTTTCCGCTGTTTTCGTCATTATATGCACCGCAAAATGTCATGTCGGAAAGGAAAAATTCGCAAACGTCAACTCTCTTGCCGCCACTTTTTAAAATTTCAACAGTAAGCTTTGACGAAATTGTATACGCGTATTCGGCTTTGAATATATTTTTCATGTAATACAGGCTGAGAATTCCCAACACAAACAAAAACGCAACCATAAATGCAATACCAAGCATGCTGAGTACCGCAAAAGCCGCAATCATTACAACAATTACGCCCCAGAACAAAACAACCTGCCATTTGTCCCATTTTTTCTTTGCTACGAACTCTTTTCCTCTTTCATTCATTTTCTTTTCCTCCTTATTTTACCCATTCGGGAGCTGTTTTTTCACCCGTAAGGACATCTGCTATTCTCGCCGAAGCAAATCCGTCACCGTAGGGGTTTGACGCTTTGCTCATCTTTTCGTATTCTTCGTCATTTTCTAAAAGAAGCTTGAACGCATTGTATATGTTTTCTTCCTCTGTGCCTACAAGCTTGAGTGTGCCTGCGGCTATGCCCTCGGGACGCTCGGTTGTATCGCGCATAACAAGTACAGGCTTACCCAAGCTAGGTGCCTCCTCCTGAATACCGCCGCTGTCGGTGATAATCATATGGCTTCGTGCCAAAAAGTTGTGGAAATCAAGCACATCGAGCGGCTCTATAATATGTATTCTGTCACAATCTCCCAATTCTTCCTGAGCCGCCTGTCTTACCACAGGATTCATATGTATGGGATAAACCGCCTTGACATCGGGATGCTCGTCAATAATCCTTTTTATTGCACGGAACATCTGGTGCATGGGTTCGCCTAAGTTTTCGCGTCTGTGTGCGGTTATGGTAATAAGACGGCTACCCTCTGCCCACTTGAGTTCCGGGTGTGTGTAGTCTTCTCTTACGGTTGTTTTGAGTGCGTCAATTGCGGTGTTGCCCGTAACGTAAATAGTTTCCTCGCTCTTTCCTTCACGGATAAGATTTTCCTTTGAAAGAAGCGTCGGCGCAAAGTTAAACCGTGAAATAATACTTACAGCCTGACGGTTGAACTCTTCGGGATAAGGCGAAAAAATATTGTATGTGCGAAGTCCTGCCTCAACATGCCCTACGGGAATCTGCAAATAGAAACAAGCCAGTGCCGTAACAAAGGTTGTGGACGTATCACCGTGCACAAGCACAACATCGGGCTTTTCTTTTTCCAAAACTTCTTTAATGGAGTTTAAAATATTTGTTGTAATATCAAAAAGCGTCTGCCTGTCTTTCATGATTGAAAGGTCATATTCAGGCACCACATCAAAGGCATGAAGCACTGCATCAAGCATCTGGCGGTGCTGACCTGTCACACAGACCACGGTTTCGACATTTTTTCTCGATTTAAGCTCTTTTACAAGAGGGCACATCTTGATAGCTTCGGGTCTTGTGCCAAAAACAACGAGTACTTTTTTCACGTTGTCACTCTCCTAACAAATTCAATATTTACATATCAAATATTATATCAGTTTGCTTGTTTATTGTCAACTTTACACTCGATTTTCTTGACAAATATGTAGCTTTTATATATTATTTACGCGAGGTGTTGTTTTAAATGTTCAAGAATATTACATCCTACATAAAACAAAATCGGTGTGAATTTATTTCATGCGTTATTTCAATATTTTTATTTGCTGTTTTTACTGCATTGTTTTCGTTTTTCATTCTTCAATCCGATGATTACTACTATGCGTCTTTTTTCAAAAACGGCATATCCGAGTTCATCCGGTTATCTGCTGACCACTTTTTAACCTTTAACGGCAGAGCACTTGTTCACTTTTTTGCACAAGTCGCGCTCTCACTGCCAAGGCTTTTGACGGCATTGTCTTCCGCGGCTATTATTACGGCAATAGGCTGCATCGCCCACCGCATAATATTACCTTCGGACAGTAAAAAATCGTTTTTTATGTTCATGTGCGTTTTTTACTCGCTTATCCTTCTTTGCGGACGTGATGTTTTCAAAGAGGGTTTCATGTGGGTATCGGCGTTTTACAACTATGTTTTTCCGTTTCTTCTTTTGCTTCTTGCTGTTAAAACAAAGGACAAAAACTACGGTTTAATCTTTTGTTTTTTATCGGGTGCAACAACCGAGCAATGGGGTATTTCGGCTATAGGGGTATTGGCTTTTCTTGCTTTTCTGTCTCTCCCTTCCAAAAGGGATGTTAAAACCGTGTTCAAGGCATTTGTTCCCACTATTTGTACAGCGTTGGGTTATATGTTTATATACGCATCTCCCGCAACGCTTTTCCGCATCACATCCACAGGACACACAAGTCTCCCCACTTCAATAGTGGATATTCCTAGGCTCAGCGAGGTTTTTCTTGCACCAAATTGTGCGACGGTGGTTTTTGCCCTTTTTACAATAGCCTCCATAATTACCGCACACACAAAAAAAGGCAGCTTTTCTGTGCTTTATTGCGGTTACTTGCCGCTTGTATTGCTTGTTCTGCCTTATTTTACAAAAGAGTATATGGCATCATTCATCGTTTTTATGTGCTATCTTTTCCTGTGTGCTGTTGTGTTTTTTATAAACAAGCATGTCTATACGACAGCATTTATCATAGGTGCAATAGTATCAACTCTTATCATGTTACCTACCAACACCTTTGAAACCCGAGTAGGCGTACCGTGCATACTTTTTATCATAGTGAGCACGCTGAGTGTTTTTGCTATTCATAAAAAAACACTTCCCTCTAAATTTCATCTTCCCACAGTTTGCCTTATGGTGTGCTTTGGTCTTTTTTCCTTTGCTCCCACCTTTACAGGTTTTATGCAAAACGGTATGGTTGAACACGAAAACCTCGCGGCAATAAAAGATGCAAAGCAAAGCGGTATTCTTAACTATAACATTGACTACAACAAAGACTTTGCCATGAAGCAAATGTACAACGACGGTTGGTTTTATAATCAGTTTTTGTCGCTTTATGAACTGGAAGATTGTCGCATCAACATAAAGAGCAAAAACTCTGTTGACCTTGATTTAATCGAATCGGACGGTTTGAAATATAACGGTGAGGTTTATGTTCCGGTGCGTGATTTTCTCTCTGAAATGGGCGGTACTATCACAACAGGCACCGATATAGTTATGACGCTTAACGACAAAAGCCTCACGCTTTCAAGCGGTATGCTTTTTTACAAAGACAAGGACGGCATTGAAAAATACCTTATTGCCGACGAAAACAAACTGCCCGAGTTTTACACTCTTTACATAAAACTTGATGTAATAAACGACGCATTTGACTTAAATATAAAGGCACTGTAAAACTACAGTGCCTTTACTATTTTTATAAGTTGTTCCTTGTCATTTTCGACCTCTCCGTCAATCACCTTTTCAAGGAGCATTTTTAATATTTCGCCGATTTTCTTTCCGTCGGCTATGCCCATATTTATCAAATCTTTTCCGTTTACGGCAAGGCTCTTGAGGCTTACGCAGTCATTGTCTTTTACTATTTGGTCCTTAATCTCTTTTATCTTTTCTATAGCCTCAAGGTTAGGCAGTGCAAAGTCTGAATGCGCCAGGGTATCCGAGCGCATTACCTCGGTGAGCATATCAAAAAACTCATACGAAAACTTTGAAAGAAACCTCTTTACGTACTTTTTTTCGGGCAAAATAGTTCTTTGGTGCTCTTCAATCAGCATAACCGCCGTGTTTTTTGTGTCGTTATCAATTTTCAAAAATTCAAAAAGTTCTTTTGCTTTTTCTGCTGATTTTTCGCTATGCCCTTTAAAATGACCACCCTTTTCATCAAGGGTAAAGCAATCGGGCTTTCCCACATCGTGAAAGAGCGTCGCAAGCCTGATTTTTAAATCAAAGGGGGCACTGCACATTGCCTTTACCATGTGGGTATACACATCATAAATATGATATTTGTTTTTTTGGTCAAAGCCTATGCACGGCTTTATACATGGCGCAAAAACGCCTATCACATCAGCATAATCGATAAGTATTTTTTCCGCAAACTCTCCCATTATCAGTTTGGAAAATTCTGCATAAATCCTCTCAACGGAAATATTGTTTATCAGATATGCGTTTTTGTAAATACTGTCACGTGTTTTTTCCTCTATTTCAAAGCCGAGCGTTGCTGCAAACCTGAGTGCACGCATTATCCTCAGTGCATCCTCTTTAAATCTTTTGTCGGCATCACCTACGGTGCGTATGATTTTGTTTTCAATATCCTGCCTGCCATTGTACGGGTCAACAAAATCATATCTGTATGCTATTGCATTCATGGTAAAATCACGTCGCGCAAGGTCATCTTCGATGTTTTTTGCAAAGCATACCTTATCAGGATGCCTCGAATCTGTGTATTCACCGTCAATACGGTATGTCGTTACCTCAATATTTTCGCCCTCACTTACAACCGTAACCGTGCCGTGCTTTTCGCCCGTGAGAATAGTTTTAAAGTCCGAAAATACGCTTTTTATTTCATCGGGTGAGGCATTTGTAGTGATATCAAAATCGTGCGGCAAAATACCCATCAGTGCATCACGGACACACCCGCCTACAAAGTATGCTTCAAAGCCGTTTATATTCAATTTTTCAGCCACGAGTTTTGCAAAGAATGGAATATTCACGTATGCTCCTCCTTATGCTTTGATTAGGCAATTGCAACAAGTTTAAAGGAACAGGGACACACCTCCTGCATACGATAAGAATGAAAGGTTGTCCCCGCTGTAAGTTGCAGTGGTCTCAGATAAAACTACCTGACACCCACCAATATTCTACACCACACGCACAAAAAATTCAACCAAAAGTGTTCGCCGCAGACGTACTTATTTGTTAAATATGACAAACTTTTAAACTTTATTTAATTTTTCCGAAAAATTCATTAAAAAACACTTTTCAAATGCTTTTTTTTAGTGTATAATGTAGTCATTGTGAATAATATTACACAAGAAAGGATGCAATTATTATGACAAACAATGCAA
>CAZNIC010000051.1:0-11174 GCA_964572985.1 uncultured Oscillospiraceae bacterium
AGCCATAAGCCGACCGTTTATGTATAAATTAAGCTTGCCGTCTGTTTGTGTTAAGGCATAGTGAATCCATTCACCTAAATCATACACGCCAAAACTCGTGGGCTGTCCGTTGTCTCTTACGCTGCCGCGGATATTGTTGGAGCCTTGCCACTGCCATGTGCCTAAGAAGAGGTTGCTTTCATTGTCGTTACCAAAGTCAAACACTCTTTGCCACACATTGGGTTTGATATTATCAAATCTTACCCAGGCGCTTATTGTGAAATCGCTAACGTTTTTTGTGATGTTGTCGGGCAGAATAAGGTATGTATTTTCTCCATTGAATAAACCTGCACTGCCTTCAACGCCTTCGGTGTAAGTGAAATCACCTTCTGCTATGACATTGTCGGGGAGAGATTGTTCAAAGTCAAGATATATAATGCTTTCACTTTTGATATCTTTTGCCAATGCAAAGCGCGCGGGAAAGAGTGATAAAAAAGTACATACTGAAAGCATTAAAGAAACTAATTTTTTCATTGTTAATCCTCCTTGGAAATTTGTATTGTTATAGCATCTCCCATAATGCCGTGGCGGTTTATTGGGGTAATTTTGTAATAAGGTTTTGGGGATTTTACAGCATATTTTTGAGAAACAAGGGTATCTGTTTCAAGGGTAAAGGCTTTGCCGTCTTCAGATGACTCAATTTTGAGAAATTTGTTGTCAAGTCCATTTTCTATTTGCAACAACCCTTTTTGGAAAGATGCAGATTTTATCGGGAAGGGGTAATTATATTCCTCTTTCTTTATAGAAATAATTTCAAAATCTGCGTTGCTTTTAAGCATTGCAATACCCAAATAATAGATTTCGGGCAATGGAACGATTTCGCGGTGGAGCAGTGTCCACGTGTCGCCCTTTGATGCAAAAAAGCAGACCGAATGCAAATCCTTTTCTACAATAAGCTTTAAGTGGGTTGAATCGCCCTTGTCAAAGAACAAACAGCGCGGACTGAGCTTTTTCTCGGAAAAGGAATACAAGGTATTTTTACTCCTTGTTCTTATAACGATTTTATCGTTTTCAAAACCTATATACGCATAGCGGCAATCAGGCTCGTAGCTTTCCCGTGCCATTATTCCGCAATCTGAAAGTTTAGCTGAAATACTCATTGAGCCTGCAACTGCATTGGCTGAAAAAACCATTGAATCTTTTATGTTTCTTTCTTGCAATTTGTAGTCGTTACCTTCTCCGAAAAAAGTATTTTCGATTTCGGCACCGACAGAAGAGACGTAGCACTGACAGTCTCCTATGATAACGTTTGCAGCTGTTGCAGCGCTTTTTTCGGGAGAAGGAACGCTTTCGTTGCCATTTAAAACAGAGGATACAAAATAAGTGTAAGACATACCTTGGGTAACGTCACGGTCAAGATATACATTATCTTTGGTATTTACTAAAAATTTTTTATCACGGTAGATATTGTAGCTTTCTCCTTCTGATTTTTTCCAACACAGCAAGATACCTTCTGACGCTTTTAGTGCATTCAGCACTGTAACAGACGAAGGAATTAAAATATCATCATCGGTTTTTAACACCTTGTAACTGAATGGTTCGAGGGTTATTGTCTCACCGTTTATTTTAAATGGTAGGGTATATGTTTTTGCGTTTTGGTAGCTTTCACGCGTTGTGTTGCATACGATAAAGTAGTTATCAAGCTTTGTCCATATTATATCCGGATAGCCCGAATAGGGTGTATCTACCTCAAAATTCTCGCGAAGGACTTTCCCCACGCCTTTTTGACAAGTAATACTCTGCTCCTCACCGCACAGCGCCTGTGGGGTTGCACCGAATTCGCAAAGAGGCACGGGACCGCGTGCGTAAGAATTTGAACCTTGCGAATCTGCAATAAAGTCCATATTCACATTCTGCTGACGGATAAATGTTCCGCCTTTTGTAAAAACGCCGTCTGTTTTGAACTGGGTTAAATGATGCGTTCCCGTTTTTATGATATGAGCTCTTCCATATCCCGAAAAACCGCGGTTTCGGTGATTTAATTGTGCAAAAATATGAGTGTCGTTATCGCGGAGAGAAAGTAAAAGATTGTCTATATCAAAAAATACAAAATCTTTACACTCTGCCTCGGGCGTATGGGGAAGAAGATATGTTAACTCGGATGAAAAAACATCCTTTATTGTACGGTCAATTTTAAAATCATTGTAGTTGGGATACAAAGATTCCATAATTGGAAATAAATGTCCGTCCTGATGCTGTTGACGAAGTGCATCGAGTGCCTTTTTTGCATATGCTTTATATTTATCCCACTCGGGAGAGAGATACCTTTCGCCATGCTCATTCATATGCCTTTCAAGGGAGGCAAAGAGCAACGAGCGTTTGTCGCTGATTATTGTACCGTAGGCACTCTTTGGGTTCATGGTGGGGTTTCTTTCGTCGATAGCCTGCTCCATAAGCATTATTCGGTTGCCCGTATCATCAGCACCTTGATAGCGCATATACATACGGGAGTTGATGTTTTCCAGTGCCGCCTTTAATATAAGGTCAGACAGCTCGTAATCGCCGTGATTAAAGGTTCGATATACCCATTCGGGGAGATAGTTGCAGGTTTCGCCGTAATTGCCGACATAACCGTTTTCTCTGGAAAGAGATTTGTGTGTTAAGGGGAAATAATTTTCGCCATAGGGTTTACGGCGCAAAAACTCACCGTTTTTATCAATACCTTGTACAGCCTCACCGCGGCATACAATATTGATGTAGTCATCAGTAAAACGTGCGTTTTTATCATGATTGAAAAGGCAGTGATACAAATCAAGCTCGCGCCCGGACTTGTCAAAAAGAATATGCTCGCCCTTCCAAGGGGCAAGTCCTAATGCTTCTTTTAAAATAAGATTGCACTTTTCCTTGCCAATATAATATTTGCTTTTTATAACACCCAAGCCTGCCATTGCTTTCCATGCACCCTCATAGGTGTAGTAGGTTTGGTTATAGATATAGCTTTGGCGTGAGGAGGCAAAATCAAAGTTGGCTTTTAAGCAGATTTCCCACGCCTCTTTTACGGTGTGATTTGCGTCAAAGGGAGAGGCGAGAAAAGCATCAAACCATTCTTTATCAATCAGCTTTTCGATTATGTAAAGAGCTTGCCCAAGCTCGCCGTAATAACCGCCCCAGTCACTCTGGTGGGCATTGTGTAAAAGCGTTTGGGGGTTTTTGAAGTAATCCTTTACATAAAGATTTATACAATCAACAATTAACCTTACAGCTTCACTTTTATCTATAGCGGGGCAGTACGGCTCAAAAAGCATCATACAAAAATGACGCATTTCCTCAACATATTTTGTGATTGATAATTTTTCTTTGCGACGGAGCAAAGAGAGTGAATTGTTGAAAAACTCTACCTGTGCGTTGATATAGCTTTGAGCGATAATATCAACATCAAAATCCTGCACGGACTTTTTTTGAGCAGGGGTTTTGTTTTCAGGGAGCATTAAGGCAGGTGAGGTTGTGGAATATGCCTCATATATAGTGCCGTAAACCTCTTTTAAATCGTCATAGGGTTCTGCCTGGCGGAGAGAAAGTTCGATTTCGCTTTTGCCTTTGGTGTACCAAAGGGGGATTGCACTTGTTACATAGAAGTAACCCTCGGGCTTGAAATTTCCGTAGCAAAGATTGAGTGCCTCGAAATCGCTGCATTTTGCATATCCAAGCTGTTTTCCGTCAATATAGAGGAATATGGGGGTGTAGTTTTCCGAGGAATGAAGCTTTAAGGAGAGATAGTTTTGTCTGTGAGGGTCAACCTTAATGGTGAAGGTCAACTCGCTTGAAAACCGGGATGGCGGAGTGGTGGGAGAAAGCTTTATTCCCCAAGAGGCGTTGAATGTAATTGAATCAGTCATAAAAATGCTCCAATCAGTTTGTGCGGTCAAATCCCATAAGTAGTGAAACCGCTTCTGCAAAATAGAAATCACCGTAAATGATGGGAAGCTGTCCCTTTTGGCTGTGATAGCTTTCGCTACCCATCTGAACTATTGAGTCTTCGCTCTCGGACCAGTCGCAGAAACGTAAATCGGTTTCCTTGATGATTTTAATTGCAGTGTCAAGATATAGTCTTCCTTCGTTGTGCGAAAGATTTGTTGCAATAGCAATCATACCGCAGGCGGCAATAACTCCTGCAGTGGTGTCGTATATGACAGGTTCTTTAGGTGCACGAAAATCGCTTACAGGGACAAATTCGCCTCCTAAAGAAGCAATAAAATAATTGGCACATTTTTTTGCCGCATCAAGATATTTAATATCCTTGGTGTGATTGTAGCTTTGAGCGAAACCATATATTGCCCACGCCTGTCCGCGTGACCAGCATGTGCCTTCTGCATAACCCTGTCCGCCGAGCGTTTTTATCATTTCGCCGGTTTTTGTATCGTGAATACATATGTGGTTAACGCTTCCGTCGGGACGGATATGGTCACGGAGAGTTGTGTCTGCATGGATTACGGCGATTTCTTTATAGTTTGAAACCTTTAATTCGTCCGATGCCCAATAAAGGAGGGGAATATTCATCATGCAGTCAATAATTGTCCAGCCTGTACGGTCTAATCCGTTTTCATCATTCCAAGCACGGATGAAGCCGCCTTTAGGCATAAATCTTCCTGCCAACATATCGGCGGCAAAAAGTGCACGGGTGCGGGCTGTGTTGTCGCCCGTGAGGCGATAATCAGCACCCGAAGAAAGATGCCACATAAAGCCAACATCGTGATGGAGCCCGTCACGGTTTTTAAATGCTTCGTCTAAAAGCTTTTGTGCATTGCGGGCGGTTTTAAGGTATACTTCCTTGCCTGTGCCGTTATACATAATAAGCATAAGAGCAGGCCAGAAACCGTTTGTCCACCAGGTGATATCTGTTTCTGCCTTATTATCATGTGCGCCGTTAACGGATGTGTAAGGAATTTTATCATAGCTTTTTACTGCCGTTTTTGAAAGCTTTTTATCAAGCTTGTCCCATATGTTTTTTATGCTTTCCATATTGCTGATCTCCTTTTTGCTTTCGGTATGATGTGGGGGATTGACCCGTGTAGCGTGTAAATGCTTTTGTAAATTTGGATTGAGTGTCATAACCTACAATGCTTGCTATTTCTCCGATTGAAAAATGACTTCGCGTTAAAAGCTCAAATGCCATTTCCATGTGCTGATTAAGAATATACTTCTTAGGCGAAATCCCTGTTTTTTCGGTGAAAATATTGCAAAAATAGTTGCGTGAAATATTCAAATGACGGCATACGTCAGTCACGGTTGTGGGTTTTCCTATATTTTCGCTGATATAGGAGATTGCTTTTTCAATATAGAGGTCAGTGGGGGCAATATCCGGAACAGTATCTGTAATAATCGTATCTGCAAATGCCCAGAATTTACTCATAAGAAGAGAATTTGTCATTTTGCCGCTTCCCACTAAATCCAACATAGCTTTGCCCATTTTTCCGTTATTATCGTCTATAATCGGAGTTTTTGGAGAAAGAGTGGACGCGGAAATCAGGTTTTTGGTGCCGTTTCCGAAAAATTCCACCCATGTATATTCAAAAGGGTCATCGGGGTCTGCAATGTAGTTGGCTATCTGTCCCGGAAAAATGATAAAGCCTTGGTTTTGATGAATCTTGAATATAGAACCGTCAACATTTAAAATACCTTTTCCGGAATGAACATAATGAAAAAGAAAGTTTGGCCATATATGAGGTTTTTCGGAAAATAAAGGCTCGCATTTACGATATCCGTATTGAACTACATTAAAGTCGAGATTGTTTTTTGTATATACACGAAAATTTTTATGAGTCATAAAAACACCTCGGTCATTTAATTATTTCGGCAGTTTTTGAATTTTCACGCCAGGTAACGGTTGCACCCAAACCTTCGGCAATAAAACGCACGGGAACTAATATGCGGTCATTGATAACTGCGGGCGCGGCGTCAAGAGTAAAGCTTTCACCATTGATTTGAGCTGTGGAGGTGTTAAGTGTAACCTTTACGCTTGTACCGTTAAGGTTACAGGTTGCAGTTTTTGTTGAATCGTCCCAAATTACCTCTGCTCCCATTTGTTCAAACACCTGACGAAGGGGAACAAGCATTCTGCCGTTAACTATTACGGGATCAACATCACCAACCGTTCTGATGCCGTTGACGGTAACATATAATTTACCTTCGTTTGTGTCAACGGGAGGGGTAACATCTTTATTTTCAACACATTCCAACATAAACTGCTGATTATGTGTGGCTAAGTACCTGTACTGAATAAGCTCTGCTCCATCTTCTTTGGACACATCAAGAACGTCCAATGCTTTAGCCGCGTGAATAGCTGTTATACGATAATAGCCGTCGCCTGTTTCGATAAATGCAAATTTTTGGCTGTTTTCACCTGTGTAGTTTTCGGCAACAAGCTTACCAAGCGGGTCATGAGATGAATTTTCGATGCCTAATGAGGCTTTCGTTACGGTGTTTGTAATGGTATAAACACCTCCGCCTAAATGAGCAATTTCCCATTCGTTGTTGCCGTCTTGAGCGAATTGAGCAACCTGACCGCCATTTTCGGCAATATACTTTTCACTGTGACGGGCTTTGATTTTATAGATACCTTCTTCAATATTACCGGGAAGAGGAGTTGCTTTTGTTCCGCTTCCTGCGGGGCGAGTATATAAAAGTGTACCAAAACCCATCTGGTCAAATGTGGATGCGTGACCTCCGGGGCCGCCTTCTGTGTCCATCTTTTCCATAATGGCTTTCACATTTGGCATTTCGTAACCCATACGGTTTACATAGTGGTTGTAAACAAGGACCCATATGGGACGCATTTCGCCTCTTGTTGCGTTAGAAACAACGCTATGTGACGCATATTCGCCTTTTCCGCCGGTGCCCCATTCATAAAGCTCAAAAGGTGTTTCGATACCTGTGTTATATGCTGCTACATATTCAGCCGCATACATAAAGCGGTTTTGTCCCCATGAATATAAATCATCGCCTTGATTCCATGCCATTTCGCAAATTGATGCCATAAGTCCAATGCCTAAGTTGCTGTGTCCCTGGTCTCTGCCTGATTCCTGCCATTGAGCAAGTGAGCCGTCGTAAAGGTGGGGGATAGCGTTGTAAATCGAACCGTTGCCGGCACCATTTTTGAAATACTCTATGCCGATTTCATAGATATCACGTCTGTCACAAAAAATACCTATTGCAACAGTTGCAGCCATATTGCATAAGTCCCAGTTTGCCCAGTAGTTTGTTATGTAAGCATCGTTATGGTCGCGACCGAATTCGTTTGATATAAGAAAACGTTCACAAAGAGGCTTGTAGAATACATTGATTAACATTTCCTGCATAGCTTCGACATCAAAATCGGGATGATCACGCATGAGCTCTGCGGCATTTGCCAACTGGTAACCGTAAATACCTGCGGCAAGGTAACGGTCGGCATTACCTGTGACTGTTTTCAATGTGCCTGACCATGAATTTAAAATTTCACAGGCTTTCTTACCACATTCTTCATTACCCTCAATTTTCCAGCGGAGTGCATTCTGATATGCTTTTGCCAAGTCCTCATAAAGCTGAGCAAAGTTTTGCCCGCTACCGCCACGAACGATAGTTTCTGTTGCACGGCTTGTAACAGAAGATTGTGCAAACTGACTTTCCACGAGTTTATTAAAGCCGTCAACATACGGCTGTTCTCCGTTTTTAATAGCTTCACCAATACGGCTTAAGTCCTCGTTTGTGTGGAGCGCACCGGGATGGACAAAGGGCTTGTCCTCTCTGGCAGAAACAAATGTAATGCAGGAAAAAACCAATACAAAACATAAAACAATTGAAGTAAACTTTTTCATAATAATTCACATAGCCTTTCTGCCACAAATAAAACAAAATTTTGATTATACGCACTTGCAGTGGCAGACAAGGCGTATAATGTGAATTGTGTCCATGTGCGTTTTCGCCCTTGGCGAAATTCTCCCACGGACATAAAATTCACCGGAGGGATTAACTTTCTAATTTGATTGTATCATAAACGGGAGAAAATGGAATAGGTAATAATAGACAAAAAGCACACATAATGTACCGAAATGTAATATAGGGCGTAAAATTACTTGATATTAAAAATGGGAAAGATATAATAATTTGTGAAAACAATTTGTCATTATGCACACAAGGAGATAGTGTTATGATTATAAACCCCGTTATAAGAGGATTTAACCCCGACCCGTCAGTAATAAGGATAGGCAACGATTATTATATCGCAACCTCAACCTTTGAATGGTGGCCGGGAGTTAATATTTATCATTCAAAGGATTTGGTTAACTGGACACTTCATTCAAGACCGCTTAACAAAAAAGGCTTGCCGGACTTAACGGGTGTTCCTGATGGTGGCGGTATATGGGCGCCATGCCTCAGTTATGACGGACAAAAAGTTTATCTTGTTTACACCGTGGTAAAAGAGAGAGGACCTATGATGCAGACAGATAATTATCTGATTGAAACTGATGATATTAACGGAGAATGGTCGGAGAGGGTTTACCTTAATTCCGTAGGTTTTGACCCGTCACTTTTTCACGATGTGGATGGCAAAAAGTATCTCATAAGCTTGGAAAACCATTATGAAAAGAATAAAAGATTTAATGGATTGTATATTGAAGAGTATGATGATAATTTGAAAAAACTTGTCGGAGGAAGACGGCTTTTGTATAAAGAGCCAAATGGAGAATTAGTCGAAGGAGCACATCTTTACAAAAAGGATGGGTATTATTATCTTTTAAAGGCACAAGGCGGTACGGGAGTAAGACACAGTGCGCAAATGGCGAGAAGTAAAAGCCTTTGGGGTGAATGGGAAGAAGACTCAAAAATACTTCTCCATGCAAGGGATAACGAAACACTTCCTTTACAAAAGGCAGGTCATGCCGATGTTGTTGATACGCCTGACGGCGATTTGTATATGGTTCATCTTGCCTCGCGCTCCCTTGGCGGATTATGCGGAAGAGAAACCTGTATTCAGCGTGTAACGTGGCAGGACGGTTGGCTGCGACTTAAAGAAGGCGGAAATAATCCTTATGTAAACGTGCCCGTCAATGCTGAAAGAAAAGCTCAAGGTGTAAGGCATTATGCTTTTACAAAGCAAGACGATATTTTTGAATTTCAGTCACTTCGTGATGATTTAAGCTGTAAATTATCTTTTTCGGATAAAGGAATGGAACTTAAAAGCGGAAGCGGACTAAACAGCCGATTTGAACAGAGCCTTGTTGCACTCAGAGTAGAGGAGGAAAATATAGAGGTTTCGGTAAATGTTTGTTTTGAACCTGACTGCGACAGACAAATGGCAGGTCTTGTATTTATTTACGATACAGCTCATTGGCATTATCTTTATCTGACAAAAAAGGACGGAAAGAAAATTTGCAAGGTTTTATCCTGTGATAGGGGAGGTCTTATTTATTACGACAACGAGGTTGAAATTGGCGAAAATCGGACCGTATTGAAGGCAAGATTAAAGGATAAAAAGATAGACTTTTTTGCAGACGGTAACCTTGTTGAGGATAATATTGACGCTTCCATACTTTCGGATGAACATATCCACCTTGGATTTACAGGTGCTATGGTAGGCGTAAATTGTATTGACATTGAAAAAAGAGAAAAGTCAGCCTTTTTCAAAAATTTTGAATACATAACAATTAATGCGCCGCTTGATTAATAAAACAAACCATTTTATAGCTGCTTTTATATTGCTTAAATGATATAAATTTGGTATAATAAAAATAGCTTAAATGGAGGATTAAATATCAAAAATACAGATAGAATTCAGCAGCTGGAAACAGAATGATATACTTGATAAAAGAGGAGAAATGAAAAAATGGCTTATCACGTTCTTGATGAGGCGGAGAGATGCTTAGAATGCAAAAATCCCGGATGCGTAAAAGGATGCCCGATTAATACTCCAATACCGACTGTTATCAAGCTTTTGAAAGAAAACAAGCTTGATGAAGCAGGGAAAATACTTTTTGAAAACAATCCTCTTACAACTATTTGCTCGCTTGTTTGTAACCATGAAAAGCAATGTGAGGGGCATTGTGTTTTGGGTAAAAAAGGTTCACCTGTTCATTTTTCTGCTATTGAAAGCTATATTTCAAGTGCATATGCACCAAAAATTAAGACCGAAAAGTGTGACGGGAAATGGAAAAGAGTTGCTATAGTCGGGTCGGGGCCTGCGGGGCTTACCATTGCCATAATTTTGGCTCGTTACGGCTATCAGGTAACGATTTTTGAAGGCAGAGACAAGCTTGGGGGAGTGCTTAGGTACGGTATTCCCGAGTTTAGATTGCCCAAGAAAATTATTGACGATTTACAGTACAGGCATCTGGAGCTTAACGGCATAAAAATACGCCCTAACATCCGAATAGGTGATGCTATAGGCGTTGATGATTTGTTTCGTGACGGATATAAGGCAATTTTCCTTGGTACAGGTGCATGGAAGCCGAGGGCGTTACACATAAAAGGTGAGACGCTGGGACACGTTCATTTTGCTATTAATTATCTCAACAACCCGGGTGTATATAACCTTGGAGAAAACGTGGTCATTATAGGCTGCGGTAATGCAGCAATGGATGTTGCAAGAACAGCAATACGAAACGGGTCGAGACATGTAACGTGCTTTTCGATCGAAAAAAAGGTTGCTGCAAGTGATTACGAGTTCAGATACGCTCAGCTGGAGGGTGTGAAATTCTGTTACAATCTTAAACCGGTAGAAATTGTGGACGAGGGTGTTGTTTTTCGTAGGTTGATTGAATATGAAGACGGAAGTGCAGTAGAGGTAGAAAACAGTGACAAGCTTTATAAAGCTGATTCTGTTATAATAGCAATAAGCCAAAAACCACGCAACTCCATCGCTTCAAAAACCGATGGATTAGAGGCTAACAAAAACGGACTTATGGTTGTGGACGAGTTCGGGCACACCGGCAGAGAGGGGATTTTTGCCTCAGGCGACGTTGTGCACGGTGCAAGGACCGTTGTTGAAGCTGTCGCTCACAGTAAAATTGTAGCAGAGGCAATACACAAATACATACAGGGATTAGCGGATTAAAAAAAGACGCGAAAGTGCCGATTTAAGGAGGCTTTTGAGCCTCTTGCACGCGAAATCGGCACTTTGTTCTTTATAAAAAAACAGACCTCAAAGTGCTGAAGGACGT
>CAZNIC010000052.1:0-10818 GCA_964572985.1 uncultured Oscillospiraceae bacterium
TTTGTTACTTTAAGGTTCTCCCCATCGGTAGCATATGCCGCTACGCCGTTATATGTAGCTATTGCAAGGCGATCACGTATAATTCCTCTGTCAGCATCATAAGCTGCAATTTCCACATTTGCAATGTTAGCATCGGGCAATGTGAATACTGCTGTAAGATTATCACTTGAGACTTTTTGTGTTGTGGCATAAACCATTTCTCCATCATTGTCGAAGAAAACAGCCGATACCATACAAAAGCGATTGAGGTTAACTTTAAGCTCTGATGTGTCCATATCTATATCTTCAATATATCCCTTTTCCTCCGGCGCCTCATAGTGCATTTCTTCAATTTCGCTCATGTCAAGAGCACGAAGATAGATAGTAAACTCGTAGATGTCGCCCTTGAAATAAGGGTCGTTATAGGGCGACTTTGCCAACCAGTTGTCGGCAGTGCTACCAAGAAGTGACGGTGAAACGCCAAGGTCACCGAAAGCCACGGGGATACCGTTTTGATACATTGTTGCCTCACTGCCCTTTACACTTATAGCCAAGGCTGCATACTCGCCGTCACGAATGCCGGGAATGCTGTTAACATCACTTTCTGCTCCCGATCCGTTTTGAGTGAGGGCTAAACGCAAAGTATTAGTTGTGGGACGAGAAGTGTTGAGGAAGAAATATTCGCTCGTTCCATTACCAAAGCAGAATGTGAACTGATGAGTCTTGGCAATCTCCGCTTTAAGACGCATAACTATAGTAAACTCGTCTAAATCCGTAAGAAGATTTGCAGGAAGCTCCACATAATCGTCGCTACCATCAAAGTGTGTACCAACCATTGAGCCGTAAACTATGCCGTGGTTGCCGTTTCCGCTCACATCCTCCACAACGTCCCTTGTCTTTTCGTCAAAAATATAAGAAAGTAAAACGCTGTCATTTGTATGCTCGGTATTTTTGAGAACCGTTACATCGTATGATGCAAGGAGCTCGTCACCCATATAGAGCGAAAGGGTAACGGTGACATTTTCATCGCCACGTGTCACCTTACCTTCAGAAGATATAACACTCTCATCACTTGAAACCCAGCTCACCTGTGCATTTCCGATTGCATCAGGAAGGTCAAGGTCAGATATTGTTTTTTCGGGAACGCTTACATTCTGTATTGCAAGATTTGTGTACATCTGTATTATTGCCTCCTCGCTGAGAGCTTCGCTGTCGTTAAAATATATCTCGTCAAGAGTTCCTTCGGGAGCATCCGCACTCCAGTAGGTAGCGCCCATGTATAAAGTGCCCTCAGAAGCAGTAACAGCACTGCTTCCTGCAAGTGTACCGTTAACATATAAGCTGCCGATACCGTCTTTTTCCATATAAGTTATGTATGCCCACTGTGCAAGCACATTATCACTTGCAGTAACAAGGCGGCTCCAACGGTAATTGCCGCCATTAGACCAAACAGCG
Source organism: uncultured Oscillospiraceae bacterium (assembly GCA_964572985.1). Taxonomy (GTDB): domain Bacteria; phylum Bacillota; class Clostridia; order UMGS1883; family UMGS1883; genus RGIG1927. The sequence continues at coordinate 1,435 of CAZNIC010000052.1, forward strand.
GGAGTACCGTTATCTAAAATTATGCTTGTCCAATTCTCGGCAGAAGCTGTGCCCATATTCTTGAAAAATATGGTCTCAGTACCGCCGCTTGAAGTAATATTCACCATGGCTGACACAGTAAAGTCACCACTTACCGCGCCAAGTTCAAGACCGCATGTTCCGTTAAGCGCAAGGCCATCTCCGATAAAGCCTTCTGTAAAGCTCACACTGCCGCCGTCGGATAAGGTGTTTGTGACTGTTTTAAAAGAAACTACAGTGTTTTCAAAATTGCAGTTAACTTCAGCCGCACTAACCGAAACAGTACATAACAAAAGTGCAATAAGCACTGCTATAAACTTTTTCATTCTGCCTTACCTCCAAATTCAATCTCTACTACTCTGCCTGCTGCTGTGATTGTATATGTCCCCGCATTTTCGGGCACAAAGCGGTAAGCAAATTTTCCGTCACTGTCAGCCTTAGCATAGCCCACATTAGTTTTATCAGCTGTGCTGATTACCACCACAAGCTCAGCTTCAGGCTCACTTGTACCCATAACAACAATTGTGTCATCAACAACACTTGCCGAAAGAGTCTGCTCGGCACGCTCTGTGATAGTGAAATATGCCGCATTTTCCGAAAGCACAATGTTTCCGTACTCGTCTGCATTCAAGTACATGCCCGGAGCTGAAACACTCTCATATGCAACAGTGCCGTCAGATTCAATTGTCTTGAATGTTCTGGCATCGAGAGAAGCCTCTGTATCGTCATCATCGTGGAGAAGCTTTACAAAACCACGATATTCTGTAATATAGTAGCCCATTTTATTAACAGACTGAATGTATACACCACCGTTACCTTCTACTATCTCCCATTCGGAATCTGTTCCATAGAGAGAGCTAGCGCCCAAACGCAGTGTTGTACCTGCAGGATAAGCAGATGTTAATGTTGAGTTATCAAAATGTACCTGAGAGAGCTTTTCTCCGTTAAGGGTGAGCGTCACCGCCTTACCGTCAAGACCGATACTGCTCTCTTCAAGCTGAGCGACATTGCCGTTTTCATCAAAATAAAGTCTGTCTATACATACGCTTCTGAGATAGCCACCGCCATTGGGCTGTGCGCCTGTGTGGTAGAAAATATATGTCTGTCCCTTAAAGTCGATTACGGCAGGATGGTTGGTGTTACTGGATGCACCCACCGCCATAACCAGACCTTTATATTCATACGGACCCCAAATGTTGTCCGAAACAGCATAAGAAAGCTCCTCATGCCAGTTAGTTGCAAAGAAAATATAATATGTATCATCGCCTTCGCGCTTATATATCCATGGCGCTTCGGTGTATTGACTGTCCTCGGGTATACCGTTTATTGTAAGCTCCTCTATAGCGGAGGAACCACCCTTAAGGGAAATCATGTCCTCGTTGAGCTCAACCATATAAAGATTGCTGTTGCCCCACATAAGATATCTATGCTCTACACCGTCAACAGTTTCTACCCAAACGGTGGGGTCTATGTCATCCCAGCCAACCTTACCCTGTGTGAAGCCGGGTTCTATAAGTCTTGAGCCTCCCCGCGCATCAACGAAGGGGCCCGTAGGACTATCCGACACAGCAACGGACATACCCGAACTGTTTTTACTGTTATAGAAATAGTATTTTCCGTTATACTCTATAACCTGGCTTGCCCACGCATCGTTTGCACTGCCCCAAGAAAAGTCACCCGCCTTAAGGGGTATACCCTCATAGGTCCAGTTGACCATATCAGTGGTAGAGAAGCATAAATAATTCGGCATACTGTAGTATGCTCCATTTCCGGTATCTTCACCTACATAGAGATATACCGTATCCCCCTCACCATCGCCGTCAGTATCAACCACCAATGCCGCAGGGTCACCACAGTAAACCCTCTGGCCGGGGGTTGTTTCTGTAATTTCGGGATTTGATGCCATTACTGCCGACGATGAGAGCATCATTGTTACAGCCAAAGCAAGACTAAATAATTTTTTCATTTTCCTCACTCTTTCCTATATTTTTAAAAAAACTACGTCATTATAACTATATCATGGCGATATTTTTTATTCAATTGTACATTGTACATTTTTATTGTCTCTTTGTACCAAGTGTGATACAATAAAGACAAGGAGTGATTAACATGAGCGAAACAAGCTTTGTCAACGTAGGTTATAACGTTCCCGAAATTAAAGGATTACATTTTCAATGCACTTTGTCCCAACATGCCTTTTTCTACTTTCAAGGACCAGCCATAGTCAACGGAAAAACTGTTGACTCAGGTGCCTGCATTTTGTATCCCGGCGGAACACAGCACAACTACGCTACCTTAAACGGCTTTGTCAATAGTTATATAGGCTTTTATGCTCCTGAGGAGCTTTTTTCCAAGCTTTCAATTGCCACCAACCGTGTGCTTTATCCGGAAAACTGCGAAGAAATAAACAACATTCTCCTCGAAATCTTACAGGAGGACACCGAGCGTCTCCGAGGCTATGAGGAAGCCATAAATTCACTCATCCTCAGGCTGTTAATTGCACTATCCAGAGGTACAGAGCAAAAAAACGAACGACAATCCCATGCAGATGCTATTGAAAAAATGGCAAAGCTTCGCAAGCTTTACCTTTCAGATATAGTCAATGCAGTTGACATCAACGAGCTTATTTACACCTCCGGTTTTTCACGCACTCAGTTTTACAGGCTTTATGCGCTTTTCTTTCACACCTCACCAAAGGACGATCTTATCAGAGCGCGCCTCGAAAGTGCCCGAGACCTCATACGATTAGAGCCCGACAAGAAGATGTACGAAGTGGCTACAGCCTGCGGCTTTAACGACGTACCCAACTTTTTCCGTTTTTTCAAAAGACGCTACGGCTATACGCCCAAAGACTATGCAAAGGCGGCGCAGAGCAAATAATAACAGCATAACCTTACGAAAAAAAACACCGAGGAATGCTCGGTGTTTTTTCGTCAATTATGGTTTAAGACACTACTCATTGTCAATTTTTTCACATCGGTTTTCCTGCAAATCATCCAATACTTCCTTGCTTCATTAAGAGAAATGTACGTCCCAAAATTGGCTTATTCATCCCAATATCCGCAGGTGGGCAACAGTTCCCAAAATTCACCTGAACTGAAATCTCTTTTTTGTTTTTGAAATATCCAATGTCATTAAAAATAGTTATGGCACATTCTGTCCAATCCATCCACCTGTAATTTAATTCCTTCCGAAAAGGACCGAATGCTCTCTATGCTTTGACTACTCTTCTAACCCTATACTTAAAATTCTACCGTCGTATGCAGAAAGTTCAACGTATATAACTCCGCCCATCATGTTTTGGGGCACCTCATTGTATACACGCCAAACTTCATTTTGTCTTTGTGCTGTTAAGTCGTTTTTTATACGTTCATAACTATCAGGGAATTGTTCAGCTATTACTGCTGAAGCTATTTTTATTGCGGTGCTCTCATTGTTTATTAATATTTCTTTGTTGTTTGTAGTTGGCTCTTCCGTTGTTTTATTAGTGCTATAAATGCCCACAAATAACACTATAGCAGCAACTAACACTATTACAATACAAATTATGGATAAACGCTTCATTATTGCCCTCCTTAACCGATAGTTCGGTGACATCCCCAAAATGTCCATTATCAGCTTAAAAAATTACATATAAATAATACCATAACAGGCAACGCAGCCTGTAGAGCTGAATAACAAAAAACCTTACGCAACAAAACGAAAACACTAATTAATAAACAAACGTTAATTGAAAATAATCCTATAGTGTTAACTAATGCTACCGGACAAAGAGAAAGAACAAGTCGTATTGATGCAAAAATTAATATAGGGAGTGTTATTATTTTCATGTGTTGTTTAAAAGTAAAATTCTTTTTGAATATTGTTGAAAAAACTTTACATACAACAGAGGGAAATATAATATCTAAGATTGCTGTTAAAGCTAACAAAATGAAGATAAATGAATCTGACCTGAATTCATAATTCAGTACTTCGGTCATTTTGTACCATGTAACAGCAGGATATAAAAACAATACGTACATTGCAAAAAATATTTTATAATAAATATTCATGGGTGCATTTACAGAGTTAGAGATTGAGTTAAAAAATTTTCGAAAAATATTTATCATATCATTCACTCCTTCTAATCATAGGACAAACGAACACTTACGCGACTTGTCAATTGATAAAAAATGTACGTCCCAAAATGGTCCCAATTTGCACCGTAAGATGCCATGGTAATACACGCAATGTTTTTAAGTTTTTTGTGTTTTATAAATTTTCCCATCACAAATCTGTACAAGATAATTATATATCTTGTTCTTACAAAAATCAACAAATAGTACACTTTAACTGCGAACGTTTAATTTTTATCATGATTATATATATGACTTATAAAGTAGAGCCCTGTTGCATCCTGTCCTGCAACATCACATTTTGTTGTTATTACTATAGATTTCATTCCGTATGTATGGTAGAATTACACTAAACATATAAACTTTAATCAAGGAGGAAAACATGAGCATTTTAACATATACCGATAAATCTGTCACATTTCAGATGCGTGACGAATTTGTATTAGTTGAGCCTTACGGCAGAGACTGTATCCGTGTCCGCGCTACAAGAAACAACACTATAAAAGACGAAAACCGTACCCTTCTTTCTCCTTTGGAAGATGCGGCAACCATAATACAGGTTAACCCGGATTGCATCGCTCTTACAAACGGCAATATGAAAGCCGAAGTTTGCCGTGTTTGGGGTGGCTACCGTATTCACTTTTACAAGAATGGCAAGCGTATCCTTTCAACCCGTGAGGAAGGTGACCCTGTCCGTAAATACGCTCACGTTGAAGGTGACAATTATCAGATAAAAGCACTTTTTGAATCCAACAAAGACGAACATATTTACGGACTCGGTCAGGAGCAAACGCCGTACTTTGACAAAAAAGGCTCATCGAGCGAGCTTATCCACTACAACACAAAATCTGCAATGCCTGTTATATATTCATCCTTAGGCTACGGATTTTTCTGGAACAACTCATCACCCGGTCGTGTTGAGTTCACAAACAACCATACTCTTTGGCAGGCAGATAGTGCATATCAGATGGATTATCTTGTTTTCGGTGGCATTAATCCCGCCGATACGATGAATATATACTGTCAATTGACAGGCTTTTCACCCAAGATGCCTTCATGGGCTGCAGGTTTTTGGCAGTGCAAGCTACGTTACGAAAGTCAGGACGATTTGTTGGAGGTAGCACGAAAATACCACCAATTAAACATCCCCGTAGATGCAATTGTCATTGACTATTTTCACTGGACAGAGCAGGGTGACTGGGATTTTGAACCCTCTTTATGGCCCGACCCCAAGGCAATGTGTGATGAGCTTTACTCCATGAACATACGCCCCATTGTATCCATATGGCCGACAATTAATCCTCAGAGCCGCAATTTTTGGCAGATGAATGACGAAAACATGCTTGTCCGCACCGAAAACGGACAGCGCGGCACATTTGAGTTTTACGGTCTGCAGGACTTTATCGACCCTACAAATCCCCGCACGTGCGAATATGTATGGGAGCAGATAAAAAAGAGCTACTATTCCTACGGCATAAAAACCTACTGGCTTGACGAGGCTGAACCCGAGGTTCATCCTCAGCAGTTCAAAAATCTCAAATTTCACATAGGTAACGGTGCGCAGACTGCTCTTATGTACCCTTATTATTATCAAAAACTGTTCTACGAAGGGCTAAAAAAAGAAGGCGAAACCGAGATTGCAACACTCACGCGCGCCGCTTATCCGGGCAGTCAAAAATTTGGTGCAATCGTTTGGAACGGTGATATACCATCCACATTCCAAGCACTTTTTGAAAGCATTGTATCGGGACTTTCGATGTCAATGTGCGGTATTGTATGGTGGAACAGTGACATCGGCGGATTTCATCAAGGTGACATTGAATCTGACTATTTCCGCGAGCTTATAGTCCGCTGGTTCCAGTTTGGTCTTTTCTGTCCTGTAATGAGACTACATGGCGCACGCAAAAAACCCGAAGGCTATATTCCCCGACACCCCGGAGTAAAAGAAGTGAGCGGCGGTGACAATGAAATCTGGTCCTTCGGCGAGAAAAACTTCCCCATACTTCGTGACCTTATCCTTCTCCGCAACCGCTTAAAACCGTATATTCTCCATCATATGGACATTGCCTCAGAAAAAGGCACGCCCATGATGCGACCGTTGTTTTTCGACTATTTTGACGATGAAAAATGCTATAGCATCGATGACGAATATCTCTTCGGTGACGATATTATCTTTGCTCCCGTTTATCACCAAGGCGAAACCAAGCGTAACGTTTATCTTCCCGAGGGTGTATGGGTACGCACCTCCGATAAAAAGGAATATGATGGCGGCAAGGAGTATTTATGTCATGCCGAAATCGATGAATTTATTGCCTTTGTAAAAAAGGGTGCAGATGTTTTAAACGTATTTTAAAAAGAAAAAAGTGACTTTTCGGGGTCGCCTCTTGCAATTTGTCGCCGAATATGTCATAATAAGTGTAACAAACGTATGAAGGGAGAAGTATGTGTGAACGGTAATATTATTGATTATAAATGCCCGTCATGTTCAGCTCCGCTGACATTTAATGCAAAAACCCAAAACCTGCACTGCAGCTCCTGCTCGACAGAATATACGCTTGAAGAAATTCAAAACCTCAGCAACTCCGAAAGTAAGAATGGCTCGCAGTATGATTGGGGCTCTTACACCCCGCGTGACTTTTCCGAAACTGAAAAAATCAATTTATCATCATATTTGTGTCCCTCCTGTTCAGCCTCCGTCACAGGCGATGAAAATCTGGGAGCAACAGTTTGTCCTTATTGTGGCGGTTCCACAATCATAAAAAAGCAGTTTGAAGGCGCACTCCGTCCCGACTATGTTATTCCCTTTAAGGTTGATAAAAAGGCGGCAATGGCAGCGTTTGAACAAGCGGCACTCAAAGCGCCCTTCCTCCCTGATGAATTTAAAAGCAAGAAAAGAATTGAAGAAATGGCAGGGGTATATGTTCCCTTTTGGATGTTCGATTGCGATTGTACGGCAGATATGACTTATTCTGCTCAGCGTATATTCACATGGAGCGACCCTGACTATACATATACAAAAACAGATTATTACCGTCTAGTGCGAAAAGGAGACATTTCTTTTGCCAATATCCCTGTAGACGGCTCTTTGAAGGTAGACAATGTATATACCGAAGCCTTGGAGCCGTATAATTATTCCGAGGCTGTTGATTTCAATACTGCTTATCTTTCGGGCTATCTTGCCGATAAATATGACGCCGACGCTGAGGAATGTAAGGAACGGGCAAACGAAAGGATAAAAAACAGTACCGAGGCGGAATTCAGGAATACAACAGGCGGTTTTGTTTCCGTTATCCCCCGAACCTCCTCCATATCATCCTACAACGGCAAAATCCGCTATGCGCTTCTTCCTGTCTGGTTTTTGAATTTTCGCTATAACGGCGAGGTTTACAAATATGCCGTAAACGGTCAAACGGGAAAAACGGTCGGTGTCTTCCCTGTTTGCAAGAAAAAGCGCAACCGCTTTTTTCTCAAGGCGTTGGGCATAACTTTTGCAATTGTTTTGTTTGCGCTCACAGCGTACTACTTTTTAGCATAGGAGGCAGTATTATGGATTCTTTTTATATCGATTACAGCAGGCTTCCCTTTATGGAGTACGAAAACGGCTTATTAATTCTTATAGGGGTTATAGTTCTTATTCCGCTTATTTCCGCGCTCATTGCTACAGCAATACAGCTGTCAAAAATGAAAACTGCCAAAAGTGAGGATTACGCCCACAACTACATAAAAGCAGGTAGCTTCAGGCTAACTTATTCGCATGACATTTTTCTCTACACCCGCACTACAAGGATAGCAAGACCAAAACAAAATAACCGCCCGGGCGGCAGAAAATAACTAAAAGGAGTGTTTAATTTATGGGATTATTAAAAGCAGGTATAGGTGCCCTTAGCGGCGTCCTGGCAGATTCATGGCGTGAATATTTTATTTGCGAAAGTCTTGATGCCGACGTACTGGTTGCCAAGGGCGAAAAGAAAACGAGCTCGCGCTCTTCTAATACAAAGGGCAGTGATAACGTTATTTCAAACGGTTCAATCGTAAACGTAAACGAAGGTCAGTGCATGATAATTGTTGAGGGTGGCAAGGTTGTTGAAATATGTGCCGAGCCCGGTGAATTTGTATATGACACAGGTAGCGAACCCAGCATTTTCTACGGTAATTTAGGGGAAAACATAAAGAAAACCTTTTCCGAAATCGGCAAGCGTTTCACCTTTGGTGGCGAACCAGGCAAGGACCAGAGAGTTTATTATTTCAACACAAAGGAAATTATGGGCAACAAATACGGTACGCCCTCGCCCGTTCCCTTCCGAATAATGGACACGGCCATTGGTTTTCCGTTGGACATCAAAATCCGTTGCCATGGTGAATACTCTTACCGCATAACAAACCCCATGCTCTTCTACGCAAATGTTTGCGGAAATGTGGAAAACGTATTCACCCGTGACGAAATTGACTCTCAGTTAAAAAGCGAGCTTTTAACAGCACTCCAGCCTGCACTTTTCAAGGTTTCGCAGAACAATATCTATTACGCGGCAATTCCTGCATACACAATGCAGCTTGCGGATGAACTCAATGAGCTTCTCAGCGCAAAATGGCGCGACAGACGCGGTGTTGAAATTATTGAATTCGGCGTATCCGCCGTAAATGCAACAGAAGAGGACGAAGCAAAAATTGCCGAATATCAGAGAAGCACCGCCATGGGAAGAGATGCCAAGCTTGCCATGGGTCATATGCTCGGCGCTCAGGCAACAGCCATGGTTGACGCAGCAAATAACGAAAGCGGAGCAATGACAGGTCTTATGGGCATGGGCATGGTACAGGGTGCCAATGCAAGCACCATGCAAGGCTTGTATGACATGGCAAAGAGTGAACAGCCTCAGGGTATGCAAAACGGATGGAAATGTGACTGCGGAAATGTAAACACAGGCAAATTCTGCAGCGAGTGCGGCACGGCTAAACCCAAAGCAAAGTTCTGCACCAATTGCGGTGAGGAATTATCCGAAGGTGCAAAATTCTGCGCTGAGTGTGGCACAAAACTTTAATATTCTTACAACAAAAAAAGGGCTGTAAAAAACTAATTGTTTTTTTACAGACCCTTTTTTGTTGTCCTTATCCTCTTATTTTCCTATGAAACTCTTTCGCCTTTCATGCTCTTCAAAAATAAGCGGCTATCAAAGATAGCCCTTCAGACTGTCGATAATACTTTATCGACATGCGACCTCAAAGGCGGACTAACGTCCTTCAGCACTTTGAGGTC
>CAZNIC010000053.1:0-2710 GCA_964572985.1 uncultured Oscillospiraceae bacterium
AAGGACGTTAGTCCGCCTTTGAGGTCGCGTGTCGATAATACTTTATCGACACGCTTTTTATTATCTTATCTGACCTGTACCTTCAATGATATATTTATAAGATGTGATTTCTCTCAATCCCATGGGACCGCGGGCATGGAGTTTTTGAGTGGAAATACCCATCTCTGCACCAAAACCAAACTCGCCGCCGTCTGTAAAACGTGTGGACGCGTTATGGTATACTGCAGCCGAATTTACCTCGCGAAGGAATTTTTGAGCATTTTCTTTGTTTTCGGTGACAATTGATTCAGAGTGATGTGTTGAGTATTTTTCAATATGCTCAATTGCTTCTTCTACACTCTCCACAACCTTGACCGACAAAATAAGGTCCAAAAACTCTGTTGCAAAATCCTTATCGCTTGCTTTTTCGCAAGGGATTATTGCACAGGTTTTTTCACAGCCCAATATACGGCAGCCTTTTTTTGTAAGGGCGTCGTATGCCATGGGCAAAAACTTTTCTGCAACACTTTTATGCACAAGCATTGTCTCAGCCGCATTACATACGCCGGTACGCTGTGTTTTTGCGTTGATGATAATATCCAGTGCCATATTGAGACGAGCTGTTTCGTCAACATAAATATGGCAGTTGCCTGTGCCCGTTTCAATTACAGGGACTGTGGCGTTCTGTACAACGCTTTTTATAAGACCTGCACCACCGCGGGGAATAAGCACATCAAGATATTCGTTCATTTTCATCATTGCTGTTGCACTTTCACGGCTTGTGTCTTCACAAAGCATGATTGCATCGGGGTGGATTTTTGTTTTTTCGAGTGCCGAACGCATCACCTTTACAATTGCCATGTTTGAATTGATAGCGTCACTGCCGCCACGCAGAAGCGCACTGCTTCCGCCTTTAAGGCACAATACTGCCGCATCACAGGTTACGTTGGGGCGCGCCTCGTAAATGATGCCTATAACCCCCATCGGCACACGCACTTTTTTGAGCTTAAGTCCGTTTGGACGCGACCATTCTTCGCAAACCTCGCCTATAGGGTCTTCCAAGGTTGTAATTTCTCTCACGGATGCCGCAAGATTTTTTATACGCTCCTCGTTTAACATAAGGCGGTCAACCAAAGACTCTTTCATGCCTTTTTCGCGGGCTGCGAGGATGTCTTTTTTGTTTTCGCGAATAATTTCGTCGCTGTTTTCCAAAAGTGCATCTGCAATCATTAAGAGTGCTTCGTTCTTTTCTTCACTTGTTCTGAGCATAATGCTTTTTGAGGCATTTTTTGCTCTTTTGCCGGATTCTTGTACTGTAATCATTTTTTATCACCCGAAAATCGTTCCGATTTCCTTTTCTTCAAATATTTGATAAATATCGCGAGGCTCTTGGGCAGAGCATACAACAGTCTTTATATTTGCCTCTGATGCAATGCGCGCCGCATAAAGCTTCGTAATCATACCGCCTGTACCACGACTTGACCCCGCAGAGCCGCCAAGTGCAAGAATATCATCCGTAATTTTTTCAACCTGGCTTATCAGGTGCGCAGAGGGGTTTTCTCGGGGGTTTGCATCGTACAAACCGTCAATGTCTGTCAATATCACAAGCAAATCACTCTCCGACAAAACCGCTACATAAGCCGACAAGGTGTCGTTGTCACCAAACTCAATTTCCTCAGTGGAAACGGCATCGTTTTCGTTAACAATGGGCACAACGCCCATTTCAAGAAGTCGCATAAAAGTATTGTGCGCATTAGTCCTGCGGTCATCATGCTCGATTGCATCCTTTGTCAAAAGCACCTGTCCTGTTACGTGACCGTATTCGGAAAAAAGCTTGTCATAAAGATACATCAGCTCGCACTGACCTACGGCTGCCGCAGCCTGCTTACTGGGCATATCCTTAGGCTTTTCGCTAAGCCCGAGCTTGCCCACGCCCACGCCGATAGCACCGCTTGATACCAATACTACCTCCATGCCGCGGTTTTTTAAATCTGCAATAACACGCACCAGGATATCTATTTTGTTTATATTCAATCTGCCGTTTGGATATGTAAGAGAGGATGTACCAACTTTAAAAACAACCCTCTTTGTATTTTTTAAACCTTTGCGTAAATTCATTTGTGTCACCTTCAAAAATGTATTTAGTTTATTATATATGCAAAAAGAGCAACCGTCAAGTTGCTCTTTTGCTTTTGGTGTATGTATTACTTGATAAAATCTACTACCCAGTACTTTGTACCATCTGTAGCTACTGCCACGCTTATACCAACCTTTGTGAAGTCGGCACTCAATATATTAACCTTATGCTTTTCGCTCTTCATCCATGCGTCAACAATAACCTGTGCTGTATAGTTACCCTGAGCAAGGTTTTCTGCCGCAGATGTAAATACTACCTTTGCATCAGTAAGTCTCTTTACAACATCTGCACCTGCCTTGTTCTTCTGGTCAAGATACTTGTTTGTCGCCATGTCAACACCGTGCGCTTCGCTGACCTTTGCAACATCCTTATCCCATACAAGTGCGGGAAGATTAGCCTTTGCTCTTTCAGCGTTGATAAGCTTTAATACTTCTTCAGCAAGCTTATTGTCAACTGTAACCTTCTTCTCTGTCAGCTCTGCGAGCACGGGACCGTCAGGCTGTGTAGGTTCTGTTGTGGAAGGCTCACTTGTGGGTGCGTCTGTAGGCTCACTTGTGGGTGCGTCTGTGGGCGCACTTGTGGGCGCGTCTGTGG
>CAZNIC010000053.1:2810-10760 GCA_964572985.1 uncultured Oscillospiraceae bacterium
TGGGTGCGTCTGTAGGCTCACTTGTGGGTGCATCTGTAGGTTCACTTGTGGGTGCTTCTGTAGGCGCTTCTGTAGGCGCTTCTGTAGGTGCGTCTGTTTCAGGTTCTGTAGGCTGTTCGGGTTCGGGATCTATAGGTGTAATCTCATCCCAAATATCTGCAGCAGGAATATCATATCCATCCTCTGCATTAAGTCTGAAAATGAACACATCTACAACTTCATCTTCATATGTTCTTACAATTACGAAAGTATCAATGCGACTTGTAAGCTTGATATCGGAGAAGCTGCCCTTTGCGTATGATGTTGTTCTGCCTGTGTAATCGATAAGGTAATATTGTGCATCATCGTTGTTGTAGAAAGAATCTACCATGCCTTCGATTTCAAAGCGTTTGCTGGATTTTTCGCTTACCATACCTGCGTAAACGCCCGCGTCTGCATCAGAGGGAACATCTGCACCGACGAATGCGTTATAAAGGTCATCGGCATCGTCTGTTGTTCTTGCAACAAATTCAAGTTTGTTAACATAGCCCTTTGCGTTTTCAGAAACAAGGATGATGTTACCCACTTCAACGTCGTAGTTTTCATCGGGGTCAACAATATATGTTACCACGCTACCTGCTTTGCGGCCTGTGATCTTTGTTGTGACTTCGTCACCGGATCTTACTTCGGAAACCTTTGTTACGATAACCGCGTTGTCAGTGTATGTTGCTGTAGCAATACCGTCAGTAATTACAACAGCGTCGATATCTTTGTTTCTCTCGCCGTAAGCAACGAATACATAGCTGTCACCGTCTACGAAGAAATCGCTTACTGTGCCTGCTTCCACTGCATCCGTAAGGTCCGCTTCGGTGTCATCAATAAGGAACGCAACTTCCTTGCCTGTGATATCGTAGTTGCCGTATGTGCCTCTCTTTTTGTTGTATTCCTTGCTGTTTTCTGTAGCATACTTTGTCTGCTCGTAGAACTCGTCATATCTGCCGGGCATATAGATTTCGCTGATTACGCCTGCAGAAGAAACCTTAACTCTTGCAATGCCTACATAGCCGTCAACATCATAAGTGTCGGAGAGTTCTGTCTTGTTAAATGTAAGGTAGTCATAAACAACCTTAGGTGTTACGTTTTTGTAAATGTTGCCAACATGGTCAACATACTTCATCTTAGAAGACTTAAGGGTATAGGTCTCAACCTTGCCTTCTTCAGTGATTGCCTGAACAAGATATGTTGTCTTAGAAAACTTTGTCTGTGTATCATAGTTTGCGATGAAGATATAGTCACCGCCTGCAACACGGCTTGCTACTGTAGAGTATGCTATCTTGCCCTTATAGTTAAGATAGAACGTACCGTAGTCGCCTACAGAAAGGTCTTCTGCAAAAGCAGGAGAAAGCTCATAGGGATCATCGTTGATGTAGTATTCGCCTTCGAGATAATCAACTTCGTCAATTATGCCCTTTACAACATCGCCTGAAACATAAACTGTTAAGATGCTTCTGGATGCGTCAAGACATGTGATTGTATCGCCGTAATCGATATCATCGGCGTCAATTTCCTTGCCGTCTTTAATAATCTTGATAAGAACTTCGTCATCTTCAAAGTCGAGCTCTATCTCACCGTTTTCACCTTCAAAATAGTAGTAACCGTCATCTACCTCAATGTCTGTAACAACAAATTCAACGCCTTCGGATTCATCAAATACGTCAACAAAGATGAAGTCGTATTCATCATCGCGGTTGTTGTCAACAAGTGTCATTACATCAAATGTATCAAAATATTCTGTGATAGAATCGCTTACAATTTCACCGTTTACAACAACTACCACATTGCGGTCAAGTTCAAGCTCTGTAACGCGCTTGTCTGTAACGCGCTTTGTGTAGCTGATAACAGTTTCGTCGCTACCATCATCGTAGAAACGCTCCTTAGTTACTTCAACTTCGGTATTTCTCGCACTGTCAACAGCAATTGCAAAAATAGTATCTTTTCTTGTATCTCTGTCTTCGCCTACGTAAGCAACAATTGCTCTGCCGAGATAGTTACTTGCATCTTCAAAGCTGCCTTCGTCAAACTCAATAATATCGCCTTCGTCGTAAAGAGTACGGCTTGCTCTGTTGTTAAGAGTATAAACGTCTGTAATCTCAAGCTCAACATACTTATCTCTGGACGAGAATGTTTCGCCTGTGAGGTATGTATCGGTAACAATTGCATCTACCTTCTCGATTTCAAGATAATCGCGAAGAAGCGTCTTGCCGTTGTATGTGTAGGATGTACCCAAGATACCTGTGCTGTAGCTTGTAGCATCCATCATTTCAACTTCAAGTGCATTGTATATAAGCTGTGCCACAAGACCGCGGGGCGCAGGATTGGAGCCTAAGCCCGTAATACCCTTTGTAACCTTTGCGTCACTTGCCGCACGAATATAACCCTGGGGATATGTGCCCAAATCTTTTGCTTTGGGTTCATGTCCGATAGCACATACAACCATTTTTACGATCTGTTCATATGTAACGTTTTCTGAGGGCTGGAATGTACCGTCGGGAAAACCGTTGATAATACCGTTTTCAACAGCTATGTTAATATAGCCTGATGCCCAGTGAGACGAATCAACGTCAGAGAAAATAGTGTTTCCTTTTCTTACGTTTTCGTCCATGCCGAGTGTGCGCACAATAATTGTAGCCGCTTCGGCTCTTGTAATGTTGGATTCGGGATAAAACTTGCCGTCATCATAACCCTGGATGATGCCAAGACCCGAAAGAAGTGTGATAGCTTCTGCATAGCGGTCAGATGCGTCTACATCTGCAAAGCCGCCTGTGGCTGCCATGCTTGTTACAGCACTTGAAAGAATCATTGCAGCTACCAGAAGCAAACTGAAAAGTCTTTTGAGATTTTTCATAGTTTTTCCGTCCTTTCTTTTTGATAGATAAACCCGAACCGAACGAAAGCGCTCCTCCGTAGCATATGCTACCGCTGTGCCTTTTCCGGTTTAATCTTTTGTTAAATAGGGTGTTCCTCTTACTTAATATCAGCCGTAACCCCACATAATGCTGAGGTTATAAAGAAGCTCAACTATAGGTGCCAGGTCGCTGTCTTCGGGCACATCTCTATACAACTGACGTGCAGAAGCAATTATGCCTGATGAAAACATTGTGCCTACAATCATTGTAACAGCAAATAACTTTTTAATATTTTTCATAGCTCCTCTTCCTTTCCTGTAGCGATATTTTTAAGTTTTTAAAAAGAGGAATCTCCCCCTAATCTCACCATTATTATATTATTGCAAGCAGTTTTTGTCAATTACACGACCATTAAGGTTATATTTCGGTATTATTACAATTGTGAACGTTTTGTGAAAAAAGGCTGTTGCTTTTTGCAACAGCCCATTCACATTCATCTCAAGCTTGTAATATAATCATTAATCTCTCTGAACATTCTCTCGGTGTCCTTCAGGTTGCCGCCTTTCTGGATATCAAACGCCGTATTGCCGTCAGAGTAGAAAACAAAGTCCCACTTGTATACATATTTCTGCACTTTTATCATTTCGTCCACAACAGTGTATTCATACTCCACGCTTGCGTTGTCGCTTTCGCCGATTGCAATAACGCACACCTGACAAGGGCGTTCATGCTCTTCGGTTTCGCTAAGTGTTTCACCCACCATTGTCATGGCATGACCAAGTGCATCGTAAAGTGCGCTGCCCCCCTTTGGCACGTAGGTAAGATTGGTGTATTTTCGCATGTTCTTAATGCTTTTGCACACGGCAGACGCTTTCACGTTTTCGTTAAAAAACACGAGTGTATACGTGGATTCGTCCTTGACCTTTTTTTGTTTTTCAACAATAGAGTTGATGCCATCTATCATTGCCTTGGGGTTCATCCCCTCACTTTTTCCTATTACAAACACAAATTCCTTGCGATTATCTTTCATTACGAATTTCCTTTCCTGTAAACAGTTTGAGATTTTGCGGTTTTTGACAAAGGCGTTGTAAACAATTCCTTCAGAACACCCGTAACGAGCATGACAACAGCATAAACAATCAATGCCGCCGCAAAAGGTATCATAAATCCGAACACACTGTAGCGGATTGACGAGGGCAACAGTGCATTTGTTACCAAAATCGCGCCCACAGCACCTGCCGCTGAAATCACGATTTTTACTACAGTTACCCCGAGCTCTTTTGTAAGGTATTTGCCGATAACGCCTTTGAGCTTTACTGCAACAAACACCGCATAGAGCGTGAGCAGTACCGTTGTAGTTATTGCTGCAAAGTTTGCGCCGAAACCGCGTATGGGAAGCATGTCCACACAAAGCTTTAATGCTACAACCACTATTGCACCGATAACCGTCACTTTATATTTGCCGGCAAGATAAAAAAGCTTGTTCAAAATATTCTGCGCCAAATAGCCAAAAATACCGAAGGAGTATATGATAAACGCCTGCGCCACCTTGTGAGTAGACTCACTCGTAAACGCACCGTGCTCATATATAATGCGGATGATGTCCTCACCAAAGAACATTACCGCCACCAGATAAAACACAAAAATCGACATCATGAGCTTTATAATATATCTCAAAAGCTCACGCACATAGTCCATTTCGCCGTGTTCAAAATTCTGGCTGATGGCAGGGAAAACAACGCTGCTCATTGCAACCACAAAAATACCCGAAAACGTGATAAAGAGATTGCTTGCATAGCTTAGTGTTGATGCCATACCTGCGTCAAAGCTTGCAAAAACCTTGTCAATCATAAAGCACAGCTGAAACATCAGCCCCGAAAGGAAAATAAAGGCGGTTTCCTTGGTGTTGTCAAGACCGCTGCCCTTTCGTATGGATGCAGAGGATGCAAAAAAGCTGTATCCCTTGCGGTAAAAATCGGGCAGAAGAATAACTATATGCAAAAACCAGCCCAGAGTTGTAATCATACTGATGGTTACAATATCTCTCACGCCTAAGAAAAGTGCGCAGATTACAATCACGTTATAGGGCAGGCTCATAACAGACGGCGTAAAAAACACGCGTCTGTTTTGCAAAAGTCCGCTCATCATATAGGCTACCGAAATAAAAAGAAAACTCGGAAGCATGATATACATAATCGTCAGAGCAGTATCAGCCTCGACACCTGTAAGTCCCGGCAACAAAAGCCCCACCAAGGGCTTTGCAAACACATACAAAACCGCTGTAATTGCCATTATAATAACAGATATCTGTCTTATAAAATGTGCGGCATAGCATTTTTGCCCATCGCCCTGGGAATATATGGGTTTATTAACATTTTTGATGATAAGTGTTGAAAGGGCACTGCCTACAGCAGTAAAAATAAGACTGGCAACACCAAAAACAGAAAGATAAATATCTGCCGCCATGTCCGTACCAAAGCTTGATGCAAAAACAGCATCGCGTAAAAATCCGCCTGCTTTAGCCAGGAGTATCCCCATCACAACTAAAATATATGCGTTTGCCACCTGCATCACTCCTATGGCAAATTTTTATATGTCTAACAGATATATTTTATACCACAAATTACACCGCGTCAACAAAAAGTGAAAAGCACCGGGCACTTTTTTCGGAAAGATGCTATCTCGTACTTGATATCCACGCCTTTTTTTATAAAGTGCACCAGTGTTCCCATGCTTATATCAAAAGGGAAAGCATCTGTTTTAAAGCAGATGGTATTCCTCGTCAAGGTAAGAGGCGATTTTTCACCGTTTTCACAAAGGTTAATCCTCGGCACCTTAAAAACAGGGGACAAGCTTTCACCGTTTTGCGTCACAACTATATCGGGCAGAGTTTTGAGCTTTTTTACATAGCGGATTGTAATTCCGCCCCGCACCTCGCTTTCGCGGCACACCCCTATAACCGAAACCATTTTTGCATATTTCGCACAAGCAGCAATTATCCTCTCATCCTCGGAAAACACCGCTATGCTCCCGCATGGGAGCCTGAGCTTGAAAAACTCTGCCAAGTATACTATCATACTGTCAAGATATCCCAACAAAAAATCATAATCATACTCGTCAATGGGTTTTATGAAATTGCCAATAACCGGGTCTTTTTCAAACTCCTGCCCAAAGTACACATCCTTTATGTCGCTTTTTAAAAACTTTTTCTTTGCCCGAGATGTATTTGTTATATAAATTATGTTGTCCTCAATTTCGTAAGAGGGCTGAAAAAGCTTTTTCTTTTTTGCTTTTTTGGCTAAATACATATCATCACCCATACATGCTTATTAGTCAAGGCAAGCAAAAAGAACAGCCATATAGCTGTCCTTTTGTGTTATAATCCTCTTTTTTCAAATCATGTACAAGCTGAACATAAAATTCTCTTACATCAAAGCCTTCAATGTTCTCGCGGTTTAAATCTATCATATCGCCATGAGATATGCCCCTTTTGCCCAAAGGTCTGAGACAGGTATAAGCTTCACCCCATGAAAAAGACTTTTCCGCAACAAGACCGTCGTTTTCTCCGTCAAAATATTTTACCAGATGATACGAAAAATTAAGCGGGAATTTTCCACCGTTTGCTTCTTCAAGCACTGAGCCTACACTTTGACAAAAAACATTTTCCGGCAAAGGAAGAGACTTGTTCATTTCTGCACACGCAGCGAAAGTAAGGTCATTTACCGCTGCCAAAAAGTCCGGCGAGGTATCACCCAGTTTTTTTGCCGCAGTGTTATAAGTGTTTGCTATTTTAAATTTTGTTTCTTCGGGGATTTTTTCTAAAATACTGTCGGCAAATTCACACCCTCTGTGCGGAGTATTAATTGTTGTCAGCGACGCCACAAACTCAGCTGCCCCGCACTTTGCTATTGCATAGCGACAGTCAAGCCCGCCTTTTGAATGTGCGATAATGTTTACTTTTCCGCCGTGACTTTTGGCTATTTTCTTAATTCTTTCGCTAAGCTCCTTTGCACTGTCTGCAATAGATAGTGCCGACTGATGCTCTCCATAAAAAAGTGTTGCACCGTTTCTTTTAAGTTCGTAGGGAATTCTGCCCCAATAGTTAAGATATTTATAATCTCTGAAAAACACACCGTGAACCAAAAGAATAGGGTATTTTGTTTTGCACAATTCGTCTTTTGCACGAGCTCTGTTCATCAAATCCTTTTGGGATTCAAATTTAACTTCCTCCGTTGTAATTTTGATGATTTTTCTTAAAACAATCAGGTTTGCAACAGGTATCATCCCGCACAAAAGCCCTATTACACGATGCTTTATTCCAAGCTGAACCGATGTACAGTATACGCTTATAATACCGTTCCAAAAAAGTATAAAATGAGCCAGAATGCAAATAAGTGCACTCCACAAAAACATTTTCCAGTCCCAGGGAATAATAAAAAGATACACAACATGCCACAAAACAGACACTATCATTCCGCTCACAAAAATAATCAGGGTTTCCGTTCCGTGGTTTGTAAATTTAACCCTTAGTTGCTTCACATTCGGATTTGTAAATCCGGGTAAGATATTAGCCACGATAAAAAAAGCTATTGCCAAATAGAACAGCACAAGGTTATCATAAGCAATAAAAAAACAGTTTGCCGAAAATGAAAACATCATTAAAAATAAAAATCGCAATATGTATTGTGTTTTATTCATTCAAGTCACTTCCTTGTGCATAATTATATCCAACAAATTTTTCTTCGTCAAGGTTTGACCCATTAAAAAAGAGCTTGCTTTTTTATTATCTTTAAGTTATAATTTGTATGTTGTTAAATATATTGAGGTGTGGCGCAGTTGGAACCGAGCATGAGCGCGTCCGGTGGACGGTTGAGCGAATGCGCAGGGTTGTGCCGAGGTCGGCAAGCAACAACCGAAGGGCTGTTGATGCCGGGTACCGCAAACGGAAGCGTGCGTAGCGCGCTACCAAAAAATACAAGTTAATATTTCGAGGTGTGGCGCAGTTGGTAGCGCGCTTGCTTTGGGAGCAAGACGCCGCAGGTTCGAGTCCTGTCACCTCGACCAT
>CAZNIC010000054.1:0-10759 GCA_964572985.1 uncultured Oscillospiraceae bacterium
ACGTTAGTCCGCCTTTGAGGTCGAGTGTCGATAATGCTTTATCGACACTCTCAGGGCGACTTAATGTCGCCCGTTATTTTATCCGAAAGGATGATTTCATGAAAAAACAGTCTTTTGTAAAAGGAGCTTTTCTTCTTGCCGTTGCAACCGGTCTGGGCAAGATTTTTTCAGCTGTTTTCAAAATCCCGCTGGACAAATATTTTCTTCATGAGGACGGCATGGCGGTTTTCAACAGCGTCTATAATACATATATGTTTTTCTTTGCGGCGGCAACAGCAGGTTTTCCGTTGGCGATTTCGAGACTTGTGGCATCTTCAAAAAACAAGGATGAGGAGGACACCATACTTTCCACAGCTTTGATTTTTATGGTTGCGGCATTAGGCTCAGCCTGTGCTCTCATTATGATTTTTTCGGAGCATATTGCTGCCGCCACAGGTATCCCGGATTCCGCTTTTGGTTTCCGCATTATGGCTCCTGCACTTTTATTCTGTGCCGTAACAGCAACCTTCAAGGGTTTTTTCCAGGGCAAAATGCTCATGTTCCCCTCCGCCCTCGGACAGGTTTCAGACTCTTTCGGCAGGCTCTTGGTAGGCTTTTGTGTGGCGTATCTCTTCTTGGGTAAAAGTGTGTCAACCGTCTCTGCGGGCGCATTAACAGGCGTTCCTTTCGGTGCATTTCTCAGCGCATTAATTTTGGGCGTTTCGTTCAAAAAGCTCCACAGACCGTTTCGTGTGGTTTTTTCGGGAAAAGTTTTGAAATCAATACTTTTCCTTGCAATCCCCATCACCATAACAACATCACTGCACGCGATTTTCAATATGATAGATACCGTGACGGTAGTCCCCTCTCTCACGTATTTTAATTTTTCCTCTGCGCAGAGTTCTTTCGGCACACTCGGACGCTCGGCTATGCTTTACGCATTGCCTGTTTCTATTGCAACGGCGGTTGCCTCAAGCGTACTCCCCGCCGTCACAGAAAACATAAAGAATCAAGATAACATTGCACTTTCTCGCGATACATCTCTTGCGCTCCGTATTGCGATGGCAATATCGCTTCCGTGCATGGCGGGATTTATTGCTATTCCGGAGGGGATTTTTACGTTTCTTTTCGACAGCAGCGAAAACGCCTCCACCCTTGCGCTTATTGCGCCGTCAGCGGTGTTTTCAAGCGTTGCCTGCGTTATCGCCAGCATTCTTCAGGGTATGGGCAAAACAAAGATAACGGTTGTTGCCGCGACATGCTCAATACTTACCAAAATGATACTTACCCCTGTGCTGATAAGTATGTTTGGCATAAACGGTTCTGCAGGTGCAACGAGTATATCCTACTTTGTTTTTATGACTGTGCTCCTTATAAATATAATAGGGCTTCCGTGCTTTGATTTTTCCAAAAGGTTGTTTATTGTCAAGCCTGCGATATGCACAGCTCTTTGCTTTATTGCTGCGGAAATTTCTTCTGCTTGGTTGAATGCCCCGTTGGCAATCTGTATTGCTGCAGCGGTATATATCCCCGCGGTAATTATGTCACATTTTGTCTCCCTTGATGAGCTCAAGCAAATTTTTAAAGGCTAATAAGTTCCCATTTTTCCCTGTTTTTCAGCAATTTCAATATTTTTCAATTTGTTTGCTTCTCCAAAAAATATCAAAAAATTTCAAAAAGCACTTGTATTCTACTAATATGTTTGGTACAATGTAGATACTTAAATAATATCAATTTTTTGGAGGCGTTCTTATGAATAAGGCAACACTTATTGCCCGAGTAGCAGAAAAGCAGGGTCTTTCAAAGAAAGAATCCGAAGAAATCTTCAACGCTTTTCTTGACACAATTATTGACACTGTTAACAGCGGCGAAAAGGTTCAGATCGTAGGTTTCGGTACATTTGAAGTTAAAACTCGTGCAGGCAGAATCTGTAAGGTTCCCGGCACAAATCAGGAAGTTACCGTTCCCGATTCCAAGATTCCTACTTTCAAGGCAGGTAAGGTATTCAAAGAAAAGGTAAGATAAATAAACCAAAGGAAGGATTTGCATGTATCCTTCCTTTTTTATTTATTGCTTTTTTATGTGTATTGACATATAATAAAGTACAAGGAGGTATTCTAATGACTGACAAAAATGGTAACGGTCGCCTCAATGGCGGCAAGCAGTGTTCAATCATAGGTATTTTTGCAAATCTTTTTCTTTTTTCAATAAAACTTACTGCCAGCATTATTTCCGGCAGCTTGTCTGCCATTGCAGATGCTTTCAACAATCTTTCGGATGCCTCTGCATCAATCGTAAGCTTCATTGGTTTTCGCTTTGCTGAAAAAAGGGCTGACGACGAACATCCTTACGGTCACGCCCGTGCGGAATATCTCTCGGCACTTATTGTAGCAATGTTTATTCTTTTGATAGGCTTTGAACTTATCAAAACTGCTGTAAAAGAGATTTTTTCACCTTCACATATTGAAGTATCTCCCACAGTTTTGGGTATTCTTATAGTATCGGTAGTAATCAAGATTATTATGGCTGTATACAACCACCGTATCGGCAAAGAGATTTCTTCAAAGACTTTGATTGCAACTGCCCAGGATTCACGCAATGATGCGATTATAACAACAGGTATTATCGTAGGTTATATAATAACTTATTATACACATCTTTCTCTCGACGGTTATATTTCGCTTTTTATTTCGCTTTTTATTTTTATAAGCGGTATTTCTCTTATAAAGAGCACCATGGACCCGCTTTTGGGCAAAGCTCCGGATAAAGAGCTTGTTGGGTATATCCGCAAAAAAATCCTTTCCTATCCTCATATTCTCGGCACTCATGACCTCATCGTTCACGACTACGGCGTTGAAAGAAGATTTGCCAGTGTGCATGTTGAAATGGCGGCTGAACATGACGTTATCGAAAGCCATGATATTATCGACCGCATAGAGGATGATTTCCTTACAGAGGACAATATCCACATGATAATTCATTTTGACCCTATTGTCACCGATGACAATGTTCGCTCATTAAGACGCACTGTTTCAAACATTGCATCAAAAATTCATCCCGAGTGTACAATACATGACCTCAGAGTTAAAGAAAACTGCGTCAGCTTCGACTGCGTAAAGCCTGAGGGTTGCAATATTTCTGACGAAGCTTTAATTGCAGCTTTTGATGTTGCAATACGTTTAACAAACCCGGACTATAAAGTGCTTGTTAAAATTGATACGAGTTTTTCACCCGTTATAAACTAAAAGGTGCTGTTGCGTTAGGCAACAGCACCTTTTAATTTACACTGCCAAAACACCTGTTGGTGATTCTATCAGCAAAAATATTTTTTCTTCCGCTCCTGTTTGGGTATTTACATAGATAAGACACCTACGGTCATTTATCTGTCCTTCAACCTGCCAACAAAAATCCTCCTGTCCGTCATCTTTTGGGATTATGGCAAGCGCTGTGCTTTTGATTGTGACATTGGGGTTGATTTTTGCCTTTGCAGCTTCCACGCTTACCTTAATGTCCGGTATGTCACGCTTTTTGTGATACATGAGATATCCTCTTGTTTCGCAGCCCACCACTTCGCCTGTATCAAGTGCGATTTTTACCTTTACAAGGTCAGGATATACTGTATACCCTTCCTGATTGGACGCATAATTAATTACTGCCACGTTTGATATTGTTTCGTAATAATTTTCGCGCATGCCTTCGAATCCGATTGTTTTCAAAAATTCGGCTCCTGCAATTTTTGCCTCGGCAATATCCACTGTTGCTTCGCCTATACTGCGGTCATTAAGATAGCTCAAAAGATATCCGCCCTGTTTTGTAAGGGCAATTGAACAGAGGTTGTCCTCGTCGTAGAGATAATATGCCGGGATATTTCCGTCCTCTTGTACGCATTTGAGTTTTTTTCCCATACCTATAAAAGCTTTTGCTCTTGCTATAGCTTCTTCCTTTGTGATTTCGGGTTTATCTTTTAAAAACACGCTTTCCTTATCGGTAAGATGAGACGAAAACGGCCCATCATAAATAAGCGCGGGATAATCATGCAATTGGTCTTCAATCTCACCCATTACCTTGTCTATACCCGAAGCTGTTGCGTTCTCTGCTACACGGCGTATGTCAAGAGTTCCGTTATATAAATCCTCCAAATCACCATCAAGCGTTGTTGCTACTATGGAGGCGTATTCGGTCAGATTGGAAAGGTTTTGATACTCCTCTTGGCTGACCTCTTGTCCGCTCAGCATTTTATAAGACAATGCCCTTGCATAATCTCCCGACTGGTTGAGAAATTCTGACAAGTTTTCAAGAGGCTCTGTTTTAAGAGGGAGCATTGCCAGATTTGCAGATGCAAATGCCGCCTGGCGGTAAATTTCCTCGGACAAACGCATCATCTGATAGGGATCGTTTACGAACTGACTTTTTTCCAAGCTCAGCTGTAGGTCGTCAACATATTGCACCATTTCAGTAAAAGAGCGTTGATAGTCCATTTTGATTTCGTTAGCATATTTTTCCGCACGGATATCCTGGTATATGCCGAAAACCACCATGGCAGAAAGTACTGCCGTTAAAATTACTCCGAATATATATGTTCTTTTTACTCTCATGCTTAATTCTCCTTCGGCATGTTTTATAAGAGTATCTTTTCTTGTTAAGGCAAATTTTATACAAAAAAATCCGAAACGCATGTTTCGGATTTTTTTGTTACTGTATTGTATTATATCTCTCAATGATTTGTGCGCATTTACTTTTACGGAGCAAAAACAGACCTGCTGCACCAAACACCAATAGCGGTGTAAGGTTTATGAGCGAGAGTTGGTTTATTACATCCACACTTGTAACCGTTTTTGTGAAGCACGCCTCAAAAAGACTGGCTGCATCCGTTACGGTGTGCATGAGGATAAGCACCCATATATTACCGCCTCTGAGATATACCGCCGACAAGTAAAAGCCTATACCCATAGCCGCCAGAGACTGAATAACAGCACTCCACACGCTTACTCCGTAGAAAACATTTGTCATATGAGCAAAACCGAAGATAACCGACGAAATCAAAGCTGTAAGCAGTACTCCTTTGCGGTCTTTAACATACTTTTTTGCTATCTGATTGGTAACAATCCCTCTGAAAACCGTTTCTTCGCGGAAACCTACACCTACAAGCTCTACAATACCGTACACAATCCATGCAGGCGAAACCCAATTGGTGTCAGGGTTTTTCATATTCTCTGCCAAGGTTGTGCCAAAAAGCATCAGCTGGCCAAAAAGCAGATATGCCCCCGCAAAGGCGGTATCTATAACACTTCCTTTTATATACACCTTTAAATCACCAAATATGAGCAAAAGCACAAAGGGGATTATCATCAGAACAATCTCAAAAAGCAACGCACTCCATAACCCACCCGGGAAAACCCAGATTTTTGGCACAAGCCACAACAAAAACAGCATCAGTGCCGTTACTATGACCGAAACCATAACAGGATATTTATCTTTAAAACGCATCGTTTTCTCAACTCCTTTTTTCCAGTATACAAAAACAAGAGAATGTTTGTCAATACGCATTTTTTTGTTGAAAAACCTTTCATCTTATGATATGATAACTACGTATAGGTATGTACATAATTTTTCAAATATATTTACGAGGTGATTATTATGAAAAGGAGAATTGCATTATTGACAGCAATATGTATGATATTGTTTTCATTGCCTGTCTTTGGGGCAGAATTTACAGACATGCCACCGGAAGACAGCCGATACTACGATGCGTTTGTGTACGCTATCAATAAAAAGCTTATCACGGGTGACGGCACAAACCTCAACCCCAACAGCTACATAACACAAGCAGAAGCACTTACGATTATTTCACGTATCAAGCCCTTTGACTGTGATGAAACCGATATTACGGGGTTCGGAGTATCAAAGGACAAGTGGTATTACTCCACAGTTGCAAAGGCGTATACCTTAGGCTACGTGACGGCTGATACACTTTCTCCCGAAAAATCTATTAACAGAATCAGTGCCAACGCCATAATTGGCAAAGTTTTCGGCAAAACTCCTACACCTTGGCCAAATAACGAGTTGTGCACAAGGGCTGAGTTTATATGGGAGATTTATTTCCATGCACCCGACGGTAAGTACCCTGTTACACAAACCCCGGATGAAACAACTCCTACCGATTCCCCCTCTGAAGAGACCGGTGAGTTTTCAGATTTAAAGGCAAAAGCTGCACAGGAAGCTATGCAGGTGGCGCTTGGTGTTAATCCTGACGGTACAAGCTACATCAATAAGGTTGTATACACCGACGATTCGCAGACAGACTGGCAGAGCGGCAGAGTATCCTCTTCCTCCCGTCCTTCAAGCGGTGGCAGCAACAGTCCTTCAAGCGGTAACGACGATGACGAACCCGACGAAGATGAAACAGATGCACCCACACAGGAGCCTACAACTGATCCGGATACCCCTGCAGATGAACCGACAGACGCGCCTACTGAGCCCGAAACTTCTGAACCTACATACGGCGAGTATGACGGACCTATTGACAACGACAAGGACAATGTTATAGACGACCCGTTTGACGACGGCTGGAGACCTCCGGGATGGAACGGTGACGATGACGAAGGTCAGGGCGGCTGGGACGAAGAGGACGACGATTTCGACATAAACGATGCCGATGACCCGGACTATGAACCCGAGACCGATCCTACTGACGAACCCACAAGCAGCCCCTCTGACGAAGAAACAGACGGTCCTTCCGAAAGTGAAACCGACGAGCCCACTGACGGTGAAACTGATGAACCCACTGACGGTGAGACAGACGAACCTACTGATGGCGAAACCGACGACCCCACTGACAGTGAAACCGACGAGCCTACTGATGGCGAAACCGACGACTCCACTGACAGTGAGACAGACGAACCTACCGATGGGGAAACCGACGAGCCTACAGAAGAAGACAGCAATACTCCCTCCGACGAAGGCGACGCTGTTCTTCCCGATGAAGACGACGACGGAGAATCTGAAGATAACTCCTCCGAAACTCCAGATGATAGCACAAATGAGGATGACACCTCCACTCCCGAAGAATAAGCAGCATTGTTGTCAAAGGATTGGTGATTCAATTGAAAATAAAAGTTGCCGATTTTGTTTTTGAAATTGACAACAAGTTTGAATACTGGGAAAAGTTCACTACAGAATATATTACTGATGAAGAGCCTGATTTTCACATAAGCCTTGATGTTGAATATCTTAAGTCAAAACAATCATCAGCTCCCGAGTATCATTTGCCATATACCGAGTACCTAGAGGTATACCGCGAAATATGTAACTACATTGTTCAGCGAGATGGCATATTGATGCACGGCGCAGTAATCGAGTTTGACGGCAATGCGTATATGTTCACAGCCCCCTCCGGTACGGGCAAAACTACGCACATAAAGCAGTGGAAAAAACTTTACGGAGACCGTGTAAACATCATAAACGGCGACAAACCTATTATCCGTAATATTAATGGTGAATTCATTGCTTACGGCACACCTTGGTGTGGCAAAGAGCATTTTAACCGCAACACAAAAGCACCCTTGAAAGGGATAATACTTCTTTCAAGGGCGCCGGAGAACTCCATATCTGTTGTAAATAGTGATGAATTCAATGCTTTTTTAGTAAAACAGGTTTATATGCCCGCTTCTGTTACAGGCAGATTAAAAACATTGGATTTTATCAATAATATGTTTTCCCAAGTTCCACTGTACAGCTTAAAATGCAATATTTCTACCGATGCAGCATTTGTTGCTTGCGAGGGTATTACAAAAAGACCTTGAAAGAAAAACTTTCAAGGTCTTTTTGTGTAATATGTTATTCAGCTAACGCATCTCTAAGTTTTTTAATTTGAGCATTTACCTCTGTCAACTGCAGTTCCAATTCATCCATTTTTAAATTGAATTCTTCCATGAAGGTTTCGCTGCCTGCAATAGTATTGGCTTTGTAATCATAAAGCTCTGTTGCAGTAAATACTCTTGCCTCTTCACAGTCATCTTCCAAGAAGTCGAGCATAAGGTCATACTTTGTGGTTCCGCAATCAAGCTCCTCATCCGATATAGTATCAGCAACATATCTGACCCATGCGGCATATGTTGCTTGTTCGGAATAAGCTTTCTGCATATCAGTCTTCATTGTTGTTTTATCGGCACAGATTATACTCGATGACAACAGATACAATCCGTTTCTCTCTATACTGTACGAATACTTTTCGCCGTTTTCACCGGAATGGCGCACTACATTGAAGCCATACTCTATCATCATATCCTGGTATTTGTCATCGTAGCAGTTTTTTGCGAAAGCAAAAGTTTTCGGAAATTCAATTCCGTTTTCGGAAAGCAGGGTTTTGTATTCGTCCAGATACTTTCTGAGGTTTTCTTCAGCATTTTCACTCTTCATGTCAACACTGCCGTTTCCGATAGCAAAATCCCAGCCTGCGGCAATGAGCTTATTATAATCAGCCATAGTTATACAGCCTTCTCCACCGGGAATCTGATAGTCACTCATAACTATTGTACCTTTGTAGTCGTACTCTGAAAGAAGCGGGAATATAACATCCATGATGTTTGGTGTCAGGTTATCAAAAAACAAAACAAAGCAACATTCTCCACCGGACAAAGCCGCATCATATTCTTCCCACAGAGCGTTTATTTCACGTTCAAGATCCACACGCTTAACATTACATTTAAGCATTTCATCACTGATTTTTTGCAAATCCTTGTCGTCATTATCAGATTTGCATCCTGCCATAAACGAAACTGTCAACATAAGAACCAAAAATATTGCAACAATTCTTTTCATTAGCTCACATCCCATATAAAGATATATCGTATTTATTATATCAATAATAAGTTTTTTTGTCAATCTTACATATGGGGGAGTTATGCCATCAGGGAAACTATTGCAAAGCCATACATCATTTTGTGTCCTCTAAGATGGAAGGATATTGACCACAAGCACTCAAACTCCATATGATACAAATCTCGTCACGAGCGATATATCGAGTTAATTTAAACATATCGAAAATCTCGACAGAGATTTATATCGACAAAAAAACGACTTGCCGAAGCAAGTCGTTTTTTCTGGCGCGCTTGATAGGAATCGAACCTACGACAACCCGGCGTCGGAGGCCGGTGCTCTATCCACTGAGCTACAAGCGCATCACAGTTATTATACCAAACAATATATTCAAATGCAATCTCATTTTTTGTCGCAAATCACAGGTCGTCGAGGATGCCGGTCCCTACAAATCGTTCTGCACTTTGCTCTTCCCGTTCTACACATCGCTTTAGTTGGCAAAAAATAAGGTGTTGCTTTCGCAACACCTTTATTTTTTTAGTCAACTAAAGCGATGATTGCTGTAGGAGCATTGTCACCACGGCGAACGCCTGTCTTAACTATTCTTGTGTAGCCACCGTTACGGTCAGCATACTTAGGAGCGAGTTCATTGAAAACCTTAGCTACAACAGCCTCTTTTGTGATAAACGCAAGAGCCTGACGGCGAGAATGAAGTGTGTTTGTCTTACCGAGAGTAATCATCTTTTCAGCAAGGCTTCTTACTTCCTTCGCACGTGTAACTGTAGTTTCAATCTTACCGTTCTCGAGCAAAGATGTAACCATGTTGCGGAGCATAGCCATTCTCTGATCAGTAGGACGGCCTAATTTTCTTGTACCCATTATGTTGTACCTCCTTTATCAGTCTCAGTCCTCATCGGGAGCAAAGGAAAGACCAAGTGCCTGAAGCTTATTAAATACTTCGTCAAGGCTCTTTCTACCAAGATTTCTAACCTTCATCATTTCTTCTTCCTTCTTGAGAGTAAGATCTTCAACAGTGTTGATACCTGCTCTCTTCAAGCAGTTGTAAGAACGAACTGAAAGGTCAAGTTCTTCGATAGTCATTTCGAATACTTTTTCTTTCTTGGTTTCTTCCTTTTCAACCATTGTTTCAACATTCATAGCTTCATCAGTAAGCTGAATGAAGAGCATCATGTGATCGTTTATGATCTTAGCAGCAAGGCTGATTGCCTCATCTGCTGTCTTTGTACCGTTTGTCCAAACCTCGATTGTGAGCTTGTCAAAATCTACGTCCTGACCAACACGTGTAGGTTCTACTGTGTAGTTAACCTTGGGAACAGGAGTGTAGATAGAGTCTACAGGAATAAGACCGATAAGGGGCTGGCCCATAGCCTTATTCTTTTCTGCAGAAACATAACCTCTGCCCTTGCCGATTGTAAGCTCCATATAAAGCTTTGCATCTTCGTTGAGTGTTGCAAGGTGGAGCTCAGGATTCAAAATTTCAACATCTGCATCACGAATGATATCGCCGGCTGTAAGATCCATTGCACCGTTTGCTTCGATACGAACAGTCTTGGGACCGTCGCCGTGAAGCTTGATGATAATCTGCTTAATGTTAAGCACGATTTCGGATACATCTTCCTTAACACCGGGGATTGTGGAAAACTCATGCTGAACGCCGTCAATCTTGATAGATGTAACAGCTGCACCCTCAAGACTTGAGAGCATCATTCTGCGGAGAGAGTTTCCGAGGGTTATACCGTAGCCACGCTGAAGCGGAGCTACAGTATATTTTCCGTAAGAGCAGTCCTCAGACTGTTCAATTTTTTCAATACGGGGTTTTTCAAATCTTAAATCGTTCAACTAATACACCCTCCTATATATTTTTTTGTTACATAGTGTCGGGATAGGTATTACTTAGAGTAAAGTTCGACGATAAGTGTTTCGTTGATTTCGTAGTCGATAT
>CAZNIC010000055.1:0-10423 GCA_964572985.1 uncultured Oscillospiraceae bacterium
CGCGCTTGCTTTGGGAGCAAGACGCCGCAGGTTCGAGTCCTGTCACCTCGACCATACAGAAAGAGCATATCCTTTTGGATATGCTCTTCTCTTTTAGTCTGCCAAATCGCTCGCAAGCGTAAGTGATATTTTGAGGTTGCCGTTAAGTGTTCTAAGCTCGTCCATAAACTCTTTTTCGCTTATGTCCTTTTTTACTTTAACATCAAACACCAGTTCAAAAAGTGTACCAAGGTCAATATTCATAACCTTTAAAAGCTCGTACTTATTGCAATACTTGTTGAGCACGGGCTCAAACACGCCTTCGTAATTGAGGTCTTCGGGGATAACAATTTTAAGCTTTTTAGTTGTATGTGCAGGAGCAAAAAGGTTGAGCTTTGTAAGTATGATGATAAACAAGCTGAGTGCAATAACGCCGATTACCGACACAAGGTATGCACCCGCGCCTACAGCCAAGCCTGCCGCCGTTGCAAAAAGAACATATGCAATATCTTTAGGTTCTTTTAAGCTCATTCTGAATCTGATTACCGCCAGTGCACCCGCAAAGCTGAAAGCGCCTGCAATATTTTCGCCCACAACCATGATTATCACGGAAATAATTGTGCACATCATGATAAGCGTAATTACAAAAGACTGAGAGTAGCCGAATCCCGAATGAGTAAACTTGTACACCATACCGATAACCATGCCTAATACAAAACTTAAAACCACAGCTGTAATCATTTTTGTCCAGTCTACATTACTGCCACCTGAAGCAGTTGCTATAAGATTATTCCACCATTCCATTTTCATTTTCCTCCCCATAATATTTCGTTAATACATATTGTGAAAACTCAGTGCCGTACTTTGAAAACCGTTTTTTTCGCACATTGTTTTCACTCATCAACCTGGCAAGCCACAAGGGCACGGATTTATCAACCTTTACTTCCATAAGAACAAATTGCTCGTCCAATATTCTCTCTCCGTGACTGCCTTTTCTCAAATCCAGCTCATAGCGTCTTGCTCGGATATTGGTGTCAAAGGTTACTCTTAAATCGCCGTCCTCTGCCCTTGTCCCAAAAAACGCCTGGCGGTCATAACAGAGCACAACCTTTGGCACAAGCTCAATGTTTTTTGCAATAACATCAAGCTCTTTTATGACCTGTCTTTTTACAATCTTGCTTTCGGGCACATCTTTATGTTCCATCAAAAACGGATTTACGTCATCTATGTACATAAGTGTGCGTCGTTTGTTTACAAGTCCGTTGACTTTTTTCTTTATCTCCAAAAAAGCTGTCGGATACTCGGGGTCATAACTGCGAAGCCTTATCTTGAAGCGGTACTTATCCTCACGTTTTAATCCTGTGGAGACCAAATCGTCCAGCGGAGTATCATAATAGAGGTTCATTATCGTATACAGATTACCGCCCACATTGTATTCGTCAAGCTCCATTCTGTCACCAAAGCCTTCCACAACCCGCGTGTACTGCTCTTTTGTAATCACAAATTTCATCTCATAACGGCTGAATACTGTTTTTGCTACCCCATAGTACCACCTCCTTTATATTTAAAATAACATGCCATTGTGTTCATTTTGTTAAAACTGTATGTGTAATAATAAAATTAAGGTAAATATCCACAATGTCAATATCGGTATATGTGTAAAGCATTCTTGCTCCCACAACATCTTCCATTTCATTGAAAATTATTTTGCCTTCATCAAAAATAAAGTCAAGTCCTGCATAAGCAATGTCAAATTGGTCTATCACTTTTTGGATTTCGGCTTTTTCCCATTCTGACAAATCGTATTCCATTGCTTTTCCGCCAAGGCAAAAATTGCTCCTGAAATCATTTTCTGACACGCGAAGCATCGCTTTTATAATACGATTGCCCACCACATAAACTCTCAAGTCCCTGCCCTTGTCGCTAACAACCCTTTGGGCAATGATTTTTCCTTTTACTCTCTCATTATATGCACAAAACTCGCAGTAATTGTTGACAATTTCCACATCTTTTCCGCCCTTGCCTCCTGCCGGTTTTAAAACCATCGGATAATAAGGCGGCACAAAACTTTCTGTCACCAAAAAAGTTTCGGGCAGACGGATATTTTTGTCCTTAAGATAGCAATATGTGTTCCATTTGTCGTTTGCAATGCGGCTTATAAATGATGAGTTATACACCTCTACACCCATGCTCTCGAGCTTTTCACTAAGCTTTGGGTTCATTGTGCGCACAATTGCCGCATCGGGAAGACGGGTAAAATCAATCCCATCCTCCACAATCACAAGCTTAAGGTCAATGTTTTTTTCACGGCATTTTTCAAAGTAAAAATCTATGTAGCGGCGGTTTCTCTCCGCCTCAAAAGCGTCATATACAAGCCACAGTTTCATGATATCTTACCTTTGATATAGTTGAAGATTTCATCTGCAACATTTACGCCCGTGCAATCGAGTATATTTTTAATATGCGCATTGGAGTTAACCTCACAAAGAAGCGGGCCGTCTTTTCCGAAAAGTAAATCTACGCCTGCAAAATCAAGCCCCAGAGCACGGCACGCTTTAACTGCAATGTCGCACTCCTCTTGAGTAGGTTTGTAGGGTTTCATTTTTCCGCCATTTGTAATATTGGCACGGAAATCACTGTCGTTATATCTTTCCATTGCAGTGACCACCTTGTCACCTACCACATTCAGCCTTACATCCCGACCTGTGCTCTCTTTGATATATTCCTGAAAAATCATCGGGCGGGGGCTGATTGCATTTGCAATCTCAACAACGTCTATCATATCATGGGCTTTATAAACCTGTGAACCAAACGAGCCGTAGCTTTCCTTGATAATAAGAGGCAATCCAAGCTTCTCGGCAGCGTTCTTTGCAAAATCGCTCATATCTTCTCTTGCAAAGGATAAGGGTGCGATAATGGTTTTGGGCATACGTATACCTGTTTTATTGAGGATTGCATGAGTAAGCCCTTTATTGTCACAAGCGGCAATAGCTGCGGATGAATTAAAAACCTTTAACCCCAACCCCTCAAGCATTCGGCACAGTGTAATATCCTTATCCCAAAAGAGCACAAAATCTATATCTTCGCATTTTTCAGTTCCGCCGACTGTCATCTCAGACAAAATCTCGGCGTTTGTTTTAAGCACAAGTTCAATCCCGCATCTTTGTGCGCTTTCGCACAAAAGCCAGTTAAGAGAGTTATATTTTTCACTTACAAGATAATGGTTCGTTACAAGATAGCCCTTCATTTGTGTCACCTCTTAATCATTTTATCATTTTTTTGCCGAATTATCAATCTTTTTTACAAATATTGCATCCCGTGCACACACTGCAACGGTTTCCAAAAATTTTTAAGAGGGTTTCTGCCAGAGGCGAATTATCCGGTGGCATATGAAGCCTCAGCTTTTCCGGTGCAGCAGATATAATCGCCGATATTGCCAAATCGTCATCGGAAATGTTTTTTTCCTTTGCCGCCTCCACAAATTCGCGCTCATATTTTTTTGTTACGTTTCTTCCGCGTTTATTCAAAAGCGTTATCCCCGGGTTTTCCCA
The DNA here is from genome assembly GCA_964572985.1 of uncultured Oscillospiraceae bacterium. Lineage (GTDB taxonomy): Bacteria > Bacillota > Clostridia > UMGS1883 > UMGS1883 > RGIG1927. Next base: position 3,531 of record CAZNIC010000055.1, read on the forward strand.
CAACAGATGGATAACCTCCTCGCGGGACTCTTTTTCTTCGACAAACATGGACAAAAGATACGTAAACTCCTCATATTCTTTTTGGTCAAAAAACATGTCAGCACCCTTTTCGACTATCTTTTCTGCCCAGTAATACATTTTTCGCATCCTGAAATCCACAAATCCGCAAGGTACAACGGTCCCCTCTTCGCCAAGATACGCTCTTATATTATCGTATACGTCCTTCCGTCTTGCCGAAAACGGCGGAAAATCCGATGTGTCGTTTCTTGTTGCAAGCTTTTTTGCGTTTTTGATTATTTGGTTCTGTTCATCCTTCGTAAGGTATGCGTAACGACTTTTTACACTCCGCTCAAATAGCACGCTTTCGTATTCGTTCATAACAACATCAGTGGCGGCATGTGCCGCTTCATCCATGGTAAAAGTATCTGATACGGTAAATTGTGTATTATATCTCGTGCTGTACACCTCCCGAAAAAATTCCGCATTACGCGGCTTAGAATAATACTTTACCTAAACCGATGTTTTTATTCTTCGCAAACGGGTATAAACGACCCAAAATCGCACAGGAAATCTTTGGTTTTTGTGTATTCGGTTTTTATATTTCTTTTTTCAAGAAAAAGGCTGATTTTTTCATAATCCGGGTGCGTGGTGATATCGCCTTTTGTGCAAAAGGTGTTCTTGTCACAAAGATATGCGCATCCCCCAAAAAATCCGTTGTCATAACCTCTGAGTTGTATTGTTTCATTGGTTATCCTGAGAGTGTCAATCCCTGCTTTTTCTGCTGCTTTACAAAAACTCGCATCTGCACTTATTGCACTTTTTTCATCAATGGGACACACCGAACATTTTGCATATCCCTGATTGATGTTTATGATTTCATATCCGCACTCCTCCGCTTTATCCAAAAGAACTCTGTCGGCTATGTCTTTTTTGCAAAACATTTTATCTCCCACTATCGCTACATTATATGAAGCATCCTTTGGGTAGTGCATGTCAAGATATTTCTCGCCTTTTATTATTTCAAGCGATGTGTTTTCAAATGCTTTTATATAATAGTCATAGCTTTCGGGGGCGCAAACAGCAATTCCGTCTCCCAGATAGCAAAAACTTAAATCTGCATGATACCTGAGCCCGTGCGGAAGTTTGTCCAAATAAAACGGCTTTATTATTGTTATATCGTCGCGCTTTACGTCGCCTACGGCAAAAAGCGTTTTTCCTTGGGGGATATAGGGTGTTTTTACAAAATGCACCTTTTATTCACTCCTTTACAAATATGCAGAAATATGATAAAATTAAGTATATATATTTTCAATCCACCGAAAGGCGTCTGATACTATGCTTACAGAAAAAATACGTGCTCTTGCAGACAGCTGGGAAAATACCGCTGTCGAAACACGGCGCATGCTTCACCGTATTCCCGAAATCCAGTTTGAAGAATACAAAACCTCGGGCTATATATGCTCTGTTCTTGACACGCTCTCTATCCCCTACAAAAAAGGTTATGCGGGCGGCACAGGCATTGTGGCACTGATTGAAGGCAACGGCGAAGGCAATTGTGTTGCTTTGCGTGCAGATATTGATGCCCTGCCCGTATGCGAACAAACGTCTCTCCCCTTTAAAAGCGAGCACGAAGGTTTCATGCACGCTTGCGGACACGATTCGCATATTGCAATTGCACTTTACGTCTCTTATATTTTAAATGAACTTCGCGATTCTTTCAAGGGCTCGGTAAAGATTTTGTTCCAGCCTGCCGAAGAAGGCGACGGCGGTGCTGAAATCATGATTGAGGAAGGCGTGCTTGAAAACCCCTTTGTAGACATCTGCATAGGCGGTCATGTTATGAGTGAGTATAATACAGGCACTATTATCTACAAAAAAGGCTCGCTCATGTCATCGCCCGATAATTTTGAGGTGGTTATCCACGGCACAGGCGGTCATGGCGCATATCCCGAAAGATGTGTTAATCCTATAGTGGTTTCTGCAGACGCAATAAAAGCTATCACCAATCTCACAGACACAACCGTGCCAAGGGTTGTATCTGTTTGCACGGTTGAAGGCGGTAACTGTTCCAACGTTATTCCCTCTTCTGTCAAAATCACAGGTACGGCGCGCACATTTACGCGTCAGAGCCGCGAAGAGGTCGCCCGTCTTATCGAAGACAGAGTGAATGAAGCTTGCCTCAAATACGGTGCATCTTATGACTACCGCTATATAAAGCTTTTCCCTGCACTCATAAATGATAATACGGTCACAGATGCCTTTGTTAAATCTGCAGCCAAAATAATCGGAGAAGAAAACCTTATCCCCACAGACAAAGTTTCCATGGCAGGGGACGATTTTTCATATTTTGCATCATCACTCCCCTCAACATATGTACATATCGGTTGCAGGAACGAAGAGAAAGATGCGGTTTACCCAATCCACAATCCTCATTTTACAATTGATGAAGACTGCATGAAAATTGCTGCAATGTGCTATTGCCAATTTATCACCGATTATTTGAACGGCGAAAACTAAATTTTTTATACGGGACGGTAAATTATGACCTATGATGAATTCCGTACAGTTTTAAAAACTAAAGATACTACGCCCTTATATGTTTTTACGGGCGAGGAGGATTTTTTGTCATCTTTTTGTCTTGCGGAGGCGAAAAAAGCATTTATTGACCCTTCTTTTGAAGATTTCAACTATAAATGCTATGTTGAAGCGCCCGCTTTTGAGGATGCCGATGCTTTTATCAATGCTCTTCCTCTCATGAGTGAAAAAAAGCTTGTTATTTTCAACAACTGCAAGCTTTTTTCCAACGGCTTATCACAAAAGCCAAAGTGGGAAAACCTTTTTTCCAATCTTCCCTCGTATGTGGTTTGCATCATCCGCGAGGACGTAAGCGAAAAAGGCAAAAAGGGCACCGTTGTTGAGCAAGCCGCTCTCGGCATGGGCGTGAGAGTAAATTTTGACCATCTTCCCGAATCACGTCTCCGTCCTTGGCTTATAAAAGCTGCTGCATCCAAAGGCAAGAGCCTTTCTGATAAGGACGCTTTGTACATTATTAAAAATCTCGGACAAAGCATGACGCTTTTAAAAAGCGAAATTGAAAAAATATCCGCCAAGGCAGAGGAGTTTGTTATTACAAGAAGTGATATAGACTCCGTTATCCGCTCGGTTATTGATGAAAGCGTTTTCAATCTCATTGATGCTGTTATATACAAAAGGCGTGACATTGCTTTTAACACGCTGGCTCTTTTAGAAGCTTCGGGCACTGAAAGCATTTCGGTTATATCGCTTTTTGCCTCTCAGATACTTGGTATATACAAAGCCAAGCTGATGATGACGCAAAAAATGAGTATTGCAGAGGTAAAAAAAGCAATCAGCCACAATCCCTATGCTGCAGATAAAATGGTGCAAAAAGCATCCAAAACAACTCTCGAGGATTTGGAAAACATTATTTCGATGCTTACCGAAGCTGAATACAAAATCAAAAACGGGCTTATTGATGCCCGCTGTGCTTTTGATTTAATCATTGCAAACTAAAAACGATGTTGCTGATGCAACATCGTTTTTAGTTTTATTATATTAATTTACAAACAAATGCTTTCTCTTCTTGTAGTATGCGTAGTTTGCTATGGTGTAGACAATACCCATAGTCACACTGCTGGCTGCATCAGACCAAAGTTCTGACGCGAATTCAGCCCCGGCATAATCACCAAGTATAAGTGCCGCTATAGCGGAATACACAACAGATACCGCATAACTGAAAATAAGGTTTGCTACAAACACTGCAGGGCCGTTTTTTCTGAATTTTCTGAGCCTTGCCCAAGAGTATACATCCCAGACAGCAATCGCAAAGAACAACACGCCATACACTACATCCAAAATTTTCAAATCAGGCATTTCAGAGTAAACCAATTCTGCCATATCTCCGTAAAGAAAACCCATAATTGTCGCTATACCCAAACCTACATTAAGAATTGCACTGAATATGAGCGAAAAACACACAAGCCATTTATGCCATTTCATGGAAATAGGTGCTGCTTGCTGTGGTGCAGTATACACGCCTTGCGTATTTATGTTCTGCGTATTCACATTCTGAGTAGCGTTATTATATGCTCCTGTATTTGGCATCTGCGGATTCATCTGTTGACCATAATTTACACCTGGTGCTATATTAGGCGCCTGTGTATTCACAGGCCGATTATTTACGCCCGGTGCCACGTTAGGTACCTGTGCATTCACTGCAGGCGCAGCGGTCTTAAGAGGAATAGGAGTATTTGAATACCCATCCTTAAAAACATCCGAGCCGCAATTTTCACAAAAACGCTGTGATGGATCCTTGAATTTAGAACCGCACTTATTACAATACATATACATCTCTCCTTTTATTTCAGTTTACCAAACTTGTCAAAATATGTCAACCTATCTGAAAAAACTCCGACGGTGATTTTCCGCTAAGTTTTTTAAAAGCGCGGTAAAAAGAGGAGTAGTCACAAAATCCGCATTCGGTATATATTTTTGAGGCTTCCATGCCTTGGCTTATAAGCTTTTTTGCAAGAGCTATTTTCTGCATGTTTATATAATCCTTAATAGGCATACCCGTTTCCTTTTTAAAAAGATGCGACAGATAATATTTATCCGTAAAGGCGTTTTCCGCTATACAAGACAGCGACAAATCACCCGTGAGGTTTTTGTTTATATATTCCTTTGCCGCTCTTACACGTTCGTTTTCGACCTTTTCGATAATATCTTCTCCCTCAAGGGCACGATTAACAAGTGCAACCAACTGAATAATATAGCTTTTTATCAGCACATCACTCTCATCTGTACGCTCTGTTATGTACTCACCTATTTTTGAAAAAATCCACTTTATTTCAGGCTCATGTAGCTTTTTGTGGTAAATCCTGTTTTTTTCACCAAAGGGTTTTTCACGCAATAGCTTTAGTAAATCTACTCCTAAAGTGTCAAAATACTCCTCCGAAATCTGCACAAAATATCTCTCATAGCATTTATCCGACCTAAAAGCAATGGAATGTAATTCTCCCGGTCTTGTCACAAACAAGTCCCCGTCCTCGGCTCGATATTCCACGCCTTCGACAACATAAGTGGCATCACCTTGCACAAAATATAAAAACTCATAATATTTGTGAAGATGTGTAGCAAAGGGCTTGGGTAGCATTTTGTTATAACTGAACATATAGTCTTTGTCGCGAAATGATATCACAAAATCACCGCCTTTTGTTTTATTGTATAACACGTGAGCAATATTTGCAATGCTTTTCGCAACATATGGTCTTTTAAAAGGTAAAATCCTTTGTTATAATAATTTTAAGAGAATTCTATTGCATTTCTTGCTGAAAGGATGATTTGGATGATTTACAATCTCAACTTTGATTGGAAATTTAAAAAACCAACCGTGCCGTTTCCTCTTTCTGATGCGCAAAACAGTATGATAATAAACGTAAAAGAGTTTTTCCATATAGGTTATGACGATTCCGACTGGGAAAGGGTGTCTGTTCCCCATGCACCCAACGCGCCTGAATCCTTCGATTCACTTATCCGTGATGCAGGCGAAGCAACACTTTACCGTGGTTTTATGTTTTATCGCAAAGGGTTTTCTCTCGACAATGTTTCGTCCAAAAAGTATTTTATCGAATTTGAAGCTGTAAGACAAAGCATTTATCTTTACGTAAACGAACAGTTTGTCGGATACTATGAAGCCGGTACCGCGCCCGTAGGTTTTGACATATCATCTTTTGTAAAAAAAGGCGAAAACCTTATTTGTATCGCAACCGATAACGCCGCATATCGTGAGTGCGATTTTGTTACACTGGAAACCATCCCCGGCAATACTCCCGGCGACTGCTCGGGCGTAAGGCACCAGTGGAATCAAAAGGATTTTAACGAGGTGCAGGGCGGTATTACGGGCAATGTAAAGCTCTACGAAAAGCCTCTCATATATCAGACGTTGCCTTTATATAACAACCTCAAAACCACAGGTACATATATTACAGCTTCTGATTTTGATTTTTCAAACAAAAATCTTATCTGCAACGTTAAATGCGAAATCAGAAACGAGAGCCTTTCCGATGCAGATTGTTGTATACAGATAAAGGTATCAGACGGTATGAGTACATATGATTACAAATCAGCTGCTCTGCCCATAAAATCAGCTGCAGACAAGGGTGCGGTATTCCAAACTGTTGTACCCTTTGATGCCTACAGCGAAAACCCCGCTCCTACAAACGCCGACACTTGCATTGTCAACTACATAACAGCGTCCTTCACGATGAATAATGTGACCTTCTGGTCTATTGACAATCCGCATCTTTACGATGTGGAGATAACTCTTTACGCAAACGGTGAAGCTATGGACACCCAAACCATCACTACAGGTTTCAGGCACGTTGAATACGACATACATAACGGCGGTCTGCTCATAAACGGCGAGAGCGTATTTCTCAAGGGTTATGCACAGCGTTCAACAAATGAGTGGGCAGTGATAGGCGTAGCCAACGACCACCTTTCAGATTTTGATATGAATTTGGTACGTCAATCAGGTGCCGATTATATCCGCTGGATGCACGTTACCCCAAAGCCTGCTGCAATTCGTGCAGGTGACAAATACGGTGTTGTATCGGTTTGTCCTGCAGGCGACAAGGAATCTGACCAAGAGGGCAGATACTGGGATATGCGCGTAGAAGCAATGCGCGATGCCATAATATATTTCCGCAATTCACCCTCGGTTATTTTTTACGAGGCAGGCAATGCAGCAATAACCGGCGAGCATATGAAAGAGATGACCGAGCTTAAAAACTCTCTTGACCCGTCGGGCTACCGATTTATGGGATGCCGCAGCCTGACAGAGCCTGAGCAAATCCGTGAGGCAGAATGGGTTGGCA
>CAZNIC010000056.1:0-10319 GCA_964572985.1 uncultured Oscillospiraceae bacterium
TCGAACAGGGTCTTCGTTTCGCTATCCGTGAAGGTGGTAGAACAGTAGGTTCCGGCGTTGTATCCGAAATCATTGAATAATTAATTATTCACATATAAAAAGGACTGCTTATGCAGTCCTTTTGTATTTGAATTAATAAATGCAAAATGCAAAGTGCAGAATGCAAAATTAAGGAAAGCACTACTTGGACTTTTCCAAGCAGTGCTTATTTTTTAAGATAGGGTTTCTTTTGGTTGGTAGAAGCAGTCTTTCTCCCAACGGATGACATTTGTTTCTATATATTCGTATATGTTTTTGTAGTCATGTTCATTGCGGATAATGTGGTCGTTGGAACGAGATTGCCAAATGTTTTCACCATATTCTTTGTGCAAAAACGCTTAAAAGTTGATATAAAACGTGAAATGATAGAATTTGTAGGGACCGACGTCCTCGGCGGTCCGTTTTTAATGTCGCAATCATGTATACGAAATAATAAATGAATATGATTTGGCATAATTACGTACTTATCTACCGATATATCATTGTAAAAGGAAGTCATCTCAATAATATATTTTTCCGCAATTTCCCCGTACTTTGATAATATATTTTTCGGACCGTCGGGGACGCCGGTCCCTACGATGTGAGACAAAATTTCCTTTCTGTCTTTGGTGCAGATTGTTACAAAATATGCACCGGGGGTTGAATAATCGTAATCTTTTAATCTGGTGGTTTTTCGGTTCGGTAAATCCATATTGTCACCTTATTTTTTTTGATAGGGTTTCTTTTCGTCAGTTAGACCTATTATATAGTCGGAAGAAACATTGTAAAATTTGCATAATGCAGCTAAATCTTCGATTTTCAATTCAGCTCTACCTGTTTCAATGTGGTTATATCCTTGTTGAGATTTGTTGATGACCTCACCAATTTGTGATTGTGTTAAATCGTTATCTTCCCTTAAATTTTTTAATCGCGTTCTATAATCCATAGTCTCAAATCCTTTTATAATCTTTATATAAGGATAACATACTCAAAAATTGAGTATTGATTTTTACTCAAACATTGAGTAAAATTAAAGTGAGCCACGGCTTCATGCTGCGACACTTTAATAGAATCATGCCAAAGGAAAGGCAAAAAAATCCCTCAACGGGTTCTGCCGTTGAGGGATTTTTCTTTTATGCGTTAATCATATCAAGATTGGGGAAAATGCCATATACAAGGGCGTTGTTTGACGAAATATTCCATGTGCCGTCGGTGTAGGTGAGGGTTAATGTAACCGTATCGCTCTTTACAGAGGTTGTTGCGCCGGCATTAATGTTTGCATAAAATGAGTTAACAAGGTCGGCTTCGGGGTCAATAGCGGTATCGATAAGATATGCTTCGTAAAGCATGTTCATGTCGGGGGCTTCTATAACTACATCACATGAGAATGTGTTATCGGAGATTTTCACAGGGACATCAAATGTGTAAGTAACGCTCTGTGCCTGATAAGATGCCTTTAAAAGAGACTTAAGGTCAACATCAAGCAGAGTATATGACGAGAGCGCAATATCCTCTCGTGATATATATTCACTCATTTGTGTGTAGGATGAGAAAAACTCTGTCAGATATTCATTAGCATGAGCAGCCCCGATTTCATTTGATACGGGTGCATCGGGTGTGCCTGCAGGCTTTGAGCATGCCGCAAAAGAGAAAACACATATTATACTTAATATTAATGCTATAAACTTTTTCATACAAAAAACTCCTATGATTAAACAGTACTATCATTATACGACAAAAAGTAGCGGAATTCAATACAAATTGAATGCAACTTTTTTGAATTTTTTGTGTCTATATAAGTAGATAGTAACAGATTGACAAGGAATATGAACAAATATATGATTTTACTAGGGGGGAATGAAAAATGGAACCTTTATTTGAAACGAAAACAATAATGACATGGGAAGAATACAAAAAAATGTCAGATTATGACTATCAAAAAATGTTCAGGACAGAGTTAGTTTGTGGAATAGCGTTTTTATTTAGTGGGATAGGTATAGTGCTGTTGGGAGAGTGTGTTAACGGAATACTTGTGGGTACTATAGGAATTTTATATATTCTGATGGGGATTTATGGGCGAAACATAATGCCTAAAAAACAATATAGTATAGGTTGTGACAATTATGGTAATGAGATAACGGTGAAATTTTATGATGATAGCCTTACTGTGTTTTATGAAACGTGCTCTTTAAATGTGGGCTACGGAGAACTTGCAAAAATTGCAGAAACTGATACTAATTTTTACATATACAAATCTAAGCACGTCATAGTTGCAAATGTGTTAAAAGAAAATTGTACAGAAGATCTTATTTGGTTTTTAAGGGGGAAAAAGTATGAACACTAATGAAAAACTTTCCACAACCACTGAAATAACATTTGGAGAATATGTTAAATATGCTTTTGCGGTTGGCAAATATGACAAAGTCACACCTTTATTCCTGCTGTTAATAGGCATAGCATATGTTATAGTTGCAGGAAGATTACTCGGAGCTGTGGTTGGTATTATAGCGGCGGTTTCGTTTATAGTATTGCTTGTTTTGGGTTTTTTCTCCAAATTGAAAGAAATGTACGCTATGGACAAAACAATCACAGAAAAAAGAGTGTTTTGGTTTTCGCCCGATAAGATAGAAATGAAGAATGTGGACGGAGAGGTTGTTGCGGAGTTCCCGAAAGCTGATATAAAACAAGTGCGTGAAACAAGAAGTAATTTTTATATTATAACCTTTAGCAGAAAAGGGATAATTGTTATCAAGAAAAACTGTACACCCGAATTAATTGAATTTATAAGGAAATTAAAAAAGGCTGAGTAATCAGCCTTTTATTTCGTTATCGATATATTCGGTCGAAATCAGCGTCGGGGCAACTTGTCCCGATGTTTTGTTTTCAATCATTTTTTCAAAGCGTGAGGCATCGGGAGTTTTCACATAAACGATGAATTCCACATTATCGGTAAAGACGGTGTCTTTTAATATGTATTCGCCGTCCTCCACTATTGCATACTGCAAACTGCCCATGGCGGAATAATCGCACTTAACGGAATAAATATTGCAAAATAGTTTTTCAATCCTACCTGCAGCATCCAAGCCTACCTGTGCGCCCTTTGTATATGCACGCACCAAACCGCCTGTGCCCAAGAGTGTGCCACCAAAATAACGCGTCACAACGACGCATACATCGGTTAAATTCTCTTTGCGGAGTACATCAAGAATAGGCATACCTGCCGTACCTGCAGGCTCTCCGTCGTCACTATATCGCATTATGTTGTTATCGCGCACTATATAGGCATAACAGTTGTGGGTTGCATCGGAATGCTTTTTGCGGACTGCGTTGATGAATTCTATTGCCTCGTCCTCGTTTACAACAGGCTTTACATAGCCTATAAAGCGGGACTTTTTGTCAACAAATTCATCGTATGCACCCTTTTTTACGGTTTTGTAATTCATGATATCACACCAATCAAATTTTATCTGGGACCACTGCAACATTTTTTATAGCGGTGCGGGGACACAGCCATTCATTCATTTCTCATTGTGTTTGTGGCAAAACGAGATTGTTGGTTGGCTGTGGGTAGGCAATGTCCCCGTTGGGGGCTTTAGTTAGTTTGCGGTATATTGCTTCAACTTCGCCCGGAGTATTTCGTCGGCAAGTAAATCCACCTTGATACCTGTGTCGGTATATTCCTCCGAATATATAACCTCGCTGTCGTGGAGGCGTGCCGCAACGCCCGAATCGGAATAAGGTATTAAAACTTCAATCCTTTTCTTTTTGCCGGGCAGTGCATCGGATATTTTTTCAACAAGCTCGTCGAGTCCTTCGCCTGTAACAGTGCTGGCAGAAACATAGTCGTTATATCTGCCTTCGGGGCGGGGCGAGAGCGCAGGTGCAATATCGCACTTGTTAAAAACGGCAATAACATTTTCGGCTTTGCAGTTCAATTCGCCGATAAGATTGTCAACAACCCTTATATTTTGGCACATATCAGGGTCAGCGGAGTCAATAACGTGAAGTATTACATCAGCCTCGATTGTTTCCTCCAAGGTTGAGCGGAAAGCTTTTACCAAATGGTGAGGAAGCTTTCTGATAAAACCAACCGTGTCAACGAGCATAACGCTTCTGCCGTCGGGGAGGGTGATGCTTCTTGCGGTAGGGTCAAGTGTGGCAAAAAGCTGATTTGCCGCATATACTTCTTCTGATTGGGTCAGTGCGTTTAAAAGCGAGGATTTACCTGCGTTGGTGTAGCCTGCCAAGGTACAGGTTAAAACGCCGTCCTTTTCGCGGCGTGAACGAAGCAGCGTTCTGTGACGTTCAATGTCACGGAGTTCTTCCTCCAACGCTTCAATACGGCGACGTATGTGACGCTTGTCGCTCTCTAGCTTTGTTTCGCCGGGGCCTCGTGTACCAATACCACCACCAAGACGGGAAAGAGCAGTGCCCATGCCTGTTAATCGGGGCAGGCGGTACTTTAATTGCGCAAGCTCAACCTGCAATTTACCCTCACGGCTTCTTGCGCGCAGGGCAAAAATATCAAGAATAAGCGTGCTGCGGTCTATAACCCTAACGCCTACAATATCTTCAATGTTACGTGTCTGTATACCTGTTAATTCATCGTCAAAAATAATGAGGTCAGCCTCAAGTGTCTCGGCGGCGTTTTTAAGCTCCTCAAGCTTGCCCTCGCCAAGGTATGCCCGTGTTTCGGGTTTGTCCTTGTTTTGCACCAAAGTGCCCACAACAAGGGCACCGGCGGTGGCTGCAAGCTCACCAAGTTCCGCGATTGATTCGTCTGTCGTATCGCTCAAAACATCCAAGCTGCCTGTATGAACACCGCACAGAATAGCACGTGTTATTTTTTCGCCTGTTTCGGTCATTGTCATCAACCTTTCTGTAATGATATTATTATACCTGTACTCTGTTATTTTTGCAAGAAAAACAGGAAAATATTACATTTTGGCGACAATTGGACTTAAAAATGTTGCGAAAAGTTTTAAATGTGCTATAATAATATAGATTACGTATAAAATCAATTGAATTCATCCTGAAAGGGTTGGTTTGTGTGAATAATATTAAAAGGTTTTTATTGCTTTTGATGATTGTTGTTTGCTTTGCATTTGCCGGCTGTGCCAAGGACGGGCATGTGGCTGCAAACGTATTTGTCGAAGGTGTTGACATCGGCGAAATGAGCCGTGAGGATGCAATAAACGCACTCGGTCAAATCAAAATAAGCGGCAGTGAAAGCGTAACTATCAATGCTGAGGGCAAAAGCTTTACGCTGTCTGCTGAGGAAATCGGCGCAGAATATGACGTTGAAAAAACCGTAGATACAGCAATTGAAAAAAGCAAGGGCTTGTTTTCCGGATGGGTAAAAACCGAATATGTGCCCGAAATCAAAATAGACGCGGCAAAGCTTGATAAGGCAATCACTGAAAAGCTTGGGGAATATGAAACTCATGTTGTTGAAACAGTTGCCAATATAACCGAGGCAGGTATTGAGGTGACAAACGGCACAAGTGGTGTGCAGATAAACCGCACTGAGGCTCTTGAAAAGATAAAGCAGGAACTCTTGAAAGAAAACAAACAGGAAATAAAGCTTTCCATTGTTAAAACAGCACCCGAAAGTATTGATTATGATGCGTTTTTATCATCCTTTGGTGCTGAATACAAAGCAGGCGGATACATACTTAATCCTGACGGCACAATAACAGTTACCGAGGCTGTTCCGGGATGTGAGTTTGACAAAGCTGAAGCAACAAAAATAATGAAGTCCCACACCAAGGAAGGGGAATCATATTTAATCCCCTGCAAGGTTAACTTGCCCGACTTTACAAAAGAAGAAATGGAAGAAGGTCTTCTCAGAGATACTTTGGCATCGTTTTCTACAAGCTATACAACATCAAGTGCAAACAGATGCGAAAACATCCGTCTTGCGTCTGAATCTATCAACGGCACGCTTATGATGCCCGGCGATGTGTTCAGCTTTAACGATGCTCTCGGAGAAAGAACAACCGAGCGTGGCTACAAGCCCGCAGGTGCTTATGCAGCAGGCAAGACTGTTACCGAAGTCGGCGGCGGTATATGCCAGGTTTCGAGCACGCTTTATAATACGGTGCTTCTTTCAAACCTTGAAATAGTTGAAAGACGCAGTCATCAGATGACTGTAAGCTACGTGAAAGTGGGTCGTGATGCTACTGTCAACTGGGGTACAACAGACTTCAAGTTCAAAAATAACACCGGTCATCCCATCAAAATTGTAAGCGAAATTTCGGGTAAAAACATTAAAATATCCGTTGTAGGTATGCAGACAATCCCCGACATGAAGGTTGATATACTGACAAATACTGTTTCGGTAATACCGCCCGCGGAGGAAATCGTTGAAGATTCCGAAAAGGAAGTCGGATACACCGAAACAGAAAAAGGTTCAAACGGTTATGTTGTTGATGCGGTAAGAGTGGTTTATTCCGGAAATGAAGAAATCAGTCGCGAAAATCTTACAAGAAGCCGTTACAACCCCACAAAGACAATCGTTACAGTCGGCACAAAACAACCCGAAGGTGTAATAGTGCCCGACAGCACCGTTACACCCGATATGGGTGTTATTAATCCCGATGACGACACGGTAATGCCTCCGGGCTTGCTTCCTGCAGGCGAGAAGCCTACAGATACACTTTCTTCGGACACAGGTCTGTAATCAAAAAATACATTTCGTCATTGACGAAACGAAAGGATAAGGAAAATGGCAAAGAAGGAATACGGCGATCAGAGTATTCAGGCGTTGAAAGGTCCCGATCAGGTCAGAAAACGTCCGGGCGTTATGTTTGGCTCGGATGGGTTAGAGGGCTGTCAACACAGTATTTTTGAAATTGTTACAAACTCCATTGACGAAGCCAGAGAAGGCTTTGGTAAAGTGATTGAAGTTACCTACTACAAGGACAACAGCGTCGAGGTACGAGACTACGGACGCGGTATTCCCGTAGGATGGAACGAAAAGGAAGAAAAATACAACTGGGAGCTTGTGTTCTGCACACTTTACGCAGGCGGTAAGTATTCTAAAGGTGACGGCGAAAGCTATCTGTACTCCTTGGGTCTTAACGGTCTTGGACTTTGTGCAACACAGTTTGCCTCGGAATATATGGAGGCTACAATCAACCGTGACGGCTACGAGCACTCGCTCAGGTTTGAAAAAGGCGAAAACGTGGGTGGTCTTTTTAAAGAAGAAAAGAAATACCGTCACACAGGCTCAACAATCCGCTGGAAACCCGACTTGCAGGTTTTCACCGATATTGACGTGCCGCTGAGCTATTTTTCCGAAATGCTCAAGCGTCAGGCGGTTGTTAACGCAGGGCTTCGCTTTAAGCTCGATTATAAGGGCGAAAAGTTTGAATACTACTATGAAAACGGCATAAGTGACTATGTAAACGAGTTGGCACTCGGCAAAAATATTACTCCCGCAGCCTTTTATGAGGGCGAAAGAGTAGGTCGTGACCGTGCGGATATGACTGATTATAAGGTCAAAATTTCGGCGGCGTTCTGTTTTTCAAACGAGGTTAATGCAATAGAGTATTACCATAACTCGTCTTTTCTTGAGCATGGCGGCTCGCCTGACAAAGCGGCAAGAAGTGCATTTGTTGCGGCAATTGACAACTTTATCCGTAACGAAAACAAGTACACTAAAAACGAGGCAAAGATTACCTTTGATGACGTAAAGGAAAGCCTTATCCTTGTGACAAACTGCTTTTCAACGGTTGTCAGCTACGAAAACCAGACAAAGAAGAGTATCAACAACAAGTTTGTACAGGAAGCCATGACGGAGTTTCTCCGTAAAACTCTTGATGTATACTTTATCGAAAACCGTGCAGAGGCACTCCGGATTGCAGATCAGGTGCTTCTCAATAAACGCAGCCGCGAAACTGCCGAGAAAACAAGGACAAACCTCAAAAAGAAGCTTACGGGTAATATTGATATTACAAACCGTATTCAGAAATTTGTTGACTGCAGAAGCAAAGACCTCACAAAACGCGAAATTTACATCGTGGAAGGCGACAGTGCTTTGGGTGCTTGTAAACTTGGGCGTGACAGTGAATTCCAGGCTATTATGCCCGTAAGAGGTAAAATACTTAACTGTCTTAAAGCTGATTTTGCAAAGATTTTTAAGAGCGAAATCATTACAGACCTTGTAAAGGTATTGGGCTGCGGCGTTGAAGTAAAAGCCAAGCAAAATAAAGATATTAACGCATTCAACCTCGAAAATCTTCGTTGGGCAAAGGTCATTATCTGTACCGATGCCGACGTGGACGGTTTCCAGATAAGAACACTTATTCTTACGATGATTTATCGCCTTATGCCCACATTGATTGAAGAAGGCAAGGTTTTTATTGCAGAATCTCCGCTTTTTGAAATCACCTGTAAGGACGATACGTATTTTGCCTACAGCGAAAAAGAAAAAACTGAAATACTCGCACGGCTTGAGGGAAAGAAAGTCAATATTCAGCGTAGTAAAGGTCTTGGTGAAAACCAGCCCGACATGATGTGGCAGACCACCATGAACCCCGAAACACGCCGTCTTATTGAAGTAACACCCACCGATGCAGAAAAAACATCCGAAATGTTTGACCTTCTTTTGGGCGATAATTTGCAAGGAAGAAAGGACTATATTGCAAAATACGGAAAGAACTATCTTGATATGTTGGATATAAGTTAAAAGAGCCTTTTATGGCTCTTTTAATTTTGGGCAGAATGTAGAAACACTTGACAAAATGTAAAGAAAATATTACAATAAAAATAGTATAGTATAAACTTTTTTAGGAGATGATTGCGATGAGAAATGAAGAAAAAACCATGGACAAAGTGGTTGCACTCTGTAAGAGTCGCGGCTACGTTTATCCCGGTAGTGAAATATACGGCGGTCTTGCAAACACTTGGGATTACGGTCCCTTGGGTGTTGAATTTAAGAACAATGTTAAAAAAGCTTGGTGGAAGAAGTTTGTGCAGGAATCACCCTACAATGTAGGTCTTGACAGTGCTATTTTGATGAACCCTCAGACTTGGGTTGCATCAGGACATGTTGGCGGTTTTAGTGACCCCCTTATGGACTGTAAGGAATGTAAGAGCAGACATAGAGCAGACAAGCTTATCGAAGATTTCTGCTTTGAAAAGGGCGAGGCTGTAACCGTTGATGGTTGGTCAAACGACAAAATGCTCGCATTTATCGCTGAAAACAATATCTGCTGTCCTAAGTGCGGCAAGCAGAACTTTACAGATATTCGTAAATTTAACCTTATGTTCAAGACTTTCCAGGGCGTTACAGAAGACGCTGCAAGCGAAATCTTCCTCCGTCCCGAAACAGCTCAGGGTATTTTTGTAAACTTCAAGAATATTCAGAGAACAACACGTAAAAAGGTTCCCTTTGGTGTAGGTCAGATCGGTAAGAGCTTCCGTAACGAAATCACACCCGGTAACTTTACGTTCAGAACAAGAGAATTTGAACAGATGGAGCTTGAATTCTTCTGCGCTCCCGGTACAGACATGGAATGGTTCCTTTACTGGAAGAACTACTGCAAACAGTGGCTTCTTGACTTGGGCATGAAGGAAGAAAACCTTCGTCTTCGTGACCATTCTCCCGAAGAATTAAGCCACTATTCCAATGCTACAACTGACTTTGAATTCCTCTTCCCCTTCGGTTGGGGCGAACTTTGGGGCATTGCTGACAGAACAAACTTTGACCTTACTCAGCATATGAACCATTCAGGCGAAAATATGGAATATATGGATCCTACAACAAACGAAAAGTATATTCCTTATGTAATTGAACCCTCTTTGGGTGCTGACAGAGTGGCACTTGCTTTCCTCTGTGAAGCATACGACGAAGAAGAGGTTGGCGAAGGCGATACAAGAGTAGTGCTCCGTCTTTCTCCCACTCTTGCACCTGTTAAGGCGGCTGTTTTGCCTCTTTCCAAGAAGCTCAGCGAGCCTGCGATGGAAATTTACAACAAACTTATCAAGAAGTACGCATGTGATTATGACGATGCAGGTTCTATCGGTAAGCGTTACAGAAGACAGGACGAAATCGGTACACCTATCTGTATTACTGTTGACTTTGAAACTCAGGAAGACGGCTGTGTAACAATCCGTGAAAGAGATACTATGCAGCAGCAGCGCATTAAGATTGAAGAGCTTGACGCTTACATGGCAAAAATGCTTGAATTCTAATTCGAGAAATCAATTAATGGAGGGAATTGAATCATGAAAGTAGTAGTTCTCGCGGCAGGATATGCAACAAGACTTTATCCTTTGACAGAAAATTTCCCCAA
>CAZNIC010000057.1:0-9515 GCA_964572985.1 uncultured Oscillospiraceae bacterium
ATAATAATGTTGAAACATTTAATTGTATTATCCGCTGCAAATTGCAGGGACATTCCTCACCCAAAGGCAAGTGACATGTTCGTAAATGATGGTTACCATAAACATATTAAAACCCTCAACCGGGACATTCCCTACCTAAAGTCAACCCACCATCTCGTTTTTTCACAAACCAAAGTAGAAATGAATGAATGGGTGTGTCCCGATACATTTAAAAACTGTTTCAATTATCTAATCAAAGCAGCCTAAAACCTACAGGAGGTTTCCATGCAGACCACACTCTGTTATATTGAAAAAGACAATAAATATCTTATGCTTCACCGCACAAAAAAAGAAAACGATATGAACGAGGGCAAATGGATTGGTATCGGAGGCAAGATAGAGGATGCCGAAAGTCCTTTAGACTGTGTTATCCGCGAAGCAAAAGAGGAAACAGGTCTCACCCTTCATTCTGTCACCTATCGCGGTATTATCTATTTTAAAAACAGCTACTATTACGATGAAGACATGTATCTTTTTACCTGCAACGACTTTTCGGGCACATTAAAAGACTGCGACGAGGGTGACCTCAAATGGATTGACAAGGACAAAATATACACTCTCCCCCTTTGGGAGGGCGACAAAATATTTTTAGAAGCTTTAGTCAAGGATAACCGCTTCTTTGAACTAACCCTCAACTATGACAAGGACACACTTTTATCATATGAACTAAAATACGGCGATGATTAATCATCGCCGTATTTTTAATTACTTTATTAAGCTTTCAATTATCTTTGCACAGCCGTCAACGCCGAATTTGGAGGAGTCCAAGCAAATATCGTAACTGTCCGCAACGCCCCAGCGCTTTGTGGAATAAAAGTTATAATAACTTGCTCTTTCCTTGTCAATTCTCTTAACCCTCTTTTCAGCCTTGCCGGGTACAACATCGTCTCGTTCGATAACTCTTTTCACTCTGTCCTCAAGGGGTGCGTGGATAAACACGTTTATAACGTCGTCTCTTTCACGGAGAACATAGTCAGCACATCTGCCTACGATAACACAGCTTTCTCTCTCGGCAATCTTTTTAATAGTCTGCATCTGTGCAAGAAAAACCTTGTGGTTAAGAGGCATTTCGCCTGATTCGTACTTTGTTGCAGAAAATGAAAGGAATGCAGAAATAGGCTTTTCGTCAGCTTTTTGGAAAACCTCACTGCAAAGACCGCTCTCTTTTGCCGCTTCGATTAAAAGCTCACTGTTATAACATTTAATGCCCAAATCTTCGGCAATCTTTAATCCTACCATTCTACCGCCCGAGCCATAGCTTCGTCCGATTGTGATAACAACTTTTTTCATAGTCCTGCTCCTTTCATTATTCCATAGCTTTTTTCTTTCTGTTTGCTTCCTTTGCTCTCAAATCCGCATTAAGTATCTTTTTTCTTATTCTCAGATAATTAGGTGTTGCTTCTACAAGCTCGTCATCTGCAATAAATTCCAAACATTCCTCCAAGCTCATTTCCTTATAAGGAACAAGACGGAGTGCTTCGTCACTGCCTGCAGCACGCATATTTGTTGCCTGCTTACGCTTACATACGTTTACTGCAATATCTTCACCACGGGCATTTTCACCTACAACCATACCCTCATAAACCTCAACGCCGGGGCCTATGAACATAGTGCCTCTTTCCTGTGCATTGAAAAGACCGTACGCAACGCTCTCGCCTGTTTCAAACGCAATCAGCGAACCTCGTGAACGTGTGAATATTTCAGTATTCTGATAAGGCTCATAGCAGTCAAACACATGGTTTATAATACCTGTGCCCTTTGTTGCGGTCAGAAGTTCTCCGCGGTAACCGATAAGCCCGCGAGCAGGGATGCGGAATTCCATCTTCGTATACCCCTGTGCAGAGGGTGCCATGTTTGTCATAGTACCGCGTCTTGAACCGATGCCCTCCATAACAACGCCTGTATATTCATCGGGTACATCTACAGTCAAAAGTTCTATAGGCTCACAAAGTACGCCGTCAATCATCTTGTTGATAGTCTGAGGTCTTGACACCTGGAATTCATAGCCCTGGCGACGCATATTTTCAATAAGTACGCTTAAATGCAATTCGCCTCTGCCCGATACAACAAAGCTGTCGGGGGAATCTGTTTCCTCAACCTTTAAGCTGATATTGCTTTCAAGCTCTTTCATAAGTCTGTCACGAAGATGTCTGCTTGTTACATACTCGCCGTCGCGTCCTGCAAAGGGCGAATTGTTAACAGAAAACGTCATTGACAAAACAGGCTCGTCAACCTCTACAAATTCAAGAGGCTCAATTACGCCCTGTTCGCATATTGTGTCGCCAATATTGATATTTTCAATACCGGAGATAGCAACAATTTCACCGGATCCCGCTTCTTCAACGGCTTCTTTCTTAACATCTTTATAAGTGAGGATTTTAGTTGCTCTTGCATTGTAGCTTTTTTCGCCCTCACGGCAGACTGTGATAGGCATATTTGTTTTAACTATACCGCGATTAATTCTGCCGACTGCAATTCTGCCTGTAAAATTATCATAGTCGATATTGCTTACAAGCATCTGGAAACTGCCCTCGCGTTTATCCTCGGGTGCAGGGATATGTTCCAAAATAGTATCGAAAAGCACGCTCAAATCATCAGGGTGATTTTCGGGTGCAAGGCTTGCCCAACCATCACGACCCGATACATACACAACAGGTGCTTCGAGCTGTTCTTCCGTTGCATCAAGGTCAATAAAGAGGTCCAAAAGCTCATCAGTAACTTCATAGGGGCGTGCGTTAGGTCTGTCAACCTTGTTTATAACCATAATAGGGCAAAGGTTTAATGCCAACGCCTTTTTGAGCACAAATCTCGTCTGGGGCATACAACCTTCAAAAGCGTCAACCAGTAAGAGTACCCCGTCAACCATCTTAAGACCGCGTTCAACCTCACCGCCGAAATCTGCGTGTCCGGGTGTATCAAGGATATTGATTTTAACACCCTTATATTCTAAAGAAGTATTTTTCGCAAGGATAGTAATACCTCTTTCTTTTTCAAGGTCATTAGAGTCCATAACTCTCTCGTCAACCTGCTCGTTTTCACGGAAAACACCGCTCTGACGAAGCATTGCATCAACAAGTGTTGTCTTACCGTGGTCAACGTGAGCAATAATTGCTATGTTTCTTATATTTTTAGGTTCTGTCATAATTATGTCATCCTTCCAAGTGGTATATTTCGTGTATTTTCAAAAACGCAGAGAAAATTGTTCAGATTGTATTTTCACCTGATTGCCGCGTACGATGGTACGCAATTGAGGATAAAAGTGCACTATGTACAATTTAATCAAGTTTTTTCTGTAACAAAAGCACTCCATGTGTCTGCAAACTGCAACAAAAGAAGCAGCGGACACTCTTTTGTTGCCACGCTCTTGTTGTCGTCAACATACTGACCATCATGGTAAATAATTGCCTGCACTTCCTCTTCTGTAAGGTGTATATAAGGCAGTGCAAGGTAAAGACTTCTCACAGGCACTGACAAATATGTGAGATTGTTGTTGAAGCTGTAGGGCACAGTAGCAGGGAATCCGTATTGCTTTTGTTTAGCAGTAGGCTCGTTTTTGATATACTGAGGGTTATTTGGCATTCCCACCTTGCCAAGGTCATGAATAAGCGCAACTATCACACAGCTTTCGTCGCTTATGTTGGGTGCAAGCGCATGTTTTATTCGGAGCATATTTTCGCACACGTTCACGCTGTGCTCCAGTAGCCCTTGTTCCTTTGAAAGATGAAATCTCGTAGAAGCAGGCGCTGTGAGATACTCTGTCTCATTTTCTATAAAAGCAATAAGACGCTCAAATTCAGCTTTTCTTTCGGTTACAACGTTTTTCAAGCGTTCGTATCTTTCCATTACTGTTGCCATAATCATGTCTCCAATCAATTTCATTCAATTTATTATATAATAAATTGTCTTGCATTGCAACAAAAAAAGAGGCTTTCAGCCTCTTTTTTAATCAGATTTTTTCAATACTCATTGTATTTGTACCGTTGCTGTTTTCCACATCATAGTCAAAGAGGATAATAACAGTGTCGCCCTTCTTTACAATGCCGGATTCGATTGCTTTTGCCTTTGCCTGCTTTATGATTTCTTTTGCTCTGTCTTTCTGCTCACCCATAAGCGGAACAACACCGTAATAAGCAGACAAACTCTTGTAAACATCCTCGCTTGTAACAATTGCAAGTATCGGAATTTCAGGACGGAAATGGCTAAGCTCGCGGATAGTCGTACCGCCTCTTGATGCGGCAATAATGGCACTTGCATTAATCTCCGGAACAATGCTCTGTACAGCATGGCATATAACCGACATATAAGGATATTTCGTATTACGCTCCTGATACTCGTATTTACCCTTGAACTTGATGCTTCTCTCCGCTTCACGGCAAATGCTGGATAAAGCCTTTACGCTTTCAACAGGGTACATACCTGCTGCGCTTTCACCCGAGAGCATTACGCAGGTTGTATTATCATAAACCGCATTTGCAACGTCGCTGATTTCAGCACGGGTAGGTCTTGCGTGAGTAATCATCGACTCCAACATCTGTGTGGCAGTAATAACTATTTTGCCCTGCTCTGCACAGCGTTTAATAATTGTTTTTTGTATTTCGGGCAGTTTTACATACGGGATTTCAACACCCATATCGCCTCTTGCAACCATGATACCGTCGCTGACTGCTATGATTTCATCAAGATTATCAACGCCGTCCTGATTTTCAATCTTAGCAATAATTTCAACGCCTGTGTAACCCAGTCTTGTAACAAATTTTCTGATATCCTTAACATCTTCCGCACATCTTACAAAAGACGCCGCAATGTACTGAATTCCCTGCTCCAAACCGAACCTGATATCGTCCTCGTCCTTTAACGACAAATACATCATGTCCACATGGTAGTCGGGGAAATTAAGGCTCTTACGATTTGAAAGTGTACCGCCTCTAACGGTTTCGCAAAGAATATATTCATTGCCGATTTCTTTGACATAAAATTCCATATTGCCGTCATCTGCCAAAATAACATGGGGGTTGCCCTTTTCAAATCTTTCCTTAACCTCTCTTGCTGTTTTTTTCCATTCTTCAACAAGCTTGGGATAAGAAATATTAATGCTTTTTTCGCAAGGTGCCTCGGTGTTCTCAGCCTTTGTAAAAGCAAACATCTCGCCCTTTTCAATAGTCATTTTGCCGTCGGGGAAAATGCCCACTCTCACCTCAGGACCTTTTGTGTCAAGAAGCAAACCTACGCTTTTGCCCTTTTCCTTGGCAACCTCTTTTACAATATCCATTCTTGCCTTTTGTTCATCATATGTGGAATGTGAAAAGTTAAATCTCGCAACATTCATTCCCGCATCAATCATCTCGGAAATGACTTCCCTCTTTTCGCTTGCAGGTCCTATTGTACAAATTATTTTTGTCTTACGCATATATGTTAATCCTCCAGAATTCTAATAATCTCATCTTGTTCACCGCCGGTCACTTCCACCTTGCCGTCAGAATGAATATACACATCGGTTTCTGTTCTCACGCCGAACTTGCCCAGATAAATGCCCGGTTCAATTGAAAATCCCGTACAAGGCAGCAGCGTTCGCTCATCATGCGTTTCAAAGTTATCAATATTGGCACCCATTGCATGCACAGTCTCGCCGGGTCCTATCGAGTGTCCTGTTCTGTGCAGGAAATACTCGCCGTAGCCTTCTTTCGCAATCGAGTTTCGGCACGCGTCGTCAACCATATATCCGGGTAGTGCAACTTTTTCTTTTTCGGCATTGTACAAAAGGTCACATGCCGCCAATCTTCCGCGTCTTGCAACGTTAAACACATTTACATATTCATCGGGAATATTCCCTCCGCAATAACCCATCCATGTAATGTCCGCATATACGCTATGGTCAACCTTTTCTCTTGCCCATAGGTCAATCAGCACAAGGTCGCCCTTTTTAATTTCACTGCTTTTGTCACGTGTCGGCTCGTAGTGAGAGTTTGAGCTGTTTTCATTAACTCCCACAATAGCAGGGTCCGCAGCATACATGTTACGACGGTCAAATTCTTCCATAATAAACTGCTGTACCATGTATTCGTTAATAAATTCACCGCTTCTCAGCTTTTCGCCAATAAGCCTGAAAGCCATATCCTTGGTTTCCTGCACATTTTTTGCAGCATACTTATGGCTTTGGTAGTTCTCTTCGCTCCATACGGCTGTCAAAAGCGTAAACATGTCCATGCTCGATGTGACGCATTTGCCAAGACTTCGCACATAGTCCACAATACCACCGTCTGCCCAAGACACAATCGGAATAGCACACATAGGCGAATATTCCATTGCTATTGTATTGTCATTTTTCAAAAGCTTCTCAAGATTTTCAAAAAGCTCCTGCCATTTCACATACATTATTCTTTCACAAGGCAGGTTTTCGTATGCGTTGCGGTCAATAATATGATAAATAACAACTGCACTGCCTTCTTTGGGCACATAAATATATGCTCTGCGCGTTGTAAATTTTTTACCTATAATTTCGCGCATGGCAGGATTGCTTCCCCTAAAATCGCTAATTAACCAGGAATCTATATTATTTAATCGCATATGCTCTTGAATTTTATCAAGATTTTTCAACATACATGTCACCTCTTTTTCTAGTATATAATAAATTCCCCGAAATTTCAATGAAAATATGTAATATTTACTATTTCTTTCCACACAAAGATTTTTTTCATTATTGTGTTAATAATACTATTGCCTGTGCAAAAAAAGTGTGTTATAATAAAGTATATTATAGTACATTTTTGTGCATTTAGGGGGATTTTGAATGCAACCTTACGATACAACAACTTCTTACAAAGATTCTTACACATCAGGCAAGGCTTCTGACCGCCTTTCCTCCGACCATTTTTCGGACCGTTCGTCGCCGAGGACTGAAACAACGCGTACTCACACGCGCACAGCCAACAAGAAAAAGAAACCTATCATGGTAACACTTGTTTCCGCACTCATCGGCTGTCTTATTGCGTTTATTTTAGGTTTTGCCATTTCTTCTTTCGCAATGCTTGACTCCCGTCTCGAAAGTGCATCCGCAAAGAATGCCGAGCTTCAGGAAACAATCAAGCAAAAAGATGTTGAAATCGGTGAACTCAACGCCGCAATTGATAAGAAAAACGAAAGCAACATTGCTTTAGGCGAACAGATTCAGGCACACCTTAAAACAATCGATAATCTCCAGAACAATGTGCAGTCTCTTGAGACGGACGTTCACAACATAGCCGACGCTGCACTGAATGATTCCGAAACTTCCACGCCTGTTGCAACGCTTGCCAGTCTCTCCTTGTCACAACAGCTTATTCTCTTTGTTGTTCTGCTGGTTATTATCATTTTCATTATCAGCGTAACTTGTAGCTTTATCGCATCCAAAACAGGTGAAAAAGTATTTAAAAAGTCTAAAAAATCCAAGTCAAGCAAAAAGGCTTCCAAAAAGGCAAAGATAAATGAAGACGAGAGCGAAACAATCGAAGATGCGCCCTCCGACGAATCTATCGCAGAAGATGAAGAAAACGAGGAAGACGAAAAAGAAGAGCTTGATAGCCTTGCTGACCTTGGCGCAACAAAGGAATTCTCCTTTGACAATGCCGTACACGAGGCGATTGACCTTCTTTATCACAACAACCTTGAAGATAGCATTTCCGATTTAGGCGGATTTAAGTTCGGTATCACCAACTTTGAGGAAGTTCTTTCCGACAAGGCAAAGGGCAAGTCCTTCGGCAATGCCGAAAACGGCGATTTCGTTGCATTTATGTCAACAAAATCCGCGGTTAAAAAACTCTTTATCATTCCCCGCTACATGTCACTGTCTGATTCTTCAGTAGCACTTCGCGGTACAACAGACTTGTTTGATATTTGCGACGAAGCCGACAATGTTATTACACACGGCACCGTTAAGATTAAAACCATCGATTCTCCCGCAGTATTTGCATTTGGCAGCAGTGGTTGGGCAATCGAATCCAAGGGTCACATTACGGCGGCAGGTACACGTCATTAAAATTTAAATGGTTGTAAAAAAACAATTAGTTTTTTTACAACCATTTTTTTCACATAATTTCATTGACAAATCAAAATCAAAGTATTATATTTAAAGAAATGCAATTTTGTAGGGGTCGACGCCCTCGGCGACCCGTTTATTTGCACATTTTACGCGGGCAGAAAGGCTATACAATTATGGATTACAAAAGACTTCTTACTGTGCAGGACATTTCATGCGTGGGACAGTGCTCTCTCACTGTAGCTCTTCCCATTATTTCCGCATGCGGTGTCGAAACAGCCGTACTTCCCTCCTCCGTGCTTTCTACTCATACGGGCGGGTTTTCCGGCTATACATTCCGCGATTTGACAGATGATATCCCCGCTATCGAATCTCACTGGCAAAAAGAAAACATCACATTTGATTCAATTTATACAGGTTATCTGGGCTCCACACGTCAGATTGACATGGTTTCTCACATATTTGATACATGCCTTAACGAGGGCGGCAAAACAATTGTTGACCCTGCAATGGCAGACAACGGCAAGCTTTACTACGGTTTTGATATGGATTTTGTAAAAGCTATGGCAACTCTTTGTGCCAAGGCTGATATGATTCTCCCCAATATTACCGAGGCGTGCTTCATGACAGGTATCGAATTCAAAACCGAATATGACCGCGAGTATGTGAATTCTATCCTCTCTGCTCTCACAAAAATGGGTGCAAAAACTATTATCCTCACAGGCGTTACTTATAACAGCGAAACCACAGGTGTTGTTGTTTTTGAAAACGGCGAATACTCATATTACGAACACAAAAAGCTCCCCGGTGGTTGCCACGGTACAGGCGACGTATATGCCTCTGCCTTTGCAGGCGCATTGATGCGCGGCTTCTCCACATATGATGCCGCTTCTATCGCCGCAGATTATACTCTCCTTTGTATCGAAAAAACTCTCCCGGATGCCAAAAACCATTGGTACGGCGTTAAGTTTGAGACATGTATCCCCGAGCTTATCAATATGATTAACAAATAAAAACAAATGAACTCGTAGGGGCGGATTCTATATCCGCCCTCTTGTTTTTTCATATATGATAAAAAGGTGTTGCAAAAGCAACACCTTTTATTTTATGACCCTCATTATTTAAGAATTCAATTAAGTTCCTTAATGATAGGTTCCTTTGTAGCTGCGCCGTTTGCACTCCATGTCATCGTGCCTGTAACACCCTCATATGTAATTTCTAAAATAGATTTTTGAAGAATTTCGCTTAGCTTCTCGGGAGCCATTTTTACATTATCAACATTTGCTGCTTTCATTGCCTCATAAATAGCCATTACAGCATCGTAACCGTCAGCTGCGAACTGGTCGGGTGTTTTGTTGTACTTAGCTTCATAAGCCTTAACGAAGTTCTGAACAACTTCATTGTCGCTTCTTGCATCGAAGGGTGTGATGTACATAATCTTGTTGGATACACCTGCTACGAGCTC
>CAZNIC010000058.1:0-9273 GCA_964572985.1 uncultured Oscillospiraceae bacterium
CTTTTCCGAACCTTTCGCGATTGTGGTTAAAAATAAGTTTATCGACAGTCTCAAATCCGAACGTTTCCGTTCGGATTTTTAATTATTTGTTGATTTTTTCCGCTTCCTTCAAAGGTGCCATTGTATCTGTTCCATCCCATGTGAAAATCTTGATATATGCCATGTTCTTCACATAAGGAACTGTTGTTGTACCTGTTGCCATTACCGCCTTCAAAAGCGTCCCCTCATCGTCATATACGCCTATTATGCTTCCTTCCTCTGCCTCAACAATAAAGTCCTCACCCATAGGTGCAGTATAAATATCTACCTCCCAGAGTGACACAACATTGTTTGAGTTTGCGGTAGTATAGATTGTAACATATCTGCCTGTAGCGTTTGTAAGGTCAAACACTTCATTTGTTCCCGAATTGCTTGTACCCAGTGACTTTAATCCTACTTTAGAATATGCCTCGGGCACTGTAAACGTACCGTTTACAACAGTTGGCTCATCTGTCACATAGATATTATATGTGCTTTCTCTTCCATCACCGTACCAGTACGAACCTACTGCGGTAACTGTAGCCTCTGCACCCAAATCAATGCAAACGGCCTGGTTAACACCCTTGTTGTATGCGCTCCAGCGTGTGGAAAGGTCGCCGTCAATTATGTTATTTGCAACATGAGTGCTGTTTTCAGTATATGTCGCCGTTGCTGCTACCGCACCTTCGTACACATACCCCTGAGTAACAGCATAAACAGCTTTCGTAACTCCGTCTTCAGCTATTACAGTAACACTGTCGCCGCAATTGATAAAACCATCCTCGTTTGTATCTGCGTATTCAACATCTGCATTATAGAGGTTGCGTACAAGAGATGTAAAATCCTCTGCCTTGTCTTCGCCTGTCACAAAGAGCAGCTTTTCTGTATTATCAACAAGCATGCTGTCGCAAACTTCCAAATCGGTATTGTAGTTAAGCAGCGTTATTACGGTATACTCTGTTTCTGCACCGTTCTGGTCGGTCACAACAAACTTTTCACCCTCATTAACCCAGGTGTCGTTTCCGCCCACAAAATCAATTGTTGCCAAGCCTGACACCTTCAATTTACTTACAGCATCACTTGTGGTATCGCCTTCCCATACGGCAACTGTTTTGTTTTCCTCGTCAATTATGTATTCATCACTCACAAGCTTCCAGCCGTAAACCTCCAATTCCCAGAGTGTGGGACCAAATGCCCCAACGGAGCCCGTGGTTTTGAGGTTTACAAATCTGCCGTAAGAGCTAACATTATCAGTATGAAGTGTTGTATAATTCGTATCTCCCGACGCAACCAGACTATAGCCCTGAGCGTCAAAATCACGATTTTTATTTGTGTCTGACCAATAATTTGATGAAGAGGGCGCAACACGCACCTCGTAAGAATATGTTCTCTCATCACCTTTATAGTAGCTTACGTCAACTCTTGTGATGTGATAATCCTCGCCTAAATCAACCTCAATCCAGTCGTTCCACACATAATTACTTGAAAATCCCGACCAACGGGTGCTATAGCTTCCGTCAACAGCATTTGAAGCAGGATATCCGCTTTCTGTGCGGGATGCTTTCACGTTCTTATTAAGCGCAAGGCTCTCGCCCGATATTTCAAACAGCTTTTCCGTTACACCATCCTCAGCGGTAACGAGGATTTTCATACCAATCTCAAGGCTCACATCCTCGGCTGTAACAGGATTGCCCTTTGCATCCAAAAGCACATAGCTTTGTCCGTAGGTTGCGGTTAAAGAGTTTAAAAGCTCGCCCCATGTAATCGAATCCGTAAGCTTGATTTTTGTATCGGAAACGCTCATCTTGTCAGAGCTAACGCTCACCGTAACGTTGTATTCAAAATCTTCATTTGCAAGCAATTGTGCATCCTCTGTTTTCAAAACAAATCTCAAAACTCTTTCCGCGCTTCTATTTACCTGCCAACGCTCAAGACTTCCCGATGCAAGGGCACTGTATACGTTCTCGGGTCTGGGGCTATCTGCAGGAGCCTTGAGGTCATTACCTGCATAAATCTCCTGCGAATGAGAAACGTTTTGTGTTCTGAAGTCTGTCATTACAAAGCCTTCATAGCCCCATTCGTTGCGGAGTATCTCGGTAAGCAGCTGATAACTGCCCGAGGTCTGTGTGCCGTTAATACGGTTGTAGGAGCTCATTACAGACCAAGGGTCACTTTCCTTTATCGCGATTTCATAACCCTTAAGGTAAATTTCACGTATAGCTCTTTCGCTTATGCGGCTATCATTGCCCCATCTGCCCTTTTCCTGATTGTTAAATGCAAAATGCTTTAACTGCGATGCAAACTTTCTTGACTGTACGCCCTTTGTTATTGCCGCGCCGATTTTACCCGTAATATATGGGTCTTCGGAGAAATATTCAAAGTTACGTCCGCACAATGGGTCACGGTGAATATTCATACCCGGTGCCTGCCACAAGCTCATGCCAAAATACCTTGCCTCGTCCGCCATAGCCGCACCCAATTGTTCTATAAGCTCTTCGTTCCATGTACAAGCCTGCATTGTAGCACAAGGGTAAAAAGTAGAGGTTGTTTCCCATGTGCTCTGACTGCCGTTATACTGTATACCTGCAGGGCCGTTCGATGTACCAATAATGGGCACGCCGTAGGCTTCTATCCCTGCAATACCTGTTCTGTGACCTTTGCCCGATACCGGCGAAGTACAGCCCGTAAGCTTGACCGCTTCTTCGTCAGTAAGACGTGCAACAAAGGCTTCAAGCAATCTTGTGTCGTCAGCGCTTTCGTCACCGTCACAAAATGCTTTTGCAAGCTCGTTAAAGGTGATGAACGCATCTTCGTTATCTGCTACATCCTCCGCAGTATAAACCGCTTTATATCTTGCGTCAACGTCTTCTTCGGGGTCTTCCGACACGGGGGCGTTTTCCTTTTGCTCAATTGCTTCGTAACTGCCGTCACTTGTAAGTCGCTCATTGAATTTTGTTGTATCGGGCACTAAGTGATGCTCCAATTGTTCAACAAGCTCTGCTTCTTCCAAAGTGAAGCTGTCTGCAAAGGGTGCTCTTACACTGTTACCAACATAAAACTTATATTCGCCATCTTCCAACACATACGCCGCTTCATAATCTGTCTTGCCAACATCGTCGTAGCTTGCCATATCGTCAAAGGCAAATGTTATTATAACGGTTTCGCTCTCGCCCGTATTGAGTTCTTTTGTTTTATAAAATCCACAGAGCTCACGCGAGGGCTGTGTAAGATTTGTCTCAGGCGCGGAATAGTACACCTGCACAACCTCTTTGCCGGGATATTCGCCATTATTTGTAACCGTAGCGGTAACAGTTACTTTTCTTTCTCTGCCTGTGCCCGTTACAGTTACTTCTTCATCCGCAATTTCAAAATCTGCATAGCTTAAACCGTAGCCGAAAGGATAATTGACACTGTCACTTGCATTGGGAATAGTTTCAAAGTATCTGTAGCCTACAAAAATATCTTCCTTGTAGTTTGTGTACGACGAGTTCCCGAAATTGGCAGAGGACGGATAATCCGTATACTCGCCAGCCCAGGTGTCAACCAATTTACCCGAGGGGTAACTGTCGCCCATAAGCACATCTGCCATAGCGCTGCCGCCTACCATGCCGGGGAGTGAAACGTATAAAACTGCGTCAATAGCATCATCCCTCAGCCAGTCGGACTCTATAACACCTGTTACATTAAGAATAACAATAACCTTGTCAAAGCCTGCCGCCTTAACGTATTCAATCATGCTTTTTTCTTTGGCACTCAACTTGAAGTCACCTGCCGAATTGCTTCGGTCTCCGTCCTCGCCTGCAGGGCGACCGATAGTGATAATAGCAGTATCAGCCTTTTCTGCTGCAGCAGTTACCTGAGCTTGGGTCACTTCCATTTCTCCTGCATACATGATTACGGCACCTTGCTTTGTGCCGTAGGCATAAGTGCGTCCGTCATTTGACCAGTAGTTGTTATAGTAGCTTTCATATGATGCTAACAAATCCTCATAAAGCTCTATTTCTCCCGCTTCTTCCTTTGCCTTAAGTGCATCGTAAAGGCTTATGTAGTCAACTTTTTCATTTTTACTGTTAAAGTTACCTGACCCGCCACCGCCGTAGATAAAGTCAATTTGGTTAATACCGAAAACAGCTATCTTCTCACCCTTTTGCAAAGGTAATGCACCGTTATTTTCGAGTAGCACCATGCCTTCCTCGGCAACTCTTTTTGCCATCTCCAAACCGTCCAGTCCACCCGTGAGGTCACTCGGCTCTGCATTATATGCAAACACGGGTATGGCAGATAAAAGCATACATAATATAATTAATATAGCTAAAACTTTTTTCATCATTTTATCCTCTCACGTATTCTATTAATTCACATATTGCCTTTTTGTCGCAAAAGTCTCCGTCAGCATCGCAAAGCTCAACGAGTAACTTTTCCATCTCTGTGGGGTTTTCCTTGCCTTGCATAATCTTTTTAAGGGTCTTAAGTGCCGTACGGTGAACCAGGCTAAGCTCATCAACAACCATTTTGCCAAGGTAATTAAATACCCTTACATTCTCGGGAAGACCGTCTTTAAAGTTCTTTTCAATCACCATTTTGTCGTAATAATCACGGCAATCTGTGGGGGTAATACCCGTTGTATAGACTGCAATCTTTTTATCCTTTAACTTATCCATATTTTTTGTGAGCATATGTACACCGTTGATTACTTCCGCATACAAACCGCCGCCGTAAATGATGGTGTCATACTTTATAATATCATCAAGCGTTATCTTTTTTGCGTCAACCGCTTCGCAGCCCAATTCCTCTGCAATCCAATCGGCATACTTTTTTGTTGCGCCGTATTTTGTTTTGTATATTACTATTGTACTCATATTTTCTCTCCTTTTTGAATATGCCATCAAGTTTATACCAAAACCAGTCGATATGCAATCTGCGATTGCTCGATATTTTTGATTTAGCTACCGCTAAATCAAAACACCCTCACAATGGTCAATCTCATGCTGTATAATCTGCGCCGTGTAATCCGTAAATTCTGCCGTATGCTTTTTGAATGCCATGTCGCAGTATTCAACGGTTATCTTCTCATATCTCTTTGTTTTCCGCACGCCCATTAGTGACAAACAACCCTCTTCGGTTTCATAATATTCCTTTGAATGGCTTACTATGTACGGATTTATTAAAACACTCGCACCAAAGGGCGTCATAAAGGTTATAATACGTTTATTAAACCCAATCATGTTCGCTGCCATACCTACGCAAATAGCTTTGTTGGCATTTAGTGTATCAATTAAATCCTGAGCAATGGATAAATCAGCCCGTGTTGCCTCGTCAGCCTTACGGAAAATGAAAATATCTTTAATAATATTGCGTACCATAAAAACACCTCATTATAATTATACACCGACTTCCCTCACCTTTCAACCCCTCAAAAATTTACCAAATGGGGACAGACCCCAAATGGTAAATTTTTACCACCTGGGGACAGTCCCCATTTGGTAAATTGTTTTTTTTTCAAGAAAAAAGCACGCAATGCGTGCTCTTTCTTCAATAAACCTTTTATTTTAACACTTTACTTTTCAGCATTACGCCAAAGTCTGTGGTTTCCGGTAATGTTTCGCCGTCTACCTGCAATGCCACGGGACGGTCAAATTTAACATTTATATCATTGCCCTGTATAACCGTTACAAATTGAGTGTATTTAACATGTTTACCTTTGAATGCTCCGGGAATAATCGTTAAAAGCCTGGGTCTTGATACCCTATGCACCACAACAACGCTGAGAGAGCTCGTTGTTCTGTCCTGACTTGGTGCAAGCATTATACCTCCGCCGAAATACCTGCCTCGCATTGCAGATGCAAACCACACATTTTTGAAACTATAATCCTTCCCGTCCACTGAGACTGTGACATTCATAGGCTTATAGTCATACAAAATGCCTTTGATTGCACTGAGAACATAGTTGCCTTTTTTTCCCTTTGCATGAGCTTTGTTGCCTTCAACACACGCATATGCGTCAAGTCCTCCGCCAACACCGTTGACAAAGGCAAGCTCTTTCCCGCCTGCGTTCATTACGGGCAACGAGGTGATATATTCATTTATCGGAAAAGGTTTTTCACCCTTTACGTAACCCAAGTCTTTCAAAAAATCATTTCCGGAGCCTGTGGCATAGTAGAAAACCGGATTATCGAAAGATAAACTGTTGATATCTGTTGCAAAACGGCTGAGGGTTCCGTCACCGCCGGACACAAGTATTATGCTGTTTTTTTCTATTTTTGATACAAAATCAGCATAGCTTTCAATTTTTGTGATATCTTGATACACAAGCTCATATTCATTCATTACAGAATCAAGCTTTTTTGTCTCGCTCTCGCCCGTGCCTTTGCCTGCCTTGGGATTATATAAAATATAAACTTTTTTCATAATCTTCCTCCGCATATGTCTTTGTTACATCATAACATATGCTTCGACA
The DNA here is from genome assembly GCA_964572985.1 of uncultured Oscillospiraceae bacterium. GTDB lineage: Bacteria > Bacillota > Clostridia > UMGS1883 > UMGS1883 > RGIG1927. The sequence continues at coordinate 6,476 of CAZNIC010000058.1, forward strand.
TATTTCAACAAAAAAAGAGGAACCGTTTTTTACAGTTCCTCACAATTTTACATTTTTTTCATGCCTTTTCGGCTGCATCTGATTTCTTTGCAATTTGCGCATTTAAGATTGGCATTTGTTTCTTCACAAAACCGCTCGGGGTGTTTCCAAACCGTGTATTCCCACCTCACAAAAATGATTGCCCCGAGACAGAAAAGGCTGATTGCAAACACATTGCCCACAAAAATAAGAGGGGTAAACATCATCACATAGTCCCAGTTGTGTATTCTGCAGGTTGTACAACACTTGTTTTCCATAATACGCTGGAACGGACAAAAGAACAGCACACAAATCATGTCACAAACCGAGTAAAACAAGCTGACAATAATCATGATGCCTTCATCAATTAAGTGCTTAAAATAAAAATGCACGATTACTCCGTTAAGCACAAGCCACATCAGTGCAATCAATGCGACACGTTTTTGGTGTTCGATTTTTACGTGCACGTTTTCCTTTGCCGCCTCAAAGTTTGTTTTGAACTGCTTTTGACTGCCCATAGATTCAAACCTTGACGGAAAAAGCTTCAAAATCATCTCTATCGCAAACATTGCCCACACCAAAAATGCAGGTATTTCATATTTAAGTACATCACCTGCGGATATATAAATCACGATTGACGCGAGAAAAATCAAAAGTCTTAAAACAAATTTGCCATGATATAACGTAAACGCTTTTTGGTTTTTTACCACTCTAACATCTTCTTTCATAACACATTGAATCGTATTATATCACACAAAAAAGGTTTTTGCAAATAAAATGCAAAAACCTTTTTTAATTATTTATCCAGCTCTTCTGTTATATCACAAAGGAAATCACGGATTGATATTTTCTGCGGACAGACAGCCTCACATGCACCGCATTTTACGCAGTCTGAGGGCTTGCTGCCTTTTTCGGCAATACTCTTGAATTCTTCAATGGCTTTGTCTCTGCCATCTGTTTTAATCATGTTATAAGCCTTAAAATACTCGGGTATTTCAATACCCATAGGACACTCGGGTACACAGTAACGGCACGCTGTACAGGGGATTAAAACATCTCGTCTTATCATATCAGCCGCCTTCATAACCATTTTTGTTTCATCCTCTGTAAGAGGCACAAAGTTTTCCATATAACTGAGGTTGTCGTTAACCTGTTCTTCATTACTCATACCGGATAAAACAGTCACAACGCTATCAAGGCTTGCAGCAAAACGGATAGCCCAGGAGGCAATGCTCATGTCAGGCTCTGCATCCTTGAACATTCTTCTGATTTCGCCTCGTACATTAGCCAAGCTACCGCCCTTTACAGGCTCCATAACGAGCACAGGCTTGTTGTGATTTTGTGCTACCTCGTAGCAAAGGCGGGACTGTACGCCACCGTCCTCCCAGTCAAGGTAATTGAGCTGTAACTGCACAATTTCCATCTCGGGTTCCTTTGAGAGGATATCATCAAGTACTGCCGCACTGTCATGAAAAGAAAAACCTATGTGCTTTACTCGTCCCTCTGCCTTGAGCTTTTTCATAAACTCAATTGCGCCTTTATCTACGGCTTCCTTGTAGCCGTTTTTGTTAACGGCATGCAAAAGATAATAGTCTAAATAATCAACACCAAGCCTTTCAAGCTGACCTGAGAAAAATTCTTCAAACTTATTTTCCTGAACCATCCATAAGGAAAGCTTGTCTGTAATGGAGTAAGCTTCTCTGGGGTAACGCTTTGCCACTGCCTCACGAAAAGCCACCTCACTTGCTCCGTTATGGTAGCAGGCTGCAGTATCAAAATATGTAAAACCGCAATCAAGGAACTTATCAGCCATCTTCGTAACATGTGCAATGTCAATGCTTGTCTGATCCTCACGATTTGTAAGGGGCAATCTCATTAAACCAAAACCGAACTTTTTCATAATCATGACTCCTTAAATAAACTGATGCGTTCATTTTATCACATAACTAAGGATATTTCAACCCTATTATGTCATCTGCACTTTGCACTCTGCACTACCGAGGATTAAACAAAAAAAGAGGCGGGAAATCCGCCTCTTAATTAACGAGAGAAAATATGTGAAGTTTTGAACTAAAGTTCAAAGTGAAGTTGTTCGCTCTGCTCACAGTGAAGTTTTTGCTTTGCAAAAGTGAAGTTAAGTTTACCACTGCACCGTAAGGTGCAACTTCACTCACGCAGTGAACTTCACTATCGAAGATAACTTCACTTGCCGTAAGGCAAACTTAGTTCAGAAGAATAAAACAAAAAGAGGCGGAAAATCCGCCTCTTTTATGTTTTATTCTTCTGTGATGGCTACTCTCTTAGCCTTCTGATTCCAGTTAACCTCGCAACCGAAGCTTTCGGCAATTGCACGAACGGGAATCATTGTTCTGTCATTTATAATCTGAGCAGGAACATCGATTGTAACAGCTTCACCGTTAACGTAAAGCTGGTCAGAACCGATTGTAAGAGTAATTGTAACGTCGTCACGGGTTGCTGTAACTGTCTTTGTAGCGTCATCCCAAACTACCTCTGCACCCATAGCTTCAAAGATTGCACGGAGAGGAACGAGAGTTCTGTCGTTTACGATAACAGGCTCCTGACCGTAGGGTGTGAAGTCAATATTGTTCTGACCGTAACCTACCAAGATTTCACTCTGAGCGTCAAGATCATAGTATTCAGGTGTCCAGCCTTCGGGCTTACCGTAGATAGCAACTTCAAGAGGCTTACCACCCCAAAGAGCAGACTGGTTATTGCCCTGAATGTTGTTTACTTCCAATACTTCAACCTTAATATATCTG
>CAZNIC010000059.1:0-9264 GCA_964572985.1 uncultured Oscillospiraceae bacterium
CACTCATCATGGAGCAGATGTTGATAATCTTACCGTGACCCTTCTTAATCATGGAAGGAATAACTGCCTTAGCGCAGATGAAGGGAGCGTTGAGGTCAACATCGATAACCTGACGGAATTCAGCAGCTGTCATGTCGCACATGGGAATACGCTTGATGATACCTGCGTTGTTAACGAGGATATCGATAACGCCAACTTCTTCTTCGATTTTAGCTACCATAGCGTTAACCTGATCTTCGTCAGTTACATCGCAAACGTAGCCCTTAGCATCGATGCCTGCTTCTTTATAAGCAGCCAAGCCCTTGTCAACGAGTTCCTGCTTGATGTCGTTAAAAACAACCTTTGCGCCTGCTTCAGCAAGACCTGATGCAATTGCAAAACCGATACCGTAGGAAGCACCTGTAACGAGAGCAACCTTGCCTTCAAGGCTGAATTTATTCAAAATACTCATTTTTATTATCTCCTATTTCAAATTACTTCTTGGGTACGCCTTCCCAGTCCTTAAGGAAACGTTCGATACCTGCATCTGTAAGAGGATGCTTTGTCATCTGAACGATTACGTTGTAAGGAATTGTAGCGATGTGAGCACCGAGACGAGCTGCTTCGATAACGTGAACAGGATGACGAACACTAGCTGCGATAATTTCTGTTTCGATACCGTGTGTATCAAAGATATCAACGATTTCTTCGATAAGGTTCATACCGTTCATACCGATGTCATCAAGACGACCGAGGAAGGGGGAAACGTATGTAGCACCTGCACGAGCTGCAAGAAGAGCCTGTGTGGAGTTGAAGATAAGAGTAACGTTTGTCTTGATACCTTCTGCGGACAAAATCTTAACTGCCTTTAAGCCTTCGAGTGTCATAGGAATCTTGATAACGATGTTCTTGTGGATCTTAACAAGTTCCTTAGCTTCACTTACCATACCTTCGTGGTCAAGTGCGATAACTTCCGCACTGATGGGGCCATCAACGATAGAAGTGATTTCAGTAACAACTTCCTTGAAGTCTCTGCCTTCCTTAGCGATAAGAGAGGGGTTAGTTGTAACACCGCAGATTACGCCGAGGTCGTTAGCTGCCTTAATGTCGGCAACATTGGCTGTGTCAATAAAAAGTTTCATAATGTGTCATCCTTTCAAATTATAATATTATAAGTATATTTTAGCATATTAAATCCAAATAAACAAGTACGAATTGCAGATTTATCCAAATTTTATATGTTCAAAAGCTGTTTTAATTTTGCATCGGGGCTAAATGGGTACACTTTGCCTCTGTGTTCGATTTTATCAGCATAAAACTTTGCTTCATCAAAAGGAAAAACCTCGTTTTCCCACTCCATTTTGCCGTATTTTCGCAAAAATACAAGTTTGTCTTCATATAGTGCATATGTAATGTCAAAAACCGTCTTATTAAGAAGTTTATGTACCAAAACCGCCGCCACTGCAAAAACCGCCAGGGTAAGAATGCCCGAATAAGGCAATCCGTTTACCACAAAAAGCAAAACCATCACAACAACAACGATACCGCAAAGCATAAGCAATCTGCCGCCGGCATTACCTCCCACAGGTGCTTTTTGGGTATATATTGCTTTTTCATTCATTCTCTTTCACCTTCAGCCTGTCATAGATAATCCTGAGTCCATCCAAAGTAAGGTTAGGTTCGATTACGTCTATAGTGGTACTTTCCTCGCTTATCATACCACTGAGTCCACCCGTTGCTATAACCTTAGCCTGAGTGCCCATTTCCTCACGCATCAATTTGACCATATAATCAACCTGTCCCACATAGCCGTGGATAACACCCGACTGCATGCTGGAAACAGTCGTTCTTCCGATAACGGTTTTTGTGGGCGTAAGTTCAATACGCGGGAGCTTACTTGTCTTTGAGAAAAGAGCCTCAACGCTTATCTTTACACCCGGGCAGATTGCACCACCTAAGTAGTCGCCTGTTCTTGTAAGAGCACAAAAAGTTGTTGCAGTACCAAAGTCCACAATAATTGCATCGCACTTGTACTTTTCGTGCACCGCAACCGCGTTAACAAGACGGTCAGCACCAACCTCGCGGGGATTTTCGTATTTTATGTTAAGCCCCAAATCGAGCTCGTTTGTAACAACAATCGGTTTTTTGCCGAGATATTTTGTAACAGCTCTCTCTAATGAATACATCACAGGCGGCACAACTGACGAAATAATTACATCTTCAATATCCTCAGTTTTGATGTTGTTAAACAAAAGCAGTTGCAAAAACATCATGCCGTATTCATCACGGGACTTTTCGTAGCTTGTCGCCACGCGGAAGCTTTTGACCATCTTTTCCCCTTCAAAAGCACCCAGCACAATATTTGTATTACCAACGTCAATCGCAAGAAGCATAAATTTTTACCCCTCTCTAAATCCAGTCACAAAGCGCAAAATCCGCTTTTCCGTTTTCTATTTCCATAATTCCTACGCTGTACTCTCCCTCTCTCGGACGGGATATACTGCCCGGATTAAACGCACGCACGTTTCCGTAGATTTGGTCCACCGGCACGTGGCTGTGCCCGAAAAGTGCAACAGAGCAACCCAGCGCCTCTGCACGCTGTGCTATTCTGAACCCTTTATCCCACACACCGTACAAATGCCCGTGCGTCATAAAAATTTTAACCCCGTCAAGTTCAACAACCTTTTCAGCCTCGCGCCTTACCCAAGGGTCATTGTTGCCTACGACCGCATGCACAGGTATATGCGGGTACACATCCTGTAAATATTCAACATCCCGCTCAATATCTCCCAGATGAACTATCGCATCGGGCTCAAAAGCAACTATAGCCTTGTCAAACCTTTTTGTATCTCCGTGAGAATCGGATATAATTAATACTCTCATATTATCACCACAATTATTTTACACCCATTTTTATCTTGTGTCAACAAATGCGACTGTTGAATACTATAATAACGAAAGGACGATGAAATATGGATATTTTCAGCATGTTAAAAAACATGGACAAAGAAACCTTAGAAAAAGGTATTGCACAGGCACAGGCTTTTTTGTCTACTCCCGAGGGGCAAAATGCAGCAAAAATGCTTTCTGAGGGGAAAATGCCCGACGGTGGCAATATTCCCGACGGTCTTAAGGATGCCGCCAATATGATAGGCAACAACAAACAGGCACAGGATATTTTGGGGGAGCTATTGAAGGCAAGGGGTTAACATCCTTTTTGCCTTCAATAGCAAAAGACGATGACCGAACCCGTCTTCTTCTGGCACTCAAACCGTTTTTATCACAAAAACGTGCACCGTATATGGACAGTGCAATAAATGTTTTAAAGCTTGTTTCCATAGGCAAAATCGGCAAGGATTTGAAGCTGTTTTAAAGGAGAACGTATGAAAGTTACCCGCATGAGCCCGTTTTCATCAAACAGCCGCCCTGTCCCACCAATCGTCAAAGAGACACGGCAGACATCCGCTTTGCCTGTTTCGGATATATTCGGGCTCAATATTTCAAATTTTAAAAAAGACGATTGGCTGCTTTTAGGGATTATCGCAGTACTTATCATGGAGGGCAGCACAGACTATGTACTGCTCTGTGCGCTGGGGTATCTGTTTATAGCGGGGCTTTGATTCCCGCTATAAATATACCCTTGAAAAACGCCTTGTTCTCCTGTATAATTATATTAATATGTACGAAAGGACAACCACTATGAAAATCAAAAACGGTTTTATATTAAAAAAAGTTATGGGCAGCTACATGATAGTGTGTACCGACGACTCTATGAACGTGTGCGGTATGCAGACGCTTAATGAGACCGGCGCTTTCTTGTGGAACGCGCTTTCAGAAAACACAACAGAGGACGAGCTTTTGAAAAAGCTGATTGCCGAATACGATGTGGACGAAGCTACCGCAAAAAACGATATCACGGCATTTGTTGCCGCACTCAAAAAATCAAATCTTTTAGAAAACTGAACTGAAAGGGGGCATTAACATGAAAAAGCCCTTAAAATGGATAGTTTCAAATTCAATATTCATGTTGCCGCTTCTTTTGGTTTTGATGCTTACAAGTATGGCTGTCAGCGTGTGCACGGTAGGCTTTGCTCTTCTGTCACGCAACGTGATTGACATTGCCGCTCACAATCAGCCCGGAAGTCTTCTTACAGAAGGCTTAAAGCTCGGCGGGATTATCGTAATAGAGATTATACTCCGTGTAATCAACAGCCGTATGAATGTTTCCTTTGGCGGCAAGCTTGAAATGCGTCTGAGGGAGAATATTTTTTCCTCGGTAATGGGCAAAAAATGGAGCGAGGTAAGTCTTTACCACTCAGGCGAGGTTGTTAACCGCATCAGAAGTGATGCTTCCGTTATTGCATCGGGCGTTATGCACATACTCCCCAACGGCATTATGCTTATAACCAAAGTTGCACTTGCTTTGGGCGTGCTTTTCACAATCGACTATCAGTTTGCACTCATTTTGTGTGTTGTTTCGCCGATACTTATTATCTTTGGCAGGCTTTACAGCAAAAAAATGAAGTTTTTCCACAAAGAGGTACAGAAAAGCGAAGGCAACACCATGAGCTATATGCTCGAAAACGTGCAGAATATGACGGTTATCAAAGCATTCGGCAACGAAAAAAGCTCTATGAGGACGCTCCATGAGATGCAGAAAGAAACACTTGCTCTTCGCATAAAACGCAATATGTGGAGCATTGTTGCAAATGTAAGCATGATAGTTCTTTTCACAGGCGGTTATGCTTTTTCAATTTTGTGGGGTGCGTTCCGACTTAGCACAAGCATGCTTTCCTTTGGTGATTTTACGGCAATGATTCAGCTTGTGAACCAGGTGCAAACCCCCTTCAAGTCCATGGGTTCACTGCTTGTAAATTATCAGAACATGATAGCCTCTGCGGAACGTATTCTCGAAATTGAAGAATTACATAACGACTTTGAAAAAGGCGAAAAGCCTTTGAAAAAAGCACCGGATTTTGATGCAATTATGTTTGACAACGTAACCTTCTCCTATGGCGGAGACTGCGTATTAAACAGCGCCTCCATGGAAATCAGGAAAGGCGAGTTTGTGGCTCTCAGCGGTATTTCGGGCGCAGGCAAAAGTACAATTATACGACTTTTGCTCAGCCTTGTTGAACCCGAGTGCGGCAGTATATATTTAAAAGGCAAAGATAATACCGATATCAATGCCGCAACGCGTGTTCTTTTCGGGTACGTGCCGCAGGGCAACCTTTTGATTTCGGGCTCAATTGCCGATAATATAGCATTCTACTCCGACGCATCGGAGGACGATGTCAAAAAGGCGGCGAAAATGGCACAGCTTGATTTTGCATTTGCACTTCCTGACGGGTTGGATACACAGCTCGGCGAAAAAGGCGCAGGTCTTTCCGAAGGACAGATACAGCGTATCGCCATTGCCCGTGCACTTGTCAGAAAACCTCCCGTTCTTTTGCTTGACGAGGCAACAAGTGCCCTTGACGAGGATACCGAAATCAAAATTCTCGATGCCTTGAAGAAGAAAAAAGACACAACGGTGATTATCATAACTCACCGTAAGCGTGTTTTTGATTATTGCGACAAAATAATTACCCTTTCCGAGGGCGAATTGATAACAGAAAAGCAGGCGGATTAATCCGTCTGCTTTTGTATTATCACTATTTTGTCCACGTTGCCGTCTATTGGCTCTACAAGACAGCCTGCATCTCGCTGGAAGTCAAAAAGCGGCATAATATACGGTTTTTCGGTGAGATAATGCTCCATTGCACCAAGCTTTACCCTCATGCACTCAGCCTCACCCTGTATCATAACAGCTTTATCCGAAAGACTATCATCGGGCAAATAAAAGGCGTATTTATTGTCACGCTTTTCAAACTCGAGAGTTTGTTTTTCTTCATAATCCCATGTTACAACGCTTCCTACTCTGACAGGGAGCTTATCGGTGTACATCGAGTCCGTCTTCCTCACTATGCACATAAATCCGCAGGGTAGGAACGTGTAAGTGGCTTTAGGTTCAAAGTCATACAGCTCGTCCTTTTCCCAGTCATACACACACCAGTCACCCTCAAGCAAAAAGCTAAGCGAAACGCTGTATTTCATGTTGGAATTTTCGATAATATAGCAATCCTTGTCCGTATTTACAAGTACATTGTCACATTGGTAAATGCGACCGATGTGTACACATTCACAGTCGGGATATTCCTCAAAAATTTTGCCGATGTTGCGGAATTTTTCCATATTGGGCATTATTTTTATAACAGGTTCAGACTTATATTTATATGCCCAAAGGGCACCTTCACCGTCATGAACTTCGGGATGATAACACTCATCTTCAAACGGGTTAAGGTAAATAGATGCGTTTTCTTTTCCGAATGTTTTGGCTACACTATCCGAGCCCGACACCAAGGCAAATTCCAGTCCGTTTTCATCGCAAAATTTTTTAAGAGGCATCGCAAAGCTTTCGTCAATACTGTGTTCCTCCAGATATTCACCCCAGCCGCCTGCGGCACTCTCTTCCATTTCTGCCACTGCAAACAAGTCTCCGCAGTCAAGTGTGCTTTTCATAAATTTATCCAAGGTTTCCTTACAGTAAGGAGCACCCTCATACTCCGTCACATCGTCAATAGGATGATTGCACAAAAAGCCCTTGAACTCGTAGCCTGCAAACTTTTTGTATTCATTAATAAGAGGCTTGTACACGCTTTCAATAATAAGACGGGCACATTGGGGATTTGTAAGGTCGGGCATGTGTCCGTAGGGGAATTTGTCAATTTCTTCGGGAAGAGTTACAACAACACATTCTCCCTCATCCTCGCAGAGGATTTCCTCTCCTTCCAAAACCTGGTCCTTGTTTTTTACCACCATAATCTTCTGCCACAAGCTTTTAACGGACGAGAGCTGGCCAAAGCCTGTGCCCGAAAAGTCGTAGCGGTCATCGGCAATGTATAACCCAACCTTGTGACGGTATGCCGCACGGAAAACCGACAAAAGCTGTTCTTTATACTTGGCTTTTGTGATGTCGGCGTTTTCGTGATGATACACGAGCACATCGTCATAGCCTGCTTTTTTTGCCATGGCTAAAATATCGGACGCGTCACGAGGTGTCATGTCTTCTTTTATTTTAAAATATGCAAGTTTTTTCATACACATTTCTCCAAAATTTGATACATATATTTTATATCGAAAAATACATTCCGTCAACCACATATTATTGACTAAACCCACCGTTTCGGATATAATTGTAACTAAAGAAAGGACTGATTTTATGCCTATTAAAATACCCAATGATTTACCTGCAACAAAAACGCTTCAAAGCGAAAATATATTTGTTATGACAGAAACAAGAGCACTTAGTCAGGACATTCGTCCTCTTAAAATTGTGATTGTGAACATCATGCCCACAAAAATCGCAACTGAAACTCAGCTGCTTCGTGCGCTTTCTAACACCCCCTTACAGATTGAGCCTATTTTTATACGCATGGATTCCCACGAATCCAAAAACACATCCGAAGAGCATCTTAAAACATTTTACACAACCTTTAACGAAATTAAGCACAACCGTTACGATGCTATGATTGTAACAGGTGCACCGGTAGAAATGATACCCTTTGAAGATGTGGACTACTGGAGCGAGCTTTGCGAAATTTTTGAGTGGTCAAAAACCAACGTCACAAGCAGTATGTTTATCTGCTGGGCGGCACAGGCTGCGCTGTATTATTTTTATGGCATTAACAAGGTTGTTTTACCCGAAAAAGTTTTTGGCATATTTGAGCACAAAAATCTTTATCCCGCATCCAGACTTATGCGCGGGTTCGACCAGGTGTTCCGTGCACCTCATTCCCGTCATACAACCGTAATGCAGTCAGATATTGAAAAGCACGCTGACCTTAACATACTCTCCGTAAGTGACGAGGCTGGTGTTTACCTTGTAAAGAGCGAGGACGACTCCAAGGTCTTTGTAACCGGTCACAGTGAGTATGAGTTTGATACACTTGATAAGGAATACAAGCGCGACATGGCAAAGGGACTTGACAACGTGCCTCTCCCCAAGAATTATTATCCTCAAGACAACCCCGAAAACACACCCCTCGTTACGTGGAGAAGTCACAACGACCTGCTCTTTTCCAACTGGCTCAACTATTTTGTATACCAGACAACGCCATACGAATTATAGAAGTGCACGCACTTCTGCGATATATTGCCTTGCGGCAACGCGATATGTGCTTATGCACGCGATATAAATCCCTACGGGATTTGCGATATATTTGCCTACGGCAAACGAGAAAGGTAACATCATGAAAAATTTTTACAATTCAATCTACTCTGTTTTAGGCGACCTCACACCATTAAAGGGCGACTGTGGCAGAGCCTGCAATAAGGCATGCTGTGAGGGCGACAAAGACGGCGACGGAATGTACCTTTTCCCTTCTGAGGAAGAAATGTACGAAAACATCCCCGAATGGGCAAGCATTTCTGAGACCGATTTTGAATACGATACGGATAAGTTTGCTCCGCTTTTTTCCTGCGACGGAATGTGCGACAGAAATTTGCGTCCGCTCTCCTGCAGGATTTTCCCGCTAACGCCATACATAGCAAAAGACGGCGAGCCGGAGGTTATTGTTGACCCCCGCGCCAATGGCATGTGTCCACTCTCTGCACTGTATGTGGAGGATTTTGAGCCGAAATTTGTAAAAGCTGTTGAAAAAGTCGGTGAAATTCTCCTCACCAATCCGGAAACAAAAAAATTTCTTGAATCTTTCTCAAGATTGTTAGATGATATGGATTTTATATAACATAAAAATTTACCATTTGGGGACAGACCCCTTTTGGTAAATTTTTACCACCTGGGGACAGTCCCCAAATGGTAAAAAAGGAGGAAAATACATGAAAAAAATTTTATCAACATTACTTATCTTATGTATGCTTTTGTCATTAACCCCTACGGCAGTGTTTGCCGAAGAGGGCGAGTTTACATACGATGAGCTTGTAGACTACGTAAAAAAGGTTAACGATTATTGGATAGCTACTCACACCTGGACGCCCGGATACGAATGGGATACCGCAACCTACTACATAGGCTGTATGGACGCATACTACCTGACAGGTATTGAAAAATACCGCGACTATGCCACCACATGGGCAAACCAAAATGTTTGGCAGGGGCATAGGAGCACTGATTCCGCAAGCTGGAATAACGGCAACGTATATCACGCCGACAACGAAACCTGTTTCCAGGTATATATTGACCTTTACAATCTGGATGGACAAACGGACGAAAAGAAAATAGCC
>CAZNIC010000060.1:0-8919 GCA_964572985.1 uncultured Oscillospiraceae bacterium
ATTCAGCAAGAGCACGGAGAGGAACGAATGTTCTGCCACCTGTGATTTCTGTTGCTGTGGGAGCAAGTGTATCAACGCCGTTAACCTTGATTACGTTGCTGCCTACTGTAAATACAACTGTTCTGTCGCCAAGTTTAGCTGTAACTGTTCTTGCTGCTTCATTCCATTCAACGCTACCGCCGAAGGATTCAACAACAAGACGAGCGGGAATCATACTTGTTCTGTTGCCGTTGTCGTCGAGCTTAAGGTAAACTTCAACGCTGTGTTCAGATTCATCGATGTGACCAATCTTGCCGTCCTTGTAGTAGTGAGGTGTGTTCACTCTAAGTGCAAGATATGTCTGCATCTTCTTCTGAAGATAGGGATAGTTATCACCCTGCTGTGTGTGACCTACAAGTCTGCTCATTTCAGCAGCAGCAAGAAGGAACGCACCTGTACCGAAGTTCTGGTTATCTCTGGGACCCATAGCCTTTGTAGCATTAGAACCGATGTACTGAACATAACCAACCATACCATCGTCCTGAAGAGCTACATTTTCAAGATAGTTCCATGCACGAACTGCTGTTTCAAGGTACTCATCCTTGGGAAGAAGACCCGAATTGATACCCCAAGCTAAACCGTATGTAAAGAATGCAGTACCACTTGTTTCGTAACCGTTGGGGTTAGTACCGCTTGTGGGGTAACCCTGAAGCATACTCTGTGTCCAGAAACCGTAACCGTTTTCGTCTGTTCTCATGCAATTCTTGATTGCAGGAGCCATTTCAAGGTATGTCTTAAGGAATTCATCATAGTGTTCATAGTCATCGGGCATATCCTGCAATACCTTTGCAAGACCTGCGAATACCCAACCGTCACCACGAGCCCAGAAGTTCTTTTCAGATTCATGACCGGGGTTAGGCTTTAAGGGATATACATAACCTGCATCACGGAAGAACAGGTATGAATAGTTGTTAGGATCGGAGTAGTTAGCACCGTTTGTAAGCTTAGCACTTGTTGTGTAGCCTGCAGCACTTGTGGGGATACCGCCGGGGCCATCGTACATAAGTTCCTTAGCATATCTCCAGAATCTGTAGAGACCGTCAAGGTACTTTTCGTCCTGAGTTACCTGATAGAGCTTTGTCATAACGGGCATTACCATGTACAATGAGTCTGCCCACCACCAGAAGTCGTCATTGCTTCTGGATACTTCTTCGCTCATAACTTCAATAGCTCTTGCTATCTTCTTATCTTCCTGATAAGTACCCTTGCTTTCATTCTTTTCGATATTGTACAAATCGATATAAGACTGGAAACAAATCTGGAAGTCACCGAAAAGAACGTGGCTACTGTTAAAGCTCTGGTCGTAACCCCATTTCCATTCGTTCTTGTTTGTGTTGGGAGCACTGCTCCAACTACAAGAATTTGCCCAGTCTGTAGCATACTTGCGGTATGCTTCAATACCTGTAGCGTAATAAGCTTCCATGTTACCTGTCATGTAAGCAGCCTTAGCCCAGAAATAGTTGGGAATACCATACTCTACCTGGTTGTACTTAACTGTTGACTGGTAATAGTCGTTTGCTGCTTCGAGTGCTTTGATTGTGCCTTCGTATGTAGGCATAACAGCACCCTTGTCTTCTGCCGCTTCAGCTGTAACCACATTAACCGGTACCATTGCTACAACAGAAAGTACCATAGCAATTGCAATTACAAAAGAAACTGCGGACTTGAATAATTTGTTCATAATTTTCTCCTCCCTATGCCTTCATGGCATAAAATTTGTAATAATATAATAACACCGTTTTTATAAAATATCAACAAAAAGTTCACAAAAAAATTTAAATTTTTAGATAATTTTAATCTCTACCTATATAAGTTCTTTTGGAATAACCGTCAAATCATTTTTCACAACTTTTAAAACAAAATGTGTTTTTGTTGCCTGAATACCCGTCATATTCATCACATTGCGATGTATTTTTTCCAGACTGTCAGCCGAATCTGTGTATATATTAAGTATAAAGTCAAACTCACCCGTTCTGTAATAACAGGACTGGATATTGTCATTATTTCGCACCATTTCGGCAAATTCTTCATAATATTTGGGGTGTTCAAGGCTTACCTCCATAACAGCCACAAGCCCGTTTCCCATTTTTTCCTGGTTAATTGCCACCGTATAACCCTGTATAACTTCATTTTTCTCAAGCTTTTTTATTCTCTCGATAACAGCTGAAACCGAAAGATTAATCTTTTTACCAATCTCCGACGATGTCATTCTCGCATTTTCCTTAAGGCATTTCAAAATTGCGTAATCAACACTGTCAAGTGAATATCCTTTACTCATATTTTTTCTTCCTTTCCGAGGTAAATCAAAAACCCTTTGCACCCTTTTATTACATCGCGATATGTTTCTTCAAAATCGCCAGTATACCAAGGGTCTGCAATACTACGGTTCTCGCCTGCAAAATCCAAAAATTTAAAAACCTTTTCTCCGTCACCTAAAATTTTTATCATGTTACGTACATTTGCATCATCCATACCGATAAAATAATCGTACTTATCCAAATCGGATTTTGCCAGCTGAACCGCACGTTTTTTTGAATAATCAATGCCAAATCTGTCAAGCACCCCTCTTGTTCCGTAATGCACGCCGTTTCCTATCTCTTCACGGCTGGTGGCACTTGATGCAACGATGAAATTGTCACCGATTCCTTTTTTATCAACCATATCGCGAAACAAAATTTCTGCCATTGTACTGCGACAAATATTGCCGTGGCAAACAAACATCACTCTTATCATTTATCCAGCTCCTTTTTCAAAACTTCTGTCACAATTTTAGGATTTGCTCTGTTTTCAGACAACCTCATACACTGCCCCACCAAAAATCCCAGCGCATTTGTCTTTCCTTTTTTGTAGTCGGCAATACTCTTTGGGTTGTTTTCCAAAACAGTTAACACAATCTTTTTTATTTCAGCATCCCCGTCAATCTGCATCAAGCCTTTTTCCCTTACAATTTCACAAGGGGGCTTCTTTTCAGAAAACATAGCCTCCAAAACGGTTTTTCCTGCCGTTGACGAAATCTCTCCTTTTTCAATCAAACAAATCAGCTCAGCAAGGTCTTTTCCCGAAAACGGTATCCCCCGCCCTGTAGTATTAATTATTCTTGCAATATCGCTTACAAGGTGATTATATGCTTTTTTTGGCGTTGCGCCGTGTCTGACGGCTTCATCAAGTAACTCCGTAAATGATTTATTTTTCATAATTTCATTACATTCGTACTCCGTAAGAGCATATTCATGCGTATACCTTTTCCTTTTTGCATCGGGCAGTTCAGGCATATTTTTCTTAATTCTCTCATATTCGCAAGCATCAATAATAATATTCGGCAGGTCAGGGTCTGTAAAATACCTGTAGTCCGCTTCAGTTTCCTTATCGCGCATGATTTCGCTTCTGCCGTCCTCGTCAATCCAGCGCCTTGTCTCCCTCTTTACGGTTCCTCCGTTTTTCAGAATATCCTTCTGGCGTTTTTCCTCGTACTCAATGCAACGCACCGTACCCGAAAACGAGTTGATGTTTTTCATTTCACATCTTTCGCCGTATTCATCGGCACCATTTTTCCGTACAGAAACATTTACATCGCATCTTAAATTGCCTTCCTGCATCCTGCAATGGGATATATCAAGATAGATGAGTATTTCACGTATCTTTTCCAGAAAAAGTCTTGCTTCTTCGCTGTTTCGTATATCAGGCTCAGTCACAATCTCCACAAGCGGCACGCCCGCACGGTTGTAATCTATATAGGTGTCGTCTTTTAAGTGTATAAGTTTTCCCGCATCTTCTTCAATATGTATTCTGTTTATGCGGATTCTTTTTTCGCCTATATCAACAAATCCGTTTTTACATAACGGAAAGTCTCCCTGCGTTATTTGATAGCCTTTCGGCAAGTCCGGATAAAAATAGTTTTTTCTGGCATGATTTGACACCGCTTGGATTTCACAATTTGTTGCAATACCTAATTTTACGCAATAATCAACCATTTGTCTGTTCAGATACGGCAAAGCTCCGGGCAACCCCATACACACAGGACAACAACATGTGTTTGCGTCTTTTCCGTAGCTGACTTCACACGAGCAAAAAGCCTTTGTCTTTGTCGAAAGCTCTGCGTGCACTTCAAGACCTATAACGGTTTCAAATTCTATCATAAAATCCTCCCTCCTCATATGCCCAAGCCATATTTAGAAGTGTTTGCTCATCAAAGCTTTTACCGATAAGCTGCATCCCTACAGGCATGCTGTTACAGTCTTTTCCGCATGGTATGCTCATTGCAGGCAGTCCCGCAAGCGAGACGGATGCCGTGCATATATCATTCATGTACACGGATTTTTCTTCTATCTCCCCTTTTCTCCAAACAGGCACACTGCTGACAGGGGTCAGAAGTGCGTCATGCTTTTCAAACAAATTATCAAATTCACCTTTGATAATGCTCTGCGCTTTTTTTGCTTTAAGGTAATATCGGTCATAGTAAGCCTCAGATAAAACAAACGTACCCAGCATTATACGTCTTTTTACCTCATCGCCAAAATTTTCGCTTCTTGTTTTTATGTACATTTCTTCTAACGAACTATACTCTTCGCATCTTTTTGTAAACCTCACGCCATCGAAACGCGCCAGATTGCTTGATGCCTCGGCGGATGAGATAACATAATATGCACCAAGCGCATACTTAAGCGACTTAAGTGAACATTCCTCTACTTTTGCACCCAAACTTTCATAGTTTTTTAAAGCTTTACTCACAGCTTCTTTCACGCTTGTTTCCGTGTTTTCAAAAAACTCTTTCGGCACGCCTATTTTAAGCCCTTTAATATCACTCGTAAGGCGATTATAATACTCACCCTTTACATTTTTACTTGTTGCATCTTTTTTGTCAAATCCCTGTATACTGTCAAGCATAATTGCCGTATCTTTAGCGCTAAGGCACAATGTACCTATGCAGTCAAGACTTGATGCAAATGCTATAAGTCCGTACCTTGAAACCAATGAATACGTGGGTTTTAACCCATATAATCCGCAAAATGCCGCCGGAAGACGTATGCTTCCGCCTGTATCCGTACCTAACGCGCCTAGAGCCATGCCTGCCTTAACGGCTGCCGCACTTCCGCCCGACGAGCCTCCCGAAACAAACATTCGGTTTATGGGGTTGCGGGTTTTTCCAAAGTAGCTGTTAGTGCATTCTGAGCCCATGCCGAACTGGTCAAGATTTGTTTTCCCTACTATTACGCTTCCGCAGGATTTCAATCTTTCAACAGCGGTAGCATCATACGGCGGCACAAATTCAGATAGCATTTTGCTGCCTGCCGTTGTCAACAAATCTTTTGTACAAATATTATCCTTTATTGCAACAGGAATTCCCCACAAAGGAGAATTCAAAGTGTTATCACCAAGCTTTTGTGCATTACCCATCACGTCATCAACTGTTATAAAAGCATTGATTTCTTTGTTTTTCGTTTCTATAGCATCAAGCACACTCTTTGCCAGCTCAACAGGTGAAATTTTATTTTCACTAATCAGCTTTTCAGCTTCGAAAATTTTCATATGCTCATCACCTTCGGCACAACAATATATCCTTCTTTTTCAGAAGGTGCATTCTTTAGCATTTCATCTCTTTCAAATGATTTCTCTATAACATCTCCCCTGAGATGAGACTCGCCATTATTTATTACTTCTTCAACCTCAAGCTCATCCAAAGCTTCTGCCATTTTCAGCATACGCTCAACGTCATCCTTTAATTTTACTCCGTCCTCTTCACAGAGCATTGCAAGTTTTGATATATTTTTCATTTTGCCCCTCAAATCAATAAAAATTTTTCTCACACAAAAATATTTTCTTTATTATAGCATATATTCAATAAAATTTCAATCATATTACGGTTTTTGATAAAATAAAAAGCACACTGTTGTATCCATTGTTATCTATATGTTTAACAACAAACTTTTTACGGCATAAAAAAACGATACGGTAATGGTACAAATTGTATCAATTACCGTATCGAATTTGCACTCGCCTGCACAAATTGATACAAAAACCTTATGGGGTGCAAAATTTTCGGCTTCTATTTTTAAAAAGGGAGTTCAGAAACAACGATTATATTTTCAAAATAAAGCACCGCCTAATTGACGGTGCCGAATGCTATTGATTATTTTTAGCGGTGTTTATTGAGGCGATGAGCATACGCTTTATTTCTTCCGCAAGATTTAAAAGTGGACTTTCCATTTATCTCACCTCTGTTTCAGTTTATCACAAAGTGCTGTCAATATCAATATTTTGCACAGCAAAATTACCTTTTCTCTTCTCTCTTCTCTTATATTTATTATCTGGAAACGGTGATTTTTCAGAGAAGAGCGAGGAGAGAAGATTGAAAAGTGAATAGTACAAAAAAACGGCGATTTGTATCAAAATCACCGTTTCTTTTTGTATTTGAACTTAATAAATAATACAATGAACCCTCTATTGAATAGAGGGTTCAATTTGTTAACAGCACACTATAACATCTTTTCTTCTTGCTTCAGGGGTTATGGTATATGTAAGCTTTCCTTTTATGTAGCTGCATTCAACAACAGTTAAGTCATCAGCCCATAATTTAAAATCAACATCCGTTTCCCTGTCCCAACAAGGAAGCAGATAAATTTTATTATCCAAACATTGCATCAGCATTTCCTGAACGCCTATCATGCCGCTTCCGCCCCAGTTATGGTCAGGGGTAAAATCATGCCCGGGGCCCCAGAACGCGGGAAATCTTCTTCCTGAATCGCCAAGCTTCAGATACATATACTTCTTCGCCTCATCGATAAGTCCAACCCTTGCCGCATAAATACCGTTAGGATGCCAGCTTATGTGGAGTTTCTGGTCTTCTTCGTCCCATGCATTGTAGTAAGTATCTATGGCAAGAGGCAGGGTTTCAGGTTTGTTTATTCCATAAGTGTTATACGGATAAACAGTGTTAAGCTGTGGTATTTCACAGTTCACTTTTACATATTTTTTCGGTTTTTCACAAGGGGCAACAACCTCTTTACCTCGCTTTATCTCTTTTGGTATAGGAGGCAATTCGCTTTGAAGCTTTATCAGGCGTGCTCTTTCGTCACTTGTTAAATAGTCAGTTTCCAGAAGCTCATTAATGCTGTTATCTATTGCCGAAATTAAATCTGCAGGGTTGGTAAGTGCCACATCGTTTTCGTTATAATTTGCCGCCTCGGCGCCTGCTCTGCCCCATATGTTTATATTGTCCTCACCGTGATAGGTTTCCATAGCTGTTGACGGGAATATTATTCTCTTTCCGTTTTCATCAAGCTTTGCATAGTATTTGTCATAATAGTTGAGTACGCTGAGAATAAAGGGAACATATTCACCAATATCACGTTTTGAAGCTTTGTGGTATTTGAGCATCATATATGCAAATTCCAGCGCCTCCACATGATGATATCTTACCTGAAGTGGATAGTCCAAGCCGTATTTGCCGTAGTATCCCGACAACCCATTTGCATCAATCTGCTCACAGTAACAGGCGCAATCATCAAGGTTAAAGAAATGCTTTGTTCTTCTTTTCATAGGTTCAACAAGCCTTTTGTAAAAGTCAAACTGCGTCTTCATCATATCAAAGTCGCCGTTTTTTATCATTGGCCAGTAAACAAGCCTTTGGTTCTGGGCAGTAAACATTATTCCGCCCCAGTCCCTTTCATCAGGACTGCCGCCTCCTTTGTGGTTATCGTGCCACAAGGATGAATCAACAGTAAAAAGTCCGCCGTTGAATTTTGTAGGGAATTCACCGTATGCATTGGATGCAAGCATGTATCTGAAAAGCTGATAGTTCCTTCCCACCTGCCAATCAATGCCACTACCCTCAATAAACACATGGCTCCTGTCCCAATACTGTGCCCACCACTTTTTTGTGTTGTCCCATGCATCATTATCCGTGATGCATTTTTCTTTTAGCTGTTTAAGGGCTCTCTTCCATTCATCCAATGTATCGGTCTGCTTTGTTAAAAGGCAAATGCAAATATGGTGCTTTGCTCTTTTTTCACGGCTTTCTAAAACATATCCGTCAAAGGAGTTGTTTATATATTTCCCTGTAGTGCTTTCTTTGCAATTCATATCATCAGCAAAAAGTACACCACCAGTAGTGCGGTTTCGTTCAACATTCGGGAAGTACTCCTGTATGTACTCCAGTCCTTGCTCACCTATCCGCTCGTCAAACAAAGGCGTACTTTTATTTCTGTGACAGAACACAATCTCACCATCTGCACATTCAACAACATCTTTGTTTTCATAACTACTTGTTTCGCCACGCCAGGATTCATAAGTGCAACTTATTTTCTGCTCAAGCTTAGTTTCAATATCCGCATGAATACAGGATTTATACATGTCAACCCATACACAAATTTTTGCACGGTTTGTCCCTGTAATTTCAATATACCCTTCATTTAGCTTCAGCTCTTGTGAAAACCCTTCTTCAAAAACCTTTGTTTCAAAGGCTATCCGTATGCGTCCTGCTTTAAGCATTCGTCCGCTTTCGTCAAAGGCACCGCTTTGTGCCATATAGATGAAAAGCTCGTCTTCTTCCACCCATACATTACAGCCCACATCAAAACCACCCACAGGCATGGATTCGCCTGCATCCTTGCTTTGTGAATTCCAGTATACATTGTAATCAGACTTCATCGTGTCACCTCTACAACATCTTCAATCTCTGTTCGATTTCCTGCAAAATCTGTCACATAGAAGACTACAGGGTACTTGCCGGGGACCGTCACATCCAGATACTCTACATTTGCCGACACTCTCGACATAATATTATACCCGTTCACATCCTCGCACATCCGCTTATAATTCCTGTAAGGAAAACCGAAACTAATAAACAGCAAATCAATTTTCTCATTTTGTATCAAAACTCCT
>CAZNIC010000061.1:0-8744 GCA_964572985.1 uncultured Oscillospiraceae bacterium
AGAAAGACATTGCAAATTGCAATGTCTTTTCTTTTTGTTCCAACTAAGTTTGCCTTTGGCAGTGAAGTTACTGCGTAGTGAAGTTGCACCTGCGGTGCAGTGAAATACAAACTTAGCGGTCAACTGTACCTGCTCTGACATCGCCGATGGCTTGTCAATCACAGACAGTTTTCGCATACGAGCTATTCGCCTCGCTTACGCTTCGGATAGCTCAGCAACTTCACTTTTGCGAAGCAAAAACTTCACTGTTTCATTGAAACAACTTCACATTGCACAACGTGCAATACTTCACCAAACTACTGAACTTATGTTTAACTTCGTATATGGCGCAAAATGAGGTTGTCTTCGATAAACGATGTTGCAAGCAAGTGATGTTGCACTGTGTGCAAACGAAGTTGCCTTTGGCAAATGCGGTGCGATATACCCTTAGGGAGCGATATGTGCCTTTCACGCGATATGCCCTGCAGGGCGTGGAAGAATTTATATCATATCGCATTTTCATTTTAATGAAAATATATCGCAACCGAACAAAGTGAGGTTATATCGCATTTGCGTAGCGAATATATCGTCAAACGGGCGGATATGGAATCCGCCCCTACATTGAAAATTTATCATTTGGGGTAGCGTAGCGACGACGAGGTAGTGAATGACAATCCTGCGGATTGTCAGAGCCGAGGCGTGACCGAGCCTCAGCGAGAAGTCCCCAAATGGTAAATTTTTATTTATACCGCTACAAAGAAGTGAAAAGCAAACTTATATGAAGCGAAGTAAATGCTTCATTAAATTGGTAGGTAGGGGCGGTTCCTGCAAAGGGAGAAATACGGAAAACGGGCGACCAATGGTCGCCCCTACATTGACACAAAATGATGTTATCTTCGATAAATATTGTATGGAAACGGGCGACCAATGGTCGCCCCTACGGAGTGGCATTAAAAATATGCGTTGGTGTTAATGCAGATATAATTGAATAATGCTACGCATCAATTATTGTACCAATGGGGCGCAGGTACCTACGGGGGAATTTTAATAAAGAAATGACAACCCCTCAGTCACCTTCGGTGACAGCTCCCCTTGCACAGGGGAGCCTTAGGGGGGGTAGATGGGCATCGAACCGAGTTTCGGGCGGATATGGATGTACAGTGCAGTAACATAGCATACAAATAGTGCAATGACATGGTATACACTTTTTATGATAAAATAGTGGCACATAAACCTATGATAAGGATGTGTTTTTATGCTCCGGGAGTGTAAAACAGTGGAAAGATTAAGAGAAGAATTTGTCATTGAAACTCAAAATAATATTAATATCAGTTCACCGTGTCGTGAATTTGGAATTTCACGAAAAACGTGATATTTACGGTAGGACACAAAAAAAGACTTTACTGTGCAAAGTCTGAGCGTGTCAATAAAGTATTATCGACACGCGACCTCAAAGGCGGACTAACGTCCTTCAGCACTTTGAGGTGTGTTTTTTACAAGGAACAAAGCACCGATTTTGCGTGCAAAGGGCCTGTGAGCCCCCTAAAATCGGCACTTTCGGAAGCCAAAATGCGATTAAGTCTGCCGATTACATTCGGGGAACCTTCTTCCCCGAACCCTTCGCGATTATGCAAAAAAAGTTTTTCGACAGTCTGAGACTTTGCACAGCAAAGTCTTTTTTATGTGAGTTTTTATTTGGTTTGATAACGTTGAAGAAACAATTTAGTATCTTTTAATAATTGTATATCTTGTGGAGATATAAATTCAAATTCATCTAATTCTAATAAGTAACGCGGGTCTAGTTTTAAAATTTCGCAAATTCTCTTTAACTGATCTAAACTGGGCTCTTGAACATCGCGCTCAATTTTGGAGTAGTTAGACTGATTCATAGGAATTAATTGAGATATATCACACTGGGATAAATCCATATCTTCCCTGGCATTGCGAATTTTTTGTCCTATTTTCATAGTTTCACCTCATTCTTATTATACTTTTTTTAACTAAAAATATTGACAATAAGTTAAAAAGAAAATATAATATAAAATACAAGTTAATAATTAACTAAAAATATAAGGTTAAGTTAAAAACAGGAGGTATAATTATGGCAAGTGCACCTATGATGTGTCCGATGTGCGGAGAAATGATTACCTGGAAAAAGGTTGATACTGCCAACAAAGGTTTTAGTGTTGGCAAGGCTGCAGCAGGAGCGTTTTTATTGGGACCAATTGGTCTTGTAGGTGGTGCTCTCGGCAAAAAGAAAGCTACATATTGCTGTGGTAAATGTGGTTTTAGCCATGAGTATAATACATAAGGAGAAATTTAAATGGAAGATTATATGTTAGATTATTTTGCAATGAGAAATATTCGTCACCACATTGCAGCAGGTGGTAAATTTACCGTTGGTATCTGGACGGACGGAACAGTTCATGTTGCTGGTGGAGACCGTTATTCTTTTTCAAATTTTGATAATGTTTCTGAATGGGATGATATTGTTTCCGTTGCGGCAGGTGCTAGTCATATCCTGGGACTAAAGGGTGACGGAACAGTTGTTGGTGCAGGTAATGACCGAGCGTATGGCGGCTGTAGTGGCTGGACGGATATAATCGCAGTAGATGCGGGGTTAAGCACATCTGTTGGTTTAAAAAGTGATGGTACAGTTGTTTGTGGAGGTGTAATAGGCGGAACAATCAATGGTGTACATTATAGCTTGAGAGATGGCGTCAGTGAATGGAGAGATATTGTTTCAATTGCGGCAGGAAACGGATTTATAGTAGGCTTAAAAAAGGACGGTACAGTTGTTGCAACGGGTAAAAATGAATATAGACAATGCAATGTTTCTTCATGGAGCGATATAGTTTCCATTGGGGTAGGTAGTTCACATACAGTAGGTTTAAAAAAGGACGGCACAGTTGTTGCAACGGGTAACAATGTACATGGACAATGTAATGTTTCCTCATGGAGTAATATTAGCGAAATTGCGGTAGGATCTTTTCACACAGTAGGACTAGTAGATAACGGAAGTGCTGTTGCTTGCGGTGATAACAGTGCGGGAGCTTGTAATGTGTCCTCGTGGAAAGTAATTGACGAAATTGCGGCAGGCGGCTCACATACAGTTGCTTTTGCGGATTTGGATTTAGTGGCAGCGGGCAGCAATTTGTATGGACAGTGCAATGTTTCGAGTCTCCGCGCGACCTACTTTTCTCCCGATAACGACGTGCATAACGTTGAGGAACTGGTAAAAAAGGAAAGAGAAACAGCAAAAAAGAAAGCCATTGAAAAGGCTGAGCGCGAAAAAGAAGCAGAAAGACTTCGTCTTGAAGAAGAAAAGAGACAAGAAAAGGAACGCGAACGTCTCCGTCGTGAAGAAGAACAAAAATTTCAATATCGAATTAAAGGGCTGTGCCAAAATTGCGGTGGTGAATTTAAAGGTTTTATATTCAAAAAATGCGGTCAATGCGGATGCAAGAAAGATTATTAAAATAAATTTTGCGCACTTAGGGGATGCCCGGAGTGCGCTCTTTTTATGAGAAGTTCGCACCTACATGATTATTGTGTACTTAATTGATGTTCCGTCAGCGTGGCATATATTGCAATGCTTGACAAAATGGATAACAATATGTTAAAATCATAAATAGGATACTAAAGAAAGAAGGATTTGTATGAAAAAATTATTGTGTTTATTGATGGCGGCTATGGTTGTATTTTCATTTGCGGCATGCAGCAGCGGAAATGATGCTACTGATGAAAAAGGAAAAGTAGCTGTAGGTGCAGAAAAGAGTGATAGTGAAACTGCTGGTTTTGATCCTGAGGATGTGACTGTTGAAGAACAGGTTGTTTATGATGCAAACGATGTTAAGGTAACAGTTAAGAGTATAAGCTTTGACGGCTATTTTGGACCCGAATTGAAAGTTTTGATTGAAAACAATACTGCAGAAGATATCACGGTATGCACATCTGATTCTACTGTTAACGGTTTGGTAGTTGACTGTTCTCTCTATTGTGATGTGCCCGCAGGCAAAAAGGCAAACGATACTATTACCGTATATGATGCAGACATGGAGCGTTCAGGTATCGAAATTATCAAAGATATAGAATTTAAGCTTTACGCAACAGATTCGAATTATGATAAAGTGTTTGAATCAGATTATATTGTTGTAAACACAAGTGCACCTGAATCTTATGTTCAGAAAATTGATGATAGCGGTTATGTTGCTGTTGACGACGGTAATGTTAAGATTGTTATCAAGAAGATTGAAGATGAAGAAAGCATCTGGGGATCTGAGGTGCTTGTATATTTGGAAAACAATACAGACAAGGACCTTACTTTCCAGTGCGAGGATGTGTCTGTAAACGGATTTGCAATTGATCCGTTCTTCTCAAGTGACGTGCCTGCAGGTAAAAAGGCTTTTGATACAATTACATTCTCTGACACAGATCTTGAAGATAACGACATTGAAGATATAACTGATATGGAACTCAGATTTGAAATGATTAACTGGGCAAATTGGGATGAAAATTACGAATCAGATGTTGTAAGCGTTGTATTTGAATAATAATATAAAAAGGGTTTGGCTGTTGCGGTGCCAAACCCTTTTTAGTAAAAAAATACGTAATTTATACATTTTTTTTTGACAAATGATAAAATTGGTAGTATAATGTGTCTAAAGAGAAAAAAGGGGGAATTATTGTGACATTAGCGCAGAGACAGGCATTAGCTCATGAATTGACAATGGAATATCTTAAGGCTAACAAGGAACTTTTGACAGGAAAATTGGACGATATTCCGAAAATGGTTGATATGGTGGCAGAAATCAATCGCCGTTTTTATGACAGCTTAATACACAATGAAAAGTTTACAGGTTTGTATTAATAGTTTTTAGCTTAAATTTTATGACAAACGGGTTCTATAAATGATCCCGTTTGTTTTTTTGTGAAAGCAAGATGCAGCATGACACGCACTTGACGAAAGGATGCTTTTAGAGGTATACTTATTGTAAATATATTTGTTGTAAGGTGAAAAAATGAAAAAACGTATAGTGACAGTGCTTTTGGCATTAATATTGATATTTTCCTCGGTTGCGGTGTCGGCAAGAGAAACAGATTTTTTTGATGAAAGTTTTGTGCCCGTGCCGGAAGCTGCGCGGGAATGGGACAACGCTCACAGAGACGAGTTTGATGAAATATATGATAGGCTTAATAAAGCGTTTCAAAGAGGCGATAAGCCTGAAGTGGTAATTTCTCTTTGCGAAGAACTTGAGGAGTGCTTTGAAAAACTACAGACAGAGGCAGTTTTCTGCGAGCTTGACTACTACAGAAATCCTCAGCAATACAGTGAAGAGCACAAGCAATGGAATAATCTTATAACAAATATGTCTAATGAGGCGTTAGAACTGTATCAAAGAGTGATTGCAAACGGATATGAAGAAGAGTTCAGGCAGGTTTTTGGAGACGAATACTGCGATATGGTGATTGATATCCGCGTTAATAACGAGGAGGAATTAAAACTGCTCGAAAAAGAAATCGAGCTTATGAATGAGTATAATCTTATCATAAGCGAGGTTTATGATTCGAAGACGAGAAATAACCTTGCAGCACCTATTATGGCAGAACTTGTGAAAATCAGAAACGAGTATGCACAAAGCCTGGGGTATGAAAACTATGCGTATTATGCCTATGATGTGATATATTGTCGTGACTATACGCCTGATGATATGGAACCCTTTTACAAGGCAGTAAAGGAGAATTTTGTTCCGATTGATGAAAAATTTATTACAATGATTGAATACAATAACGAGCTCTCGCCCAATAACATTGAGAACATATGGGGGTTGTCCGAAGAGCAAATCATAGCTGCTGTTGAACCGTGGATGAATGAGGTTTCGGATGAATATGCAGACACGTTAAATTACATGAAGGAGTATGACCTGTGCGATTTTGAAAAAAGACATACAAAACTGCAGGTTGCTTTTACGACGTTTTTGTACAGATACAATTCGGCATATATTTTTGCAGCGCCTACGTATGATTATAATGACGTAATGACTTTTGTGCATGAGTTCGGACATTTTGCAAATATTGTACTGACACGTGACGGTGCAAGCGCTTGTTATGATATATCCGAGATACATTCACAGGGGCTGGAAATGCTCTATATGGAGTATGCGGATGAAATGGCAGGCGAAAACGGTGGAGATGCGTACCGTGCAATAGGATTGTCAAACATGGTTTACAGCG
Organism: uncultured Oscillospiraceae bacterium; assembly: GCA_964572985.1. Taxonomy (GTDB): domain Bacteria; phylum Bacillota; class Clostridia; order UMGS1883; family UMGS1883; genus RGIG1927. Next base: position 6,214 of record CAZNIC010000061.1, read on the forward strand.
TGATTGAAGGTGCTTTGCATGATGAGTTTCAGCAGGCGCTGTACGCAAATGAAAATATGACCGTTGATGAAATGAACGAAACATTTAAGCGTATAAGCGAAGAGTACGGATACGAATATGACGAAAATGAGGTTGCATATTGGTGGGTTGATATAAATCATACCTTTGATTCGCCGTTTTACTATATCAGCTATTCGGTAAGTGCTCTTGGTGCCATGGAAATTTTGTGCTTATCGGCAGAGAATTTTGAAAAAGGCGCTGATGTATATTTGACCTTGGCATCACAGATGTTTGTTCAGGGGTATTCGGATGCAGTAGAAAAGGCTGGGCTTTCGAATGTGTTTGATGAAGGCAGTGTGAAAAAAATCGCCGAGGGTATTATGGATTACACTCAGGAAGAAGTGTGCGACATAAAATACATAGGGGAGATTGAAAACCATTGGGCAAAGGAATACTTGGTTGAAGGTGGCATGTACGGATTGTTCAGAGGTGATGAGGGCGGCAAGGTAAACCCCGACAGAGAAATGACCGTTGCCGAGGCAATAACGGTGCTCTGGAGACTTAACGGATGCGAAATGAAGTTCCCGGCAATGGAGTTCGGAGATGTTAAGTATGACGATTGGTATTATGATGCCGTAGCATGGTTTGTCGGTACGATGAAAGAAAACGACAGCCTGAAAAACATGGTTTACAAAGGCAGATTTGGTGCAGAAGAAAAGTTGAGTCGCATGATGTTTGTGTGGATGTACCATTTTTTGAGCGGTCAACCCGAATGCACCGACAATTATCTTGACGAATTTACAGATGGTGACGAGGTTCCCGCTAATATGCGTGAGGCAATGAACTGGGCAATCGAAGTGGGACTTGTTGAGGGCTACGATACAGGTGAGCTTGACCCAGAGGGTTATCTGACACGTGCAGAGATTGCAAAAATAATATTAAAATGACAGCGGAGGATAAAAAATGGCAACAAAGAGAAGACGCAGACGTAAAAAACAAAAAAACACACCTGTTATGGTGCTGATTGCGTTGGTGGTTGTACTGATTATATGTGTGATGGTACTTATAGGAATGAATCTTAAATCCTGTGAGATGCCCGGGCTTGACAGCACAAATAATAGTACAGAAGTTTATGAAATGCCAAATGTGAAAAACATGACAGAGGCACAAATGAAAAATGCCCTCGACGATTTGGTGGACGAGGGGTTTGAACTTAATATAGAATATGCGTACAGTTATAATGTGGCAAAAGGCAAGGTGGCGTCGCAAAATCCCATTCCCGGTGAGATAAAAAGGGGCGAAAAGATTACTGTTATAGTAAGCATGGGCGAAACAGAAATTAAGCTTTCCGACTACAGTGGCGTAAAAATGGAAAAGGCTGTGAAAGAACTTGAAACCAACGGTCTCATTGTAAAGATAAGCGAAGAGGAAAACAGCGAAGTTGAGGAAGGATTTGTTATCCGACATTTGCCTTCTGCCGGACAGACGATGAAATCGGGTGACGAGATAAGGCTTTTTATTTCGACGGGACCTGCGGCAATCGTGCTGGATGATTATGTAGGAGTTAAGGCAAATGATGCGAAAAACGAGCTTAAAGCCATGGGTATCACGGTGACTTTGTATGAAGAGTACAGTGATGCTGTGACAAAAGGCGATATCATTGCACATGAACCCTCTGCCGGTGCAGAAATCAAGGAAGGCGACGAGGTAGTTTTGTATGTGAGCCTTGGTGCCGCCATGGTAAAGGTGCCTAATATTACGGGATTGGGTGAATCAGAAGCCGAAGAGAAACTTGTGGCAAGCGGATTGCACCTTGGAGATATAACAGAGGTTGAATCAAGTATGCCTGTAGGAACTGTAATAAAACAGAGTATTGCATCCGGCACAGAGGTTGAAATGGACACTATTGTGGACATTGTAATAAGCAGCGGAGTAGCGGAAACAAATGTTGAAATTGACAACAGCAAAATGTCAGACAGCGGATTATAATGGGGAAAGAGGAATATTATGCAGAACAGTTTGAATAATGGTAATCAGAACAATGCTCAAAAGAAAAAAAGCGGAGTGCTACCTATCTTGATTGGTATAATTATAGGGTTATTGATAGCAGCAGGTGTTTTTATTGCGGTGATGTTTGTAAAGAACAACGAGCCTGCAACGAATGACCGAGACGAAACGAAAGAAAAGCTTTCCGAATCGGAAAATGAAGATAACGGAATATATAGTGGTGAAAACACAGAATATTTTATAGGTGCTACAGGTCCCCTTACAGGTGACGCAGCAAGTTACGGAATTTCAGTAATGCAAGGGGCTATGATTGCAATTGATGAAATCAATGCGAATGGCGGTCTCAATGGCGATATGTTTAAATTTGAAATCCTTGATGACCAAGCAAGGGCGGACAAGGCAGTTGCTGCTTACAATCAACTTTATGAGAGAGGCATGCAGATTAGTTTGGGTTCTGTTACGTGTGGCGCTTGTGAAGCTTTCGCTACAAGCGCAAAGGCTGACAACGTATTCTTCATGACACC
>CAZNIC010000062.1:0-7014 GCA_964572985.1 uncultured Oscillospiraceae bacterium
GTGGAGGGATAAGGAGTTAAAATATCCATAACCTCTGTGTCAAAAAGGTCACGGTAAACAACGCTGTCGTTTTCGATAAGACCTTTTTCCACAGCGAAGTCAAGGATACCCTTTAAAATTTCGTCGATTTCTTCAATCGCAGTGCATACTTCGCCTGTAGGCTCGTAAGCATCGAGACCCAGCTTTTCAAGAAGACGGTTAATAACGTACATCTTGTCTGTTTCCTTGATAAGTCCGGTCATCAAACCGTAGGAAACAAGCTTGTCAATGTTTTTGTAAATCATTTTCAACCACCCTTTACATCATATTATACATTCTTAATAATATGATAGCAAAAAATGGCGAAAAATACAAGAGTATTTTTCGCCATTCACTGCGTCTTTTACAGATTAAGGAAATCTTTTCTGTACTTCACGCCAAATGCCTCTGCAAGCTCAACCATTTCTTCGTCTTTTATGGTGTTAATTCTGGGCAGATGGGCGGTTAACATATAAATCTGTGCCGCTTTTTCAACGGTTTCGATAAGGCCAAAGGTTTCGTCCATATCCTTACCTGCTCCGTAAATGCCGTGCATGCCCCACACAACAAGCCTGAACTCCTTCATTTTTTCCGCGGTTGCCTCACCGATAGTATTGTTACCGCAAAGCATCCAGGGAAGTACACCCACGCCGTCAGGGAAAACAACAATACACTCGGTGCACATTTCCCAAAGTGTGTGAGTAAACTTTTTTTCGTCAAGAGGGTGCACATAGTTCATGGCAAGGGTATTTGTGGGGTGAGAATGAATCACAACCCTGTTTTCGGGGTCTACGGAGAGTCTCGCCATATGGCTCATAAGATGTGCCGGGAGCTCACTTGTGAACCTGCCGCCATCCTTATAGCCCCAGAGCAGCTCTGCTGTGGTGCCGTCAGATGCGATACGGATAATGCCGAGGTTTGTCTCGGGGTCGTGTTTTACGTTTTTAAAATATTTACCCGTTCCTGTTACGATAAAAATCTTGCCGATTAAGCTATCAGCCTGAAAACCTGTGGGAATTGTACGGATAACCTTAGTAAGGTCAAGGTATTCAGCCACCTCGTCCGCCTCCAGCATGTAGCTGATGTTACCGCCGTTTCTTTCATCCCATCCGAGGCGGTACATATTGGCTGTAGTGTCCATCATTTCACGCACAAAAGGCGCAGTTAAAATATCTTTCATATTCTCTTCACCAAAACTTCCTTTTCGTATTTCATAACTTCGTCATAATAGTTATCTGCTATACCCTCGCGCTTTAAAAACTCTCTCCACACATCGCCAAAGGGAGCTGTCTTTAATTCTTCACTAAGATACATCAGGTATGTAAAATCGCTGTTTTCCTGCACTTGTTTCATGTCGGATGGCTCTAAAAGCGCGTAGAGGAGTGCTTTCTGCACACTTCTCACGCCTGTTACCCACGCCGAGATGCGGTTTATAGATGCGTCAAAATAGTCTGTAGAGATAAACACTCTATCCAAGCCGTCACAGCGGACAATTTCCTTTGCAATTTCACGTGTTTCGTCATCAAAGAGCACAACGTGGTCACTGTCCCATCTTACAGGACGGGTAACATGAAGTGCAATCTTGTCATTGAAAAGCAAAAGTGACGAGATTTTGTCACTCACCATTTCTGTGGGGTGATAGTGACCGTTATCCATAAGAGGGGTTATGCCTCTGCTCTGCGCATAAGACAGGCAGAACTCAGACGAGCCTACGGTATAGCTCTCAAGCCCTATACCGAAAACCTTGCTTTCAACGGTTATATAAACCTTGTCTTTGTCGTAGGGAGTTGCGAGGATTTCGTCCAGACTCTTTTTGAATCTGTCACGGGGACCGAGACGGTCAGCGGGGATGTCCTTATAACCGTCGGGAATCCAGATGTTCATAACTGAGGGTTGCCCTGTTTCCTCTGCAAAATACTGTGCAATCTTCACACACTGAACGCCGTGACGCACCCAATAAGCACGAACCTCTTCATCGGGTGATGATAATGTAAGATTGTCCTTTACCATGGGGTGCGCAAAGAACGTGGGGTTAAAATCAAGACCCCAGCCATGCTTTTTTGCAAATTCTACCCAAGGTGCAAAATCACAAGGTTCAATACTGTCTCTGCCCTTATCTTCGGTCAAAATCGCATAGCTCGCATGCAGATTCAATTTCTTTTTGCCGGGCATAAGACTGAAAGCCTTTTCGATATCTGCCATTAATTCTTCGGGAGTTGTTGCCTTGCCGGGGTAATTACCCGTTGTCTGTATACCGCCGGAGAGAGCCTCCTTTGAATCAAAGCCTATAACGTCATCTCCCTGCCAGCAGTGCACGGAAATCGTAACGTCTCTTAATTTTTCAATAGCACTTTCAACATCCACGCCGTACTGTTGGTAATATTTTTTTGCGTTTTCCATTTTTCAGACCTCCTTAATATCAAATGAAATCTTTATAAGTTCTCTTGCCTTTTCAACGGTAAGAGTATTGTCTGTATACATAATTTGCGACACAATATTGCCGATAGCTGTTGCTTCAGTAGGTCCGGCAAAGACCGTTTTGCCTGTGTACGTACCAATCAGCTCATTGAGGTATCTGTCGCGGCTGCCACCGCCTACAACCGCAATGTTCGTACATTGAAGTCCCGTTACACTTTCGATTTCTTCTACGGTTTGTTTGTAGGCTTTTGCAAGTGAATGATACGTTGCACGCAACGCATCGGAAGCGTTTACCTCTTCACCCAAGCAATCGCGTATTGCACCAAGCATGCAAAGCGGTGCTGTAAGACGAGGGTCATTGGGGTCAAAGGTTTTTTCGTATTTACTTTTCCTTGCCATATTCATCATTTCGTCATATGTGTATTTTTTGTCAAGGCTACGCCTTAACCCTTGGAAAAGCCACATGCCCATAATATTTTTCAAAAATCTGTAACGGTGCTCTATGCCGCCTTCGTTGGTGAAATTTGCCTTTTCGGATTCGGGCAAAAGACACGCCTTTGTAAGCTCACAGCCCATAAGACTCCATGTACCCGAGGATATATACACACCGCCTGCTCTCACAGGACAGGCAAGCACTGCACTCGCGGTATCATGAGAGGGGCAAAATATTACATCTGCGTCAAAGCCGATTTCTTTTTTTATTTCTTTGGTAAAATTGCCAACCTTTTCTGTGGGGTTACAAAGAGGTTTAAAAATATTTTTGTCAATTCCTAATCTTGTCAGAATTTCAGCATCCCACATATTTGTTGTTGCGTTAACAAGATTTGTTGTTGTTGCGTTTGTATATTCGTTTTTTACTTCGTCTGTAAGCTTGAAAGACAAATATTCGGGTATCATGAGAAAATGTTTTGCCCTATCCAGCTTGCCCGACAGCTTATCACGGTATAACTGATAAATTGTGTTAAAACTTTGCGTCTGTATGCCTGTGCGCTCATATAAATCAGGGCAAAGCGTTTTCACCTTTTCGACAAGGCTTTGTGTGCCCCTGTCTCGGTAGCACATACAGGGCAAAATCTCGTTTTTATGGTCATCTAAAAGCACATAGTCAACACCCCAGGTGTCAATGGCTATAGTGGACGGAATTTTTCCCAAGTCGCCGCATTTTTTGATGCCTGCCTTTACATTTTCAAAAAGGGATTTTATATCCCATATAAGCGAACCGTTTTCTTCAATATATCCGTTTTCAAAACGATAGATTTCCTCGGTTTGTATTTTGCTATCTTCAAGCGATGCCAAAATATGCCTGCCTGAGGATGCGCCGATGTCTATTGCTAAATGGTACATTTTTATCCCTCCGTTTCTTTGTGGGTAATTGCAACACGGGCGGATATGGAATCCGCCCCTACATTTATTACAAGCATATCATACAAATAAACTATTTGCAATTTATTTTTGTTACCGCCATATTTGTTTTTGATGCAAAAGAGCTGTTGTATAATACAACAGCTCTTTTGCATCATTGGATTTTTTTCTTTTCGCGTAAAAATGTAATGAGTGTAATAATTTCAACCAGGGCTTCGTTTGCGATGCCCCCTACCGAAAAAATCACCACATTGTAAACAAAAGCAAAGGGCGAGGAAACGAGTATGCGTTTTCGCGTATCGATTGGTTTTTCTGCCGCTACTGCAAGAGTGTTAAATACCATTGCTATGCACATGAATACCGAAATCGGCTCAGGTCTCGATATGATTGCACTGCCACCCATTACAACGCAGAAAAACACAACCCACCATTTTGATGCAAATATGGGTTTATCTTTAAAATAAAAAACTATATTCCTAATAATTGCAATTACGTTTACTACAGCACCTGCCATACCCGTGCCGTCGGGCAGCATAAAATAGTGAACCGCAAAAACTACTCCTGTCATGCACTGCAGGATAATTATCTGTTTTTTTGTTTTCATTTGAAAACTCGTAACAGAAAGTATCATTGCTATAATACCGATTGCCTGGGTTAAAATTTCATAAAAACTCATAATTAATCCTCACTGTGTTTTGTCTCCCACCATTTATAGAACAGCATCCCGCACAAAGAGATAATGCCTATAATAAAATATATTATCACGGTGGTCTTAATGCCGCTGTTTACCAGTGCATCTCCTGCCAAGGTGGATGTAACCACCGACGGGATACGAGCCAGCAGAGACAGACCCAAAAACGAACGCAAGCTGATTTTTGTAAGAGGTACAATATACGTAAGGGCATCTTTAGGGGTGCCCGGAATAAAAAACAAAACGAATATTATCCTTTTAAGCTTTTTTTCATCTTTTAAAAACTTATATTTATTGAGTTTGTCACTGCCTGCAACTTTTTCGACAAAGTTTTTCCCCAATATACGAACAGCAGTGAATATAAGTATTTGACCTACAGCAATGCCCACAAGACAAAACGCAAGCCCCCCAAGCCAACCGTAAAGTGTGCCTGCCAAGAACTCCACAACCTCTCCGGGGATAAGAGCAACAACGATTTGCGCTATCTGTACAAAAAACATCATCACAATGCCCCAGGGGCCTAAAGATTCGATATATGCTTTGAAAGCATCGGGGTTATCGTAGTGTTTTATAAGCGGTAACGCCACAGCGGTAAGCATTGCTATTGCTACAACAAATACCATAATCGATACAATATTAAATATTCTGTTGTTGCTTTGCTTTTTTGCCACTTGTAACACACCTTTACACTATTTTTGTAGTTCTGTCCTCCAAATCCCAGACCTCATCAGCAACCGCGTTATAAAACTCGGGTTCGTGGCTTACAAGAAGCACCGTACCCTTGTATTCCTTGACGGCTCTCTTTAACTCTTCTTTCGCATCAACGTCAAGGTGGTTTGTAGGTTCGTCCAGTACCAGAAGATTAACCTCTTTAAGCATAAGCTTGCAAAGACGCACCTTTGCGTTTTCACCGCCTGACAAAACCTTCATCTGACTGGTGATATGCTCTGTGGTAAGACCGCATTTTGCAAGTGCGGCACGTGCCTCGGCATTGGTTAAAGAGGGGTATTCGTCCCAAATTTCCTGCAAGGCTGTTTTTGAGGAGGCAATCTCCTCCTGTTCAAAGTAGCCCACGCTCATGAACTGGTCATGTTCAACCGCGCCTTCAAAGGGAGGGATAATACCCAAAAGGGTTTTTAGTAATGTTGATTTGCCCAAGCCGTTTACACCGCGGATTGCGATTTTTTTGTTGCGTTCAACAATCAAATCCCATTTTTTTGTGAGAGGTGTATCATAGCCTATAACCAAATCTTTTGCGCTTATTACTACTCTGCCGGGTGTGCGGTCGCTCTTAAACTTAAACTCCGGTTTGACCTTTTCGGGTGCAAGAGTGATTTTTTCCATTTTATCGAGCTGTTTTTGACGGCTTCTGGCAAGGGTTGCTGTTGCGGCACGAGCCTTGTTACGTGCAACAAAATCTTCCAAATCTGCAATTTCCTTTTGCTGTTTTGCATATGCCGCTTCAAGCTGTCGTTTCTTTAAAGCGTAGCTTTCTTCAAAGAAGTTATAGTCGCCGCTGTAACGGGTCAAAATCGTGTTTTCGAGGTGGTATACAACATTGATAACCGAATTCAAAAACGGAATATCGTGACTTACGAGGATAAATGCGTTTTCGTAATTTTGCAAAAAGTTTGTAAGCCAACGGATGTGGTTTTCATCAAGGAAGTTTGTAGGCTCGTCCAGGATTAAAATCATGGGGTTTTGCAGTAAAACCTTTGCCAAAAGAACCTTTGCACGTTGTCCACCGGAAAGCTCGCTGACATCTTTGTCCAGACCTATTGCAGTAAGACCGAGACCTGACGCGGTTTCGTTGATTTTTGTGTCAATGGTATAGTAACCTGACATATCGAGGATTTCCTGCATCTCGCCAACGTCTTCCATCATGGCGGCAATCTCGTCATCGGAGGCCGTTGCCATTTTTTCGTAGGAATCCATTATTTCTTTTTCAATATCTGTAAGATGCGAAAAAGCTTCCTTTAACACATCATAAATTGTCTTGCCTTTTGTCAGCGTGGAATACTGGTCAAGATACCCTACAGTAATGCGCTTGCACCATTCAACCTTGCCCTCATCGGGAGTAAGATTACCCATAATGATATTGAGGAAAGTGGATTTACCCTCGCCGTTTGCACCGACGAGACCTATATGCTCACCCTTTAAAAGACGGAACGAGGCATCCTCCAGTATCTGTCTGCCACCAAATCCGTGGGTTACGTGTTCAACATTTAAAATACTCATGTATGTAATTCCTTTCGGGAGATTTCTACTCATTAATATATCTTATTTTGTACCAATTTGCAACATAAAAATGCGATGAAAACACCGCATTTTATCCATTTAAAGGTTTATTCAAAGCTTTTGGGGAAACTGTTCATTTTTTTCATCTGAGCCTCATATTCCTGTTTGTCAAACTTATAGCTGAGATTATATACCCAGTCACGGTGATTGTGGTGAAAGTCTTTCCAATATATAAATTCTCCGTCGTCTTTAACCTTAGCCATAACGCTCCAACAGCCCTCTTCACC
>CAZNIC010000062.1:7114-8716 GCA_964572985.1 uncultured Oscillospiraceae bacterium
CTCTTCACCGTTAATATAAATATCTACAGCGTGACATTCATCTTTTTCATAAATGTCAGCCCAATCTTCTCTATCTTTAGCGTCAAAAATTCTGAATTCAAGCTTATCGCACATTTTTATCTCTCCTTAAAATGATTATACTACTGCGGTATATCAATGTCAAATTGACGATTTTTCATATATTAGGTAGATTTCTAAAGGATAAAAGCTTGCATTGCAATAAGGCACCCGTTAGCGGTGCCTGACATCGACCGTGGCACCGCCCTGCCGGAACCGGCGCTCGAGTTCGTAATTTACCTTACCCACACCAAAATAAAAACAGCACACCCGAAAGTGTGCTGAAATCCATTCTTGGGTGTAGCCTTGTGATTGCCTCATTCGAATTACCCGTTTGTGGTACCCGACACAAGCTTCCCTTTCGGTCGCTTGTTGTCGACCACGGCACCGCCTGCACCCTCCCTTTATCGTCCACCGGACGCGGTCGGGTTCGGCACCCGCGCCTTTGCGCGAGAGTTCGTTTTATCGCCACAAAAAAGACACACCTTTTGGTGTGTCCTTTTCGTGGCGGAGAAAGAGTGTTGCCACTCATATACACAATTATTCCACATACGGCACCTTAAAATAATCCAGATACTTTTTAAACCTATCCTGTGCGGAAAGGCAGGTATCTGTCAGGTACCCTTTTTCATTATTCCATTCGGCAAGACCTCTGTAATAGAACATTTTCATACTATCATCAATAATGAACGGTACAATATTGTTCTTTAAGCATTCTTTAAACATTATCAGCCTGCCTACACGACCGTTGCCATCCTGAAATGGATGGATGCTTTCAAACTGATAATGAAATTCTATTATTTCCTCCAAGGAGTGTTCGTTCTTTTCATTATAATATTTTAGTAATTCTTTAATTTTTTTAGAAACTTCTTCCGGGTTTGCAGTTTCTTTTCCACCAACCTCATTGGGTAGTTTTTTATATTCCCCTACCTTGAACCAGTCTTTTCTTGAATCGCTTGTACCTGATTTTAAAGTAAAATGCAATTCTTTAATAAATTTCTCCGTGAGCTTGTATGTGGCATTATCAATTATCATATCAATGCACTTGAAATGATTTGCCGTTTCAATAATGTCATCAACATTAAGACTATCATTTTCAATGCCAATTGTGTTAGTTTCAAAAATATATCTTGTTTGGTCGTGGGTTAACTTGCTTCCTTCAATATGATTTGAGTTATAGGTAAGTTCTATCTGTGTTTTATGATAGATACCACCTTTCAAAGAAGTTTTTTTCTCCTCACGTAATCTTTCAAGAAGACTCTTGGGTTCGCTGCTTCTTTTATTTATTCGCTGAGGCTTTTCAGCATTTTCAGGGATGTTCCACGTTTTGCCCGTTAAAAATGCTCCGGGGATTTTATTTTCAGCACAGTATTTTCTGACACCACGTTCAGACATATTCCATTTTTTCGCAACCTCTACAACAGATAAATAATTCATACAGCACCTCCTAATATCTATATGTATTATACCATAACAACGAAGGCGGTGGAACGTCGCCGTAGTATTATGATAAAATGTTCTCCGAAACACAGAAATCTTTGATTT
>CAZNIC010000063.1:0-8250 GCA_964572985.1 uncultured Oscillospiraceae bacterium
TATATTCGTTTTTCACGACAAGAGTTATTATAGCAGGGTAAAATACATTTGTCAACAACAATTTTTTAAATTTTGAAAAAAATTTAGACAGTAAGCAATATACAGTAAAATAATCAAATCGCTTTACATTTATGACAAAATGTGATACACTATACTTTAGGTTATTATGGAGGAATTTGTGCTTATAGAGAAAGGTTTTTCACTATGGAAAAGTTGATTGATAAAGTAACTGACCGTGAAAATTTAATGAAGCTTAATACTGAGCAGATGTATAGATTGGCAGACGAAATCCGTGATTATATTGTAGACTGTACTGCGCAAAACGGTGGACATCTGGCGAGTAATCTTGGTGCAGTAGAGTTGACAATTGCTCTTCACAGAGTGCTCAGACTTCCCACGGATAAAATCGTATGGGACGTAGGACACCAAAGTTATACGCACAAGATATTAACAGGTAGGAAGGATGAGCTTAAGTCGCTCAGACGCCTTGACGGTGAATGCGGTTTTTGTGACCCCAACGCTAATGAATGTGACTGTTATACGTCGGGGCATACGTCCACGTCATTATCCCTTGCTTTGGGTGCTGCGTGCGCGAGAGATATGTTGGGTAAAAAATATAATGTGGCAGCTGTTATCGGTGACGGTGCACTTTCGGGCGGTCTTGCAATGGAAGGGCTCAACAATATCGGACAGGAGCAGAAAAAAATGCTCATAATCCTAAACGATAACGAAATGTCGATTTCAAAAAACGTAGGCGCTATGAGCAGTTATCTTACACGTGCGAGAACAAGTGCCGGTTATGTAAAAAGCAAAAAGGGCATTGATTCCGCTTTGGAGAAAATCCCCAAGTACGGTCACGATATTGCAAACATTATCCGCAGAACAAAGGAACATGTTAAATACCTTGTTTCTCCGGGTGTGCTTTTTGAAGAGATGGGTGTTACATACCTTGGTCCTATTGACGGACACGATATCCGCGGAATGGAAGAGGTTTTCAGACGAGCTCTTAAGCTTGACGAACCCGTACTTGTTCATGTTATTACAAAAAAGGGTAAGGGATATTCCTTTGCCGAAAAAGAGCCGCAGAAATATCATGGGGTATCGGGTTTTAATAAAATGGTCGGCGTAACAGACAGCAGTGCTGAGACGTACTCGTCTGTATTTGGTGACGAAATTGCAAAGATTGCCCGAGAAAACGACAAGGTCAGCGTGATTACACCAGCAATGACGCTTGGTAGCGGACTGGAGAATTTTGCAAAAGAATTCCCCCACAGATTTTTTGACGTGGGTATTGCAGAGGCGCATGCGGTTACCTTTGCGGCAGGGCTTGCAGGCTGCGGCATGGTGCCTGTGGTAAGCTTGTATTCAACATTTGCGCAAAGAGCATACGATTCACTCATGCACGATGTAGTGCTTTCGGGGCAGCACGTTGTGTTTGCAATTGACAGAGCGGGTCTTGTGCCCGGTGACGGTAAAACGCATCAGGGAATATTTGACATATCGTTCTTTTCAACTGCACCCAATGTGAAAATTTTGTCGCCATGCTCTTTTGACGAGCTGCGAAAAATGCTCCGCTATGCTGTTAACGAATGTGATGGCCCTGTGGTTGTGAGATACCCAAGAGGCAGTTTACAGTACGAATGTGACATGGGCGATTTTGAATTGTCTAAGGCTCAATACGTGCGTCACGGTGATGATATTACAATTGTATCAGAGGGGGTAACGCTTTCCGTGGCAATGAGTGCAGCAAAGCGTCTTTCTGATGTGAATATTGAATGTGACGTTATTAATCTGAGGACGATTGCACCCATTGATATAGACACTATCGCTGAAAGCTGTAGTAAAACAAAAAAACTTGTGTGTGTAGAGCAGAATATCCGCCGCGGCGGTATAGGTGAGAGCATTGCTCTTAAACTTGCGGAAAGAGGCATAGGTGTGAGCATTGTGTCTGTTGCCGTTTGCGACTATGTCACACACGGAACATATGACGAAATAGAGAAAAAGTATATGCTGGATGCTGTAAGCATAGCAGACAGAATTGAAAAGGAATGGTTTGATGGCGAAGCGAAGGCTTGATTTGTACCTTGTTGAAGAAGGCTTGTGTCCGAGTCGCGAGATGGCAAAAAGTCTTATTATGGCGGGAAAGGTTTTTGTAAACAATCAGCGCAGTGATAAGGCAGGCGACCAGATTGGCGAAAAAGACAAGGTAGAAGTTCGCGGAGAAACACTTAAATACGTAAGCCGCGGAGGATTAAAACTTGAAAAAGCAATGGCAACTTTTCCGATTAATCTTGAAAACAAGGTTTGTATGGATATCGGTGCATCCACGGGAGGATTTACGGACTGCATGCTCCAAAACGGCGCAGGCAAGGTTTTTGCCGTTGACGTAGGTTACGGTCAATTGGCATGGAAGCTTCGTTGTGATGAACGCGTTGTCAACATGGAGAGAACAAACATCCGTTTTGTAACCGAGGAACAGATTGAAACTCTGTTGGATTTTGCATCCATTGACGTGGCATTTATATCGCTTAAACTTGTGTTGCCCGTAGCATACAATCTTTTAAAGGACGGCGGAGAAGTAGTGGCGCTTATTAAGCCGCAGTTTGAAGCAGGACGCGAAAACGTGGGCAAAAAAGGTGTTGTAAGAGATATTAACGTGCATAAAGATGTTGTGAAAAACATAACAAGTTTTGCCCAGGAACTCGGCTTTACGGTTGAGGGACTTGATTTTTCACCTATACGCGGACCAGAGGGTAATATTGAATATCTTATGTATGTATCAAAAAATCACTGCGAGGCAAAAGATTTTTCGGAAGAGATTGATGTAATGGTTGAAAAAAGCCATGTTGAGGCAAAATAATACTCATGGCGAAAGGAATATGCGTGATGATAAAAAGAATGGGCTTGATTGTGCTGTCAATGATAATGCTCCTGTCACCGATTGATATATGTGCATCAGACGCAATTGATGAGACGATTACGGAGCTTGCATTACAGGCACAACGTTATTACAATACTAATGTTGCATATGCCGACATGCTTATAACAAAAATTGACGAGACAGAATATGAAATAGCACACATGACGCAAGGCGGTAAAACTGTCAAAACACAGTTTTATCAGACCGAGTGGGGTACATGGAATCTTGGTAATATGTCATATTCGGACGGCATGATTGAAAAAGTGGTTATTGGCGGAGGCACCGACTGGGAATATGTTTTCCGTGTACTTAACCCAATCAATCAAAACCTTGAATTCACAGGCGGAAATCACGGCAGTGAAGTTTTTCGTTCTATGGGAATGTATGATGCAGTAACGGGTGAAAGCTTCATCCTTAATATCGGCGAGTCAAAATATGTCAACCGCCTTGTTATTGAAGAATATACAACACTCAAGCTGGGTAATGTAGACTATCTTAGTTATGCTGATGTTAAAAGGGTGTATACTTTTGTGGGTAACACGGTTAACCTGGACTGTGAAATCATGTTTTTGAGAGATGTCAAGATGGCGTTGTCCTATAGCACCATGGCATGTGTAAACAAGGATTTTTCACGTTATTGTTTTTTTGATAATGGCGCATATGTAACAACTGAACCAAAGGGCGCTGCCTCAAAAAAGTATTTGGGTAATGTTGCGGCAACGGCGTGTTATCTGAGCGGAGATGATCCTACGGTTAAAGTGACTGTGGGCATATACAATACAAAGGATATGACCGATAATTTTTCAAACCGTGACAAGGTTTTTCTTTGGGATATGACAGAAGAGTTCAACAAGCTGTATTTTTCAAAATATGACATGTCGAGCTTGGCAAAGATTACTGCCGGTACGGTGTGGGATTTTGGTTCATATTGGAAAATAGAAACAGACTAATTTTTTAAGGGGGTAAAATTATAAAATTTTACTCTCTTTTTTGAAAACAGATGCAACTTTTTAACGCTTTGGAAAGTATTATTAATAGAGGAGAAAATATCATGAAGAGAGACGAAAAGATTATAAAAGAATTTATGGAGTTTTCAAGTATTCCGCACGGCTCAGGCAACGAAAGAAAAGTTGGTGAGTATCTTACAAATTGGGCGAAGGAACATAATCTTAAATGTGAGATGGATTCTTACGGCAATGTTATCATGGAAAAGAAAGCATCCGAAGGTTATGAAAACGCAGAACGCGTAATACTCCAGAGCCATATGGATATGGTTTGCGTTGCTGATAGTGACAAGGCATATAACCCCATGACTGACCCTGTTGAAATCTACCGTGACGGAGATTATCTTAAAGCAAAGGGCACAAGCCTTGGTGCCGATGACGGTGCAGGTGTAGCCATGATGCTGTATATTCTCTCCGATGATACATTAAAGCACCCCAAAATTCGCGCAATCTTCACCGTTGAAGAAGAAACCAGCATGAAAGGCGCAGAAAACCTAGACGTAAAATATCTTGATGCAAAGTACCTTTTAAACCTTGACTGGGAGGAAAAAGACAGTATTTCGTCTTCGTGCTCAAATACCGTAAGCATTATCTTTGACGGCGAGGTTGAAAAGGTTAAAAATACAAAGCAGGGTTACAAAATAAAGGTTATGAACCTTTTGGGCGGTCACAGTGGTTGTGATATTAATCTTCCGAGAGCAAGTGCAATAAAGATGCTCGCTAATCTTATGCTTGATATGGATTGTGACGTGGCAACGTTTAATGCAGGCAGAGTTGTAAACGCAATATGTGCCGAGGCAGAAGCTGTGATTGCAACAGACGGCGATGTTGCAGACGCTGTTAAATGTTTTGAAGAAGCAGTTAAAGCTGAATATCCCAACGAAAAAGACGTTTTGTTCACTGTGGAAAAATGTGATGTTGACACTGTGCTTTCCAAAGAGGACAAAGACAAGTTCGTATCTTTCCTTGTGAGTGTACATTCGGGTGTATTTTATATGAGTAAATACACTTCCGATTTTGTGGAAACAAGCCAAAATATCGGTATTGTATGCCTTAACGAGAATTTGCATATTGAAATACTCGCAAGAAGCAGCTCAAAATTCCATTCCGAAGAGCGAAAAAGGGCGGCAAAGGCGCTCAGCTTGGTTTACGGATATACTCTTAGTATTCCCTCCGAAAACCCCATATGGGAAGAAAAAGGCGAAAACGACCTCATAAGAATTATGAAAAAAGCATACAGTGATGTAGTGGGAGAAGACTTGAAGGTAATAGGCGTGCACGCAGGGCTGGAATGTGCGTTCTTCTCATCAGTTTGCCCCGATATGCAAATGGTCAGTGTAGGCCCGCAGTTATATGACGTACATTCTCCCAAGGAAAGATGGGAAATATCGAGCTTAGGTAATACTATTGATTTTATAGTGAGAGCGTTGGAAATGATGAATTGAGCGAAAACAATCCCTCCGTCAGCCTATGGCTGACACCTCCCTTTACACAAGGGAGGCTTGATTGAAGGCTTTAGGAAGCGAGTGGTAAAAATGGATTTTAAAGGTGTTATTTTTGATATGGACGGCACTATACTTGACTCAATATGCGTTTGGGATAAGATAGATGTGGATTATCTTCAGGCAAGAGGCATTGACGTGCCCGAAGATTATGCGCGCACAATAAGTACAATGACAGGTGTTGAATGTGCCGAATATTCAATCAAAAGATTTAATCTTAACGATACTGTTGAAGACTTAATCCGCGAATGGGACGAAAGAGCACTTTTTGAATATGCAAACAACCTCGAGCTTAAAAAAGGTGCAAAAGAATATATTGAAAGATTAAAATCGAGAGGCATTAAAATTGCCCTTGCAACAAGCTCCTCAAAAACTTTGTACGAAGCGGCACTCAAGCACACAGGTGTGTATGATTTGTTTGATGTGTTTTTATCAACGGATGAAACAGGCATAAGCAAGCGCGACCCCCATGTCTATATTATGGCGGCAGACAGATTAGGCGTTGATATAAAGGACTGTGCCATATTTGAAGATGTTCCAACCGCCGTAAAAACGGCAAAAAGCACGGGTGCAAAGGTGGTTTGCGTTTGGGACAAGAGATGGAATATGTTTAAAGCGGAAATGGAACTTGCCGCAGATAAATATATATATTCATTTGATGAAATGTTGTAGGGAACGATGCCACATCGTCCCGTTGAAAAGAAGGAGTTGAAAAAAATGAAAAAGTTGGTATCGGTATTATTGGTTATGGTGCTGGCGTTTTCTGCGTTGCCTGTTTTTGCCGCAGAAAGCCTGCCCGAAGAGGTGCTTTTAAAGGTTAAGGGTAAAATTAATGTGCCTGAGGAATTGACGGAATTTAGCTATTCCGAAAACAAATATGACGATGTACTTCGTTATGATTTTACATGGCACACAGAGGACTATGACAAGGAATTATATGTATCAACCGACAGCCTGGGCAGGATAGTTACATACAACTATTACGAACAGATGGACTATTCCGCTGACAGAACACTTATTGACTATACATTAGCTGATGCACGCCCCATGGCAGAAAATGCCGTAAAGACAATGTTCCCCGAATATTTTGACGGGGGAGACGACAAGCTTATCTTAAACGAAGACAAAATAACCACAAGCTACTCCGGACGCTACAAAAGCTTTGTGTTTACATTTGACCGTGTATATAGCAACATGAATGTTGAATCCAACCGCGTTATCTTGCACGTAAGAGCCACAAAGGACAATATATATGTGCAGAGCGTGTCAGCAAGCCTTGACGAGGATGCGACGTTTATTCAGCTTAAATCCCCCGGCTTTGACCTTGCAGGCAAAAAACGCCAAGAATATGAAAAAAACTTCCCCCTAACACTTTATTACGCTACAGATTATTCCGAGACAGAGCCTCGGGTTAAGCTCTTTTATTCGATAGATAAAGGCTATGTGGAGGGTGGCAGCGGCATTGTTGTAACCGAGGAATACTTTGACCGTTATGCCTCAGTTACGGAAAGTTCTGCCGCTGATAAGGAAATGGGCACAGGCGGAACATTTACTAAAAACGAAGCAGTGCTCAATCCTAATGAACAGGGCGAAATCGAAAAAATGGAAAGCCTTGTTAAACCCGGCGAGGTTGAAAAGGTACTCAGGAGCTTACCTCTCCTTAAAATCACAGATGATATGAAATTTGCCGAAAGCTATACATATAAAGGTGAGGATAAGTATTTTGTAAGCTTTAGCTTACAGGGCGAAAAGCGATATATGAACGTGACATATAACGGCGAAACAGGATTGGTTACAAATATATACTCATATTTTACAAAGTATGATGAACCCGAAAAGAAAACAAGCGACAGCGGTAGCATTGCCCCCGAAGAGGATATAAAAGCATTTGCAAAAACTCTTTCGGGAGACAAGTTTGACCAAACAGAAGCCAAGTTGAGCATTCAGAACGAACGTTCAACGCTTAATGCAACACGAATTGTAAACGATGTGCTTTTCCCCGAAAACAGCATTAATGTCACATATGATATGGTAAACAATGTGGTAACACGTTATTCGCTTTATTGGGATGAAGATACATCACTTTTCCCCAATCCCGACGATGTAATGGGACTTGACAAGGTAAGAGAAATCATTTTTGAAAAGGATGTATACCTAGTATGGGTTAAGCAGAAAGACGGATATCTTGGTGCGATAACAATCCCCGAAAGTGTTGTAATTGATGCCGTTACAGGAGAAAAACCGTATGCAAATAAAGATGAAAAGGTTCAGTATACGGATATTGACTCTCACTGGGCGGAAGGTGCAGTAAACGCACTTTGGGAGCATGATATTTATCTCTCAGGTGACAAGTTTATGCCCGATGAGGCTATAACCCAGGCTGATATGATACGTCTTTTCTCGGCTTGCCGTGACTCGGGCATTATACCCATAGGCTGGACAAGGGAGAGGATTGCAACATATGCCTTTGACAACGGCTATGTAGAAGTGAATGAACCCGACAAATTAGAGACGCGCCGTGAAGCTTTCAAAGCGCTCATTGAAATGCTGGGCTATGGCGAAATTGCAGACTTTGATATTTATAAGTCGAGCTATACAGATATGGAAGAAAACGGCAGCGCGGAGATATTAAAGGCAATGGGTGTACTCGTTGGAGATACAGCCCGACCTGATGATTATCTTACACGCGCAGAAGCGGCGATAATGGTGTATAGATATTTAAGCAAATAGCATCACGCCATGTGCAGAATACAAAAAGAGCCCCAAACTTGATTGGGGCTCTTTAGCGTGTCGAAAAAGTCGACACGCGACAAAAAATCTTGCC
>CAZNIC010000064.1:0-8086 GCA_964572985.1 uncultured Oscillospiraceae bacterium
TTTAACGCACGGTTACAATCTTTAACAACAATAAGCGTTCCTTTGTATTTCATATACGTTCACCTCGTCAAATTCAAGTTATAATCTGATTATACTATGTCCACAGAGTTGTTATACACACTGGCGAAGCATCTGTGCTTTTTTCAAAGCCGCAAGCCTCATAAAAATGCCGTTCATTATTATAAGCAACAACAACTATCCGCATATAATCCTTGTACTTTTGTTTAACTATAAAATGAAGAAAAAGCCCAGATAAATCTGGACTTTTTCGACAGTCTGCACAGACCAAGTTTGGTCTGCGTTTACTTATTTCTTCCTTATACTGTCTAAAACGGCGTCCATATTATCAATAATAAATTGTTGCGCCTGTTTGCCATACATCACCGCCATATACTCCCCGTCCGAACCAATTCGCTTTTCCATCGTGATACCAATCTTTGCTCCCGATGCCGATGCAACACGCCTTTTAGATTGATTTATTTCCTGAACTTCAAGCATACCTGCGCTTACTAACCAATCGGCAATGTTATTGTATGTAATATTTTTCATGTCTCCATTAGTGTTCAATTTGTTAATCCTTTTTGCAATTTCGGATATACTGATTGGATTATCTGAGAATTCAAATTTCGCGAGTTCATTGTCTGTTATCTCAAATGGAATGCTTCTGTATTTATTTGACTTGCTTGGCGTAATAACACCTCCGTTGCCAATCACCTTTCCCAGCACGTCTGCCACATAGAAAAAGCACCTTGACAGTCTCACATTGTTAATACAGTCATCATCCCGAGCTTCCGTATCGCTAATAGGGTCAATCCCCTGCGCCAGCTTTTCCATATAAACCTTTGCTCGCTCTAACATTTCTAATTCTGTTGCCATCACTCATTCTCCTCTCCGGCTTTTAGTATTCCTCATAATTCTCTTTCATGCGCTGAATCTTCCCTTTCAATAAGATATTGAGTGTTTTTAAATCAAATCTTTGATAGTCCCAAGATACCTCCTTGTCAAATACATCGTAGTATACCGGAGGTGTGCCCGTTTCATCTGTCTCGGTTATGTAGTCAACCCATTCTCCAATGGAAAGGTCTTCTATAATTCCCCAGCCCGCACCATCTGTAACGTAGGGGTAATGTGTTCCCATCCCCTTTTTCATAGGTTCCGCAGAAACAAACTCAATATCAAAGCGCCAGCTTGCACCGTAGTCATATTCCATTTCCATTTTATCGCCGATTTCCATCTTAAGAGAAGATAGCTTTTTAGAAATCGGGTCTTCTATTTTCATCCCGAAATCCTCATAAAAATCATCGCACACAATTTCATATCTGCAGTCTTTGTAATTTATACAAAACAAATGGTTTCCCTCCGCTTCAAAAGCGGCAAGAACAGCATAGCCTAATTTCGCCACATTTGATGCGGATGAAATTTCAATATCACGCCAGATTTTGTTTTCTAACTCTCTTAATTTTACTTTGAATTTATAAACTTCAGTCATTATTTTATCACCTACCCTTCATTGATAATATAGCTCACATTTCTTCCCTGACCAACCTTAATAAGTATCTTGTTTTTTATCATTTCTTTAATAATGAGTATAGCCGTTGCCTGCGATACATTCAAAAGCTTCTGAATTTCATGACGGGTTATCCCATCATTTTCTTTGCAATATTCCAGTATAATAGTCTCTCTTTTATTTGTAACGCTTGTCTTTCTCGGCTTTAAACCAATATTTGTATTAGTATTATCGTTTGAATTCGGGAGAGTTATTTTAAATGCATTATCTGATGCTTCTATCAATGGCTTCACGCTACTGTCAGCATAACTGCCGTTAATTTTTAAAACGCCTGTACCGTATGCTTCAATTAAGTTCAGCCTATAAAAAACATTTGCAAGATTTTGGTTTCTCAAAACAGATACTCCCAGAAAAACATCATCAAGGCTTATCCCTTTTACTAATCCACCAATTGTCACAAACTCAATCCTGTCGTCAAAAATGCTTATTAATGTCGGTCCGCTGAATGAATAATCTCTATGCACAATTGCATTAAGAAGGGCCTCTCTGACCGCTTCCGTAGGATAATCTCTAATATCTATTCTATCAAGTCCGGAAAATTCCGCCCTTGTTCGATTGTAACGTTCAATATATTCGTACGCTTCTTCTAATTGCGAAAGAAGTGAGCCGTCCAATTCTTTTCTGTCCTTGAACACGGTTTTTACACTACCTTCAAATACCGCTAACTTAACATTGTGTGAGCACTGATCAGAAAGAAGAAATGCAAGATTTGTATACATACCATCTTCTCCTATAAAATGTAATGTTCTCATTTGTGCATTTCCAAATTCTATGTTTCTCTTTTTAAAGAAATCCGTAGTTTTTTCAAAAGTCAATTCCTGGTTAATACTTCTTGCTTTTTCATAGCTGTCACCACTAGTATCTTTAATCATATTTACAATTGCAGTTTCTGTTGCCGGTACTGTAGATGCACCCTGCCTTACAAACACACCTTCAGGTCGTATCCCTTTCCCCTGAAGATAATAAGGTCTTGCAGTACCTCGCTGAACTGAAATACACAAAACAGTTTTTCCTTCTAACTGTTCTGCCTTGCAATCCACAAACATTGTAACATCAGGCCGAATAGCATCACGAATTGCGTTAGTAACCTTTAACATAATTTCATCAGTATCTTCTATTCCACATACAGTTCCGTCATTATTAACGCCAATATAAATATTTCCTCCATCACAATTGGCAAAAGCTATAACCGTCTTCTTAATATCATCTACATATTCTCTTTTTAGTTCAATAACCTTACCTTCTTCAAGCATATGTTATCCCTCTTTCTAATAATTATCTAATAACTTTCTAATAATTATTATAATCAAATAACATAAGAATATCAAGACTTTTATTATTAAAGTTGAATTATATGCCCCAAAAGTGTCCCAAAACCCCAAAACTTACAAACTCCTTTTACCCCTTATTTACCGACCAAAATCCAATTAATTTAAAAGAGTAATTTCGGTGAGGCGCTCAGAAGAGTCACCGATTTAGGTAAACCCGTCAAAACAAACGGCGTAACTTTCCGCTAAACAACATGAGCCCAATTCACAAAGGTGAATTGGGCTCATATCGCAATTTTTACTTTGCAAAAATTATATCGCATTCGCAGAATATATCGCGTCGCTCTGCGACATATCGCAAAAGAGGAAATGCGCAACGCATTTCCTCTTTTATACGTCCTCGTTGTAGTCTACACAAATCGCCATTTTTAGTTTTGTCGCCGGAATAAGAACTTTCTCATTTCTTTATAATACTGTCCACCACAGCATCCATATTATCAACAATAAACTGCTGTGCCTGCGTATTGTATACTACAGTTAAATATTCTCCCCGCATGCCCTGTCTTCTTTCAACGGCTATGCCTATATATTTCCCTTTTTCCGTGGGATATTTCGCCGTAGCTCCGTCGCCTTTTGTTGCATATTCGAGCATATCAATATTCAAAAGCCAATCTGCCAAGTGATTGTATGTAGGCTTTTTCATATAAACCTTTGCTCGCTCTAACATTTCTAATTCTGTTGCCATCACTCATTCTCCTCTCCGGCTTTTAGTATTCCTCATAATTCTCTTTCATGCGCTGAATCTTCCCTTTCAATAAGATATTGAGTGTTTTTAAATCAAATCTTTGATAGTCCCAAGATACCTCCTTGTCAAATACATCGTAGTATACCGGAGGTGTGCCCGTTTCATCTGTCTCGGTTATGTAGTCAACCCATTCTCCAATGGAAAGGTCTTCTATAATTCCCCAGCCCGCACCATCTGTAACGTAGGGGTAATGTGTTCCCATCCCCTTTTTCATAGGTTCCGCAGAAACAAACTCAATATCAAAGCGCCAGCTTGCACCGTAGTCATATTCCATTTCCATTTTATCGCCGATTTCCATCTTAAGAGAAGATAGCTTTTTAGAAATCGGGTCTTCTATTTTCATCCCGAAATCCTCATAAAAATCATCGCACACAATTTCATATCTGCAGTCTTTGTAATTTATACAAAACAAATGGTTTCCCTCCGCTTCAAAAGCGGCAAGAACAGCATAGCCTAATTTCGCCACATTTGATGCGGATGAAATTTCAATATCACGCCAAATTTTCTCTTCTAATCCTCTCAATTTCACTTTGAATTTATAAACCTCTGCCATAATATTATCACCTTTTAGCTACAAAATCTCTTACTTTGATTATACCTGTATTTTCGAAGGTATTCAACAGCTTTCACATAAAAAACCACTGATTTTCATCAGTGGGAAAACAAATATCAGAAACACAAGGTCAATTTACTCGGTCAATGCTTTTTCAGTTTCTATTATATCCTTTTCAATCAGCGGACGCATACTATCCTTATACTTTGTCAAATCAGCTTCATGTAAAGACGATAATATCCTTGGAACGTACTGCGGCTTTGCTAAACCCACATTTATTAGAGCCTTAATGCACTGTCTTGCCGTAATTGGTTTTTCGTCTGTAATATGTGCAAGGTAATCAGATATAACGGCATCAAAACGGTTTTCGGCATCCCATTGAGCATTAACAGCAAGGATATTCAACACGCGGTTTCTTACCAATGATTTTGAATGATTAAGCAAGGATGCAAAATCATCAAAGTATTCGTACCATTCATCAGACTCTTGACTTTCGAATATGATTTTGTCGGCAATGGCACAAGCGTATTTATCATCTTTGGATGTCAAATTTATTATGATTTCTTCCCGCATATAATCTCTCCTATAAATTCAATTTTATTAACTAAAATCCACAAAAGACTCTTCTTTTTTCGTATTCTTCTTAAAAGTATCAAACATTCCCATATGCCCCCACAAATTTCAAGTTTATCAGCTTAATTATACTACCAATTCCCACCATTTTCAACAAAAAACAAACCAAAACAGGGGCGATTGCAAAAATGCAATCGCCCCTTCAACTATCCTCCTATTTGTCTGTACCCGTTCATAATGAACTCAACGATAAAGTCCGTCTGTACTCGCATACCAACTTTTTTAGCAACGCTCTTTCCTCTTTCGTACAAATAACGATACCACGGCTTCCTCGCCTAGGTATATACAAATTTTTCGCAGTCACTATTCGCTTCCTATATCAAAAACAATCATTTATTTATGATATTACAATAGCAAAGTGTCATCCTATCCTTCAAGGTGGAAACACACACTACATTTTTTGTACTTGACATAGTAGCCGCTGTAATGCACATATCTTTTACGCTGAATGCAGGATAATTAGTCTCAATATTTAAGTTTCCAAGGTTTGTAACTCCTAAATCGCTCTTCTCATCGCCAACAAAGCCCCAGATGGAAGCTATTTTTTCAGCAGTCTCATTTTCATAACCGGCATACGTATTCATCAAAGCACCGTCCATAAGAACAGGATCTAATTTGGTTGCCGCCAATAATATAAAGAACTTTTTCTGTTCGCTTTCTAAATGCTCATAAATTGCTTTATGAACATTTTTGGCATTCTCCTCAAAAGATAATGACTCATTGTATTTATGCGAAAATTTAATTGCCGATACCTGATTGCTTATAGAGCGATTGGTCTCTCTCATAGAATAGGGAAAACTAATCAGTTTGCTTTCCGGCTGTTTCTGCAGATGCTCGGCAAATATGTAACTGTTTACAGTAATGCCCATTTCTTTACATTCTGCTTTTATATGACTTAATTCATCTTTTTCAATAACTTGTATTTGAATATCGGATTGTCTGTTCTTCCAAAACTGTTCATGAATATGGAAATAATCATCCCATGTGAATATTTTCCCTGTTTTTTTCCACTGCAAATTAAGAAGCTTTAATCCAATTGATGACTTCAAGGGAAGCTTCGCTTTTTTTGAAACACTCAAGGTTCTTTCATCGTTCAGCGCCCTGTACTCCACTTCTTTTCCGGCAAGGTTGTTTAAAATATCCTCTGTTAAGAATACCAGAGCACTTCCGTCCGCCGCAATATGATGAGCCATGATAAAAAGTAAAAATTCATCTCCTTGAGGAATAATATAGCTTCTGATTAACTCTCCCTCATTGATTTTGAAAGCATCCTTTTCACTTTCATGCATAATTTCACGCCAATCACGTGAATCAATAAAAACTTTACACCCGGTTTCGGATAAAGGCTCAAAATATGCTTCACCATTTTCCAATATAATCTTTGACATTGTAGTTTCATTTTGTGTATAAGCCTTTTTTACTGCATCTTCAATTTTTTCGGCAGCCAAGTCACCTTTCAATGTGACAATGGCAGCTATGTAAATATTAGGTTCAAAAAGAAAAGAATGAATTTTCACTTGTTGCTGAGTTTTGTTATTTTTCATACATTATACTCCTATTCAATTTAACGCTTCAAATTTTTTCCATATTAACCATGCAATTATATCTCTTATTACTTATTGTTTTTAAGCTCATTCTACTTAGAACTATACTTATATCAGATTCACCATGTAAATCTGTGGCTGAATGTATCATTTGTTCAACACGATATTCTTCTATTCCCATTTGTTCTGCAAACAAATCACAAATACCGCTTCTATTTGAGATAGCGTTTATAATAATCAAGTCTATATCTCTTCAAATTGCACATTCACTCTTCTTGGTTCTCTCACTCGGTGTCAGCGTGTCGAAAAGTCGACACGCGACAAAAAAATCTTGCCACTGACAATATTTTTTGTCAATGTTTTTCTAAAGAACAAAGTGCCGATCTCTCGTGCAAGGGGCCTCAAAGCCCCCTAAAATCAGCACTTTCGGCGGGGTGAATGGGATTAACCCCGCCTATTATGTTTGGGAAACCTTCTTTCCCAAGCCCTTCGCGATTGTTCAAAAAATAAGTTTATCGACAATCTAACACCGAGGGAAACCTCGGTGTTTTGTTTATATAAACTCTTTTACCTGTCAGTTTCGATAAATCTTCTAAGTATGGTCGCTGTTTCTGCTCTTGTTACATTGTCAAGTGGATCAACTGTTGTAGCTGTTTTGCCTGTAATGAGCTTTGTGTTTACTGCCCACTGCATAGCTTCCATAGCCCAAGAAGAAATTGTTTCGTAATCGTCATATTCTCTTATAGCCATTCCGCCCTGTGTAGTGTCGCATCCCCTATACGTAGCATAGCGGTACATAATAGCCGCTATCTGTTCTCTCGTAACATTGTCATTTGGTGCAAATTCATTCTCGGTTACACCGTTTACAATGCCGTTTTGCTTTGCCCAGGAAACTGCATTTGCATAATACGCCCCCATATCTACATCGGCAAACGAGAGCTTTCTGTTGGTAGCAGGTTCGCCCTCATTGCGATAAAGAACCGTAACGAGCATTGCTCTGGTTAAATTACCCTCCGGTTCAAAGGCGGTTTCTGTTATGCCCTTGAGCAAGCCGTTTACTACTGCATATTCCACATCAGCATAATACCAGTCGGAAGAAGAAACATCTTCAAACAGATTCTTAAAGCCTTCAAATATTTCTATACGTCCGCTACCCGAAACTTTACCGTAATCAATAAGAAAACCCGGATACTTTGCTGCAAGCGGAGAATTTGTTGCTCCGACAATGCCACCCTCAAAGCCTTGAACATAATTTGCCAGCACCATATAATCCTCCATTACATAGTCCAGCACATTTATACAACCGTCAAACATTGCATATCCGTCGCCAAGGTCACGCAGTGTGTAGTTATAACCCGCCAGATTATAGGACGCGTTTACATCAAGTGCTTCATAAGAGCCTGTTTCCTTGCTGTACACCTTCACATCGTGAACACGATAACTTTCCGGCCCTGCAATCCATGTTCCCATATCATCTGCTTTTACAGTGCTTAGAATAGTTGTATCCACCTTATATGTGATACCCGAAACCTGCAAAAATCCACCGTTTTCTCCAACGCCAACATTTCTTGCACCCCATTCCAAGGCATCCAGCAGTTGCTGACCCGTAACAGTCTGCAAACATGCCACATTGCCGAAGGTGTGCATATCCTTACAGGTTTTATATGAAATATCCCCTGTTATTGCCCTATTACGAATACCGCCTCCGTTAGTAAT
>CAZNIC010000065.1:0-8067 GCA_964572985.1 uncultured Oscillospiraceae bacterium
GCAGGTCGTGGGTTCAAGTCCTACTGCCCCTGCCACAAACGAAAAGCACGCTCAAACGAGCGTGTTTTTTGTTTGTGTGCAGGTTTTAGGCAGTGGAATTGAACCCTAAGAGGGCACGAGGCGTTAAGAACGACAATCCGGTGAATTGTCGTTTAGCCGAGTGGTGCGTAGTTGTCAGCTTTGTCTTTAGCAAAGTGACAACAAGCAGGCAAGGCTTGCGTAGCAAGACTGTGTCCTACTGCCCCTGCCAAGAAAAAAGCACTTCAAAGGAAGTGCTTTTTTCAATAAAATAAATCCCTAGCGGAATTTGCGATATGTGCGATGCACGCGATATGTTCTGGGGGACATGAAGGATAGTCAACAAAAAACGGACAAGAGGGTTAATTTTTCTTGTCCGTTCTTTTATTTAAAAATATCTTCATAGCTTACTTTCAAAATTTCTTTTATTAAGATAATTTCATCGGGATACAAATGCCTTTGACCTACTTCGATTTTAGCAACTGCACTGCGAGTTATATCGCAACCATTTAGTTGCAGCTTTGCAGCTAAAACTTCTTGTGTCATGCCGATTTTTTCTCTTAAATCACGTATGTTCTTTCCAACCCTTTTTTCAACTTCAATATTCATAAGTCAACACCTTTGCACCTATTTGCGAACAAAACTCTTGACTTCATTATATGTTGATGTTAAAATATATTTGCACCCATACGAGTGCATAGTGCTTGATTTTAATATAATGATATAAAACAAGGGTGGATTGTGATGGAAATAGAGATGGGTAAGCGGATTATCTTAAAAGTTATTAACAATAATCCGCAAGTGTTAAATATAGATATCGATGAAATTAAAAGATTGTTTTACGAAGAATGTTACAAAAAACTTGAAAGAATAAGGGATCTGATTTATAACATTAATATGGATGAAAGCCGATGTATTAATGAGATTTATAAAGTTTTGTTTGAATAATGCCAAAACCTCACACGCATCTAAGCCGAGCTGTTGTGGGGTTGTTTATTTTTGGACGAAAAAATTAAGTTAAGCGCTCGTATTTCATTAAATATTTACTTTTCTGACAATCGTTGATATAATACCCATAGAGGTGTTGGCGATGAAAGAAAACTTTTGGATAAGACAGTTCCGCAATCTGGGCGTTGCGATAATTATTGTAGGTGTGGCGGTATCTGCATGGAAAGGTCTTGACAGACAGGACTTTTTCATGGGTGCTGAGGGTGTTGTGCTGAGCGTTGTTTTTGGCACGTTGCTGTTGTCTGTTTGGTATGGTATAGGCGCAATGCTGGCAAGCAAAGGCAAAAAAACACCTACAGAGGAATACACCGAGGCTTATTATGACGAGATTTACGAGCAAAAGAAAAAATGCCTTAAAAAAAGCAGGATTGTATGTATCGTGTCAGCTGTGATATATACAGTATATTTTATAGGTTGTGTCTTATCTGCTCCCTTTGAAATAAATGCCCTGATAGAGGATGAAAAGTACGAGCAAGCCTTTGATGCCGTTATGAAAAGCAAGCTTTCCGAAAATAAAAAGAGCGAGTACCGCGAAAAGCTGTATCCGTATATGATAGCAGGCTTTGAAAGGGAATACCCCAGAGAGGTTGTGCTTATGATTGACGATTTGAAAATCGTCAGCCGTAGTGGCAAGCTGTATCTTGATGACGGTGTAGGCTATATGGACCTTTTGTATACTGCAGGGCAATACAACCCCGATGCTAAAGCCAAGTTTGAAAATGATTTTATTTATTCGGGCGGTCAGCTACTCTTTATTGAAGAGGTATCCACTATTGAAAAGCTTTACAAAAATATAGTGGTAGTTGATTTAAAAACAAAAAACCATCAGATTCTGATTGGTGAGACAAATGCCTTTTATTTTGACAAGCTTATGGACGGCAGGGTGCTTGTAAGTGATGACCCTTGCCTTGTGTACGACCCTGTGACGGGCAGAGTTGAGAAGAAAGAGCTTAAAAATGAAGAGTGGGACTACATTTACAGTACGATGTAAGAAAAAAGATATCGCTTTTGCGATATCTTTTTTCTTAGTTTAAATATTCCAAAAGCTTTGGATAAAGCTTTTTCATAGTTTCGTAGCCTTCGGTATAGATAGCATTGATTTTGTCGGCTGTTTTATCTGTTCTGCCCCATGTTGAGGTGTCAGAGGGTGCAACCCAGAAAATTTTGCCTTCCGTCTCAAGTTTTTTGAGGTTTTCGCGAGACAAGTTATAAAGCTCGGTTCGTTTTGATAGGAGATTGGCAACCTTAGGGTACTTTTTATAGATTTTTGAAGATATAGATGCACCTGTATCCTTTTGCTTTATGTAGGATTTCTCGCGCGTTGTGATAACAATTATCCTGTCACAGCCGTCATCTATTGCACGATTAACGGGAACAGGGTCGGCAATGCCGCCGTCGAGGTATTTTTGATTGTTGATTTCAACCGGCTGAAAAAGTATAGGCAATGCACAGGAGGCAATAAGCACCCTCCAGGAGTTGTCATATGCGGGCACGTGCATGTATTCACATTCGCCTGTCATAATATTTGTAACGCCTGCAATAGTTTCGCAGCCTGATGCACTGTACGTATCGTGGTCAAATGGGATATACTCGTTTGGAACCGTGCCAAATGCAAAGTCAAGGTTGTAGTAACATCGCATTTTAGGGTTGAGAAGGTGCTTAAGCCCCATATAGCGAGGGTCTGAAAAGTAGCGGCTTATTTCGAGCGGTCTGCCTTTCTGCCTTGAAACGTAGCTCATACCGTTAGAAATCCCTGCCGATACGCCGATAACATAATCTGCTTTGATATTGTTTTCCAAAAGAAAATCCATAGCGCCTGAGGAAAAAATAGCCCTTGTTGCGCCACCTTCTAATACTATACCTAATTTCATAATCATCACCTTGATAATATTTTAAATGCAAATCAAAAAAATATCAAGAAAAAGTATTGACAAACGGTGAAAATATGGTAATATAATCACAAGGGTTAGCTGCAACTAACCCAAAAATTAAAAACGTGAGTTAGTCAAAACTAACTGAATAAGGATAGAGGAAAATGAGTATCGTAATAGTGGGCGGGCATGACAGAATGCAGTGCAAGTACAAGGAAATATGCAAAAAACATGGGTATAAATGCAAGGTGTTTATCAAGTGCCCGGCAAATTTCAAAAACCAGATAGGTTCACCGGATATGGTGGTTATTTTTACCGGTACAGTAGCACACAAAATGGTGGCTATTGCATCTGAGCAGGCTCAAAAAAGCGGTGCTGTTGTAAAGCATTGCAATTCGTCAAGCGCCTGCGCCTTGAATGAGGTTTTATGTAATGCGTAAAACGAGTTCAATGCGATTGGTTTGTCGGAAAGGATGGGTATGAACATGGAAAAAACTATTGCGTATCATTGCGCGCCTGCGTTAGCCGGGATAAAACCCTCAAATATCGTGTCCTGTTACAAAAACAAAATCAATGATATACCTCAAAAGATTGACCAATTGAATAAAGAGCTTAACGGTAAGGGAATTTACTTTGAGGTTTTGTGTGAGTGTGAAAAAAAGATTCTTTTGATGGTGTACCGAAAAAACGTATTGGAAAACACACTCAACGACAATATGATAAGAAGCTTTCTTGTGTACTGCGGGTACCCTAAAGACGGTACTGTGGAGGATTATATCTCTTTTTTGAAGCAAAGGCTCAAAGAAAAAGAGTTTTCTCACGAAATAGGTGCATTTTTAGGCTATCCGTTGCACGATATTTTGGGTTTTATGTATCACAAGGACGAGGGCTGTCTCTTGTGCGGTGAATGGAAAGTTTATAAAAATGCCGAAGAGGCAGAAAAGCTTTTTGAAAGATTTACAAAATGCCGTAAGGCTGTTGTCAGCAGGGTATGTCAGGGAAAAACTCTTGCACAGATGTTTTGTTGACAAAATGGGGTGATAATATCGCCCCTTACATTGAAACATTATTATTTTAATGTTATATATTTCTTTAAGGAGGTTTTACCATGGGTAAGACAGCAATTATTTATTGGAGTGGCACAGGTAATACTGAAGCCATGGCAAATGCAATTATGGAAGGTGCAAACGATGCGGTGCTTTTTAACGTATCTGAGATAACAGCCGATGACGCTGCAAGTTATGACAACCTTGTATTAGGCTGCCCTGCAATGGGTGCTGAAGTACTGGAGGAAAACGAATTTGAACCTTTCTTCACAGAACTTGAAGCAAAGCTCTCGGGCAAAAAGGTTGCACTTTTCGGCTCTTTTGGCTGGGGCGATGGCGAATGGATGCGTAACTGGGAGGATAGAGTTACTTCAAGCGGTGGTGTGCTTTGCGGCGAAGGCTTGATGATAAACGAAACACCTGACGATGACGGACTTGAATCCTGCCGTGAGCTGGGACGAAAAATGAGTGAATAACACAAACACTCTTGGCAACGCCAAGAGTGTTTGTGTGTGGATTACAACCGAAAGGAAATATAGTATTAATAAAATATTTACTATTTCTTTACTTTGATATGATTGACAAAACCGTTTTTTATACATATAATATAGACATAAAAGGGAGTAGCCGGCATGGTGTACCCGTAGCGTCAATACGAGCGTAGCTCCGCGTAGGGTTTAAATGGCGAGACTTTTGCACAAAATATTTTTGCGCAAAAGGGCTCGCCTTTTTTGCGTAAATAGGAGGATTTTGTATGAAACAAATCTGGCAGAAAACAAAAGATGAAATCATGAAAGAGCTGGATGTTACCCCAAATGGTTTATCAAGCTCCGAGGCAAAAGCGAGAGGAGAAAAATACGGTGCAAACCAGCTCGAAGAAGGCAAAAAGAAAAGCGTTGCAAGAATTTTCTTTGAGCAGTTTATGGACTTTTTGGTTATTGTGCTTATTGCTGCAGCGGTGATAAGTGCGATAATGGGCGATGTTGAGAGCACCGTGGTAATACTTGCAGTAATCACGATGAATGCTATACTTGGTACAGTGCAGACCGTTAAGGCCGAAAGTAGCCTTGACAGCCTTAAGAAAATGGCTGCACCCATGGCAAAGGTTATGCGTGACGGCAAAATAGCAGTAATCCCCGGAAAAGACGTAACTATCGGTGATATTATTGTTTTGGAAGCGGGCGACAGTGTAAGTGCCGATGCGAGGATTATTGAATGTGCATCCCTTAAGTGTGCCGAAAGTGCACTTACGGGCGAGAGCTTGCCTGTTGAAAAAAGCATTGATGCCGTTGACGGTGACGTAGCACTTGGAGACAGATGCAACATGGTGTTTTCCGGAAGCTTTGTAACATATGGCAGAGCGTTGGCTGTTGTTACAGGTATCGGTAAAGATACCGAAATGGGCAAGATTGCAACCTTGCTCAAAAACACCGAAGAAAAGAAAACCCCCTTACAGGTGAGCCTTGACAGCTTTGGTCAGAAGCTGACTATAATTATTCTTGTACTTTGCGCAATTATTTTTACGGTAAGCGTATTTGTTCAGGGCAAGGAAGTTATGGATACGTTCCTTTTTGCAATAGCATTGGCTGTTGCGGCTATACCCGAAGCACTTAGTAGTATTGTAACTATCGTATTAAGCTTTGGTACGCAGAAGATGGCTAAAGAAAATGCCATTATAAGAAAACTCCAGGCAGTTGAAGGCTTGGGCAGTGTAAGCGTTATTTGCTCTGATAAGACAGGTACTCTGACACAGAACAAGATGACTGTTAAAAAGATTTATACAGCGGGAAAAATCATTGCTGCCGCAGATGCAGACTTTAATGACCCTGTGCAAGAACCTTTATTGCGTACATCCCTTTTGTGCTGTGATGCCGTAGTTGACGAGGACGGCGAGGTGGGCGACCCTACCGAAACCGCACTTGTACGCTTTGGTGAAGACCATGGCTTTGACGAAATGATTACGAGAGACAAATACCCCCGTCTTAGTGAAATACCCTTTGACTCTGACCGTAAGATGATGAGTACGGTACACGACAATAACGGCAGTCTCATTATGGTGACAAAGGGTGCTGTTGATGTAATGCTCTCAAGATGTATTATCACAGACGAAGAGAAAGCAGAAATTGAAAAGGTAAACGAACAGTTTTCAAACGAAGGTCTTCGTGTGCTTGCTTTTGCATGTAAGGGTGTAGAAAACACCTGCATCGGCATAGACGATGAAAACAACATGAGCTTTTTGGGACTTATATCCATGATGGATCCTCCCAGAGTTGAAAGTAAAGCTGCTGTAGCTGAATGTATCAAGGCGGGTATCCGCCCTGTTATGATAACAGGTGACCACAAGATAACAGCGTCTGCCATTGCAAGAGAGATTGGTATTTTGACAGATGATACCATTGCGGTGGAGGGCAGTATGATTGACTCCATGACAGATGAAGAGCTTAGGGAATTTGTTCCCAGAGTAAGTGTATATGCCCGAGTTAGCCCCGAGCACAAAATCCGTATAGTACGCGCATGGCAGGACAGAGGCAATCTTGTAAGCATGACAGGTGACGGCGTTAACGACGCACCTGCGCTCAAGCAGGCAGATATCGGTGTTGCCATGGGTATTACAGGTACTGAGGTAAGTAAGGACGCCGCAGGCATGATACTTACAGACGACAACTTTGCAACTATTGTCAAAGCTGTTAAAAACGGACGTAACGTGTATGCAAACATTAAAAAGGCAATAGGCTTTTTGCTTTCCGGTAACACGGCGGGTATTTTGGCAGTGCTTTATGCCTCTGTTATGAATTTGCCTGTGCCCTTTGCGGCTGTACACCTTCTGTTTATTAACCTTTTGACAGACTCACTCCCTGCGATAGCATTAGGTCTTGAGCCTCACAGTGACGATGTAATGAACGAAAAACCCCGCCCCAGAAACGAAGGCATACTCACCAAGAGTTTTCTTACTGACGTTATAGTCGAAGGCTTGGTAATCGCAACGGCTACAATTATAGCTTTCCATATTGGTCTTGCAGCAGGCGGCGCAGCTTTCGACAGCACAATGGCGTTTGCAACACTTTGCTTGTCCCGTCTTTTCCACGGCTTTACATCAAAGAGCAAAAAAGCTGTTTTGTTCACAAAGAAAATGTTTAACAACACAGCACTTATTGGTGCATTTGTGGTAGGCGTACTTTTCCTTTCACTCGTTATATTTGTACCTTTCCTCAGTGGTGTATTTGAAGTTGCACAGCTTTCTATGGGTCTTATAGGCGCAATCGTAGGCTTGAGCTTTGGCAGTATGGTGGTAAATCAGATTATAAAGTTAGTGGTAAGTAAAATAAAGAGGTAATCAAAAAAACTCCCCAAAAGAATTCCTTTTGGGGAGTTTTTTGATTGTATGTTCTAAACAATTTATTTGCCGAGGATTTTAACTTCCTGTATCTGTGCGGGATATGTATTGTTTTCACTGTTACGGGGCTTCGCGTTTTCAACAGTCAAACGAACATATCTTCCGTAGCCGTTGATGTTGTCGCATGTGAAGCCGTAGTCAGTATAACCGCTTGTCTTGTCAAGGACTACGGTCCACTCTTCGCCGTCAACACTTGCTTCGAGCTTGTAGTTGTAGTATGCTTCACTGCCGTTCCAGATAAGCCATGAAATCTGAAGCTGTGTAAGCTGGCTTACCTTGCCAAGGTCAGCCTCCCATGTAAAGGGCCATACGTTTTCACTCTTGTACCAGCTTGTGCGGTAGTGACCGTCATTTGCCGCGTTTCCTACAACATAGCCGTCTGTATCCTCTGTCTTGACTGCTACGTCCTGAGAAAGAATTCTGCCTGTCTGTACAGGGATAAGAACATCGTTTTCCCAGTTATACAAAAGTGCATCGAAGAAATCATAGAATGCGTAGCCGTTAGAAACCAAAACAGGATAACGGCGGTTTGTTGTCTGCTTTGTTGTGGCATCCTGCCAACCAAACATCCAGCGATATGTTGCCATAATGTGGTTGTTGCCGCCTTGGTGAAGAGTAAACATCGTGCCCGACTGAGCAGAGAATGTTGTTGTATTGCCTACGTATTTGAGCTCGCTCCAGGGACCGCCCATATCGGTTGCTGTTGCAACCATGCCCTGTGTGGGATACC
>CAZNIC010000066.1:0-7761 GCA_964572985.1 uncultured Oscillospiraceae bacterium
AGCATACGTACGATCATTGTAGCAGCTTCTGCTCTTGTAACTGTGTTGTCGGGTCTGAATGTACCGTCTTCGTAACCCTTGATGATACCAAGGTTAGAAAGAAGGTTTACTGCATCTGCATAAGAAGCGTTAGCAGCTACGTCTGTGTATGTTGCAGCGGAAGCAACAAAGCTCATAGAAGCAAACATAGCAACTGCTACTACTAATGCAAGAACTTTTTTGAGATTTCTCATGTCTCAAATCCTCCTTAAAAATTTTTTGAAAGCAAATCTTGTTTGGCACCTAAGCTCCCGCTTTCAAAGAAGCCTATGCGCTTCGACAGGATTCGCATCCTGACTATACTCGGATTATAACACCGCTTTTTTTGTCAGTCAATAAATTATCTTTGTTTGTAATCAAACTGTAAAATTTCGATAACATACTGTAACAAAACGCTTTTGTGCTATCCTCAATTCACATTTTAGCGACACGGGAATAAAAAGTCAACAGATGTAATTGTTCTGTAATAATACGTTAACGAACTGTAATAAAACACGCGGTTTTGTTACAGTTCGTTAACGTATTATTGTTTAGAAGGGGACGTACCCTACCCAAAGCAAAGAGGTGTTCTTCTTTTTAAATGCGTTATTTCAAATGAATGAATGGGTGCGTCCCCTGACACCACACGACAAAGAAAGCCCACATTTGTTACAGTTTGTTAAGGCGAAATGGTTTGATTGGGTAATTGCAACTGTTTGTAGGGGAGTGCAATGTGCTCCCGCTAACGGGCGACCAATGGTCGCCCCTACAGAATAAACAATTAACCGTGCAGGGGCGCACCCCTTGCATACGGCTAAACAGTGCTTACACACCGCCTACCCATGGGCGACCAATGGTCGCCCCTACAGAATAAACAATTAACCGTGCAGGAATGCACGGTTAATTGTTTATTCTTCGTCAATGTATTCGTATTCGTCTTCATCGGCATCTTGCGTTGTTTCATCTGTCGGAGGGGTCTGTTTTGTGAACGCGGATGCACCGTGCTTTGCAAAACGGCAGTTGAGGTCATAAAGTGCGGCAACGGAAAACATGAGATAAGGATATACATAAAACATTGCAATGCCGCCCGTGAACATAACCAAAAGATACCACAGCATAAATGAAAACATGAGCACAAGGTTGTTTGCTATAGTAGTAATGCCTGTCATACGCCATGCTTTTACAACCGCATCCTTGAAGCTTTTGCAGTCGTTGTCGGCAAGAGCATATTCTACAAAAATAAGCTTAAAGGATATAACATAAAAAATTATATCAAAAACGCCCACAACAACGGTCATTGCCATTGCATCGGCACCGGACGCCTGCGCCATTTTTGCAAGCTCATTTACACCGTAAGTATATATAAATGTAATAAAAGGATAAATTGCCGCAACATACCATTTGTCATACAACTTAAAAACATCACGAATTTTTACATCTTTGCCACGAATCATATCAAGGGTTACCTTCATGGAACCCACGTTAAGGAATGCAAAAACCACCATAAGGGCACTTACAGCAAGTGTGAAATTGTAAAACACGGTGTCAAGGGCTTCGATATCTGCAGTGGCCAAAAGCTTGAGAGTGTTTTCAAACCCCGGTGTAAAGCACATGACGGTTATCGCAACAATCGAAACAACAAATGCCGGGAGCATTGTCACTGCCAATGCTTTGAAAAAACTTTTGCGCATGCCTTGTTTTGCGTGTTGCTTTATTATATAGGTAGGAAATAGTGGTTTCATCTGTTATTCTCCTTAAAAATTTTGTGTTTTTACCTATTATATAATATACAGCAAAAAAAAGCAATCTATTTTGCGAGAATTACCTATTGCGACAGCTTTTGTCATAAAGAGTTTGATATACTTAACCCAAAGAGAAAAAAGAAAGGTAAAGTGATTTGGATGGACAACCCTACATTAAAGCCTCTGATTGTTATGGAAAAAACAAAAAAACTTTTTACAAAATTTCAGAAGGAATCCCGCGTGCCCACGCCTACACCCATGGGGATACTGTTTTTTTGCATGGGAGTATTGTGCGGAAGAGCCACTCTTTTGGGGACGCTCAATCCTTTTGGCGGAGCATTTTTTGCGGCGATTTTTTCGGGCAGATATACATATATGTATATGCTCGCCGCAATCCTGGGGCAGGTATGGACCGGCGCACCGCTTAACGATATCGGAAAATACATATTTGCTATGACGTTTTTTGCACTTATCGTCGAAAAATTGCCCGCCTCTTCAAAAAAGAAGGTAAGTGTACGTGCGGGGCTTTTTGCGGCGGCACTTATGATATCGGGTGTTTGCTTTAGTTTTGCTGCTACAAAAGGTACTCCAATTTCTACGATTTATGATATTATGCTGCTTTTGGTTGAGTGTGGTGTTGCATTTTGTGCAACAGCGGCTTTTTCTATAGGCGTGCCTATCATAAAGCGCATGAAGCTTTCATACACTTTTTCCTCCGCGGAAGAGATAAGCCTTGTTTCGCTTTTAGGGTGCGCGTTATGGGGTGCAAAAAGTATTACGGATTTTGGGCTTATAAACCTGTCGGACGTAATGTGCATACTTATAATTCTTACGTTTTCCATACGGCTGGGCAGCTCACGCGGGGCAATCGCGGGGCTTATTATGGGTTTTGTGTCCTCATTGGGCAGCGGAAGGGTTGACATAAGCTGTGTTTCGTATGCCTTTTCTGGGCTTGCGGCAGGACTTTTGGGCGGTTTTGGTGCGATTTGCGGCAGTGCGGGTTTTATATTGGCAAATGCACTTATCACGGCACTTGCCAACGGGTCAACGGAGGTGCTCATAAATATATATGATATTTTCCTTGCGTGTATAATTTACTCGGTTATTCCCGAAAAGGTTTTTTTAAGACTTACCAATTTTGGTGCCAGGGACGAAAAGGACCGCATTGCCGAGGACGAAAGATGCTACAGCGAATATGTGCTTTTAAATGCCAGAAGGGTTGTAACTTCGCTGGGCAAACGGCTTGATAAGATTTCTGACAACAGAAAAAGCAAAAATGATGCGGAGGTCAGATTTTTTGAACGCATTGCAAGACGCAGCTGCTCGGGGTGCGGAATGCGCAAGCTTTGCTGGACGCGTGATGTAAAAAACACCATGGCAACCTTTAGCCGTGCGCTGTATGATTTTTGCGAGACAGGCAAAATAAAAGGGGAGCTTTTGCCCACAAACTGTCTCAGACCAAGAGAAATGCGCGACGCGTTTTTGCAGTTTTCGGAGCTTTACCGCAACGATATAATATGGCAGGGAAAGCTCGGCGAGCTGAAAAAAGCCTCGGCAAACCATATCAATGCGTTTTCGGAAATTTTGTCTGCGGCATCTGCCTCCCTTTCGTCGGGCCAGAGCTTTGACAGAGCATTGGCTGACGACATCAGTCGCAAAATGAGTGAGGCAAATATCGTCTGCAGTGACGTTGTTGTAATGCGCGATTGCGACTACGACCCTACAGTCATGCTGTCACTTCCCCATTGCGGAGGTTTCTCACTTTGTGATAAAGGCGCAGAAGAAATTGTGAGCCGTGCTTGCGGCGTCAAAATGATTCGGGCAGGAAAACGCGACTGCAAAAGCTGCAACATAAAATATGTTGTTGCACCGCCTGTGAGCATAAACTTTGCCGCAAAGAAAAAAGCCCGTGACCGAAAGAAGATTTCGGGCGACAGCACTCTGGTGCGGGTTATAAACAAGTCGCTTTATGCTGCAGTTTTAACAGACGGAATGGGTTACGGAGAGAAAGCATATACCGAATCCAAAAGCGCCGCGGAGATGCTTTTGGACCTTATTGAAATTGGTGTTGACGGCGAAAAAGCCATGAAAATTGTTAATTCGCTTCTTATCCCCTTTGGCGAAACAACATTTTCGGCAGCGGATTTGTGTTTGTACGATGCCGAAAATCGGCGGGCAAAAATAATTAAATGCGGCGGAGCCGCTTCTTTTACAAAATCCGGAGACCGTGTTGACGCATTGTATTCAAAATCTATGCCGCTGGGCTCTCAGCTTAAGGGCGGCATTGAAACATTTACCTTGAATGCACGGTCGGGTGATATTATACTGATGATATCCGACGGCGTACTGGAAAGCTCGGCAAAGGGTGCCCCCAAGGACACATGGCTTATCAATGAGCTGGAAAAATTTACGGGCGACGACCCAAACGCGCTTGCCGACATTATCTGCGACAAAGCAATGGAAAAATGCGGCATGGAGCCAAAGGACGATATCACCGTGCTTGCTGCATATATTAATTAATTTTTTCTGTATAAGTATTGATTTTATGGAAATAATTACTCCGGGAGGGATGATAATGAGTTTTTCCAAAAGAGTAATTATACTAAACAACGTAAAATCACCGGATATCGCACAGGCGATTTTTATTCTGCGGGACAAGTCCGTTGATGATTTTTCTGCTGTTAATGAAGCCGAAAGAATTGTAGACGAGTATTTATTTTACGCGTCGCGTCCCTCAAACAAGGGAAAAAAGGCTGTTTTTATCCTGTGTGCAATGGTTTTTTGTGTTTTTGTGGGTCTTTTTTTAGCATTAAGATAAAATTTCCTCTTCTCAAATGTACTTTCTTGTTGTATAATGGTTACCTAAGAAAGGTTATGTGAACTGATATGAAGATTGAGAAAATACATTTGAACAAAATTAAAGTAACTTTTACAAGCGAGGATTTGATTGAGCATAATATTACTCCCGAAGCAGTGAGGGATAATGCTCCTTGGGTACAGAAGGTTCTTATGACGGTTGTGAAACGTGCCGAAGAGGAAATCGGCTTTGAGGCACACGATGCCCGACTTATGGTTGAGGCTATGCCCGGAGAGAATGACTCAATGGTGATGTACATAACACGTCTGGATTCCGAGGAGGATATAAAGGATGTTCTTCATTCGGCAAAAAAACGTGTAAAACTTAAAGTTCGTCCTGCGAACACGGCTCACAGCACCAATGTGTGCATTAGTTTTGACACTTTTGAAGATGCGGTCAGTCTTGCTCACACCGCAACAGACTACGAGGACGGCGAGTTGTATTTTTACCGCGACCGCTATCATCTTATAGTAAGCTCTTGTGCGCCTTGGTTTATGGCAGAATTCGGCTCGTTTTTTGCAGATGATACGATGTGCAACATCGTGTCCGAGCATGGCAAAAAAATATGCGATAACGCAATGTCGGTATTGAGAAAGCACTTTTAAAAAAGATTGTCGGAAAGACGACACGCGCAAAAAATGTTATGGAAAATCCATAACATTTTTTTGTTTTTTTCATATAATTTACTGAGGTGTTGAATATGAGCGACAGAATTCTCATTATAGGCGGAGGCACAAGGCTGCAGAAAGCCGCCGAGGCTTTTAAGGACACAAATTATGAAGCTATGATTTTTGACGAATCCGTACCTTTAAAAACCGCTATCGATTCGGCTGATATCATTCTTTTGGGATTACCCGCATCCACCGATGGAGTGTGGATTGATACAGACGATGATATCCGTGTCAGTATCCGAGATGTTGCGGCTTTATGCTCGCGCCAAAAGCTTATTATGGGCGGCAGACTTTCAGAAAAGGTCAAAGCCATGTTTGATGTTTATTCTCTCCGCTGGATTGATTACTCTCTTTGTCCTGAGTTCGAGATTTTGAATGCCGTGCCCACCGCCGAAGGTGCAATACAAATTGCCATGGAGGAGTTTCCCTTTACTCTTCACGGATCAAAAGTTGTTGTAACGGGCTACGGCAGAGTAGGCAAGGCTCTTTCCTCAAGACTGAAAGCACTGGGCGCACAAACCTGCGTAGCCGCACGCAGTATTGCACAGCTTGCCGAGGCAGAGGGCGCGGGGCTTGACACAATCCTTTTGGAAAATCTTTCTGACAAAGCCGAAACCTGCCAGATTTTATTTAACACCGTGCCCGCATGCGTGTGCACCAAAACAGTGCTCAGCCGTCTGCCTGCCTCTTCGGGGGTTATTGACCTTGCATCAAAGCCCGGAGGCGTTGACTTGGATGCCGCCAAAACCTTCGGGGTCAATGTTATATGGGCGCTGGGGCTTCCGGGGAAAGTTGCACCCGTTACTGCGGGCGAGATTATCAAACAAACAGTATGTAATATCGCTCGGGATTTACAAATAAAACCCTGAAAGGAGGACGCATACTACCCGTATGTGTGCAAAGTTAAAACTGGGCTTTGCTTTTACGGGGTCCTTCTGTACTTTTGACAAGGTAATAAATGAGCTCGAAAAGCTTGCCGAAATTTATTGTATAACTCCAATTATGAGCCCGGCGGCTTTTGGTACCGACACCCGTTTTGGAGATGCGGCATATTTTCGCAAAAAGATAGAGGGCATATGTCAAAGTGATATAATATCCACTATTCCTGCCGCTGAGCCCATAGGCCCAAAAAAGCTTTTTGACGCTCTGGTAGTTGCGCCTTGTACGGGTAACACCATCGCAAAGCTTGCCGCAGGCATTACAGATACCTGTGTCACCATGGCGGCAAAAGCTCATCTGAGAAACGAGCGGCCGCTTATTCTTGCTCCGTCCTCAAACGATGCTTTAGGTGCCAATGCAAAAAATTTAGGCTTGCTTTTGAATACAAAAAACATTTACTTTGTTCCCTTTGGGCAGGATGACCCAATAAAGAAGCATAATTCATTAGTCTCCGATTTTTCGCTTATTGCCCCCACTATAGAAGAGGCAATAACAGGAAAACAACTCCAACCTCTACTCATCTAAAAAACAAGGACTGTTGCTTAACGCAACAGCCCTTGTTTTTTAGGTATCAACCGCCGTAAACTTCAACCTCGGAAAGACTG
Organism: uncultured Oscillospiraceae bacterium; assembly: GCA_964572985.1. Lineage (GTDB taxonomy): Bacteria > Bacillota > Clostridia > UMGS1883 > UMGS1883 > RGIG1927. The sequence goes on from CAZNIC010000066.1 coordinate 6,833, forward strand.
CTCCATCCCGAAACCGTGTTGCCCTTGACTACAACCTTTACGTAGCGAGCGTTCTCGTTTGTGACAAATTTCATAAAATCGCCCGAATTCGGCACGCTGTTACCCTTGTACACAAGCTCGTAGGTTATGTTATCATCGGACACATAAACCTCATAGGGGATGTATCTTTCATCGTTATATTTTGCAAACGCCACATTTATGCCTGTGATGGTATAGTTTTCGCCCAGATCATATACAATATTCTGCTCGCCGTTTGACGCCCAGACTGTAGCAGCGTTTCCGTCGCAGGAGTTTTTGGCAGGATTGTTGCTCTCAGGCTCCTGACTTGCCCACAAGCTCACGGGCACAAGCTTCTTCACCTTTAAGACAGTCATATCCTCAAGCCCCAAAGGCACAAGAGAATTTGTCTTTGTCCAGATGAAGAGCGCTACCTTGTAACCGTCTGTACTGCGGCTGAATGTAAATTCATCGTATTTTGGGGTTGCCGAGAGAGTCACCGCTTCGCTTTCTGCAAAAACCAATGCTCCGTCGCCGTCATAGGCAACACCTATCATAACCCCCTCGCTTTCGTTTTTGTCATAAGCGAGGTATGTAACATGCTTATCCTCCACACTCACTATCTGTACGGCTGAATCCGCTTTCTGTGTTGTGAGGGTATATGTAAGGTTACCCAGCGAAGGACCAACGGTTATTCCGCCCGAGCCGTTTACAGATGCCCAGTACTTTAAAGTTTTAAAGCTCATGGCATTAATCGGGAATGACTTTGTATAAACCTTTAACCCGTCACTGCCTGCAATGCTTGCAGTGCAAACATCCTCGTCGTAGTCAAATTCCACTGTTACAAACCATGTGGTGGAGCTGCGGTTCATGGGTTCCTCGCCATCACCCGATACACTCCATGAAGACTGTATTCCTACAAAATCGCCGTC
>CAZNIC010000067.1:0-7694 GCA_964572985.1 uncultured Oscillospiraceae bacterium
TAACAAGACCTGCATCTTTAGCTGTTCTCTCGTTGAATTCCTTTGTAAACTGAACAATGTTTACGCCGTGCTGACCGAGAGCAGGACCAACCGGGGGAGCCGGAGTCGCCTTTCCTGCAGGAATCTGCAATTTAATATAACCGGTAATTTTCTGTGCCATGGTTGTGCACCTCCTTAGATAAAATGTGGTAAATGGCGGAATTGAATTCCTCCCACTCGGGCAAAGCCCGATTTTAAATCAACAGGAAAACCTGTTAAAAACTTTTTTACAGAGCTTCGATCTGGTTTAAGTCAACCTCGAGCTCCATTTCTCTGCCGCCAAACATTGTTACCATAACAGTAACCTTGAGTCTTTCGGCATCGATAGCCCTAATTTCGCCCATAAAGCCTTCCATACTGCCTTCTGTGATGCAAACGCTGTCGCCAACCTCAAAATCGATGTTAAGCTCAACCTTTTCAACACCCAAGGAGTATACTTCGCTTTCCGTAAGAGGAACGGGCTTGGATTCGGGACCTACAAAGCCTGTACAACCGCGAGTATTACGCACGATGTACCAGCTTTCGTTCGTCATAATCATTTTAACGAACACATATCCGGGGAAAACTTTGCGTGAAACCACTTTCTTTTCGCCGGACTCTTTAACTTCGACTACATCCTCCATGGGAATGCAGACATCAGCTATCAAGTCATGAAGGTTACGATTTTCAACGGTTTTTTCAATATTGTCTTTTACTTTGTTCTCATAACCTGCATAAGTATGAGCGACATACCATTTGAATTCGCCTGACTCGTTCATAACCGAACCTCCTTCATTTTTACTTGATTATTCTGCAACTAATTCACTTGCATCTGTAGCATTTTCAGCTGTTGCAAGTTCTTCCAAATACTCCAAGTACATGGATTCTTCTTCCGGTGTCATTTCATAACCGACAGCAGAATTCACTGTAGGAGCTTCTGTTGCGTTTTCATCTACTAAGAACTTAAATCCGAAACCAAAAGCGGAGTCAAGGGCAAAAATTACAAGACCAACAACTATGATACAGATAATAACAATACCTGTATTGTTGATAAGCTGCTTGCCTGTAGGCCAGGAGACTTTCTTAAGTTCGGACTTTGTAGCCTTGGCACTGTTGCCAATCTTCTTAAAGAAACCGTCTTTTTTCTGATTTTCAGCCATCTTGGTCACCCTTTCGTTTACTTTGTTTCCTTATGCATTGTGTGCTTGCGGCAGAAACGGCAGTACTTGTTCATTTCAAGTCTTTCAGGGTCATTCTTCTTGTTCTTCATTGTGTCGTAATTTCTCTGCTTGCACTCGGAGCATTCCATTGTAATCTTTACTCTCATGGCGTCGCACCTCCTGTTAAATTTTATCGACTCCCTCTTTGCATGGTGGCACGTGCAATTTTTTTGCACATAAAAAAAGCCTGCCCATGCGAGGTACAGTAACTATATCACTATTTTTTTGTCAAGTCAATACTTTTTTTAAATTTTTTCGAAAATATTGCAATCTTCGCAATACAAGTATATAATATAGGAAAAGAAAGATATTGTCAAGGAGTACTTACCGCTGTAAGTTGCAGGGACATTCCTCACCAAAAGGTAGGTTGTGTGTTTGCACTTACTTCTCCTATTCAGGAGGTGTGTCCCTGTTCATTATTCTTTGTTGCAGTGGTCCCAGATAAAACAGAAGGAGAGGAAACAATTATGATTAAAGGTTTTAAAATGAAGCTCTATCCCGGTATGGAGCAGGAATACGAAAAGCGTCACAACGAATTATGGGACGAAATGCGCGATATGATTCATTCCCATGGCGGCAAAAACTACACTATCTTTTTAGATGAAGAAACTCTCACCCTGTTTGGCTATATTGAAATCGAGGACGAGGAATTATGGGCAAAGGGTGCAGATACAGCTATCAATCGCAAATGGTGGGACTTTATGGCAGATATTATGGAAACAAATCCCGACAACAGCCCTGTGAGTGTTGATTTAAAAAATGTTTTTCATCTGGATTGACGGACAGGGGTTCAACTCCCCTCCCCTATTGCAAAGGTCAAAAATAATGAAACAGATAAATTCTACCTTGTCAGCAAAGAACGGTGCAGCTGTCCCGATTTTAGGAGTCGAAACCTACCGTGCAAGCATATGTATTATCTCGCTACGTTAATAGCTGATTGCTTTGAACACGGAACAGATACAATGCCGTACAGCTACGAGGAGCATGGAGTGCTTTATGGACTGAAATTCAGCCTTGCTGGGCGAGGTCAAGAATGCATAAAGAAATTCATAATTGATAATGGCGGTACTTTTGGCAATGAATATTGGAAAGATACATCAGCTGTTATAAATGTTGATGGAACATATACAAAAAAAGTCATGGAAGCTGAAGAACGCAACATTGAAATTTTGAGTGCAGAACAACTGATGAATTTATTTAATTAACAATACATAACGAAAGAAGGATTTTTTATGGCAATGATTAGCTGTCCCGAATGCAACAAAGAAATTTCTGAACACGCAAAAGCGTGCCCCAACTGTGGATTTGAATTTGCAGTGCAACCAAAGAGAACACCGTTGAGTGAAAAAGAAGTAAATAAGGCAGCAGGTGTTACATGGATTGTGGTAGGTGTATGTGCGGTCCTTTTAGGACTGTTTACGGTGGGTGTTATAATTGGATTTTTATTTATCTTTGCAGGTCTTGGAATGATAGGCATGGGGGCAAACAACATGTCTGGCATGCAAAAGGGTAAATGCCCCTATTGTAACAGTGATGCTTTGGTAAGCGTAAAAGCTACAACATACAAGTGTTCTGAATGCAAAAAGGTGAGCCAGAAGACGGAAGAATATCTCGAAGTAATTGACTGATATTTATTGATTGAAATGTAAAGGAGGGAATACCATTGGCAAGAACTGCAAAAATTAAGATAATTGAAAATATCGCTGTTGTTTATGCCCGGTATACCATTCATTTTCACAACCCAAAAGGATTTTCTCCCGAAAATCCTTTTTTTGTTGCATTGCTTTTTTTCTTATGATATACTGTAAGGTAGAAATTTTATAAATAAGAAGGGTTTTCCATGTCAAGTAATATATTTTCAGATAAAACAAGAGATTTGTCGGGTAGTGCAATAAGAGCAACATTCAAGCTCCTTGCAGACCCCGAAATCATATCATTCGCAGGGGGTGCTCCTTCTCCTGATGTTTTTCCAAAAAAGGAGCTTGAGGCCATTGCACAGGATATTTTCGCAACACGCGGCAACCTTGCACTTCAGTACGGTATTACAGAGGGCTATACCCCTCTTCGTGATTTTGTAAAGGACCGCCTTGTAAAGCAAGGCGTTATAAATGAATCAGAACAGGTTATCATCACAACCGGTGGTCAGCAGGTTATTGACCTTTGTGCAAAGGTGCTTTTAAACGAGGGCGACAATGTTGTGGTTGAAGCACCCAGCTTCGTTGGTGGATTAAACTGCTTTAGAAGCTACAACGCAAACATGATACCCGTTGATGTTTTATCCGACGGTATGGATTTGGATTATCTTGAGGTGGAAGTTCTCAAAAAGGTCAAAGTAAAGCTTGTTTACACTATTGCAACCTTCCAAAACCCCTCCGGCATTACCATGAGCACAGAAAAGCGCAAGAGACTTTTAAATCTTGCAGACAAATATGATTTCTTTATTTTGGAAGACAATCCCTACGGCGAGCTTCGCTACTGCGGAGAGGCTGTTCCTACAATTAAGAGTCTGGACAGCGAAAACCGCGTTATCTATGCGGGCAGTTTTTCAAAAACGCTCTCCCCCGGTCTCCGTATCGGATTTTTCTCCGCAAGAGAGGACATTCTCGAAAAAATGGTTGTATGCAAGCAGGTAACAGATGTGCATACACCTGTTCTTAACCAGCTTATAGCGTATGATTTTGTAACAAAGTATGACTACGATGCACATATTAAAAAGAGCTGCGACCTTTACGGCAAAAAGAATCAGCTCATGCTTTCCTGCATGGACGAAATGTTTCCTAAGTACTGCGACTACACAAGACCCGAAGGCGGGCTTTTCCTGTGGTGCAATCTGCCCGAAAGCTTTGATTCTTCTCTCCTTTTCAAAAAAGGTGTAGAAAAGAAAGTTGCATTTGTGCCCGGTTCCTCCTGTATGGTTGACCAGGCTAAAAAATATTCGTCTTTCCGTTTGAATTTTTCAAATACAAGTGACGAAAACATCCATAGGGGCATCGGTATACTTTCCGACGTCATCAAATCCTTTGAATGAGAGGTAAAAAAACATGAACGAAAAGAAAACTATACTGTCGGGCATACAGCCCTCGGCAGCTTCAATAACATTGGGCAACTACTTAGGTGCCGTTAAAAACTGGGCAACTCTCCAGGACGAATACAACTGCATGTACGCAATGATGGACATGCACACAATCACAGTAAGGCAAACTCCTGCCGAATTAAGAAAGAACACTGTTTCCCTTCTTGCTCAGTACATTGCCTGCGGTATTGATGCCGAGAAAAACCTTATGTTCATACAGAGCCATGTTCCCGCTCACGCAGAGCTTGCATGGATTTTGAACTGTTACACACAGATGGGCGAACTGAGCCGTATGACACAGTTCAAGGACAAGAGTGCAAAGCACAAGGATAATATCAATGCAGGATTGTTCACATATCCCGTTTTGATGGCTGCGGATATTCTTCTTTACCAGACAGACCTTGTTCCCGTGGGTGCAGACCAGAAGCAGCATCTTGAAATCACACGCGACATCGCTAACCGTTTCAATTCTGTCTATGGCGATGTGTTCAAAATTCCTGAGCCCTACATAGGCAAGGAAAGCGCACGTATCATGAGCTTGCAGACACCTACTGCAAAAATGAGCAAGTCTGACCCCAACCCCAACGGATGCGTGTTTATACTTGATGATATTGACACTGTTGTGCGCAAATTCAAGCGCGCCGTAACAGACAGCGAGGCTGTGGTTGAATACAAGGAAGGCAAAGACGGCGTAAACAACCTTCTTAACATATACTCATCTGTTACAGGCAAGACTATTGACGAAGCGGTAGCCGAATTTGTCGGCAAGGGTTACGGTGATTTTAAGACAGCTGTTGCAGAAGCCGTTCGTGAAGAGCTTCGCCCCATCCATGAAAAGTATAACGACCTTATGAAGAACAAAGATTACCTTGAGTCAATCTACAGAAAAGGCGCAGAAACGGCAAACTATATGAGCCGTAAAACCCTTTCCAAGGTTAAGAAAAAGGTTGGTTTTGTAATCTGATAAACAAACGAAAGGACGGGATTTTTAATGCAAAATACCTTATCGCCGGATACACAGACGATGTTTTCCTTTTTGATTTCGTTCATTGTTGCGTTTACAGCAACGCCTTTTGTAAAAAAGCTGGCTTATAAAATTGGTGCGGTAGACGTTCCGAAAGACAGTCGCCGTATGCACAAAACCCCAAAGGCACGCCTTGGCGGTCTGGCAATTTTTGTTGCATTTTTGGTAAGCGTATGTCTTTTCACAAAAGTGCCCCGACCTGTGCTCGGCATCATTTTCGGTGCGGTTATCATCGTGGTGTTGGGCATATTTGACGACATTAATCCCTTAAGTGCAAAATTCAAGTTTTGTATACAGATTATAGCTGCCATAATGCCCGTTTGCTTCGGTGTTGTTATAGAAAGGCTCAGTGTTCCCGAATTTATTAACGCCGAGGGTGTTATTGAGCTTGGTTGGGTAGGTTATCCGTTGACGGTTTTGTGGATTGTTGCAGTGACAAACGCCCTCAATCTTATCGACGGGCTTGACGGACTTGCAATTGGTGTTGCGACTATTTCGTCAATCACTCTTTTGTGTATATCCCTTATCCTCGGCGACGCGTTGGTTGTTGTATTAACAGCGGCACTTTCGGGTGCGTGCCTTGGATTTTTCCCCTATAACTTTAACCCTGCAAAGCTTTTCATGGGCGACACAGGCGCACTGTTCTTAGGTTACACATTGTCCACAATATCGGTTTTAGGTTTATTCAAAGGCTACGCAATCATCTCTGTCGCAGTGCCGATTCTTATTCTGGCGCTGCCCATATTTGATACAAGCTTTGCAATACTTCGCCGACTTAAAAACCACCAGCCCATTATGGCACCTGACAGAGGGCATCTTCACCACAAGCTGATTGACAGCGGTCTGAGCCAAAAGCAGGCAGTGGCGGTTATCTATACAATGTGCATCATCCTGTGCCTTTTTGCAATATTCCTTCTTACTACAGGCGCAGTAAAGATTCTTGCAATAGGATTGATTTTTGTATTCTTTATCCTTTTTATGGTTATAACACCAAAAATCATTCAATCATTTAATGAAGAGCATAACAGCAATAAAAAAGATTGAGGAAAACCTCAATCTTTTTTGTTTGTTATTTTACCTTGTAGGTATATTCTCTCAAAAGTCTGTATACGGTCGATGCAAGCGGCACGCCTATAAGCATACCCGGAATACCTCCGAGCGAACCGCCGATAGTGATTGCCGCAAGTACCCATATGCCGGGAAGACCTATACTTGACCCCACGACTTTAGGATATATAAGATTTCCTTCGATTTGCTGGAGAACTATTATAAAGATAAGGAAGAAAACCGCCTGCACCGGCGACACAGTCAGTATCATAAACGCACCGATACCTGCGCCGATGTATGCACCCGCAATCGGAATAAGCGCCGTAAAACCTATCAGCGCGCCAATCATTGTAGCATAGGGCAATCCAAACAACATCATGCCGACAGTACACATGGCGCCTAATATAATTGCCTCGGTAAACTGTCCTACGATATATTTGCGGAAAGAATCGTTTACCACTGTGAGCACGTACATGACTTTGTTGTAGTGATTTTCTTTCAAACGTTTTTTCATCAGTTTTGTTAGCTGCAAAGCCAATTTATCCTTGCCAAACAGCAGATACACCGAGAAAATTATCGCTACAAAAGCTGTGATAATTCCCGAAAATACTGATGAAACTGCTTTTATCACTATATCTGTCACGTTTCCGATACCGGATATGACAATATTAAAAATCTCTCCCAGCCTTGATTCCCAATCTACATTTGAAAGCGTCTGCATAATATCCTCAGGAACAATATTGAGCTTTGCAACAAATTTTGACAGAATTTCCATCACATCGGGGATTTCGGAAAAAATGAGCTGAATACAAGACCCCAACTGAGGTATTATAAGCAGTACTATAATCACCAGCACCGCAACAAAAGTGATATATGCTCCCGTGACGCACACAGTGCGCCTCGATTTATTGATAAATTTGTTTTTTGTTTTCGGAAAATAAAGTCTCTCATAGAAACTCATCAATATATTTACTATATATGCGATTACACAGCCTATAATAAGAGGCATAGCCGCGCTGATAAAAGCTGATACAAAATTAACCGCCCCATGCCAGTACGTCATGGCAAGGTATAGTAAAAATACTGTTACACCAATTTTAAAGCATGTTTTCCATTCTATTTTCATTTTTCTTTCTCCCATGGTATTTTTTCACATTTTACTATACACATATATATGAAAATGTATCCTATTTGTAAACAAACTGTCAACAAACATTGTTTTTTGCATAATCGCGAAGGGTTCGGGGAAGAAGGTTTCCCGAATGTAATCGGCAGACTTAATCGCATTTTGGCTTCCGAAAGTGCCGATTTT
>CAZNIC010000068.1:0-7677 GCA_964572985.1 uncultured Oscillospiraceae bacterium
AAAATTTAAAATAGAATGACGGCTATTAAAGAATCAATGTCGTTAAGTTAAAAGTCGCCATTTGGGACGGTCCCCCTTTGGCATCATCGGGAGACGATGAGCCAAAGAAACCTTGCGAGGTTTTGTTGGGACAGTCCCGAAATGGCTTAAAGCACAAATTGCTAACTTAAAGACATTGTCAAAGGATAGCCGTTATTTTTTTGCATAAAAAAGGTTTTGTCCAATATACATAATATAGGAGGCAGGATTATGAATTTTGGAAAATATCTCCCCGATAATTTGTGCAGGTGGCTTGATTGTAATGCAAAAAATGCTTCGGATATAACTATTATTGCTGATAAAAACATGTTTGTTTCAGCGAAAGGGCTGATTTTGGAGTCGCCATATCAAGTGACAAAGCTGCAACTTGTGCAGATAGTGGAAAGGCTTTGCAAAGGAAGCATATATGCCAGTCAAAACACATTGAAACATGGGTATATAACGGATGAAAATGGCTGCAGAATAGGGGTTTGTGGGACATGTATTTATGACGAGAGCGGTAATCCGTCCTTTTTAAGAGATATATCGGCAATAAATATACGTATAGCACGTGATATTGTTGGTGCGGCAAATAGTGTGATGCGATATATCTATGACGGACAAAGGGTAAATAATACACTGATTGTATCGCCGCCATCATGCGGAAAAACAACCATGCTAAGAGATGTTGCGAGGAATTTGGGTAATACGCTGAGAGTTGGGATTGTTGATGAAAGAGATGAAATATCAACGGGACAAACCTTGGGTAAATACTCTTTTACGGTAAGCCGTTGTACAAAATACGATGGAATACTAATGCTTTTGAGGTCAATGTCGCCACAGGTTGTGTTAACTGATGAAATCGGGACAATACAAGATGAAGAAGCTATTGCGAAGCTTGTCAATGCAGGCGTCAAAATAATTTGCACTGCACATGGATACGATGAAAAAGATGTGAAAAGGCGCAGGGCAATTGCTTCATTGGTTGATGAAAATATTTTTGAAAGAATAATAGTTTTGTCGGCGAGAAAAGGTCCCGGGACCGTGGAAAAAATTGTTTGTCGGGAAGAGGAAGAACATGGTTAGAGTATTGGGGATAGTATTGGTTTTGCTATCGTCTGTTCTTACAGGAATTGTATTGGCAAAGGACTTGAACGAAAGGGTGGTTTTGTTAAAAGATATACGTCAAGCAGCAATATACATAAAAAGCGATTTTGAATACAGAGCACCTGCTCTTTCGGAATGCTTTGAAAACAGAGGGATACTTTTTGGAAAAGCAGCAATATATGCAAAGGAAAACAAGGTGCTTCCGAAAGATGCGTTGAAAAAAACTGTAGATAACATGAGTTTTTTGAGGCAAGAAGACAAAGATACGATATATTCTTTTGCAGATAATTTGTCCCAAGAAGAAATCGGAGGTCAGATTGCCAATATAACTTGGCTTATTGACGCTCTTGATAAAAGAATAAAAGATGCTGAATCCGAATACAAAACAAAAGGCAGGCTTTATAAAAGCGGAGGTGCTTTGACGGGAATAGGGCTTGTAATACTCTTACTTTAAAGGAAGGCAGATATATGGACGTTGATTTGATATTTCAGATTGCCGGCATTGGTATTATTGTTGCTGTTTTGAATCAGCTGCTGGTTCGCTCAGGGAGAGAGGAACAGGCACTGATGACAACTTTAGCCGGTTTGGTCGTTGTTATGGCAATTTTGGTGCAGGAAATAGGTGATTTGTTCAGTACGGTAAAGTCGGTGTTCGGGTTATGAATATTACTGCTTATTTTTTTGCAGCGATTGCGACGGCAGTTTGTGCTATGTACATTAAACAGATACGTGCAGATTATGCTTTGTGCGTGTCCTTGGCAGGAGTTTTGCTGATACTTACGGGCATTATACCGAGAGTTGGCTATATTGTCACAAATATACAACAAATTGCATCCGCCGGCAGTTTCCCCGGAGAATACATAATGCCAGTAATGAAAATAATCGGAATTTCTTACGTGGCACAGTTAGCGGCAGATATTTGCAAAGATGCGGGTGAGACGGCTATTTCGTCTCATGTGGAAACAATGGGGAAAATTGCGATAGCCTTTATAGCACTTCCTGTAATAACAGAAGTTTTTGAACTTATCATGGGACTGGTGGAATAACCGATGGAGGAAACATATGTAACTTTGCCTGATACCAACAGCATAAGCGGACAGGGTCGGGAGTTTTTGGAAAGTGCGTTGCCGGGATTTGATTTTTCGGATTTTGTGGATAAAATCACAAGCGGAAAAAATATTTTTGAAGCAGACAATTTCCTTAATGCTTTAATAAGGATTTTTGCTGATGAAATGTATTCGGCGGTACGCGTTTTGTGTGTAATACTTGCGATTGTTGCCATAAGCTCATTGTTGGAAAATCTGCGATCTGCGTTAAAAAAAGATGATCTGTTTAACTCGGGTATGCTATGTGTTGTAATGATTATAGGATTGAGCATTGAAATATTTACAAAATCATGTGATTATGCAAAAGTGATAACCAATGATATGACTAAGGTTATGTGGTCGATACTACCTGTTATGATGACGCTTGTGTCAGGGAGCGGTTATACTACAACAGGCGTAATGACACACCCGATACTGTTATTTATGTGTAATGTATTTGCAGAAATTTTTGACAAAGTTTTGATACCGATTACAGTAATGTATCTGGCAATATCTATGACAGATATGATGAGCGAAACAATTGAACTGGGAAAACTCAGAGATCTTATAAGAAAAACCTATAATTTTCTTTTGGGACTTATTATGACGCTTTTTACCGGCATGTTGGGAGTAAGTTCCTTTGCAGGTGTTACGCTTGATTCTGTTGGCGCCAAGGGCGTTAAATTTGCTGTTTCAAACATGGTGCCGTTTGTTGGGCGGTCGCTGTCAGATGCAATGGGGGCTGTTGTTTCGGCTTCAATACTCTTGAAAAATGCGGTGGGAATAACAGGAATCGTGTGTATTGCAGGAATATGTATTGTGCCTGTTATCAAAACAGCAGTGGTAATCTTATGCGTAAGGATAAGTTCAGCGGTTTGCGAAAGTATTGCAAGCAAGAAAACAATACAGGTGCTTACATTTGTTGCGGACAGCCTCAGCATGATAAATGCGGCGGTTATCGCGACTATGGTTATGATGATAATTTCACTTTCAATAATTGTGGGGATAAGTTCATGATAAAAAATCTTATATTGACACTGATAGGAACTGTGTTTATATGCACAATCAGTGAAATGATATTGCCTGAAGGAAATATGAAAAAATATTTCAGACTGGCAATCGGGTTTATCATTATGTGCGTACTGCTAAGTCCTTTCGGACAGATTGACAAAATTGATACATACAAATTCGAGTTTGACGGAGGGATGAGCGAAAATGAACTGCGGGCAGGAAGTGAAGCATATATGATTCAGTTGCATAAAGAAAACATCATTCGCAGAATAAAAGAAATTGCAGGGGAGAAGTGTGACGTTTTTGTGCAGATACATTCAGACGGAAATGTTGCATCAATTACAATAACCGGAGATAATGTGTCGCAAAATACAATAAATGCGATAAAAACTGAAATCGGATGTGAAAACGTTAAAATTGTGAGTGGTGAAGAAAGTGAAAATTGATTTAAAGAAATTAATTGGGGATAATCGCAAAAAAGCATTAATATACATATTGGGAGCAGTCGGAATATTAATACTGTTTGTTACGTCGATAAATGACAACGAAACAGAGGTTTCGGAAACTATAACAGTAAACAATCACGATTATTGCAAAGAGCTGGAAACCCGCCTTGAAGAGATTTTGCCTACAATAAGCGGGGTCGGCAATGTAGATGTGATGATAACTGCAAAGAACTACGGACAACTCAGGCTTGCTGAAAATGAAAACGATACAAACAAACAGACTGTTATTTTAAATCAAAAAGGCGGTGGAGAAGATGCAAAAATAATTGAAGAGAGACTCCCTGAAATACAAGGTGTGATAATAGCTGCTGACGGCGGCAAAAGTGACCGTGTAAAAAAAGAGCTTACAGAAGCTGTAACGGCACTTTTGGGTGTTGAAGCACATCGAATAAAGATTTTTGAAAGGAATAATGGTTAATGATTTTCAGAAAAAAACAACTTACGTTAGTTATGCTGGCAGTTTTGATTTGCCTGGCGGGATACTTGAATTTTGCATATGGAGACGCTTCGCAGTCGCAAGAGGTTAGCAGCGGATATATGGGCGAAGCAAAGCTTGTAGGCAACATGGGAGAAGGCGCAGTTGAAGAGGATTTCTTTTCGTCGGCAAGGCTTAACAGGGAAGCCGGGCGAAGCAAATCTATAGAGACATTTAATTCGATAATCAGCAACGAAAATGCAGATTCCGAAAGCAAGAAAAGTGCACAGACAGGGATACTTGAACTTGCTGACAATACCGAAACAGAAAGTACTATCGAAAATCTTATAAAATCCCGAGGTTTTGAAGATGCGGTTTGCTATATCAATAATTCTCAGGCAAATGTTGTTGTAAAGGCGGAAAGTCTTGACGAAACACAGGTTGCCGTTATTACAGAGATTGTTACCGAACAAACATCTATACCGCCGGAAAAAATCAAAGTTGTCGAAATTAAATAAAATACTTGATTATTTCCTTTGTAATTGATATACTGTAAAGAGAAGTATTGTACACTTCAAATTTGTATTATCGGAGGAAAAGTGATATGAGCGACTATATTACAACTGAAGGCGGCAAAATTAGGATTTCTGAAGAAGTTATTTCTGTTATTTCTGCTATAGCAGCAAAAGAAGTAGAAGGCCTTGCATCTATGGGCGGCACAATTTTGGAGAACATTGGCGAAATCATTGCTAAGAAATCTCACGGTAAGGGCGTTAGAGTTGAATTTAACGAAGAAGGCCTTACAATTGATGTGCACATTACAGTTAAGTTTGGCGTAAAGATAAGAGAAGTATCTTTAGCAATTCAAGAACATGTTAAGAACGCTGTTGAAACAATGGCAGGTCTCAGTGTTCTTACAGTTAACGTTTTTGTTGATGCTGTAGAGCTTGAAAAAGCAAAAGTTGCAAACGAAGATTAATAATTAAAATTTTTATACAAAGGAGAACAAAAAGATGAACAACATTCCTGTAGTAAAAACTGCTGTTGTATCTGTTAGCCGTAACTGTTTCCCCATTAGCCTCAGCGCTAAGAGAAAAGAAGCTGTAAAGGCTGAATGCGTAAAGTTGGGTCTTTCTAACGTTTACGTTGCAGATACAATTATCGAAAACGAACTCGACATGAAAAAGGCACTTGAAGAAATCAACGGTGTAGGTGCTAACGCACTTGTACTTTACCTTGGTAACTTCGGTCCCGAAATTCCCGAAACCATGCTTGCTCAGCAGTTTGACGGTCCCGTTATGGTTGTTGCTGCTGCTGAAGAAACACAGGACGATCTTTTTGACGGCAGAGGCGATGCTTACTGTGGTATGCTTAATGCTTCTTACAACCTCAACCTTCGTGGTGTAAAGGCATATATTCCCGAATATCCTGTAGGCACAGCTGACGAAATCGCTAAGATGATTGCAGATTTTGAACCCATTGCAAGAGTTATCATTGGTCTCCACGGACTTAAGATTTTCTCTTTTGGTCCTCGTCCTTATGACTTCATGGCATGTAATGCACCTATTTCTCCTCTTTACAAGGATCTCGGTGTTGAAATTCAGGAAAACAGCGAACTTGACCTTTATGCTGCATATCATGCACACAAGGATGACCCCAGAATTCCTGCTATCGTAGAGGAAATGGCTGCTGAAATCGGCGCTAACAACCCCTACGAAGGTATTCTTCCTCGCCTTGCACAGTATGAAATCACTCTTCTTGACTGGGCTGAAGAAAACAAGGGCGCTAGCAAGTACTTTGTATTTGCTAACAAGTGCTGGCCTGCGTTCCAGACACAGTTTGGTTTTGTTCCCTGCTATGTAAACGGTCGTCTTGCATCACGCGGTATTCCCGTAGCTTGTGAAACTGATATTTACGGTGCAGTAAGTGAATACATCATCACATGTGCAACAGAAAAGACAGCAACACTCGTTGACATTAATAACTCTGTTCCCAAGGATATGTTTGATGCTAACCCCGAAGCATTCGTAGGTTACAAGCATACAGATACATTCATGGGCTTCCACTGCGGTAATACTGCAAAAGAATGTCTTACATGCGCAGCTATGAGCTATCAGAGAATCATGAAGAGAGACCTTGAGCCTGATACAGAGCCCGATATTACACGCGGTACACTCGAAGGTAACTTCAGACCCGGCGAAACAACAATTTTCCGTCTCCAGTCTACAAAGGATTCTGTTCTCAGAAGCTACGTTGCTGAAGGTGAAATTGCTGATGTTGATTGCAAGAGCTTCGGTGGCATCGGTATTTTCAAGATTAAGGAAATGGGCAGATTCTACCGTCACGTGCTTGTTGCTAAGTGCTATCCTCACCATGCAGGTATCGCATTCAAGCACGCAGGCAAGACTCTCTTTGCAGCTATGAAGCTTCTCGGCGTTGAAGATGTTGCTTACAACCAGCCCGCAGGTCTTCCTTACAAGGATGAAAACCCCTTTGGTTAATTTTTACAGAGGAGAGAGATAAATGTTAGAAGCATTAAAAGAAGCCGTTTTACAGGCTAACTTAGAATTACCTAAAAAGAATCTTGTTACATATACATGGGGCAATGTAAGTGGTATCGACCGCGAAAAGGGCTTGGTTGTTATTAAGCCCAGCGGTGTAAGCTACGAAGAAATGAAGGCTAGTGACATGGTTGTTCTTGACCTTCAGGGCAATAAGGTTGAAGGCGATATGCGTCCTTCTTCTGATACACCCACACACATTGCGCTTTATAATCAGTATCCCGAATTGGGCGGCGTTGTTCACACACACTCCAGATGGGCAACTGTTTGGGCACAGGCAGGTATGAGCATTCCTCCTCTCGGCACAACACATGCTGACTATTTCTATGGTGCTATTCCTTGTACAAGAAGACTTACACAGGAAGAAATCGAGGGCGAATATGAACTCAATACAGGTAAGGTTATTATTGAAACATTTACTAACCTTGGAGTTAATCCTGTTCATGTTCCCGGTGTAGTATGTTACAGTCACGGTCCCTTCTCTTGGGGCAAAAACCCCGACGAGGCAGTTCACAACGCGGTAGTTATGGAAGAGGTTGCTATGATGGCGCTTAACACAAAGCTCCTTAATCCTTCTATCGGCGATGTTGACAGCTACCTTCTTGATAAGCATTTCCTCCGCAAGCACGGTGCAAACGCTTACTACGGACAGGGCAAGTAATATTAAAAGCCACAGCTTATGCTGTGGCTTTTTTGGTTGAATGATAGGGCAGAAGCTTATCGAACCGCGGGGTTCGCCATGCTGTAGGAACCAAAAAGAAAAAGAACATCCAACAGGATGTTGAATATTTAAAAAGAAAACTACGGGGACGCGGTCAACCGTATCCGCTCTGTCATCGCTTTTGGCTTGTGCCAATCGCGGACGGTTTTCGCATAAGCTCTGCCAAGCCAATCGCACTTCGCAAGGCTTGTGCTCTCGGGGCAGAAGCTTATCGAACCGCGGGGTTCGCCATGCTGTAGGAACCAAAAAGAAA
>CAZNIC010000069.1:0-7657 GCA_964572985.1 uncultured Oscillospiraceae bacterium
TCAAAAGGTGTACTTTTTGATACTGTGAAAAATATTGTGGGGTGTGAAGTTATGACACGAAAGGTCACATTTATCGAAAGTGATACGGATTTGATAAAAAGAATTATGAAGTATCAGAAGGAGCATGGTTTATCATCTTTTGTTTCTGCTGTGAGAAAACTATGCAATGATGCATTAGAGGTAGCAAAAATTACACATTGAAAGGAGTATTTATATGGGAAGGAAAATTATAAGCATTGTGATGGCTTTTTGCATGGTTGCAGGTGTTGTAGGTATGTTGCCTTTAACCATAAGTGCTGCAACTTATGAAGGTGATTGCGGTACAAATGTAACATATACGCTTAATACAAGCACAGGTGTGCTGAAGATTTCAGGCACAGGTGCAATGGCGGATTATACGTATTCAAGTAGTGCGCCGTGGTACAGTTACAGAAGCTACATAAAAAGTGTAACAATTTCTGACGGCGTGACAAGCATAGGTAGTCAAGCGTTCTATTATTGCACAAGCTTAACAAGTGTAACAATCGGTGACAACGTAACGAGCATAGGTAATTCTGCGTTCCGTGGTTGCAGTGGCCTAACAAGCGTAACAATCCCCGGCAGCGTAACAAGCATAGGAGAATATGCGTTCAGTGGTTGCAGTAGCTTAACAAGCGTGACCATCGGGGGCAGCGTGACAAGCATAGGTAATTCTGCATTCGAGTATTGCAGCAGTTTAACAAGTGTGACAATACCTGACAGCGTAACAAGCATAGGATATAATGCGTTCAGTGGTTGCAGTAGCTTAACAAGCGTGACCATCGGGGGCAGCGTAACAAGCATAGGATATTATGCGTTCTATAATTGTACAGGCTTAACAGAAATAAACTGGAATGCGAAGAATGTTGAGACTCTTTCGTCAAGCAATTATGTGTTCTATAATGCAGGGAAAAATGGAGAAGGCATAAAGGTAACCTTTGGCGACAGTGTTGAAAAAATACCTGCTTACTGTTTTTATCCCTATAGCGATAGCTCCTACGCACCGAAAATTACAAGCGTTGTAATCGGCGACAGTGTAACAAGCATAGGAAGTGCTGCGTTCAGTGGTTGCAGCAGCTTAACAAGTATGACAATACCTGACAGTGTAACAAGCATAGGAAGTGCTGCGTTCAGTGGTTGCAGCAGCTTAACAAGTATGACAATACCTGACAGCGTAACAAGCATAGAGGATAGTACGTTCAGGAATTGCAGCAGTTTAACAAGCATAACAATCCCCGATAGTGTAACAAGCATAGGAAGTGGTGCATTTTATAGGTGTAATAGCTTGACGAGAATAACAATTCCCGATAGCGTTACAACTATTGGAACAGAAGCCTTTTATCGTTGCGAGGTTTTACAGAGTATAGAAATCCCCGATAGCGTTACAAGCCTTGGTAATGGGGCGTTCAGCGGTTGCTGGGAGCTTGCAAGTGCGACGATAGGTAAGGGTATAACAAAGATAGATGTCCATACCTTCAACAGCTGCGGGAAATTAGCAAGCATAACAATCCCGAGCAGTGTAAAGAGTATTGGAAATTATGCATTTATGAACTGTACAGGTCTGAAGGATGTTTATTATTACGGACCTGAGGATAGATGGAACGAAATTGAGATTGGTACACCCGATACATACAATCAATATCTGATGAGTGCCACAAAGCATTATATTGCATCTTACAGTGGCGAAATTACAGATAATATGGACTGGGCACTTTATGGGGATGGGCTGCTTGTAATCAGTGGCACAGGTGCAATGGCAGATTATGCAGATACAACGGATATGCCATGGGCTGAATATGCAGCTGATATAACAAAGATTGTTATTGAGGATGGCGTTACTACAGTAGGTGCAAGGGCATTTTACGGCTTAAAGAATGTAACAGAGGTTCAAATTGCAGACAGCGTTACGGCTATCAACACAAATGCGTTCAGAAACTGCACAAGCCTGACAGAAATCAGCCTGCCTGCAAACGTGACAGAGCTTGGTACATACGCTTTTTCCGGTTGTACAGCTTTGACAACCGTTAATATGTACAACAAGGTTGAAAAGATTGGTAACTTTGCTTTTTACAACTGCAAGGCTTTAACTGACGTATACTACGATGGTACACAGGAAGCATGGGACAGTGTAAGCGTAGGCAGCTTTAACACAGGGCTTACTGCTGCAACAATCCACGTTAAGGCTGCGGCTACCGTTACAATTGACGGTGTAAGTACAGACTATAACACACTTGCTGCGGCAATTGCGTCGGCTGATGAGGCAGGCAAGGCAGCTGAAATTAAGCTTCTTGTAAATTCAGGCGAAGTAACAATTGAGCCTGAATATGCACATACTATTGACCTTAACGGATGTACTGTAGACCTTCTTAACGTTGAAGGTGAAGTTAAGCTTGAAAACGGAACAGTTACAAAACTTAACGTTGTAGGTATAACAGTTACGGAAAATGTTACGGTTGCAGATACAAATGCGACTGCAAGCGGTACAGATGGCACCAAGAGCGTGTACACATCCTATGATTTGGGCGTAAGCATTGTTGAAGGTGCACAGGTAAGAATAGGCGGAGGTTTAGTTGACGGGAAGATAGACGCAGGAAGCGGACTTCGTTTTGTAGGTCAGGCGAATATGGCAGACACACTTGCAAGCTTGATTATGGGTGAGCAGTATGCAAACGGAGAATATACAGACGGTTTCGGTATCGGTGTTGAAATCGGCGCACAGGATAGCGACAATAGGGTATATGTGGAAGCTACAAAATGGCAGGATGCTTCCAACAGCGTATTCAGTGCGGCTGTGACAGGACTTGTTGCAAGTAACTTTAACCGTAATTATACAGCAAGATGCTATGTTGAATATGACGGTGTAAAGATATTTGAGGAAGGCTCTACAACGAGAAGCATGTACACCGTAGCATCGGGCTTACTTATAAACAACAAGGCGGTAACAGACGAGCTTATAGCGGTGCTTAATGCATATGTTAACCATACAGGTGTAAGACTTACACTTACAAAGAACAACGAGTTTTCTGCCAGAATGACAGGAAGCGGTGCATATACAGGAGAAGCGTTCTTTACAGTTGGTGAAACAATGTGTGAAGAGGGCATGTATATGGTAACGTTAACCCCCCTCGGTCAGGCAAAGATTAACGTTGACCTTTTCAACAGCTATGTAAGAATCAACAATAATAACTCTCTTGTCAGCCCTGTTACATTTATAATGGATAATGAGGATGGTACATACACCCTTGTATTTGACTATTCGAGTATACAATAAAATTAATTCCCTCCAAATTTGCGGTACGGATTTCCCGTACCGCTTTTTTTTGCATAAAAAAGAATTTGTCCCATATACATAATATGGGAGGCAGAATAAATGAACTTGGAAAAATATCAGACCGCGAAGATTGCCTTGCAAGATTTGCGGTCGAGTGTCGATAACACTTTATCGACACAAAACCTCCTATGATAATTAATACTATCATAGGAGGTTTTGTTATGCCGAGATAAGAATTTAGTTTTAAAGTCACTAAGCCGTTAACTTCTGTTTATGCCTTTTTGCGGTCCGGGAGATTTTCACATCCCTTATCTTGCCATTGTTGCGGAAATAATAGCAATTACCTTGTCGTAACAGCCGCCGCAGCCTGTGGAGCATTTTGTTGTGTTCTTAACATCGTCAAAAACTTCAAGCAAGTTGTCAATATTGCCATGGTTATGTACTGCATCGATTATATCAAAGTAATTTACACTGTTACACTTGCAGATAACGTAGTTTTCGTTTGTTTCGGTATCCAAGGGCTTAAGGTCGCAAACGAGCTTTTCAGTTTCCTTTTCAGCTTTCCAAAGACCGTGGAGATTGCAGTAAGCATACACGGCTTCAACCTTTTCGTTAGGGCAGAGAGCAAAGCAGATTGCAGGCTTGTCGCCGACAGATAATAACTTTCTCTGGTTGCCGCGGTTTGTCTGGATAGAAACCCATTCGATGTGATGCTCATCCGTCATAGGATGTTCAACCTCGCCTATTGTAACAATTACTGTGTTATCTTCGATAGTAAAGCAGGGGACATGCTTTTCTTCAGATGCGTCGCTGCTTCCGGGGATGATTTCTTCCATTTTTGCACCGCAACACATTACGGGTACGCCGCTTTCCTTAACCAGGGCAACTATCTTACCGCAATGAGAGCACTTGTAAAATTTCTGTTCCATAAACTTACCTCCTAAATAATGTATCTACTATTATAATAACACTGTTTTTTTAATAATTCAATCTTTTTTGTAGCCGTAAACCATGCGATTATTATCTGCATAGTCTTTTTTTATTTTTACATCAATAAAATACTCTTCCATAAGCATTTTTACCGCATCGCCCTGGTCGTAGCCGATTTCAAAAGCGAGCATACCGCCGCTATTTAAGCTGTCAAAGGCTTTGGGTATCATAATGCGATAAAAGTCAAGTCCGTCCTCGCCGCCTTTTAACGCTAAAGACGGCTCAAATCGTGAAACCTCAAGTGCATCAGTTACTCTGTCTGCAATATACGGAGGGTTTGATACAATAATATCACTTTTTGGATAGGTGTCTTTTAAAACATCACCTTTTTGAACGCATACTCTGTCAGTCAAATTGTGTCGGAATATGTTTTTTTGAGTGATTTCGACCGCTCCTTCGGATATATCCCACATGGTGACGGTGCTGTTTTTTATGTAGTGCGCAAGTGAAATGCCTATACAGCCACTGCCACAGCAAAGGTCTGTTATAACAGGCGAAGTAAATGGGTTTTCCTCTATAAGGGTTTCGACGATTGTTTCCGTATCGGGGCGGGGGATAAGCGTATGCTCGTTAACGTAAAATGGCAATCCCATGAATTCCTTTTCGCCTGTGATGTAAGCAATCGGCATACCGGATTTGCGTTTTTCGATGCAACTTAGCATCAATTCTTCCTCTTCTGCGGTAAGAGTGCGCCATGTGAGAAGAGGGTCACCTTTTATCACGTATGCTAAAAGCGCCCTCGCATCCTGCAAGGGCGACTCACTAAAGCCTGATAATAATTTGTAGTAACGGTTTGTTAAACTCACCATTTATCATCCTCTTTATTGTCAGTTAAAACTGCTTTCATTGCAGCAATTGCAACTTCGAGCTGTTTTTCGTCAGGTTCACGTGTTGTAATTTTCTGCATCCACATACCGGGCTTGGAAAGAAGAGCAACAAATTTGTTCTGACTTCTGCCTGCCCAACGGATAAGTTCATATGAAAGACCTGATACAACGGGGAGAAGAAGTATTCTCACGCCAAGTCCTGCCAGCATACCAAGCCAAAAGCCGTATTCCTCTTTAAAATCGGGAACAAAGAAGAAAAGCACAATACTGATAACCATTACAAATACAAGGAAGCTTGTGCCGCAACGGGGATGAAGACGACTCATTTTAGCTGCGTTTTCGGGAGTGAGCTCCAATCCCTGCTCATAGCAGAAAATTGTTTTGTGCTCTGCACCGTGATATTCAAACACTCTCTTGATGTCCTCCATTTGAGAAACAAGGAGAATATAACCCAAGAATATGAGAATACGTACAACACCTTCAATAACCGAGCGAAAACCGCCGATATCGACAAAATAGTCAACGCCGTCAGCGATAACCTTGGGCAGAAGCATAAAAAGACCAACCGAGAAGATAATGGAAATAATAACGGATACGTAAATGATGAAATCCTTCATTTTGTCGCCAAGCTTGTTTGTAAGCCAGGTTTCAAATTTGCCCATTTTTTCTTCTTCCTCTTCGCCTTCGAGATCAATAAATTCCGCACTGAACATGAGTGCTTTCATGCTTGATATCATCGAATCAAAAAAGCCGAACACCCCTCTTATAATCGGTATTTTGTTGACATGATATTTTGTAACGAGACTGCCTACGGGTTTTTTATCGATTATAATTTCGCCGTCGGGCTTACGTACAGCTGTTGCAATTTCCTTGGGACCCTTCATCATAACGCCTTCCATAACGGCACTGCCGCCGATGCTCGTCATATGACAGGGAGTACAAGTTTTATCTTTATTTTCAGACATTTGATCACTGCCTTTCTGTGAATGTTAACCAATGGGGACAGTCCCCCTTTGGCTAATCGGGAGACGATTCGCCAAAGGAGGCTTGCGAGCCTCTGGTGGGACAGTCCCCATTGATTAAGTATAGCAGAAAAAGAGATAGTAATCAAGGAAAATATGATGAACAAAGTTAAAACAATGAGCTTGCTCATTGTTTTAAAGTGCAAAATGCAGAACGAATGAAAGACCTCCCCAAAATTTTGGAGAGGTCTTTCATTCAATGCCGTCTATAAGATATTCATACGAAACTTTAAAAATTTCTTTCAGTGCCTGAAGTTCAAAGTCTGTAACATATCTTTTATCTGTCTCAATGCGAGTTATAACATTTTTATCCATATCTATACCGATAAGCTGAAGCTTACTTGCCGGGTCGCGCTGTGAGAGACCGGCGTTTTGTCTTAAAAGCTTAAGGCGTTTGCCTATTAAATTTTTGCCGTTAGCATTTGTCCGTTGTTTCATATTATCACCACAAATAATAGTTTGTATCATTTTTAGCATTTCTTGTATTGATTTTACTATTATTGCGTGATATATTTGGTTGTAAAAGTGAGACAAAAGGCGATAAATATGAGTGTTAAAAAGATATAATGTAGTAATAGAAAGTGAAATTAATGAATAAATAGGTGACCACAAATTAAATTGAAAGAGATGTAATTGTGAATAAAAATGGGTTACCACAAACTGCACTAAAAGAAAGGTAATTGGTGAGCAGAAAAAGAATTAGAACGGCTTGAAAAATCCGACGGTGTACTGGTGTACTCCGAGGATTTTCCGAGGTGTAGTGTAAATGTAATAAAATAAAAATAACCGCTTCACACGAAGCGGTTATTTCGTTATAAAACCATTTACACGGTCTAAACTTTTTATGCCAACAATTACTTGTTCAATCTCTCTTCGAGAGCAGCAAGCTGATCATAGAGCTCCTTGGGGAATCTGCCGTCTGTATCGAACTGAGCGTAGAATTCCTTAATGAGCTTAACTTCGTTGAGCCATACTTCCTTGTCAACACTAAGAAGTTCTTCAAGTGTTGCGGGGTCAAGGTCCAAGCCTTCAACGTTGATGTCCTTAGCATAGGGAAGGTAACCGAGCTCTGTTTCACGAGCGTCTACCTTACCGTCGCAACGGTCAACAATCCAGTTAAGAACTCTGAGGTTGTCACCGAAGCCGGGCCACATGAAGTGACCTTCGTCGTCCTTACGGAACCAGTTAACGTGGAAAATCTTGGGAAGCTTTTCTACCTTAGCACCCATGTTAATCCAGTGCTGGAAGTAGTCACCTACGTTGTAACCGATAAAGGGTCTCATAGCCATGGGGTCACGACGTACAACGCCTACTGCGCCTGCAGCAGCTGCTGTTGTTTCAGATGCCATTGTAGAACCGATGAATGTACCATGATTCCAGTCAAATGCTTCGTAGCAAAGGGGAGCAGCCTTTTCACGACGACCGCCGAATACGATTGCAGAAATCGGAACACCGCCTGCTGCTTCAAATTCAGAAGAGATGCAGGGGCACTGTGCAGCGGGAGCTGTGAAACGGGAGTTGGGATGAGC
>CAZNIC010000070.1:0-7435 GCA_964572985.1 uncultured Oscillospiraceae bacterium
TGTATCAAGGAAAGTAATCTTCTTGCCGTCAACTGTTACTGTGTACGCACCGATATGCTGTGTAATACCGCCTGCTTCTGTTGCTGTAACGTTGGCATTTCGAATACAGTCGAGAAGACTTGTTTTACCGTGGTCAACGTGACCCATTACAACAACAACGGGAGGACGGGGGAGAAGGTCCTTTTCTTCGTCGGGAGTATCGTTGAAGAGCTTTTCTTCAGCAGTAACGATAATCTCTCTTTCAACCTCTGCGCCCATATCTTCGGCAATCATGCTTGCTTCGTCAAAGCCGATTGCCTGGTTTACTGTTGCCATAATACCAAGTGTCATAAGACGCTTGATGATTTCAACGGGACTGCACTTGAGTTCCTTTGCCAAATCGCCCACTGTGATTTCATCGGGAATAAGAATATGGAGCTTTTCCTGTTTCTTTTCCTTCTGCTTCTTTTCAACCATTTCATCAGAGGTCTGGTTCTTCTTGGACTGATTCTGGTTTTTGTTTTTATTTTTCTTTATCTTCTGCTTGTTTGTTTCTGTATCCTTGATGTGAACATTAACAAGACTTTCAGCTTTTTCTGTCTTAAGCTGCTGGTCAAGGTCAACTGCATTGGTGCGTGTGTCAACGTAGCGAACTTCTTTTTTGATAGTAATTTTATCTTCGATGGGTTCGTCCTTGACATTTTCTGCTTTGTCAGCTTTTTTCTCAGCCTTCTTTTCCTCGCTCTTGGGTGCTTCGGCAGCGAAGCCAGCGCGGAGAACTGCTTCCAAATCTTCACCTTTGTCGTTTTTCTGTGTATAGTATTCGAGGATAATGTCCATTTCCTCAGATTCCAAAGAGCTCATGTAGCTCTTTCCGGTTACGTGGTACTTTTCCAAAACTTCTAATATTTCCTTGTTGGGAACACCGAACTGCTTTGAAATTTCGTGTATTTTAGGTTTAGCCATTTACGCCACCTCCGTATAATTTTAGAATAGCCGATGCAAAGCTTTCGTCACAGATTGCAACAGCCGTAACATCCTTTTTGCCTACTGCGTGGCTAAGGGTTTGCTTATCTGCAACCGTGATAACCTTTACATTGGTATTTTTGCATTTTGCTTCAATACTGCGACGGTTACTCTGCCCCAAATCGCCGGGCAGGATAACAAGCTTTGCTTTGCCTTCGTCACAAGCGGCGAGTGTTAAAAACGCGCCGAACTTTACCTTGCCGGCTCTCACGGCAAGTCCTGTCATAGATAATATTTTAGTATGCAATTAAATCATTCCCCAATTTTTTCATTTACTGCGCTGAAAACCTCTAAAGGAATCTGACATTTGAAAGCCCTTTCAAAACCCTTTGTTTTGGAAAGCCTTTCAAAACATTCACGGCTTTTGCATATATATGCGCCTCTTCCGGGCATTTTGCCTGTAGCGTCATACATTATTTCACCGTCTTTGTTTTTTACTACCCTTATAAGAGCTTTTTTATCCTGCATTTTTCGGCAGACAACGCACATTCTTTCGGGCAAACTCATACCTGACTGTCTCCCTTGATGTCAATCTTCCAGCCTGTGAGACGAGCCGCAAGTCGTGCATTCTGACCTTCCTTACCGATAGCAAGCGAAAGCTGGAAATCAGGTACTGTTACAAATGCGCTCTTTGCTTCTTCATCAACAGTTACTGTGGAAACTGTTGCAGGATTAAGTGCTGCGCTGATGTATTTTGCAATATCTTCGTCGTAAAGGATAATGTCAACCTTTTCGCCGCCGAGTGCATCACATACAGCTGCAACTCTTGCGCCCTTGGGGCCTACGCAGCTGCCTACGGGATCAACGTTTTCGTTTTCGGAGTAAACAGCAATCTTTGTACGGCTGCCTGCCTCGCGGGCAATAGACTTGATAACAACTGTACCGTCCTGAATTTCGGGAACTTCCTGGCTGAAAAATCTCTTTACCATGCCGGGGTGAGTTCTGGAAACAAGGAGCTGGAGAGATTTTGTAGATTTCTTAACCTCTAAGATATAAACCTTTACCATATCGCCTACGTGAAGCTCTTCGCCGGGAATCTGTTCGCCGGGTGCAAGAAGTGCTTCAGCGTTGCCCATATCAAGGAATATACCGCGCTTTTCGATTTTAACAACCTTACCTGTGAGGATATCGTTTTCCTTGTCGGAGAACTGCATGAACACGTTTCCGCGTTCAGCTTCACGGATTTTCTGCACAACCATCTGCTTTGCTGTCTGAGCGGCAATTCTGCCGAATGTAGCAGGGTCAGCGGGGAACTCTACCTTATCGCCAATCTGATAACGAACGGAGATTTCTCTTGCTTCTTCCAATGTGATGTCAGTGGAATCGTCTATAACTTCTTCCACAACTGTTTTTTCTGCCCATACCTTCATAGCACCTGTTTTGCGGTCAACTGTCGCATAACAGATAAAGTTAGGACCGTAGTTTTTCTTATACGCTGTGATAAGTGCTGTTTCCAAGGCTTCGCACATAACTTCCTTGGAAATGTTTTTCTCTTTCTCGAGAGCTTCGAGAGCTTCGATAAGTTCTTTGTTTGCTTTCATGATGCTGTGATTAGCCCCTTTCTTTCTGTATATTAAAACGTGATGGCAAGTCTTATTGACGAAGTCTTGCCTTTTTCTATTCTTACTGTTCTTTCTCCGATTTTGAGAGTTAACAGCGAATGGTCATAACCTGTGAGAGTGCCTGTCAGAGTTTTGCTGCCTTCAAAGGGCGCAAAAAGCTTGAGGTCAACATCTTTGCCGAGTGCCTTTTCAAAATGCCAGTCGCGTGTCAATTTGCGGTCCATTCCCGGGGAGGATACTTCAAAAATGTATGCCTCCTTTATGGGGTCAAGCTCGTCAAGCTTTTCGTTAACCTTTCTGCTTACGTTTTCGCAATCCTCAATGGATACGCCGCCGTCCTTGTCAATGAAAAGTCTGAGATAGTAGTCGCCGCCTTCTTTTTTGTATTCGCATTCGTAAACATATACGCCGCATTCTTCACAAATGGGAGTAGCGATTTCTTCAAGAAGCGCTTCGTTTTTTGCCATAAAGTCCACCTCCAACAATACAAAAGAGTGGACCTTTTGCCCACTCTTACCTGAATACAGCTTGATTATACCATTGTTTGCCTGTAAATGCAAGAGTTTTTTCTATATAAATAAGAAAAAACTTGAAG
Organism: uncultured Oscillospiraceae bacterium; assembly: GCA_964572985.1. Taxonomy (GTDB): domain Bacteria; phylum Bacillota; class Clostridia; order UMGS1883; family UMGS1883; genus RGIG1927. The sequence goes on from CAZNIC010000070.1 coordinate 3,163, forward strand.
AAAACTTGAAACAATAGTATAATGGTTTGCATAAGCAAATCATTATACTATTGTTTGGAGTTTGAAAATGGAAACTTTAATGATAATTGACGGTAACAGTATAATAAACCGTGCCTACTATGGCATAAGACCTCTCAGCACAAAAGAGGGCATCCCCACAAACGGTATTTTTGGGTTTATGAATATTCTCTTAAAGCATCTTGAGGATGTTAAGCCGGAGTATCTTTTGGTAGCCTTTGACCTTAAGGCACCCACTTTCCGCCATAAGGAATACAGTGAGTACAAGGCACAGAGAAAAGGCATGCCTGATGATTTGGCTGCTCAAATGCCCCATCTTAAGGAGCTTCTTGGTGCGATGAATGTAAAAATGCTCTCCCAAGAAGGTTTTGAAGCGGACGATATCATCGGTACTGTTGCTGCAATGTGCGAAAAAGAAAATGTAAAATGCGTTATCGTAACAGGCGATAAAGACGATTTGCAGCTTGCGAGCGATAAAACCCATATTCTTCTGACAACGACCAGAATGGGGCAGACAACCGTTGAAGATTTTGACCGTGCGGCTTTTTGCGAAAAATATCATATAACGCCCGAGGAATTTATTGACGTAAAGGCTCTTATGGGAGACAGTTCCGACAATATTCCCGGTGTGCCCGGAATAGGTGAAAAAACAGCCTTTACCCTGATTGAAAACTTCCATTCACTGGAAGGTATTTACGAAAACATAAACTCAGATATTATAAAAAAAGCGCAAAGGCAAAAGCTTACAGACGGCAAGGACAGTGCATATATGAGCCGCCATTTGGCAACAATTGTGCGTGATATGCCCCTCGATTTGGATTTTGAAGATGCAAGAAGAGCAGGCTTTGACAATGAAAAGCTTATAAAAAAGCTTACCGAGCTTGAAATGAAAAAGCTCGCAGACCGTTTGGGTGTTGAAAGTTTGCCTCAGGCGGAAGAGGAAGCCGTTGAAATTAAAAATGCAACGGAAGATATTTTGTTGTCACTTAATAACACCGACAGATTTTTCTTTGTTATGACAGCTGACGATGTTCTCTTTTATCTTGACGGGGCATATACTGCAAACACCGAAAGTCTCAGACATATATTTGAAAACGAAAAAATCGAAAAGCTGACTATTGACTATAAAAAAGTAAAGCATGAGCTTTCAGAACGCGGAATTGAATTAAAAGGCGCGTACTATGACTTTGCTCTGGCGCAGTACGTTATAAACCCCTCGGAAAAAAGCTATGACATAGACGCTTTGTGTGCGGATTTTTCACTGCCGAACAATATAACAAGCCTTCCGCTGCTTTATGAAAAGCAGATAGCGGTGATTGCTGAGCGTGGTCAGGAAAAGCTGCTTTTTGAAATTGAACTTCCCCTTGCCAATGTGCTGTATTCCATGGAAAAGGAAGGTTTTTTAGTAAATCGTGATGCCCTCAGGGATTTTGGCGAAATGCTCGGCGAAAGACTTAAGGCACTTGAAGATGCGATTTATTTTATGGCAGGTAAGGAGTTTAACATTAACTCCACAAAACAGCTTGGTGTGGTTTTGTTTGAAGAAATGGGATTGCCTGTTGTAAAAAAGACAAAAACGGGTTATTCTACAGACAGCGAAGTTTTGGATAAGCTTTCGGGAAAACACGAAATTGTTGACCTTATAAGTGAATATCGTGTGCTTATGAAGTTGAAGTCCACTTATGCTGATGGGCTGTTGACTGTCATACAGCCTGACGGAAGAATTCACTCAACACTCAATCAGACCATCACCCAGACAGGAAGATTGAGCTCCACAGAGCCGAATTTGCAAAATATTCCCACACGTACAAGCCTCGGTCGCGAAATCAGAAAAATGTTTGTGGCAAAAGACGGCTATTGTCTTGTAGGTGCTGACTATTCCCAGATTGAATTGAGAGTGCTTTCTCATATATCCGAGGATAAGAACATGACCGATGCCTTTTTGCACGACATTGATATCCACCGTATGACGGCGTCCCAGGTTTTCAATGTGCCGGATTTTTTGGTGACGGATGAAATGCGTTCGGCGGCAAAGACGGTTAATTTCGGCATTATTTACGGACAGGGTGATTTTGGCTTAAGTAAAGAATTAAAAATCTCCGTAAAAAATGCGCGTGCATATATCGAAAGCTATTTTACAAAGTACGAAGGCGTAAGAAAATACATGAACGAAACCGTTGAAAAAGCAAAGGAAGACGGTTTTGTAACAACGATTTTCGGCAGACGCAGATATATTGACGAGCTGAAAGCAAAAAACCGTAATCTGGTTGCTTTTGGAGAAAGATGTGCCATGAACACCCCCATTCAGGGCAGTGCGGCAGACATAATCAAAATTGCCATGGTGAAGGTGTACGACGCTTTAAAGGAAAAGTGTCCGCAGAGTCACCTTGTAATGCAGGTGCACGACGAACTTATCGTAGAGGCACACGAAAGCGAGGCGGAATTTGTTGCCTCGATTCTTAAAGAAGAAATGGAAAACGCAGTGAAGCTCGCCGTACCTCTTATTGCAGAGGTAAAATCGGGAAAAAGCTGGTATGAAACAAAATGAAATTTTAAGATTTCATTTTGCAGTGAAGAGTGAATATGTATGGTAAGAATTTTGCAAAGCAAAATTCTCTTGATTGGAGAGATAATATGAAAGGCAGATTGGTATTAGGCATCACAGGCGGTTCGGGAAGCGGCAAAAGCCAGGTGTGCAAGCTTTTGGCGTCCATGGGTGCTCAGATAATAGATGCAGACGAAATCGGTCACAGCGTGACTGCTCGCACGGATGTTTTAAAAGAAATCGAGGTTGCGTTCGGTAAAGAGTATATAAAAGCAGACGGAACACTCGATCGTAAAATGCTTGGTCAGTTGGTGTTTTCGTCCCCTGAAGCACTTGAAACGCTCAATGTGATAACCCATAAAAAAATATTTGATGAAATAGAAAAAATACTCAAAAAATCCTACAGCGAAATCATAGCAATAGATGCGGCTGTTTTAAAGCAGACGAGGCTCAAAAATCTCTGTGATTTTGTCGTTGCGGTTGTAGCACCGCAGGATCAGAGAGTAAAGCGTATTATGCAGCGAGATTTTCTTACCGAGGAAATGGCGTTTAAACGCATCAATTCCCAGCCTTCTGATGCTCAGTACGCTCATGGGGTTGATTTTGTAATACTCAATAACGGTAACGTGGAAAACTTAAACAGACGAGTTATAGAAATTTTCCAAACTATCCGTGACGAATAAGCGGATAAAAGACTGCATCTCGCCATTTTATCACATCGGGAGGTGCGCAAAGCATAGCACCACCGTGACAAAGCGGCAATCTGCGAAATTTTCTCTCGCTTATTATTTTGGTGTAAATTATTCCTTGGAAGGACCGATAAAATGAAATTTCTCAAAAAAACCGTTGCCATGGTTGTGGTTGCAGCAGTACTTTTCGGGGCAATAGGTGTTATATATTGCCTTTATCCGCTAAAATACACATCCGATATACGCGAGTACAGTGAAGAGATGGGTGTTGACCCGCATCTGGTGGCAGCACTTATTAAGGCGGAAAGTAATTTTGATAAGGATGCACAATCTGACGCAGGGGCAAAAGGTGTTATGCAGCTTACGGATGAAACAGCCCGATTTTGTGCAGAAAAACTCGGAATTGAGCTTAAAGACGGTGACGTATATAATCCTGATATAAATATCCGTTTGGGAGTATATTACCTCAAACGTACATTTGAGCTTTTTGACGGTGATGTAACCCTTGCTGTTGCGGCATATAATGCAGGCGAAGGCAGGGTGCGAGCGTGGCTGAGGGACGAAAGATATTCCTCCGACGGAAAAACACTTCACACAATACCTTATGAGGAGACAAAAAATCATATCGAAAAAATACAGACCTATCAAAAGGTGTACAAAATACTGTACCCAAACCTGTAATAAAAGAGCACTGCGTATGCAGTGCTCTCGGCGTGTCGAAAAAGTCGACACGCCACAAAAAATCTTGCCACTGACAATATTTTTTGTCAATGTTTTTCTAAAGAACAAAGTGCCGATTTCTCGTGCAAGGAATCGACCGGAGGGGACTGTCCCAACAAAGGCTCGCAAGTCTTCTTTGGTAAATCGTCTCCCGATTTACCAAAGGGGGACTGTCCCCTCCGGTAAATCCCCTAAAATCAGCACTTTCGGCGGGGTGAATGCGATTAACCCCGCCTATTATATTTGGGAAACCTTCTTTCCCAAACCCTTCGCGATTGTTCAAAAAATAAGTTTATCGACA
>CAZNIC010000071.1:0-7152 GCA_964572985.1 uncultured Oscillospiraceae bacterium
GGAAACCTTCTTTCCCAAACCCTTCGCGATTGTTCAAAAAATAAGTTTATCGACAATCTCAAAAGAGCTTGCCAACGGGCAAGCTCTTTTGTATTACTGATATGATACTACTTCGTCCATAGGACGGAACTTTGAGTGCATGTCGATAGGTGCACTGTCCTCTGCAGGATGACCCATGACGAGCAGTGCAACGGGTACAATGTTTTCGGGAATATTGAATGCCGATATCATTTTTTCGGGATTAAAGTGCATAACCCATGTTGAGCCTATGCCAAGCTCTGTTGCTTCCATCATCATATGTGTTGTAACGATGGAGGCATCTACAAAGCCGGATGTCTCGCCGTCGTATTTTCTCGTCCAGCATTCGTCCTTATTGTAGCATACGAGCATTGCGCAGGTGCAGTCAAAATGGCAACGCGTGCAGTCCTTTAGCTTTTCCAAAGCTTCGGGTGAGGAAATAACCATAATCCTCTGAGGCTGGAAGTTGCAGGCGGTTGGGGCAACATGACCCGCCTTTAAAATCTTGTCAATAATTTCTTTGTCAATAGGTTCGTCTGTAAACTTACGGACAGAGTATCTTTCTTCGGCTAATTTTAAAAAATCCATTTTTCATCTCTCCTTTTTAGTAAGTATATCATATATTGCGTTTTTTTGCAACTCATGAAAAAATTAGAAAAACATGAAAAATTTTTTAAATACCTATTGACAAGGTAGGCAGAAGTGGTTATAATAAAACTAGAAAATGAAACTGATTATCAGTATCAATAAAAGAAAGGGAGATGAACATGAAAAAGAGATTAGCAATAGTATTGACGGCGGTGGCACTTGTATCGAGCTTTACTATAGGGGTAATGAGCCAAGGGCTGATTGAAAAAATCGAGGCTGAAATAAGAGGCGACTTTACAGTTGTTATTGACGGCAAAAAACAGACTTTCCGCGATGCAAACGGCAACGTGGTAGAGCCGATATTATATAACGGTACAACATATCTGCCCATAAGAGCAATAGGCGAAATCATGGGTAAGACAGTGTATTGGTACCAGGACGAAAAGAAAATTGAACTTGTAGAACCTTCGGGCGAAGAAACACTTGTAACAGATGCCGATGTAATTGTAGACGCAGCAGATAAGACAAAGCCCGATAAAGACAAGGAAGTTGTAAAAATTGATAAAGTACAGGCAGCTGATGCAGAAATTACTCTTGATGAGGCAAAAGAGCTTGTTTTGAAGAAAGCAGGGCTTGATAAAGCGGATGTTGTGTTCACAAAAGCAAAGCTTGACTATGATGACGGCAGACTGGTATACGAAATCGATTTTAAAACAGACGAAACACGATATGACGCTGAGGTAGACGCAACAAACGGCGAAATTATTCAGTGGGAAGTTGAAGCTAAAAACAATGCCGCAAACAAAGAACAGACAGCAAATGCAGAGCTGATTACATTGGAAGATGCAAAGAAAATTGCCCTTGACAAGGCAGGCTTAAAAGAAAAGGACGTTGTGTTTGAAGAAGCAAGACTTGACAAAGATGACGGCAGATTGGTGTATGATATTGAGTTCAGACACGATAGAGTGGAGTACAGCTTTGAAATTGATGCAACAGACGGCACAATAATTGAATGGGAAAAGGACAACGATTAATTACAAATAAAACCCTAATGGGTTTGTACTATAAATTAACTCCCAAATTAACTCCCAAAGAAAGAGACGGCTTTCGCCGTCTCTTTTACTTTGCGATAATTGTTGACAAGTCAACGAAAACATGGTAAAGTAAAATTGTTGAGCTGTCAACAAAAAAGGGGGCGTATATATGATAACAAGATTTGAAGAGTTTACGTCAAGTATCTCGCAAGCGTATAAATATATAATAAAAATTAAAAGTCACGAGATGGTTGAGTATGGGCTCAAAGCGTCCAATGTGACGTGTCTTTTCTTTTTGGGAAAACATGCAGACGGACTTACGGCAGGTGAGCTGTGCGAATTGTGTATGGAGGATAAAGCAGCTGTGTCAAAGTCTGTTGCTGTCCTCAAGGAAAAAGGTTTTGTTACTCAGGATGAAGAGAAAAAATATAAGGCAAAGTATGTTATTACGCCTGAGGGTAAAAAGGTTTTTGATGAGATAAGCTTAATTATAAAAAATATTGTAGAAAATGTTGGCAACGGTCTTACAGACAATGAAAGAGAAATCTTTTATAAAGCGCTTATTATGATTGTGAAAAACCTGGGCAATATATGCGATGAAATGGAGAAAAAGCAATGAACTGTATCAAAAAATTATATTGCAGGGCATTTCAGTTTTGTTTTAAGATAGCTATTCCCGTTTTGCCCTATCGCAATCCTCAGATTGCGGAGACGGTGGAGAGAGTAGCTCTTATCCTGAGAGAAAAAGGCTATAAAAAACCTTTGGTTGTTACGGATAAAATAATCCGCGAAACTCCTGCTTTCAAAAAGATGGAGAAGGCATTTGACAGAACAAATATATGCTATGCAATCTACGACAAAACCGTTGCAAATCCCACGGTGAAAAATGTTGAAGAAGCAAGAGAAATATATCTCACAAACAACTGTGATGCGCTCATAGCCTTTGGCGGAGGGTCAAGCATTGACTGCGCAAAGGCAGTAGGTGCACGTATTGCCCGTAAAAACAAGCCCATATGTAAAATGGAAGGTATCTTGCGGATACTAAAGAAAATTCCTTTTTTAATTTCTGTTCCGACTACTGCCGGTACAGGCAGCGAGGTCACTGTCACGATGGTTATTACAGACGAGGAAACCAGGCACAAATTCCCCATAAGCGATTTTTGTCTGATACCGTCTGTGGCAGTGCATGACCCCGAAACAATTAAGACATTGCCGAAAAATATAGTTGCAACTACCGGTATGGATGCACTTACACATGCGGTGGAGGCTTATATAGGAAACTCGACAACAAAAGACACAAGGCATGATGCTCTGTTTGCATTGGAGCTGATTTTTGAAAACCTGTATACGGTGTATGAGGATATTGAAAATAAAACCGCAAGAGCGAATATGCTTTATGCTTCGTTTTTGGCAGGAAGAGCTTTTTCAAAGTCATATGTGGGCTATTGCCATGCGGTAGCGCACTCTTTGGGCGGAAAATACAATATTCCGCACGGACTTGCAAATGCTGTGCTTTTGCCCTATACATTAAGGGCTTACGGAAAAAGCGCACATAAAAAGCTGTGGGAGTTAGCAGTTAAAACAAAGCTTTGCGATGAGAATACATCGTATGAACAGGGAGCTTCGATTTTTATTGAAAAAATCGAGAAAATGAACGAAAGCATGGGTATACCTAAAAAGCTTAAGGGTATTAATAAAGAGGACATACCTCATCTTGCCGCCTATGCCGACAAGGAAGCTAATCCTCTATATCCGGTTCCTTGTCTTTTTGACGCGAGTGAGTTGGAAAAATTATATTATTCGGTTATGGAGGAAAAACATGACTAAAGAAGAAATCAAAAATATAATATCACTGCAGCGCAAATATTTTGAAAGTGGAGAAACTCTGGATATTAATTTCAGAATTCGCGCATTAAAAAAGCTAAAGAATGCTATTAAAAACAATACCGATAAAATAAACGAAGCCATCAAAAATGATTTGGGCAAATCAGCCTTTGAAGGATATATGTGCGAAACAGGACTTGTTTTGTCCGAAATCAGCTATATGTTAAAGCACATAAGAGGATATGCTAAAGAAAGACGAGTTTTGTCGCCTCTGCCGCAGTTTCCGTCAAAGAGCTATGTTAAGCCGTCACCCTATGGGGTTTGTCTTGTGATGAGCCCATGGAATTATCCGTTTCTTTTAACGCTTGACCCGCTTGTTGCCTCGATTGCGGCAGGTAACTGTACTGTTGTAAAGCCGAGCGCATATTCGCCCAATACATCACGTGTTATAAGTGAGCTGATTGGTGATATTTTTGATAAAGAATACGTTGCCGTTATAGAAGGCGGAAGAGAAGAAAACGCACATTTGCTGGAAGAAAAGTTTGACTATATTTTCTTTACGGGTGGCAAAACCGTGGGCAGACTTGTTATGGAAAAAGCAAGTAAACACCTTACGCCGATAACTCTCGAGCTGGGTGGCAAAAGCCCTTGCATTGTTGACAAAAGCGCAAATATTAAGCTTTCCGCAAGGCGTATTGTGTGGGGCAAATATTTAAACTCGGGACAAACGTGCGTTGCTCCCGACTATGTGCTCTGTCACAAGGATGTAAAGGACGAATTTGTCCGTGAAGTGCAAAAGCAGATAACAGCTCAGTTTGGTGCAGCATTGGAAAACGAAAACTACGGCAAAATGATTAACGGCAAACACTTTGACAGAGTTATGGGTCTGATAAATAGCAAAAAAGTGGTTTTCGGGGGAAAAGCAGACAGGGCAAAGCTCAAAATTGAGCCTACTGTTATGGATAATGTCTCTTGGCAGGATAGTGTTATGGGCGAAGAAATTTTCGGACCCGTTATGCCGATACTGACGTTTGATGATATAAATGAGGTTATAAAAACCGTAAACGATAATCCGAGCCCGCTTGCGTTGTATATTTTTGCATCGGATAAAAAGGTTATCCGGGCTGTTACGGAAAAATGCTCCTTTGGCGGAGGCTGTGTAAACGATACTGTAATCCATCTTGCAACCAGCCGTATGGGATTTGGTGGCGTAGGTGAGAGCGGTATGGGGTCATACCACGGAAAATACTCTTTTGATACCTTTAGTCACAAAAAGAGTATTGTTGATAAAAAAACATGGCTTGATTTGCCGATGCGTTATCAGCCGTTTAAGAAAATAAACGAAATGTTGATTCATATGTTTTTGAGATAATATGTAAGGAGACTTTATTATGAAAAAATGGCAAAAGATTCTTATGTGGACAGGTGTGGGATTACTCGCACTTGTGCTTATACTTGTGATTGCAGTGTGGGCAATCTGGGGCAACGAGATTTCGACAGTTTCAAGCATTAAGATGGTACGTGAAAGAAACGACGCACATCTTGACGGTGCTGTTTATACCATGGAAGTCAAGGGCGACTATTATTTTGACGAGTTCTTGGAAGAGGGCGGTGCAAAAAGTGACAGCGAGCTTATAGGCTTTGTAACAAAAAAAATTACAAAGGGTATTATCCCCATGAATATTGAAGAAAGCGAAATCGGATGCTCGTCCTTTACAGCTGTGACAAAAGACGGCGACAGAGTTTTTGGCAGAAATTATGACCTCAGAAAAACAAACACCTGTATCGTATTTACAGAGGCGGACGGCGAAAGACATGCAACCATATCAACCGTTGACTTGCAGTTTTTGGGCATAGATAACGACAAGGGCATTGACGGCTTAATGGACAAAATCACTTGCCTTGCAGCGCCCTATGCACCTCTTGACGGCATTAACGACGCAGGCGTAAGCTGCGGTATTTATATGACATATCAGGGCGACGAACAGACTGTTGCAACAAACCAGTCTACATCTAAACCCGACATAACTTCGACAACCATGCTCCGTCTTATCCTTGACTATGCAGACGATGTTGACGAAGCGGTTGAGCTTGTTAAAAAGTATGACCTTCATGACAGCGCAAACACGTCCTATCACTATATGGTAGCGGATGCTACAGGCAAAAGCGCTATCCTTGAATGGGTGCCCGTTGGTACAGATTCCACCGATAATGACGGTACAAAGCGTGAGCTTGTAGTGCACTATAACGATAACGATGCTTATCTCGGCGAAAGAGAAGCAAATGCTTCTTATCAGTGGATTACAAACTTTGTTTTAACTCCCGGATATTATGACGGCGAAGCCGAAAGTCGAAAAAAAGGACTTGACCGTTATGTGAAGCTTGGTGAAGAGCTTGAAAAAATTGACGGTGTTGTAACTGACGAAAAACATGCAATGGAAGTTCTTTCGACTGTGGGAAGACGCGCATGGAACAACGACGATTCCAACACTGTAACAGTGCATTCTGTTGTATATAACCTGACAGACAAAACAGTTTATTGGGTGACTAACGAAAATTGGGACGACGAGAGTGCGATTTTTGAATATTCACTTGCGGAATCATAAGAAGAATGATAAAATTTGAGCATAACTGCACTGAGAGCATTGACATGGGACACACCTCACCCATAGGTTAAGTGATGTGTTTGCACATTTTTTGTAGGACCAGAGGTGTGTCGCTGTTCGTTATAAAAATGTTGCAGTAATCTCAGATAAAATTAAATTGATATAACAAAGGAGGAAGATGAATGGATAAAAAATATGATGCACTGTTTACTCCATGGAAAATAGGCAATGTGGAAATTAAAAACAGAATTGTAATGTGTCCTATGGGCGGCACCAGTCTTTTCGGATGGTTTGAGCTTGGAGGCTGCCATTTTGACAAGGAGGCTGCAAAGCTCTTTTTGGAAAGAGCAAATAATAACGTGGGACTTATTATCCCCGGTATTGCGCCTCTTCGTGACACATTCTGGGGCAAGTGGCTCTGGCAAAACCCTAAAATGTTTGAAGATTTAAAGGTGTTTATGGACGAAATCCATAAGACGGGAGCAAAGCTTTTCGTGCAGCTTACAGCAGGTATGGGCAGAAGTTGGGCTATCACAGAGCTTGTGGCGCCCTTACATAAAAACAAGTTTACCCGTGCACTTATCAAGCCTGTTATAGATACAAGTCATGAACTGGCAAGCCCCAGTGAGCAACCCTCACGCTGGGCGCACGATATCATCTGTCCCGAAATGACAAAGGAGCAGATTGAAGAGATTATCGAAGCTTTTGCAAAAACAGCCAAGCTTTGTCGTGATGCAGGTGTTGACGGTGTTGAGGTACACGCTGTACACGAGGGATATTTATTGGACCAGTTTGCGATTGAATTTTTCAACAAGCGTACAGACGAGTACGGCGGTTCGTTTGAAAACCGTTACCGTTTTGCATCAGAGATTGTTAAGGCTATTAAAGAGGCATGCGGCGAAGATTTCCCGGTATCACTCCGTTACTCGGTAGAAAGCAAAATGAAAGGCTTCTGCGAGGGTGCAATGCCCGGTGAAAAATACGTCGAAGTCGGTAGAAATATGGAAGAGAGCGAAAAGGCGGCAAAATATCTTCAGGATGCAGGCTACGATATGCTCAATGCCGACAACGGTACATACGAT
>CAZNIC010000072.1:0-6345 GCA_964572985.1 uncultured Oscillospiraceae bacterium
CAGACCTCAAAGTGCTGAAGGACGTTAGTCCGCCTTTGAGGTCGAGTGTCGATAACACTATATCGACACTCTCTTTTTAGTGCCCTAAAATTTTGGCTATATTTTCGGCGTTGTCGGCAAGGGTGTTGCCGTTACAGTCTATTTTGATATCGCAGTATTGGTTATAAAGAGCGTTACGTTCGTTATATAAATCCTCAAAGGTCTGTCCTTCACGCATTGAAATACCTCGGGTTGCCATGTTTCGGATGCGCTTGTGCAGTTCTTCCGGCGAAACATCAAGAAAAACCACTGTGCCGATTTCTTTTAAATGCTCCATGGCTTCTTTGCCGTAAACAACACTGCCGCCTGTGGCAATAACTGTGTTGTTTGTTTCAATTGAGGCATTGACCTCATTTTCGATTTGGTTAAAAGCGTCAAGACCTTTTTCGTTTATAATCTGGTAAAGCTTTTTGCCTTCACGGGCTTGGATTAAAAGGTCAGAGTCTATAAAATTATAGCCTATTATCTTTGCCAAGAGAACACCGATAGTGCTTTTGCCGCTTCCCGGCATGCCGATTAATACTATATTGTTTTTCATATTGTCATCTCCCACTTTTGCTACAAATATTATACATAAATTTTGTAATTTGTCAAACTTCTTTCATATATTGGTATGAAAGGAGAATGAATATGAAATTTGCTATGGCAAAAATAAGCGGAGGAGAAAAGTATCCCCACATAAGAGGCAAGGTTATATTTGAAGAAAAACCCTGCAGCGTATTTGTGACAGCTCATATATGCAATCTGCCCGAAACCGACACAGGTTTTTTTGGTTTTCATATACATGAAGGCACGGATTGCGGTGGAAAAAGCTTTGAAAACACCAAAGGGCATTATAATCCCAAAAATACAACTCACCCCAAACATGCCGGAGACATGCCGCCTCTTATTGCAAGTGAGGGAAGAGCGTACCTCAGCTTTGAAACAAGCAGATTCAAGCTTTGTGATGTGATAGGAAAAACCGTTGTGATACACTCGGGATATGACGATTTTACAACACAACCTGCGGGCAATGCCGGAGAGAAAATAGCCTGCGGTGAAATAAAATGTTGAAACAAAAACAGATATATGATATACTGTAACGCAATCAAGACATATGAGGAGAGTAGCAAATGAAAAGATTGATTTCTTTAGTATTGGCACTTGCAATGTGCTTTTTGGTTGCAGGATGCAACAAGAAGGTGGAAAACGAAACTGTTGATAAAGCGGCAGAGCTTGTCGCAAAGCAATGGAAGAGCATATACGATGAAAGTCCGTTTACGGTGGGCAATGACAGACACCTTGAAATCAAGAACACAAGAATTGTGCATATAAAAGACACAGGCATGGAAGAACTCAAGGATGTTGACTATGTAATAGACTTTATGCTTTTTACAAATTATTCGGGCACAGCACCGTATTATACTGTTGCTGATTTTTATAATACCGTCACAGTTTATAAGGACGGAACAATGGATTGTGATTTAGACGTTTTTGCGCTTTATACGGGTGCGTACGGTAACGATTTTAAAAATCTTATCGAATCTGTAGAAGATTACGGCGACGAGTTTAACCGTGAGCTTACTGTCCAAAAATAAATCTACAAAAACGGGTGATGAAAATCATCCGTTTTTTGTGTAATTTTTAGGTTGTATGATACTAAAAAAAACTTGCAATTCGTCTGTCAGGTAGTATAATTAGTAGTAAGTATTTTTTTTGTAAGGGGTAGTGAACGATGAGTATTAGAATCGGCATTTTAGGATACGGCAACCTTGGCAGAGGTGTTGAGTGTGCCGTAGGACAGAACAGTGATATGGAATTAAAAGCAGTTTTCACAAGACGAAATCCCGAAACACTTTCCATACTCACAAAAACAGCCGAAGTGTGTCATATATCAGATTTGGAAAACTGGAAAGATAAAATTGATGTTTTGATTTTGTGCGGCGGCAGTGCAACAGATTTGCCCGAGCAAACACCTATGGCGGTAAAGCATTTTAACGTTGTAGACAGCTTTGACACACATGCACGTATTCCCGAGCATTTTCAGGCGGTTGACGCTCAAGCAAAGGCAAACGGCAAGGTGGGCATTATATCCGTGGGTTGGGATCCGGGTATGTTCTCTTTAATCAGAATGATTTCGGGCGCGGTTCTTCCCGACGGCAAAGATTATACTTTCTGGGGAAAAGGCATAAGCCAGGGTCACAGCGATGCTATAAGACGCATTGAAGGCGTTAAAAACGCAAAGCAGTACACAATTCCTGTTGAAAGCGCTCTCGAAAAGGTAAGATGTGGTGAAAATCCCGACCTTACCACTCGCGAAAAGCACATCCGTGAATGCTTTGTCGTGCCTGAGGACGGGGCAGATAAAGCACGTATTGAAGAAGAAATCAAAACAATGCCCAACTATTTTGCAGATTACGATACAATTGTGCATTTTATCACAGAAGAAGAGCTGATGCGTGACCACTCGGGCATACCTCACGGCGGTTTTGTTATAAGAAGCGGCAAAACAGGCGTTAATGGTGAAAACAGTCATATTATCGAATATAGTTTGAAGCTTGACAGTAACCCCGAGTTTACATCGAGCGTGATTGTAGCATACGCAAGAGCGGCATACCGTTTGGCAACAGAAGGCGTTTCCGGTGCAAAGACTGTTTTTGACATTGCACCTGCTTATCTCAGTGCAAAAAGCGGAGAAGAGTTAAGAAAAGAGCTTCTTTAATTTAAAAAACGAAAAAAATACTTGAAAAACAAGAAATAATGTGATATAAGTATTCAGATAGCATTATTTTTAGGAGGAATACCAATGAAGGTTTTAAAGAATGAAGCAAGAGAAAACAGTAAGGTTTATCTTGAAATAGAAATCGCAGAGGATGCTTTTGCAGCTGCTATGGACCGTAGCTACAAGAAGAACGTTAAGTTTATCAACATCCCCGGTTTCAGAAAGGGTAAAGCTCCCAGAAAGTTCATCGAAAAGATGTACGGCGAAGCAATTTTCTATGAAGATGCTATAAACTTTGCTTTCCCCGCTGCATATGATGAAGCTGTAAAGGAACTTAACCTTGACACTGTTGATCAGCCCGAAGTTGACATCGTAACAGTAGGCGAAGGTAAGGGTTGTGTGCTTTCTGTTCTCGTAACAGTTAAGCCCGAAGTAAAATTAGGCGACTACAAGAACCTTAAGGTTGAAAAGACAGTAAAGGAAGTTACTGACGAAGACGTAGAAGCAGAACTCAAGAGAGCACAGGAAAACTGCGCAAGAGTTACAACAGTTGAAGAAGGTACACCCGAAAACGGTGATACAGTTGTTCTTGACTTTGACGGCAGCGTTGACGGCGTTCCCTTTGACGGCGGTAAGGCTGAAGGCTACAACCTTGAACTCGGCAGCGGCTCTTTCATTCCCGGCTTTGAAGAACAGCTTGTAGGTAAGGCACTTAACGAAGAAGTTCTTGTTAATGTTACTTTCCCTGAAGAATACCATGCAGAAAATTTAGCCGGCAAGGCTGCTGTATTTAAGTGCGTAATGCACTCTATCATTAAGAAGGAACTTCCCGCTCTTGATGACGAATTTGCAAAAGACGTAAGTGAATTTGATACACTTGATGAATATAAAGCTGACATTATGGCAAAGCTTAAGGAAAGAAACGAAAAGGAAGCAGACGCTGACTTTGAAAACACAGTGCTTGAAAAGGCTGCTGAACTCATGGAAGTTGAAATGCCCGAAGTTATGGTTGAAAAGCAGATTGAATCCTACCTTAACGACATGAAGTACCGTGTTGAATCTCAGGGTCTTAGCTTTGAACAGTACATGCAGTTTACAGGCATGACAGAAGAAATTTTCAAGGAACAGATTCGTCCTCAGGCTGAAAAAGGCGCAAGAGTTGCTCTTATGATTGAAAACGTTAGTAAGGCAGAAGGCATCGAAGCAACAGAAGACGACCTTAACGAAGAAATCAAGAAGCTTGCTGAAGGCTACGGCATGGAAGAAGATAAGGTTCGTGAAATCGTTATGGGCAATAAGGATGCTATAAAGCAGGATATCGAATTCAGAAAGACTGTTAAGTTCCTTGTTGATACTGCATCTAAGTAATAAACATAAAAAAATTTAAATGAAAGGAATGTGCTAAAATGCCTTTAGTACCATACGTAGTAGAACAAACAGGTAACGGAGAGCGTTCATATGATATTTATTCTCGTCTTTTGAAAGACAGAATTATCGTATTGAGTGATGAAGTTAATGATGTGACTGCAAGTATCATTGTGGCACAGCTTCTTTTCCTCGAAAGTGAAGATCCCGATAAGGATATTTACTTTTACATCAACAGCCCCGGTGGCAGTGTAACTGCAGGCATGGCAATTTACGATACAATGAACTACATCAAGTGTGATGTATCTACAATTTGTATTGGTCTTGCGGCTTCTATGGGTGCATTTTTGCTCTCTTCCGGCGCAAAGGGTAAGAGAATCAGTCTTCCCAACAGCGAAATCATGATTCATCAGCCCTTGGGCGGTGCAAAGGGTCAGGCAACAGACGTGGAAATCCACGCTAAATGGCTCCTTAAAACAAAAGAAAAGCTTAACAATATTTTGGCGAAGAATACAGGTCAGAGCCTTAAGCAGATTGTTAAGGATACCGAAAGAGACAACTTTATGAGTGCACAGGAAGCACTCGACTATGGTCTTATTGATAAGATTATAACTGAAAGATAAAAAGATGGGCTTGTAAAAAAATACACGAGCTAAATTTGACGACCGTTTCGGGACTGTCCCCACAAATATCCGCAGATATTCTTTGGCAAATCGTCGCCCGGTTTGCAAAAGGGGGACTGTCCCAAATGGTTGTTTCGCTTTCTCAAAACTTTTTTACAGCCCTCTTTAAAAATTCCGGAATTTTATTGGGAGGTTTTCCTATATGAGTACACCAACAAACGAACCAAAGTGTTCATTCTGCGGAAGAAGTGCATCAAGAGTTGGCAGATTGATTGCAGGCCCCGGTGTTTATATTTGTGACGAATGTATTGAGTCCTGTCTTGATATTTTAGACGGGGGATATGATGATTTTGAAGAAAAACAGGAAGAGGAAGTACAAACAAAGGAAATTCCCCGTCCTGTAGAAATAAAGAGCTTTCTTGACGAGTATGTTATCGGTCAGGATAAAGCAAAAAAAGCTTTGGCGGTTGCCGTTTACAACCATTACAAGCGTATCGGTTCAAAGAGCGAAAACGAGGTTGAAATTCAGAAGAGCAATATCTTAATGCTTGGACCCACAGGCAGTGGCAAAACACTTCTTGCACAGACTATGGCACGACTTTTGGATGTTCCCTTTGCAATTGCAGACGCTACAAGTCTTACTGAAGCAGGCTATGTTGGTGAAGATGTTGAAAACATTCTCTTAAAACTTATTATGGCAGCTGACGGCGACATCAAAAAAGCCGAAAAGGGCATAATTTATATTGACGAAATCGATAAGATTACTAAAAAGGGTGAAAACGTATCAATTACACGTGACGTATCGGGCGAGGGTGTTCAGCAGGCACTACTCAAGATTCTTGAGGGTACAGTTGCATCTGTGCCTCCTCAGGGCGGCAGAAAACATCCTCAGCAGGAATGTTTCCGTATTGATACAAGTAATATTCTCTTCATATGCGGCGGTGCTTTTGACGGATTGGAAAAAATTATTTCCAAGAGACTGGGCAAACAGGCAATGGGCTTTGGCAATGAAATAAAATCCACAAGCAAAGCAGATACCGGTGAGCTACTCAAGCAGGTTGAACCGCAGGATTTGTTGAAATTTGGTATTATTCCCGAATTTATCGGCAGACTTCCGATTGTAGTTAGTCTTGAAACATTGGACGAAGAGGCTCTTAAGATGATTTTAACTCAGCCCAAAAACGCTCTCGTTAAACAGTATATGAAGCTTTTTGAGCTTGACGGCATCAAGCTTGATATTACAGAAGAAGCACTTGACGCTGTTGCAAAAAAGGCGATAGAGAGAAAAACAGGTGCGAGAGGTCTTCGGTCAATTATGGAAGAAACCATGAGCGATATTATGTATGAAGTGCCTTCACGTGATGATGTGAGTACTGTTACGGTTACAAAAGAGACCGTCGAAAACAAAGGCGAAGAATATAATATTGCATAATAAACGGTATTTATGAACTTTTTTCGGAGAGTGAAATTCTCTCCGAAAAAAGTTTGAAAAATTACCAAAAAAGTGTTGACAAAACCAAAATCCGTGTTATAATAATCAAGTAAGCAAAATTGAACAGCACATTGCCGGATTGTGTAAGGGTAGCACGACAGACTCTGACTCTGTTTGTCTGGGTT
>CAZNIC010000073.1:0-6060 GCA_964572985.1 uncultured Oscillospiraceae bacterium
AGTACAAATCTGTCTCTGTCCTCCATCTTGGGATTCTTGGGGTCAACGTTCATCACCTCAAAGTAAAGTACGGAAAGAATATCGCAAATGGATAAGCTTCCGCCGGGATGACCTGACTGCGCATTGTAGATACCTGTGAGCGCGTGCTTTCTCGCTTTATAAGCGTGGAGAGCAATTTCGTTCTTGTTCATCTTTTATCCTCCTTGTTTAAATATGCTAAATTTAATATTTCTTCCAGTCTTTGAATATCACCTCTCAGGTACAAAACCCCAACAAGTGTTTCAAATCCGGTTGCCCATCTGTAATCAACAGCGTCCGCGTTTTTGGGAACGTGACCGCTTTTGGCATTTCTGCCCCATTTTAAGATACCTTTTTCCTCTTCGGAAAGGCAGTCTTCAATATTGTGCACACTCCTCGCCTGAGCCGCGGCACTTACCGTGCTGATAGCATCCTTGTGAATATCGTTAATAGGTCTTTCTCCTTTTTCCAGGATTTTTGTCCTTACAAAAAGGTCATAAACCGTATCCCCAATATATGCAAGTGTTATAGGCGAAAAGTCCTTGTAGTTAAGCTTTTCAGACCCAAACATCATGCTTTTCTCCATTTAACGCCCTGGGGTGTGTCTTCAAGCACAATGCCTTTATCCTTTAAGTAATCACGGATTTCATCAGCGCGGGCAAAATTCTTTGCCTTTCTTGCCGCTTGTCTTTCTTCGATTAAAGCTTCGATTTCGCTGTCAAGGTCGTCTGCTTTACGATTCTGCAAAAGACCCAACACACCGCCGATCTCGCTGATAAGGTTTTCGGCATAATTAAGAGTAGCCTTATTCATACCCTCCTTGCCGTTGATGTATCTTACAGCTTCAAAAATAGCTGCAATAGCATCTGCAGTATTCAAATCGTCTTCCATAGCGGCAACAAACTTTGCCTTGTAGGAATCCATTGCTTCTTTGATTTCGGCATCAACTTCGCCATCTGTGGCATTGTTTGCCAAAAATGCAAGGTTATCAAGGCAGTTGTACATTCTCTCCAAACTGCTCTTTGCGGCATCCATTAATTCGTCGGAGAAGTTAATGGGGCTGCGATAGTGAGCACTAAGCATAAAGAAACGAATAACCTCGTAATCATACTGTGCGGCAATATCACGTACAGTGAAGAAATTATTGAGAGATTTACTCATTTTTTCGTTGTTTACTTTGATAAAGCCGTTGTGCATCCAGTAGTTTGCAAATGTGCAACCGTTTGCACATTCACTCTGTGCAATTTCGTTTTCATGATGAGGGAAAACAAGGTCAACACCACCGGAATGGATATCGATTGTTTTGCCCAGGTACTTGTTAACCATGGCACTGCATTCAATATGCCAGCCGGGACGACCAATGCCCCAGGGACTGTCCCAACCGATTTCGTTATCCTTTCTCTTTTTCCAAAGAGCAAAGTCTGCCGCGTCACGCTTGCCGTCTTCCAAGTCTTTTCTTACGCCCTCCATGAGGTCATCAAGAGGCTTGTGAGAAAGCTTACCGTAATTGGGGTCGCTCTTAACGGAGAAATACACATCGCCGTCAACCTCATATGCGTGACCTTTTTCGATAAGTGTTGTGATAATATCAATAATAGCATCAATATTTTCTGTTGCTCTGGGGTGAATTGTAGCCTCGCGGATACCCAAGCCCTTTGCATCGGTAAAATATTCTTTAATATACTTATCGGCAATTTCCTTTACGGTAATGCCTTCTTCTTTACTTTTGTTGATTAACTTGTCGTCAACATCGGTAAAATTCTGCACAAATGTTACCTTGTAACCGAGGTATTCAAAAAAGTTACGAAGGCAGTCAAATACGATGAAAGGTCTCGCGTTACCTAAGTGGAAGTAGTTGTACACTGTAGGACCGCAGGAGTACATCTTAACCTCGCCTTCTGTAACAGGCTTGAACTCTTCTTTTGTTCGTGTCATTGTGTTATATAATTTCATTGTAATCACCTTTATTTATATCAATTTACTTTTATCCGGACCACTGAACGTTTTACAAGGAGCAGGGACACACCTCCTGCATAAAATAAGGAAGTGCGAACATACCTCTTACCTTTGGGTGAGGAATGTCCCGTGCAATTTACAGCGGGAAGTTACCTTCTTATTCCTTGCAGGTCTTCTATTTCGCTTCGAAGTGCTTCGATTTCAGCTTGCAAACGAGCAAATTCTTGACCGATAAGGTCGGGGGTTGATGCCCAGTCGATATCGCCAACTCTTTGACCGTTAATTTTTTTAACCCTTGCAGGTGCGCCTACACAAGTGCAGTTTTCGGGCACTTCGTGCAGTACTACGCTGTTTGCTGCAATAACGGAGTTATCGCCCACCTTAAACGAGCCCAAAACCTTTGCGCCTGCACCGATTAACACGTTGTTGCCTATAGTGGGGTGACGTTTGCCTTGCTCTTTGCCTGTACCACCCAAGGTTACCCCCTGATAAATGGTACAGTTGTCGCCGACGATTGCAGTTTCACCTATAACAACACCGCTGCCGTGGTCAATAAGTAATCCCCTGCCTATAGTAGCACCGGGATGTATTTCAATACCTGTAACAAGACGTGCAAACTGACTTACAAGTCTTGCCAGGAAAAATCTTTTATGTTTATAAAGCCAATGTGAAATGCGGTGAAAATGAACCGCGTGCAATCCTGAATACAAAAAGAAAACCGTGAGCGGACTTTTTGCCGCAGGGTCGCGTTCCATAATGCTCTTTACATCATAACGAAGGGATTTAAACATTACAGTCCTCCCATAAATTCACATAGCCTTTCTGCCACAGGTAAAATTAGAACAAAATGTTCCGCGCTCTTTACAACAGATAAGGCGTATAATGTGAATTGTGTCCATGTGCGTTTTTGCCAAAGGCAAAATTCTCGCACGGACATCAAATCCACGGAGGTATGTATATGTGATTTATCACATGTATATACCTTTTTATCATTATATAATAAATTGAGAAAAAATACAATATATTTTTAACAAAATCACATATATTTTTACGACAAAAAGCTCGCGGACACTACTCCGCGAGCTTTAAAGTGATTTATTTAACTATTATTTTTTCAACAAGAGGTCTCATTGTTGTCTTGGATTTCCAAACATATACCATTACGCTTTCGGCATTTGCGCCAACATCGAATGTATAATCTGTTCTTCCGTCATGGGTTTGAGTCATTATCTTTTCGCCGTCATTTACACGAACAGCTATAACACATCCCTCGCCAACATCTTCTGCCGATACAGTAAGAGTAGAGCCTTCAAGCTTTGTTCCTATCTTGATTGTGACAGGCTCTGTAAGCACACGAACAGAGAAGTTACGTACACTTACCTGACCCCATTCATGTGCCCAGCCAAGCTGGAACATGAAGTAACCGTCATTAAGTGCTGTTGCAGTCGTTTCAATTGTTACCCACTCGTCTGCAGTATCAATATATCTGCCACGACCGATGTGTGTATCAAGCACGCTTGTAAGGGTGTTGATATCGCCGTTTGTGCCGGGTATCTTATTTGTATAAGCGTCGCCCGAAACAGTAACAGCATCAAAACCGATAACGTTATCCTGCCATGAAGCAATCTCTGTAGCCTTCATTTCAAAGCTCATAAGGTATGTCTTACCTTTTTCTGCCTTGAGGTAACTATTTACATCGCTGGAGTCCTTCATCCAGTTTGTGAGAACAAATGCCATATATGTATCGCTCACGTCACTCTTCCAGGGGTATTCAGCCCATTGGTCTGCACCCATAGTGCTTCTTGCAGGAGTTGTAACATAAGCTAATTCGTCCTCTGTTTCAGGAGTGTAGATAAAGTGTGCATCAATAGTGTTGCCGTATGCACCTGCTTCATAAAGATAGGGTCTGTCGCTCAAATCATTGTGAACGCTGTTTGTATAACCGCCCTGCCAGCCTGTTACATAAGTATACGTGCCGTCAGTTGTGGTTTCGCTCATGTCACCGTTGTAGATAAGGTTTTTACTTATAGAATTAACCATTTCATAGGAAGCAACGTATTCGCCGTCATTTTCCATTGAGGTAACAAGCTCATAAATAGCTGTTTCTGTTTGGATTTTTTCTTCGGGTACAAAGTTATAAACATCACTGCCTGCGTTAAGAGTTACCTCTTCTTCTGAAATAAGATTGCCGAATATATCACGGCATACCTTCTTGATTACCACATCGCCCTTTACATCTGGCACTTCAACTTCGTATTCCATAGCTTCTATAAGCTTGATTTCGTCATGGTTCAAAACCTTGTCATACACCGCAGTGAGTTTCACCTGACCGTCAAAACCACCTACCTGCACATTGTCAACAGACAAATCTGCACAAGGAATTTTAATGTCAACCAAGCCGTCACGGTAAAGTGTTAAATATTCACCGTCAAAGGTTAAAACATGGTCAACATAGCCCTGATAGTTTTCAACACCGTAGTTGCCGCCTGTTCCTCTGCCGTATGTTTTCCAGCAGTCAGAGGAACCATAAACGTTACTTGTAACGTAGTCAGTGCCGTTAACCGTTACAACAACTCTTGCTCTGTCTCCCCAAGCTGTAGCACCGTACTGGGTATTCATAGTCTTTACACTTACCTGTACATCGCCTATGTCAAAGAGTGTACCTTCGTAATCGCCTTCAAGGTAAATCTTTGTTGCTACAGTAAATTCACCGTCAACCTGTGCCTCAACAATATTTGCAGTTTCCTTTGTTGCTACAAAAGCACCGCCTATTTCGCTGTAGGTTTCGCTTGCAACCCAGTCATAAATAACGGGGTATGTTTCGGGGAGAGGAGCTTCTGCCATAACTGCTGTACAGTAGCCCTGTGTTGTATATGCGTTACTTACAATCCAGTCATAGTAGTCGCCGTACATCCATACAAGGCGGATGTCCTTACCTTCGCTATTGGGGATAACAAAGGGTCGCACGTTGTTCTTTAAAGAGTTATATGTAATCTGCTCTGTTTCAAGAATTTCTGTACCGTCGTCACTCATTGTATACTTGATGATTTCGTAAACTGTGCCGAACACGCCTTCAACAGGTACGGAGCAGTACATAACATTTGTGTTGTCAGGGTCAATTGCCATACCGCCTGAGTAGCACATTTCCAAGCCTGCGCTCTGGTGGAAATGACCGCCACCGTTAGCAAGGAAAGTTTTAACCCATTCAGTGCCGTTCCACTTTACATAGTAGTAATCGTGGCTTGTCTTAGAGCCGTCAATTCGTACCATGGCGATAACGGGGTTGCCGTCTGTGCCTTCTGCAACCTGCCATACCCAGTCACGCATAGAAACTGCATCAACAATGTGAGTCTGTGAATAGTTGGACGCATTAACGTTCAATACACCATTTGCAATAGTTGTCATTGTGTTGCCATGGATATCTTCAAGTGTCATGTCTTCAATATTAATCTGGTTGAAGAATACCCAGTTGTTAGCCTCGTTATCGGGATGACCAAGGGTATATGTAACGTAGAGCTTGTCAACGCCATTGGAGGCATACTTTGCATAGGGTCTTGCCGCTGTGGACTGAACCATCTGATAAGGACCGTATGTAAATGCTGTATCGCCGTTTTCGTCGGGAATAGAAAGCTTTGCAATTGTGGGATGCCAGTTAATACCTCTCCACATCAAATAGATATGGTCGGGGTCGTTTTCCATCAAGAAAGGTGAAGGATATGTTGTGTTTGCCTCTGTGTTCAAGCACTTTTCTTCACCAAGTGTTGTCAAATCGCCCTTCTTTTCTGTTACTCTGTACCAGAAGCACGCTTCGTCAGTATGACGAGAGTAGAACACAATAATTCTTTCGTCGGGTAAAACCAAGAAAGTGGGGTTATTGTGGTCGTCGGGCTGAATGTTACTACGGATTAAAACCTCGTTAACTTCGTCAGTTAAGTGGTTTATCTGTGTCGCCTTGATTGAACCGTGAACATCGATATAGCCCATGATTGTAAAGTCAAGTGTGCCTTCGTCGTTAGCATAAGAAATACTTCTCGGGTCAGCAAACCAACACCAAGCACCCTCGTCGTCTACTTCGTAGCCGGAGAA
>CAZNIC010000074.1:0-6035 GCA_964572985.1 uncultured Oscillospiraceae bacterium
CCGTTGGGGTCAAAGTCAGCACCACCCTTACCGCCGCCCATGGGGAGAGATGTAAGAGAGTTTTTAAATGTCTGTTCAAAGCCGAGGAACTTCATTGTGCCGATGTATACGTTGGGAGCAAATCTGATACCACCCTTGTAAGGACCGATAGCAGAGTTGAACTGTACTCTGTAACCACGGTTAACCTGTACCTTGCCGTTGTCATCAACCCAAGGAACGCGGAACATAATCTGTCTTTCGGGTTCAACCATTCTTTCAACAACGCCTGCTTCAACTAAGTCAGGACGCTGGTCGATAACAGGTTCAATACTTTCGAGAACTTCTGTAACTGTCTGTAAAAATTCAGGCTCGTTTGCATTTCTCTTCTTTACGTTCTCAAGAACGTCAATTAAATACTGATTTTTCACTACTAAAACCTCCAGTTTTCAAAAAGAGCACATCGCTTCAAGCCACATACCCTTCGCGTTTGATAAATATTATAATTACATGAAAAACGATTGTCAATACTTTTTCCGCAGAAAATGCAATTTTTTGTCTCAATGTCCACCACTTGCGGACATTTGTCTTTCAGATTACGCAAAATCACATAAAATCGGCACAAAATTTTATTTAATTATCAAATATACCGTGATATAATTACATTAATATATGATTAAGGAGACACGAAAATGAAAAAATTCCTTTCAATTTTATTGTCACTGACACTGCTTATAACGCTCGTGCAAATTCCCATTGTGACCCGCGCGGCATTCGTGCCCACACTTACGGTGGACATGAGCAGCAAAACAGGCGCCATGCGCCACGGCTCCAGCGGCTTTTTGTATGGTTTGGGCAGTGACGGTACACCAAGTGTTAACACATTAACCCCCTTAAAGCCCTCTACCGCAGTGCAAAAAGCACCCGACGGCTTACAGCACCCCACAGGGGACGTTCTTGACGTTGCCCACACCTTCATATCTGCAGGTGGCGAACAGGTGCAGATTTATCTGCAGGACATCTACGCCCTTTGGCCCTACGAGCAGACAAGCTTTGAGGAATATCTTTCTCATATTGAAGAAATGATACCCAAAATCGTCGCCCTCAGGGATTCCAATCCCGACTATATGGGCAAGCTTGTTTACGTACCTTTTAACGAGCCCGACGGCATCTGGTACGGCAACATCGGTTGGGATTCTGCCGTACAGTCACGCTTTAACCAAAACTGGCTCAGTGCATATCAGCTCATAACCGAGCTTGACCCCGATGCCCTCATCGCAGGCACAAGCTGTGCAAACTATCAGTCGGGGCATATGGATTCATGGCTCAAATTCTGCACAGAGAACAACTGTGAGCCCGACTATATCACATGGCATGAACTGCAGGATTATGACTTATCCTCTTTTGCATCAAACCTTGCCAATTACAGAAGCATCGAATCAAAATACGGCATGACCGAGCGCGAAATCATCATCAACGAATACGCACCTCAGGACCATTGCTCAAACCCCGGTAAATTAGTTAACTGGATTGCGTTATTTGAAGAAAACAAGGTTTCGGGCTGTCTCCCCTACTGGCACAATGCAGGCAACCTCAACGACATTGCTGCCGACAACAACGAGCCCAACGGTGCATGGTGGCTTTATAAATGGTACGGCGACATGAGCGGCGAAACCTTAGCCCTTACCACCAACACTGCCCGCACAGAGTTTTACGGCTTGGCATCTATCGACGACAACAAAAAGAGCGCCAGCATCATATTAGGCGGCAGTGAAGGCACAGGACAGGTTGTGCTCGAAAACATTACCGATACAATCCCCTTTGATGGTGCCTCCTTTGTTGATGTGGAGGTTAAAGCAACCTACTGGACGGCTTTCCACGGCGTGGCAGAAGAGCCCCGCGTTATCATCAAAGGCACTTATCCCGTAGTTGATAACAAAGTCACTGTAGCGATTTCCGACATGGAAGAAAACGCCGCATATCTTGTAACGGTATCCCCCTCTGCAGGTGCCGAAAGTCTTATTTACTACGGCGCAGAACGCAAAGTATACGAGGCAGAAAACGGCACGCATGTTGGTGCTGTATATTCAAACAATGTCCGCTGGACATATGCCTACTCGGGCGGCTACCGCCTTAGCGGCATACAAACCCAATCCGACGGCTTTAACCTCCCCATAGAAGTTGACCACACAGGCTACTACCGTATGGATATGACCTACGCAAACGGCTACGGCACAAACCCCGCCGACCCCTCTTCTAACAATCCACAGTCACTTGCAGCTCAAATCCGCTTTGATAACGACAATGCCGAGATAATCAATCTCGAAAACACCCTCCGTGACGAAATGGCAGGCATGTATACAGATTATGTTTATCTTTCAAAGGGCAACCACACCATGTATATGCGCGGCGTCGAGGTAAACGGCGGTGAATTCTCCGTAGACAGCATTGCTTTTACATACGTTGGCGGAACAATCCCCGAATTCGACTCTGTGTACGAAGCAGAACTGGGTGACTTTAACCTCTTAAACGGAAATACCGACACCACAGTTACAACCGAAAGCGAGCTTGACGGTTATTCCGGCGCAGGCTATATTACAGGTCTTGACAAAAGAAGTGTAACAACGGGCGGTGGCGTACGCTTTACGGTTGTTGTGCCCGACAACTCTCTTTACACAATCGCTCTCCGCTACAGCGCAGAGCAAGACAGCACAGCTAACATCTACCTTGACAACACCGCTTTAGACCTTGACAACATGTTAACCCCCATTTCGCTCCCCGCATCGGACAATTTCACAACTGAATACATCACAGCCTTTTTGCAAAAGGGCATTAATATAATCGACATCGACACATCAGCCTCTGTTGCACTTGACTATATGCGTGTCAAAAAAGCCGACAGCAGCCCTGTTTCAGTTGAGGCAGAATCAGGTGCACTTACGGGCAACGCCGAAGTGTATGAAAACGCCTTTGCAAGTCGCACAAGCTACGTTTCAAACATTGAGGGCGGCACCGACGATTCACTTACATTAAATGTTACAGCTCCCGAAAACGGCACATACAAAATGGTTATCCACCACTCCTCGGGTGAGCTTTTCGGCGGACACACCTACAACGCACAGCTTGTTGACCGCTACGCATCGTTTAAGGTCAACGACGCCCCCGCCGAGCGTCTTTATTTCAAGAACACGTATTCCGATTCAAATTGGCGCACAACGGTCTTAGAAGTGGAGCTCAACGAAGGCGACAACACCGTAACGGTATTCAACGATAACTGGAGAATCGTTCAGAACGGCACGGGAGAAACGGGTAACATTACATACGCAACACTTGTAAACTACACCCCCAACCTGGACCTTTTTGAATTCTATCCCGCCGTTACGGAGAATTCTTCTCTCACTGAAAACTACAAGATGAGCATAATGCAAACAGAGCACGGCACGGCACAGCTTGACAAAACAAACCTTGCCCCCGGCGAAGAGGTAACACTCACCTTCTGCCCCGAGTATAACGAGGGCACCATTGAGGTTCTCGCAAATGGCGAGGACATTTCCGATTTAGTTTCGGACAATTCTCTCACCTATACTCCCGTAACCGACACAGAGTTTTTAGTGAAATTCCTAATCCCCGAAAACCTTGATAATTATATCGTAAACTCCTCCTTCGGAACAGGCGACTTTACAGGTTGGGAAACAAATGGCAGAGCCCCCGAGATAATTGAAGAAAACGGCAACCATTATGCCTCTACAACCTCTCAACGTTATTTTGCTCAGACTATAACCTGCCCGGAAGGCTATTATGACATTACTTTCAAGGCAAAGGCTGCCACAGAAGATATTGAAGGCGAAGTACGCATATTACACACAAATGATACCCTTAGTTTTATAGACCTTTCAAACTCTTGGGAAACTTATAAAATCAGAGCTTATTCCAATGGTGAAATCTCATTAATGATCACTTTAGACCGAGCTTGTATCGACGATTTCTCTATGAATATGGGCACAGTTGATGAAAATCTTCTCTACTTTGTTGACTGTGGTGACATCGACCCCACTACAATCAACGATGGCGACAAATACGGTATTTATAACTCCGTTACAGAGCAGTTCTATACTGCCGACCCTGTCACAGGCTACGAATGGGGTGTTGTTGATACATACGTTCCCAATACAACCTATCCTCACCTTTCAACAGGTGCCGAGACATGGCCCTATGAATACGACCTCACAGACGGTGAAGACAAGGTTATCACCTACCGTTACGCCAAGGACCAGGACGACAGGACAGGTAACGGTATAACCTACAAATTCGCCCTCCCCGAGGACGGTGACTACGCCTTTGAGGTGGCATTCTACGCACCTTCCCATTGGCAGACAAGCGTTAACCGCAAGGCTTCCCTTACCATGAACGGCGCGGTACTCGCAAGTGGTATTATCCCCTCAACAGATGCCTCCAACCCCAACATTATAAAGAAGGTTGCCACAGTCGAAAACGGCGAAGCAATACTCAACCTTAAGCTTGATTCTGACGGATACGGCGGACCTATGATGAGCTATATCAAGATAAGCAAAGCACCCGATATTTCTCACATCGAAAAAATCGACACAACAGACCTTGCTATCACAGGGTCAGACACATGGAACTCTGACCCCTCAACTGCCGCAAAATATGCTTTTGACGGTAGCCTTGAAACTTTTTTCGATGGAGTGTCCGGCGGTTATCTTATGATAGATTTGGGCGAACCCACATCTATCGGTGCAATAGGCTACTACCCTCGTTCAAACTGGGCAGGCAGAATGGTTTCCACATCATTTTACGGCTCCGTTGACGGCGCAAATTGGGAACAGCTTTTTGTCATAACCACTACTCCCCCCTATGGCGTTGAAACCCGTGTTACATATGCCGAATTTTTAAATACCGGAGACTACCGCTACATTAAGTATCAAAACCCCTCCGACTACTGTAACGTAGCCGAAATCAATATCTACACTCTTTCCGACTCTATCCCCTTTGTAAACTACGACACAGCTGTTTGCAGAATGACGTATATTACAATTGAGGATAATAACTACTACTTCGAATATGAAGAAGGCTCCACGGGCACAATCATCCAGGTTGTACGTGACGGCGACACTGTAACAAAGGTTAAGAGAACACCTCTCACAACAGACGCAGTACCCCAGCTTTCCCCCGACGAAGAAATTTACATCTGGGATATGGCTACAATGAAACCCCTTGTTTCAATTAATAAGTAACCACACAAAAAGCTCCTTTGATTTTAAATCAAAGGAGCTTTTTGCAATAATTATTACTGATAAAATCCTGCATCACCGATAGCTACCATTCTTCTTGCATCACCGATGCAATAAATCTGCAAATCATAGCAGCCTTTAATATTAATGTCAAAGTCTATGGGCGCACTTTTCTTTGTCATTTCAGGAGACTTATATACAGTTTTTCCGTCGGCCTTAACAATAACCTGTACACTTTCTTCGTGTCTGGAATCCTTCATAACATATAAAGTTCCCTTGAATCTTGAATATTTCATATTACAAAGCATTTCATAGCAGTTATCTTCGCCATTCCCGTATGCGTAAACAGCTCTCGAGTACGTGTTCCCCAAATTATCCTTTAAGTTACCTGCCTCATACCAATCATTTCCAATAGAATCATCCATACTCAAATCTTTTGTCGGATATTCCAATTTCCCGTCCATATCACCCAAATAAACCGTAAACTCAGGACCGTCCCAATATACAGGCTTACCCAAGGCTGTAGCAATAGCTCTTACAGGCAAATATGTTGTTCCGTTATAAATAAAGGGTTCAACCTCATTACCATTTGCGTCTGTAGGTTTTAATTCTTTTCCGTCAAGCACAATCCTTATTCCGTTTGTCATTACGTCATAAAGCGTTGTTGTGTTTGCTGCATATGTAACACCTGTCGTCAGCAAAACACCTGCTACCAATCCTGCCGCTAATCCTTGCAATCTCTTTTTCATAAAAATCATCCTTTCATTTTTTATTTACTTAAATCTTTTAAATTACAAACAAATTTAT
>CAZNIC010000075.1:0-6013 GCA_964572985.1 uncultured Oscillospiraceae bacterium
GCACTATTCTTCCCTCCTTCATAAAATTTTAAATGAATTCATAGGTACTCTGCGGAAATTTCCGCCGTCAGTGCAACAAGCAAATTTATCTATATATTGGAAAATTCTTACGAATTTTAAACTTCATATAATTAAACCCGCATATCGCACAGAAATTTTGCGGCTAATTACTTCTTAGCCTTAGCTTTCTTTGCACCGTACTTACTTCTGGACTGCATACGGTTAGCTACACCTGCAGCATCGAGTGTACCACGGATGATGTGATAACGTACACCGGGCAAGTCCTTAACTCTACCGCCACGGATAAGAACAACGCTATGTTCCTGAAGGTTGTGACCTACACCGGGAATGTAGCTTGTTACTTCGATACCGTTGGAAAGTCTTACTCTGGCAATCTTACGAAGAGCTGAGTTAGGCTTCTTGGGAGTCTGAGTCTTAACGTTTGTGCAAACGCCTCTCTTCTGGGGAGCGCTCTGATCAGTCAATGTCTTCTTAAGAGAGTTGAGGCCGTACTGAAGTGCGGGTGCCGTACTCTTAGAAACTGCTGTCTGTCTTCCCTTTCTGACGAGCTGGTTAAATGTGGGCATGATTTCACCTCCGAATATATTTTGCATTTGCGAAAATTGCGCACCAAAAGCACAGCAATCTCCACAATCGCCTTAATAATATATCAAAGAAATAATGCCGTGTCAATACTTTTTTACTAATTTTTTTATCGTCAAAAAGCACAAAAAATGCCGCTGCGAATGTAACGGCATTTTTATAGTTTTATTCAATTACTTCTAAATTGTATTTCAGCCTAAATCTTCTGTTTTAAATGTTGTGTATCCCTCGTAGTAATAGCTGATATCAATGCCCTTCATGTAAACCTGGCGGTTATTGATTTCATCGGTAAGAGCTTGTTTTAAGACATGCTTTATTTCAATGTCTCTTACAGGACTTCTCTCCATTGCAAGAAGGTAATCCTCCTTGTCAACCCGACTCCAGTCAACAACCTTCCCTATTTCTTTTTTAAGCATTAAATCAAGCCATATTCGTGTGCTTCTACCGTTACCCTCGCGGAATGGGTGGGCAATATTCATTTCAACATATTTTTCAACAATTTCTTCAAATGTTGACTGAGGCATTTTATCGATGTTATCAAGTGCCGCCTGAAGGTACATGAGAGGTGCAAATCTGAAATTGCCTTTTGCTATATTGACCTCGCGTATTGTTCCTGTAAAATGATAAATTTCGGAAAAAAGATATTCATGTATTTTAGAGAGGGTGTCAAAATTTCCTGCTTCCCATGTATCAAGATAGCCTTTTTCAAAAAGCTCTAACGCCTTCTTCTTGCTGATTTTTTCTTCTTCTCGGACTAAATCTGCGGCATTATCTATGCCTAATTTATTTTCAAGCACTTTTCTCACATCCTTTTAAAACGGACCGCCCGTAAGGCTAATCCCCGCCATTGTTATTATTATACCACTTTCCTTCCATAAAATCAAGACAAACGGAGCACTGCACCGTTTGTCTTCGCTGTTTCCTAATAAAAAGTCCACCCATAAAGGTGGACTTTTTGTGTTTTATTCAATTACTTCTTCGTAATCTGTAATAACTTCGCTTGCATCAAAATCTGCGGGCACAACACTGTCCATAACAGCTGTCTTTGTGCTTTCGATTTCAACATCGCTGTACATCGGAACGCCTGTACCTGCAGGGATAAGCTTACCGATGATAACGTTTTCCTTAAGACCAACAAGCGGGTCACTCTTACCGCGGATAGCCGCATCTGTAAGAACCTTTGTTGTTTCCTGGAAAGATGCTGCAGAAAGGAAGGAGTCTGTTGCAAGAGCTGCCTTTGTGATACCAAGGAAGAGTTCCTTGCCTTCGGGAGGAGTAAGACCCTTTTCTTCAAATTCCTTAACGATTTCGGGGAACTTGAGACGGTCAACTGTATCACCTACAAGATAATTACTGTCGCCCTCGTTTTCAATCTTAACCTTTCTGATCATCTGGCGGATGATAACTTCGATATGCTTATCGGAAATATCAACGCCCTGAGAACGGTAAACCTTCTGTACTTCCTTAACAAGGTATTCCTGAACAGCCTGAACGCCCTTGATTCTTAAGATATCGTGGGGGTTGATAGAACCTGTTGTTAAAGGATCGCCTGCCTGGAGTACATCGCCGTCGTTAACCTTAAGTGTTGCACCGAAGGGAATGAAAATTGTCTGAGCTTCCATTGTTTCATTATTAGTAACAACAACCTCAGTCTTGCCCTTTGTGCGGTTAACCTGAACTGTACCTGAAATATCTGTTACGATAGCAACGCCCTTGGGCTTTCTTGCTTCGAAAAGTTCTTCAACTCTGGGAAGACCCTGAGTGATATCGTCACCGGCTACACCACCTGTATGGAATGTTCTCATTGTAAGCTGTGTACCGGGTTCACCGATAGACTGAGCAGCAATGATACCAACAGCTTCACCGATATTTACGTTTTCGCCGCCACGTGCAAGGTTTGCACCGTAACATGTAGCACATACACCAACCTTAGCACGGCACGCAAGAACAGAACGGATAAGAACTTCCTTAACGCCTGCCTTGTCAACTGCCTGAGCCTGTTCGGGTGTAAACATTTCACCATTCTTAACAAGGATTTCGCCTGTTTCGGGATGTGCAACATCACCGATAGCTACTCTGCCTACAAGTCTTTCTGCAAGAGATTCGATTTCTTCCTTACCTTCATAGATAGCGCTTACTACGATACCCTTGTCTACGCCACAGTCGATTTCACGGATGATAACTTCCTGCGCAACGTCAACAAGTCTTCTTGTAAGGTAACCGGAGTCGGCTGTACGGAGCGCTGTATCGGCAAGACCCTTTCTTGCACCGTGAGTGGAAATGAAATATTCGAGGATGTTAAGACCTTCACGGAAAGAAGAACGAATCGGGATTTCCACAGTACGACCGGATGTGTTAGCCATAAGACCACGCATACCTGCGAGCTGACGAATCTGGTTGATACTACCTCTCGCACCGGAAGTAGCCATCATGTAAATGGGGTTGAATTCACCAAGGTTGTCGATAAGAGCCTTAGTAACCTTATCGTTGGCACTCTGCCATGTCTTGATAACGTTCTGATATCTTTCTTCGTCTGTGATAAGACCACGACGGTAAAGTTTTGTGATTTCTTCAACCTTTTCTTCTGCAGCCTGAAGGTGTTCCTTCTTACTGCCGGGGATTTCCATATCGGATACGGAAATAGTGATGGCACCACGTGTGGAGAACTTGTAACCTGTGCTCTTTAATGCGTCCAATACTTCGGCAGTCTTTGTTGTGCCGTGAACCTTGATACACTTGTCAACAATCTTGCTGAGAACGCCCTTTGTAACAGTCTTTGTTACTTCGAGGACATACTTATTATCGGGGTTTGTTCTGTCAACAAAGAGATTAATGTCCTGAGGAACGTTAGCGTTAAAGATAAGCTGACCGATAGTGCATTCAATCACGCTTTCGCCGCCGAGCTCAGTAAACTTGAGTTCCTTCAAATCTTCGTTACCAACTTTTACCTTGATAAGAGAATGAAGACCTACATACTTAGCATCATATGCAAGCATAGCTTCTGTAATAGAAGAGAACATCTTGCCTTCGCCGGGTTCATCGTGCTTTATGAGAGTAAGATAATAACTACCAAGTACCATGTCCTGTGTGGGAACAGTTACGGGACCACCATCCTGAGGCTTCAAGAGGTTGTTTGCAGAAAGCATAAGGAATCTTGCTTCTGCCTGTGCTTCGGGAGAAAGAGGCACGTGAACAGCCATCTGGTCACCGTCGAAGTCAGCGTTGAACGCTGTACATACAAGAGGATGAAGTCTGATAGCTCTACCTTCAACGAGTACAGGCTCGAATGCCTGGATACCAAGTCGGTGAAGAGTAGGCGCACGGTTGAGCATTACGGGATGTTCGCGGATAACGTCTTCCAAAACGTCCCATACTTCAAGGCGTGCTCTTTCTACCATTCTCTTAGCACTCTTAATATTGTGTGCTGTACCGTTTTCCACAAGGCGCTTCATAACAAAGGGCTTGAAAAGCTCGATTGCCATTTCCTTGGGAAGACCGCACTGATAAATCTTTAAGTCGGGACCTACAACGATAACGGAACGACCGGAGTAGTCAACACGCTTACCGAGAAGGTTCTGACGGAAACGACCCTGCTTACCCTTAAGCATATCGGAAAGAGACTTAAGTGCACGGTTACCGGGGCCTGTTACAGGTCTGCCACGTCTACCGTTATCAATAAGAGCGTCAACAGCTTCCTGGAGCATTCTCTTTTCGTTTCTTACGATGATAGAGGGAGCACCAAGTTCAAGAAGCTTCTTAAGACGGTTGTTACGGTTGATAACACGTCTGTACAAATCGTTAAGGTCGCTTGTTGCAAAGCGTCCGCCGTCAAGCTGTACCATGGGACGGATTTCCGGAGGAATTACGGGAACAACATCCATAATCATCCATTCGGGACGGTTGTTGGACTTTCTGAAAGCTTCAACAATTTCAAGTCTCTTTGCAACCTTTGCTTTTTTCTGACCCTGAGAAGCACTCATTTCTTCGCGGAGCTCCTTTGAAAGCTCTTCGAGGTCAATTTCGCACAAAAGCTCTTTGATAGCTTCTGCACCCATACCTGCGCGGAAGTGGTTGCCGTACTTTTCGGAATAGGAGTTGTATTCCTTTTCTGTAAGAGGCTGCTTCTTCTTGAGGTCTGTGATGTTAGAATCAACATCCAAAACTATATACTGTGCAAAGTACAATACTTTTTCAAGTACCCCGGGAGAAATGTCAAGAATAAGACCAATTCTTGAGGGGATACCCTTTACATACCAAATGTGAGAAACAGGAGCTGCAAGTTCAATGTGACCCATTCTCTCACGACGAACCTTTGCGCGTGTAACTTCAACGCCGCAACGGTCACACACAACACCCTTGTGTCTGATTCTCTTATACTTACCGCAATGACATTCCCAGTCCTTCTGAGGTCCGAAAATTCTTTCGCAGAAAAGTCCTAAGGGTTCAGGCTTAAGTGTTCTGTAATTTATTGTTTCAGGTTTCTTGACTTCGCCGAAAGACCATTCGTTACGGATTTTTTCGGGTGAAGCAAGACCTATACGGATAGATTCAAATGTATTGAATTCCATTATTACAATCATTCCTTTCCCTGCGACTATGCAAGGGGCACCCCCCTTACATAATCACCTATTACTCGTTATGAGTTCTTTTCTTCAAGTGTCGGCTTTCGCCGTGGGAATAACCTTATTCCTTATCTTCGAAGAGGTCGGAATCAAAATCTCCGCCTTCAATTGCCATAAGTTCTTCGTCTGTAGGCTCAATGTCAAAATCCACATCGTCGTCTTCGCTACCGAAAACGGGTGCGGGTGCAGAAGCTTCCGCTTCGCCTAAAATATCATTGAGTAATTCGTCTTCGTCAACACTGCGGTAGCCGGATGCGTTATCAAAGCCGTCATCAACTGCACGCATGTTTTCGTCGCGGTATTCTTCACTGGGCATATCGTCATCATCGTCGCCGATTGCCTTAAGGTCAATGATATCGCCGTTCACATCGAGAACGTCTACATCAAGCGCAAGAGACTGAAGTTCCTTAACCAATACCTTGAAGGATTCGGGAATACCGGGCTTGGGAACGTTTTCGCCCTTTACAATTGCTTCGTATGTCTTTACTCTGCCTGTCACGTCATCGGACTTGATTGTAAGGATTTCCTGAAGTGTGTAAGCTGCGCCGTACGCTTCAAGAGCCCAAACTTCCATTTCACCGAATCTCTGACCACCAAACTGAGCTTTACCACCCAGAGGCTGCTGAGTAACAAGTGAGTAAGGACCTGTAGAACGAGCATGAATCTTATCGTCAACCAAGTGGTGGAGCTTTAAGAAGTACATGTAACCTACTGTTACGGGGTTATCGAAGGGTTCACCTGTACGTCCGTCATAAAGAACAGTCTTACCGTCTTTACGAAGACCTGCC
>CAZNIC010000076.1:0-5998 GCA_964572985.1 uncultured Oscillospiraceae bacterium
TTTTTTACACCTCACCATTTCCTGCTAATTTTCTGAAAATAGCGAAACGAGGGTCATACCTTGTCGTATCGCAATTACATTCTGATTTGTTCAAGTCTGTGCCGCATTTGGGACACAAGCCCTTGCATTCATCACTGCACAAACTTCTCATAGGAAGATTAGAGTATACCAATGATTCAACTGCACCGGAAATATCTAACGTATGACCGATAATAGTGAACATTTCACCATCCATATCGCTGTTATCTGCTGTGATGTCCTCTTCGGTTTCACCTATGATGGTTTCGCCTATGTCACATCCGCAACGGTCGCAATATGTAGTATACTCACCCTCAATAGAGAGGACAATCTTCAGTGCACCGCCGATATTTTTAATTTCGCCTGTTACAATCACAGGATTGTCAAAGGAATATTCGTTGCCTGCAAACTCAAAGTTACCTACAGAAAACTCCTTATTAATATCAAGCTTTGCACCGTCACAATTGATGACGCTTGCCATATTAATCTTCATGCTATCACCTCGTGCCACCTATGGGCATTTTCAGCGAGATTAATTTTACTACAAAGTTAATAATTTGTCAACAATAATTTTCGTTTTTTTCATTTATTTATCAATCTATTTTTTTAACGATTTTGTCAATATCTTTTTGCGTTGCAACAACTATAAGATGCTCGCTCTCTTCAATCACATGGTCAGCCAGAGGCATAATCTTTGTCTCGCCGCCTTTTTTTGTGCCAAGCACGTTCACGTGATATTTTGCACGGATATCTGCTTCGCGGATAGTTTTGCCTATCCAGTCTTTTATGGGCGGGATTTCATATATTGCATATTCTCCCGTAAGCTCTATATAGTCAAAAACATGATTTGTACTCACTTTTCTTGCAAGCTTTTCGGCAACGTCACGGTTGGGATAAATAACCTCATCAGCACCGTTGCGCAAAAGGAACTTTGCCTGTATGTCGCGGTTGGCTTTGCTGACAACGTACTTTGCTCCCATTTCCTTAAGCTGGCTTGTAATCTCCAGGCTGTTTTGAAAATTGTTGCCTATGCAAACAACGCATATATCATAATCCGTTACGCCCACGCTTTTGAGCACATCGGGATTTGTACAGTCTGCAACACGTGATGCAGCAACATATTCACTCACAGATTCCAAGGCTCCCTCATCGGTATCTATTGCCATGATTTCGTTCCCCAGGGTATACAGTTCTCTGCACAAATGCTGACCAAATCTACCCATACCAATTACGAGTATGTTTTTCATATTGTTTTCCGCCTTTCTCAACCGATTGAAATATTTTCTGCAATATATCCTACACAAGCGTTCTTTTTCTTTTCCAAAAACGATACTGCAAAGGTAAGGCTTCCTATTCTGCCAAGATACATCAAGCCTGCAAGGATGTATCTTCCCGCAAGGCTAAACTTGTCTGTAATACCCACCGTAACGCCTACGGTGCTCATGGCTGAAACAGTTTCATAAAGCACGTCGCCTATGGCAAAATCCGACATAACGGTTAGCGCAAGTGTTGCCGCAACTATCAGTATAAGATTTGTCGACATAACAGCCGTTGCCTTTTTAACGGCATCGTCTTCAAACCGCTTGCCGAACATATTTGGCTTTGTATGCTTAAAATTGGCAAACAAAAAAGCAATTATAACCATAAATGTAGTAGTTTTAATACCGCCTGCCGTAGAGCCGGGGCTTCCGCCTATAAACATTATAACCATCATTATAAATCTGCCGCCTTCGCTGAGGTTTGCCAAATCAACCGTGTTAAAGCCGGCTGTCCTCGATGTAACAGAGTTGAAAAACGAAGCCGTTATCGCCTGAGGAAGGCTCATGTTTTCAAGCACGGTTTCTTGTTCCGAAACAAACAGCATCACAGCCCCGCCAAAAGTTATCACAAAAGTCAACAACAACACGATTTTTGTGTGAAGTCTGTACTTTTTAAAGTGCCATTTGTTTTTATAAATATCGTCCCATACAATAAAGCCCAATCCCCCTATTGTAACAAGAGCCATGATTGTAATGTTTAACACATAGTCGCCCGAATAACTCATGAGATTGCCTTCAACCGTTGAAAAACCTGCATTACAAAATGCTGATATTGAATGAAATATCCCGTAGTACACAGCTTTCAAAAAAGGCTCTGTACTCATAAAGCACATGGTCAGTATGACTGCACCTATCGCCTCAACCAAAAACACCC
Source organism: uncultured Oscillospiraceae bacterium (assembly GCA_964572985.1). Classification (GTDB taxonomy): domain Bacteria; phylum Bacillota; class Clostridia; order UMGS1883; family UMGS1883; genus RGIG1927. The sequence goes on from CAZNIC010000076.1 coordinate 2,212, forward strand.
ACAGCATGATTTTCTTGGTAAAAACTGCCGTACCTGACATTTCGAGCGTATTCATGCTTTCCTGAAACAGACTGCGCTGGCTCAAGCTCAGCTTTCGTTTGAGCATAATTGTAAAAAACACACCTATCGATATAAACCCCAGTCCGCCCGTCTGTATAAGAAACAGGATAACAATCTGCCCAAAGAGCGACCAATGCGTTGCCGTATCGACAACAACAAGTCCCGTCACACACTGGGCACTCACTGCTGTAAAAAACGCATCAGAAAACCGCGTCCACTCACCCGAGGAGCTTGACACAGGGAGCATCAAAAGCCCCGTGCCCAGCATTATCATCACAAAAAAGCCAATTGCAATTATCCTTGAATAAGATAAGTTTTTCATTCTACAACCCTTCCGTGCAGCTTATTGTCTGTATAGCTTACTATTTCAACCATCTTGCATTTATCGTGTAACTGTTCGTCTGCTTTGACAAAAACTCGGAGATAATTTGTTGTGAGCCCTTCCGTAAAGCCTTGCTTTGTCTGTTCAAACAATACCTTTACACGTCTTCCCACAAAGCTCTTTTCAAAATCGTTCTTTAATTCCTCTGCAATAACGCTAAGCTCCTTTGCCCTTTTTTCACGAAGGGGCATCGGATGCTGAGGCATCTGGGCAGCGGCTGTTCCTTTGCGTTCCGAATACGGAAAAACATGAATTTTGGAAAAGAGAGCTTTTTTGCAAAAAGCCTTCGTCTCCTCAAAATTCTCTTCGGTTTCCATGGGGAAGCCTTCTATCACATCTGTGGTAATGCCCGCATCAGGCATTTTTGCCCTTATACGGTCGAGCATGTCGAGATATTCGTGCGTTTTGTATTTACGGTTCATGTTTTTTAAGACCGCATCTGACCCCGACTGGAGCGAAATATGGAAATGGTCACACACCTTTTCCTGTTTTGCCAAACGACATATAAAATCATCCGTAAAAGCCACAGGGTCAATGGACGAAAGTCTCACTCTCTCAATGCCGTCAATTTCACATACCTTTTCTATAACATCAATGAGCTTGCATTCCTTGGTATCCTTGCCGTAGCTTGCAACGCTTATACCTGTTAACACTACCTCTTTAAAGCCTAAAGACGCAATACGCTTTGCTTCCTTGATAATGTTTTCGCATTTTCGCGAACGCACAGGTCCACGTGCATAAGGTACGATACAGTATGAGCAAAAATTGTCACAGCCGTCCTGTATTTTGATGTTTGCTCTTGTCCTCTCGGTTACACTTTCTGCTTCAAGCTCTTCAAACTGCCTTACCTTCATAATATCAACATATGCGTTTATGTCTTCACCGTTAATTGCCTTTTTTGTAAGCTCAACAATCTGAGAGCGAAGTGACGTGCCTATGCACAAATCAACTTCTTCCATTTTTGATACCTCTTTATATCCCACCTGTGCGTAACAGCCTGTTGCAACAATGATTGCATCGGGATTTTTTTGTTTTGCACGCCTTATCATCTGACGGCTCTTACGGTCACCAAGGTTTGTAACAGAGCATGTATTAATAACATAAATATCGCATACGTCATCAAAGGAGGCGGTTTCAAAGCCTGCCTCTTTGAACATTGCAATGTACGAATCAACCTCGTATTGATTTACTTTGCACCCAAGTGCTAAAAATCCAACTTTTTTTGCCATATGTATTACTCTTTTCGTTGAAAAATTTTTATTTTATGATATTATAGTAATTGTAGCAGAAACTACATACAATTGCAAACTAAAATATGAGGAAGGAACACAAATATGTTTAAGATAGGTGCACATCTTTCAGCCGGAAAGGGCTATACACATATGTACGACGAAGCTTTGTCCATTGGTGCAAACACTTTTCAGTTTTTTACCCGCAACCCTCGCGGAGGCAAAGCCAAGGATTTGGATTTTGATGATATAGCTCTCTTTAACGAAAAATCCAAAGAAAACTTTGGCCCCATACTCGCCCATGCCCCCTACACCTTAAATGCCTGTGCCGCAGAGGACCGCATACGTGAATTTGCATACATCACAATGGAGGACGATTTAAAGCGTCTTGAGCATACTCCCGGTGCGATGTATAATTTCCACCCCGGCAGCCATGTGGGACAAGGCATAGAGGTCGGCATTGAAAAAATCTCTGCTTTACTCAACGACATACTCTTCCCCGATATGAAAACCACGGTACTACTCGAAACAATGGCAGGCAAAGGCAGTGAAGTCGGCAGTAAATTTGAAGAGCTGAGAGCAATTATCGACAAAACAAATCTTTGCGACAAATTAGGTGTGTGCCTTGACACTTGCCATGTGTATGACGCAGGGTATGACATTGTAAACGACCTTGACGGAGTGCTCTGCGAATTTGACCGTGTTATTGGACTTGACCGTTTAAAGGCAATACATCTCAACGATTCCAAAAACCCATTCTCCTCCCACAAGGACCGTCACGAAAAAATCGGCGAAGGCAGTTTGGGTCAGGATGCTATCAAACGCATTATTAACCACCCCCAATTAAAGGACTTGCCCTTCTATCTGGAAACCCCCAACGAAATTGACGGCTACAGAGAGGAAATAGCGTTACTCAAAAGTTTACGTCAAACTCTCTAAAACCCACAACCAAGCCTCCCTTTTGCAAAGGGAGGTGTCAGCCAAAGGCTGACGGAGGGATTGCTTTTACGCTAATATAACGGACCGCCGAGGACGTCGGTCCCTACATAAGAAAGGATGACACCTATGCTCCCTAACGACCCTGTAATACTTTTAAGCGTTATAAACACAAAGCTCCGTGACTATTATTCATCCCTTGACGCACTCTGCGAGGATTTGAATGTTGATAAAGACGAGCTTGTAAAAAAGCTTTCCGCTATCGGATATAACTACAAACCCGAAAGGAATCAGTTTGTATGAAAGCAAAAAAAATCGTTGACTATCTTAACATGACCGAGAGACGTGCAATTGCATTCTGGATTGATTTATTTTCTATTGGCTTTTTTATAGCAATCCCTTATTTAATTATGGAATTAAGCAAGCTTGATTATAAAATTTTTATTTTTAAGCTATCCGATTTATGGGTTTTGTTTTCAGCACTTATTGGCTATATTTATCTTTTAATAAGAGATATTATAAGAGGTCAAAGTATAGGCAAAAGGCTTGTACATATTAAGATTGTCAAATCAAGCGGTGATAAGGCGAGTATTCCCAGTCTTATCTTGCATGATTTGTTTATATTTATATATCCTGTCGAAATACTTTTTCTTCTTTTTACAGGTAAAACGCTGAGTGAAAAAGTGGCAGATGTAACTTTAATTATAGTTAAATAACCCCGGAGCTGCTTATGTAGCTCCGTTTTCTTTTCGACATATTCTTACAAATCTTGTTGACAGGCAATATATTGTATGGTAAAATTACGGCAAAGAAAGATAGAGGCGCGAAAACTATCAGTAAGATTGGATTTTACGGACATTTTTTCAATTTGAAAGGAGTTTTCGCCGAAGCTGTAATTTTCTGGTCCGAGGAGTTACGGCTGGGCTGTGGGAGAATATCTTACAGACTGTCACTGAATGTGGAGCGCTATTTTTTTGTATGAAGGTATTTTTATGCATAAGAGGGCTTCGTTCACTCTTATGCTTTTTAATTTTCAAAATTTTAGGAGGATTTTTATGAAAAAAGGTATTTTAGGCAAAGCCATAGCAATCCTTATTGTGCTTGCTGTTGTAATTGCCGGTGCTTTGCTTGTAGAACCCACAGATGTACTGGTTGATTGTGCAGACTGCGAAAGTTACGG
>CAZNIC010000077.1:0-5945 GCA_964572985.1 uncultured Oscillospiraceae bacterium
TCCCAACGGTTACACTAAGGAAGAAGAAAAAATGATTAACGAAACAAGAAAAATCTTAGGTAATCCCGATATGAGAATTACAGCTACAACAGTTCGTGTTCCCGTATTTAACGGTCATAGCGAATCTATCAATGTTGAATTTGAAAATTCTTTTGACCTTGACGAGCTTCGTCAGGTACTTGCATCCGCTCCCGGTGTTGTTGTACAGGATGACACAGCAAACAATGTTTACCCCATGGCTATCAACGCAACAGGCACAGACGCAACATACGTTGGTCGTATTCGTCGTGACGAAAGTGTTGAAAACGGCGTAAACCTTTGGGTTGTTGCTGACAACATCAGAAAAGGCGCAGCTGCAAATGCTGTTCAGATTGCTGAAAAGGTTATCGAATACATGAACTAAAATTAATAAGAAAGGGTCTTATTTTATGACTAACAATCCTATCTTTACAGGTTCGGGTGTAGCTCTTGTAACACCTTTCCACGATGATCGTTCCATTGACTTTGACACATTAGGTTCTTTGGTTGAATACCAGATTGAAAACGGTACTGACTGTATTATTGCATGCGGTACTACAGGCGAATCTGCTACGTTGAACGACAAAGAACACCTCAGTGTTGTTGAATATGTTGTAAAAAAAGTTAATGGCAGAATTCCCGTTGTTGCAGGCACAGGCAGCAATGACACACGTCACGGCATTGAGCTTTGCAAAGAAGCCGCTAATCTCGGTGCTGACGGTCTTCTCACTGTTACACCCTACTACAACAAAACAAGTCAGAAGGGTCTTATCAAGCACTTTGAAATGATGGCTGACGCATCTGATTGCCCCATGATTGTTTATAACGTTCCCGGCAGAACAGGACTTAATGTTCTTCCCGAAACCATGGCAGAAATGGCTCAGCACAAGAACATTGTCGGCATTAAGGAAGCCTCCGGCAACCTTTCTCAGGTAGCAAAGCTTGCTTCTTTGGTTGGCGATAAGATTGATATCTACTCAGGTAACGATGACCAGAACGTTCCCATCCTCTCTCTTGGCGGTGTTGGTACTATTTCTGTTCTTGCAAACGTTGCTCCCCGTAAAACTCATGACATGATTGCATCTTTCCTTAATGGCGATATTAAGACAGCTATGCGTCTTCAGCTTGAAGCAATTGAGCTTATTGATGCACTCTTTATCGAAACAAACCCCATCCCCGTAAAGAAAGCATGCGAGCTTATGGGGCTTTGCCCAGGCAACCTTCGTATGCCTTTGTATGAAATTTCCGATAAGAACCTCGCTGTTTTGAAGCAAGCAATGACAAACTACGGTATTCTTTAACAAACAAAAGACAGACAGTTATTCTGTCTGTCTTTTCTGATAGAAAGGAATGTTACAAATGACAAATATACTCCTCTCCGGTTGCTCGGGCAAAATGGGCAGAGTTATCGGTGCACTCGTTAACGACGACCCCACATGTACAATAGTAGGCGGTATTGACCTTGTAGATGACTCTACTCTTTCCTTCCCTGTTTTTTCCTCTCCCGATAAAGTAACTGTCAAGGCTGATGTTATTATTGACTTTTCGCATCCGTCATGCCTTGAACCCATAATGAATTATTCTGCCCAAAACAAAATCCCCGTTGTTGTATGTACAACAGGTCTTTCGCCCGAGCAGAAAGCATACATGGCATCAAAGTGTGCCGAAACAGCCGTGTTCTTCTCTGCAAATATGAGCCTGGGCGTAAACGTGCTTATTGACCTTGCAAAAAAGGCAACAACAGTTTTGGAGGACAATTTTGATATTGAAATCGTGGAAGCACATCATAACCGCAAGCTTGACGCACCAAGCGGCACAGCACTTTACATTGCTGATTCTATCAACGAAGTATGCAAAGAAAGCAAAGAATATATCTATGACCGCCATTCTGTCCGCAAAAAACGCGAAAAGAGAGAAATGGGCATCCATGCAATCCGCGGAGGCACAATTGTTGGCGAGCATACTGTTATTTTTGCAGGCAATGATGAAATTATTGAGCTTAAGCACACCGCACTCTCCCGCGATGTGTTTGCAGAGGGTGCAATTGCCGCCGCAAAATTCATGACAGGCAAAGCTCCCGGTATGTATGACATGAACGACCTTATAGCTTCCAAATAAACCACAAATTAACTGCAACCCACAACACGGGACAGTGGGTGACAGATGTTCGCAAACATCCTTTTGTGCTTCGTCTCCCGATGCACAAAAGCAGTCCTGTCCCTGTTCCTTATAAAAATGTTGCAGTTACCTAATAAAACTAATCTGACATGAGGAATACCCATTATGAAATATTGTGTATTAGACCCCGAAAAATTATGTGATGATTGCGGCGAATGTGATGTGTGCGACATGGACAAAAACAAAATCTGCGATAACTGCGGCAAATGCTTAGGCTTAGATGCAGAAAGCAGAGCCGTAATTATTGATGCAATTGAAGAATAAACAGAAGAAGCTGTTGCTTGTCGCAACAGCTTCTTCTATTTATTCATTGTTTTATATAGTTTTGCAAGTCCACCTTCGCTTGTCTCTCTATACCTTTTTTTCAAATCCTTACCCGTTTGGTACATAACCTCTACAACCAAGTCAAAGGATATTTTCCTTGTCTCACTCAAAAAGTTTGCAAGGCTTACTGCATTAATCGCACGCATTGCCGCCACCGCATTACGTTCAATACAAGGTATCTGTACCAAGCCCCCTACAGGGTCACAGGTTAATCCTAGGTGGTGCTCCATTGCGATTTCAGTTGCATATTCAATCTCGTCCAGGCTTAATCCGAAAAGCTCACCTAATGCCGCGGCTGCCATAGAGCAAGCCGAGCCGATTTCAGCCTGACAACCACATTCTGCACCGGATATGGACGCATTTGTTTTGATAATATTGCCTACTACACCTGCAGTTGCCAGCGCTTTAACAATCTCGGTATCTGTAAAGCCTCTGATTTCCTGCTGGTAATAAAGCACTGCCGGGAGTACTCCGGCACTGCCGCAAGTGGGTGCGGTAACAATTATGCCTGCGTCGGCGTTTTCTTCACTTACAGCAAAGGCATATGCACACACGAGACGGTTTTCCTTGGTCTGTGCACTTTCGTCAATATGGCGGGTGTTATAAAGCTTTTTAGCCTTTTTGGCTACTTCTAAGCCGCCGGGCAGTATACCGTCTGTCTTTATGCCGCGCTTGACGCTGTCTTTCATGGTATGCCAGATTTCTAAGAGATAATCAAAAATCCCCTCTCCCTCTTCTTCTCTCACATATTCCCAAAGGCGCATATCATGCCTTTTGCAGTAATCATTTATCTGTGAAAACTTTGTAAAACGGTAAACATCTGTCGAAATAAGCCCCGGTTCATTCATTATTTCAATCATACCGCCTCCTACGCTGAGTATTCGTTCTTTTCCGATTTCTTCCCCATCTTTAAGCGCAAACACATCCATGGTATTGGGATGTGGCAGCTTATCGCACTTAAGGTCAAAATGTATATCCACCTTTTTGGGCGAAAGAGTTTCCAGTATAACTCTGTCAGTGCCGTGCCCCTCACCTGTTTTTGCTAAAGACCCGTACAAAATCACTTTGAACGAATCTGCATCCATATATTTATTTTTGCAGAAATTACATGCCCTTTCGGGTCCCATTGTGTGACTGCTGGAAGGGCCTCTGCCTATTTTGTATAATTCACGAAGAGATTTCATATCGTTCTCCTTAAAATACATTATACATATATTTTACACCTTTTCGTATATGTTTTCAACTAAAATTATGCAAAAAAAGAAGCTTCACTCAGAAGCCTCTTCATCAGTTTTTTTCAAATTCATTTTTTCAAGTGCATCCACAACTTTTTTTCTCGGAAAGAAAAAGTTAACCAAAAGCGCAATGATAACGCCTATTCCCGTGTCTGCAATACGGCTTATCGAATAAAAAAGATAATTGTCTTGAGGAGTTGTAAACAAAAGGATGCAAAGCATTACGCCACCGGGCTGAATTGCGCCGGGCCATTTAAAGGTAACACTCACCAGAACAAGTGTTATTACACCAATTGCCAAAAGAAGCAAAATAAGCGGATGATATTTTACTGCTTCATCAGCAGGATACCTTAATATCTCGGCATCGGGATGAACCGTGATATAAATCTTAAAAAGACCCATACCTATAAGTCCGCCGAAAACAGTACCAAAAAATCTGTTGCCGCCGTTCAATTTGGAGTTTTCCATATCGCTGCCGACACCAAAAATCGTACCAATACAAGCAAAGGTAGGATTGCGACCCACAAGCAAATACAAAAGTGCCGTAAGTGTTGTAGCAAGTGCGGTTTTTATATTACGCATACCAATGTGCAAAACCCATTTGTCTCCCTTTTTCTGCATATATATCGCCTCTCATAAATGTTTATCAAGCGTTATGATTATAACACCACCATAAACTAAATGCAACACAAAATCGTACCTTTTGCTAACTTCTGTCAATTTACACAAAAAAGCGATTGCAAACGCAATCGCTTTTTAATAATTATTTTATGCCTAATATTTTTTCAGCCTTTTCAACCTCTTCCTTAGAAGGTGAACGAACACCGTCCAAGGGATAAGGCAAGTTGAGCTTTGCCCATTTAAAAAGACCCAATGTATGGTAAGGAAGCACCTCAACCTTTTCAACCGTATCAAGAGTTTTTATGAACTCATAAGTTTTGGTCAAATCCTCTTCACTGTCAGTAACAGAGGGTACCAGCACACGTCTTATCCACATTGCTGTACCAGTGTCTGAAACATGCTTTGCAAACTCGAGTATGTTTGCGTTGTCACAGCCTGTGAGCTCCTTATGCTTTTCACCGTCGTATGCCTTTAAGTCAAGCATAACAAGGTCTGTGTACTTGAGAAGCTCATCGAGTTTTTCAATATAATCCGGGTCATTCTTAAAAGGCTGACCCGAAGTATCAAGTGTTGTGTGAACGCCCTTTGCCTTTGCCAGCTTAAAGAACTCTGTTACAAACTCTATCTGTAAAAGCGGTTCGCCGCCCGAAACGGTAATACCACCCTTGTCAAGGTTTTTGCCCCAATAATTCTTGTAGCGATATACCTTGTCAAAAAGCTCCTTTACGTCCCATACTTCGGCTTTCCAATCTCCGTCCTCACTAGCCCACGTTTCGGGGTTATGGCAGTATTTGCAACGCATTGTGCAACCTTGCAAAAATACCACATAACGAACACCGGGGCCGTCAACGGCCCCGAATGTTTCATGAGCATGAACAAGACCTTTTTTACAGTCTTTCATGGCAAGTACGTGCAATAACGTCAAGCTGCTGTTCGCGAGTAAGGTCGATAAACTTTACAGCATAACCGGATACACGGATTGTGAAGTTTGCGTATTCTTCCTTCTCGGGATGTTCCATAGCATCGATAAGCTTATCCTTACCGAAGATGTTGATGTTTACGTGGTGAGCACCCTGATCGAAGTAACCGTCAAGAATCTGAACAAGCTTTTCTGTCTGTTCTGCTTCATCACGTCCGAGAGCATCGGGGTTGATTGTCTGTGTATTGGAAATACCGTCAAGAGCCCAGTGATAAGGAAGCTTAGCAACAGAGTTAAGGGAAGCAAGAAGACCGTTCTGTTCTGCACCGTAAGCGGGGTTTGCACCGGGAGAAAGGGGTTCGCCTGCTTTTCTGCCGTTGGGCATATCAGCTGTAGCCTTACCGTAAACAACGTTACTTGTAATTGTAAGGATAGATGTGGAAGGTTCACTTTCACGGTATGTGTGATGCTTCTTAATCTTTTCCATGAATGTACGAAGAAGCCAGATAGCGATATCGTCTGCACGATCATCATCGTTACCGTACTTGGGGAACTCGCCTTCGATTTCGAAGTGCTTAGCTACGCCTGTTTCGGGGTCACGGATAACCTTAACCTTTGCATACTTGATAGCAGAAAGGGAGTCAACAACG
>CAZNIC010000078.1:0-5916 GCA_964572985.1 uncultured Oscillospiraceae bacterium
AGTGTTAAGGTTACTGTAGGTCCCAAGGGCTTCGGTAGCGAAAACATGAGTGCAATCCGTATGTTCAAGCCCTCTGCAGGTCTTCAGGGCATTAAGGATTTCATTCTTGAAACTGTTGAAATTGCAGGTCCCAACCCCTGTCCTCCTATGACAATCGGCGTTGGTATCGGCGGTACATTTGATAAGGCGGCTCTCCTTGCTAAAAAGGCACTTATGCGTCCTATCGATGTTCCCAATCCCGACCCCTTCTATGCTGATTTGGAAAAGGAAATGCTTGAAAAGGTTAACAAGCTTGGCATTGGTCCTCAGGGCTTTGGCGGTAAGAGTACAGCTATCGGTTTAAATATCGAAACTCTTCCCACACATATTGCAGGTATGCCCTGTGCTATCAACATCAACTGCCACGTTACAAGACATAAGTCGGAGGTGATATAATGGAAAAGAGAATTACACTCCCCTTAACAAAAGAGCTTGCAAAAACTCTTAAGGCAGGCGACAGCGTACTTCTTACAGGTACTATTTACACATCCCGTGACGCAGGTCACAAGAGAATGTGCGAATCCATCGCAAAAGGCGAACCTCTTCCATTTGACCCCACTGACGCTACAATCTACTATGTAGGTCCTACTCCTGCAAAGCCCGGTCAGGTTATCGGTTCTGCTGGTCCTACAACAAGCGGCCGTATGGACGCTTACGCTCCTACAATGATGTCCGTTGGTGCACGCGGTATGATTGGTAAAGGCGCAAGACTTCCCGAAGTTGTTGAAGCTATGAAAGAACATAGCGGCGTATACTTCGGTGCTATCGGCGGTGCAGGCGCACTCCTTGCTAAGTGCATTAAGAGTGCAGAACTCATCGCATTTGAAGATTTGGGTGCAGAAGCACTCAGAAAGCTCTACGTAGAAGATATGCCCCTGGTTGTTATCATTGACAGCGAAGGCAATAACCTCTACGAACAGGGCAGAAACGCTTATTTAGCTGCTCATAATGAATAAGTAATATACAAAATCGACGGTTGCAATGCAACCGCCGATTTTTTTATTACTTATTCAACTAAGTTTGCCTGACGGCATGTGAAGTTGACTTCGTCAGTGAAGTTTGCAAGCAAGTGAAGTTACGCCTATCGGCGTAGTGCAAACTTAACTTCACTTTGTGCACAGCACAAAACTTCACTGTGAGCATAGCGAACAACTTCACTTCAAGCTATGCTTGAAACTTCACAATACATTCTATCTTCAACTTTTCACTTTCTATCTAATCACAAGGGGGAATTCACTTCCCCATTTTGAAAGTGGCGATTATTCGCCGTTTATTCAAAAAAAATAGGGAAAACACTCATGCTCCGTGGTTACTCCGGAACATGACTGCTCTCCCTGAAAGGCACTTTAATTATAACCTATATTGCAACACATTTCAATAGAAAAATGTGACTTTTTATTACCAATTTGTGTCGTAATAGAAAATTTATTTAAATTCCGCAACCTGTGCTTCATAGAAGGGTTCGATTGTTTTTCCGTCGAGGAGCATTGCCTTACATCTTACTGCACCACGAGGCACTTCAATAAATGCAAAGGTTGTTACAAAGCCCTGACCCACTTCAACAAATTCTGTATGAATCATTATATCGTTCTTATCGTAGAATGCAACTCTTACAATGGGATCACGTTGCCATATGTCAGTACAAAGAGAAGCTGCTATAGTTACACATCCTTCTTCAGGATTTGCCTTGAGTGTTAACTTTGTTGTACCTTCACTTTCACGGCAAGTGTAGTCAAAGTACGCGTATGCCACTCTGTTCATAACATAAAGCTCGGTAGGATACATTGTATCTTCACCCATTCTGCCTGTGGGTGTATTGTTGATAACTGTCATATTTTTTGCAAAGGATGACATATATACTCCGTCCACCTTTGTGGGCACGAGTTTTACTTCGGCACGGTAGGTCTTGCCTGCTTCAAATTCTTCATAGCGACCTAACGCCGCGCCGTCTTCATCGTACCAGATTACACCGCAATATGCGTAGCCGTAATTTGGGTCAGGCTGATAAAGGTTAGGTTTATCAACTGTGATTTCCAAGTCGGGACGGCTACCTTGGTAGGGAACAATCAAATCGTTAATAATAATCTTGTCTATAACACGCTCACTACAAGTAAAGCTATAGCCAATCTGTTGCTCGTAAGGAGTCCAGCTTGTGGTATTATTCACAGCTTCATTGCCATTTACCGTACCGGTAACTTGTGTTTCGTAATAACGGTTGTAGTAAAATTCGTATCCGTCATTAGTTGCAAGGTAAACTCTTACCTGATATTCGTGTCCGGGGATAAAGGTTTCGTTTTCGTATACCCAATCCCAATCGGTCATATCAAACCAACCGATACCGTTTTTAATGTAGTACCATTTTTCGCCTACCCAGTAAGCATCATAATAACTATTCTTATTTGTATCAATCTTGTAGCCTGTACCCTTAACTGTTGCAAAGTAAGTGGGGCGTTCACCTGCCACAGGTGCTGTTACATCATTAATAATAACGTGCTCAATAACTTCATCGTCACATTCGCCAAAGTCAACGGAAAGCTCAATTACCTCCCAGGGGGACTGTTCATAAGCCTTATTTACCTTAACCATTTGACCGTCGATTGTAGCTGTTACCTTTGTTTGAAAGTTAACACCTGTTTTGTCAACTGCAAAAACATAACCGTTCTTTGCATAAACCCAAATTGTTACAGAGTAGCTCTTGCCTGCCTTGAAGGTATCTGTTTTGCTCATTTCTCTGCCGTCTTCAAACCATGTAACAGGCTGATAGCTACCACCCACCAAGGCGTATTTACTAAACTCGTCACTTGACAAGCTAAAATCGGGTGTCTTGCCCTCCTTGGGGATTGTAAGACCGGACAAGGCAACATTATCTATTCTGATAGCGATAGTAGTGCCGCAAACAGGGCATTCACAATAGCATTCGCTGCAATACAATCCGCAGACCTCGCAAAGCTCTACGCACTCGTCACAGCCTCCGCATTCCTCACATAAATCGGCACATTCCGAGCAATAGTTTCCGCACTCACTACACAAATCTGCACAGGCATTACAAGCTCCGCATCCGGGACAGAACTCTACACAGTCGTAGCAGTAATATTCATTACAAACACTGCACTCTAACACATCACTGCAGTTTTCACAAGCACCGCAGTCTGCACATACGTTACTGCAGCTATTACAATACTGTTCGCAGTTGGGGCATATTTCAACACAGTTTGCACACTCTCCGCAGTCCTGGCAAACACCGCTTGAACAGTCGGAGCACACAAAACAGCTTTCGCAGTAGTCATCTACATTTTCAAGGCACTCCCAGCACTCAACACAGTGGAGGCCTTCGTTTGCTGCACACTCGTAGCACATGTTACATATATCGCACCAGTCTGTGCAGCAGTCAAAGCATATACCGCAGCTTTCGCAGCTTGTGCCGTACTGGTCTATAAAGCAAGTCTGGCAATCGGGGCAAGCCTCAGCGTTTTCAATATGGCACTCCAGGCAGTCGTGGCCATCGCCCTCAGAGCATTCGCCGCCGCATTCGTAGCAACGCCAGCAATTTTCGCAAAGCTTACTTGCTACATTACAAACACCGCAGTCTATACAGTGTGTTCCGTTATCCATAGCACATTCAACGCCCATGTAGCAGTCCTGGCACCAGGGGCTGTCACATTCGGCACAGTAGCCGCAAATAATGCACTTTACAGTTGAGTCGTCAACAAAGCAAAGGTCACAGCCGAGGCATACCATGTCATCGTCACAGTGACATTCATAGCATATATGATCCTGTCCCTGACTACATTCACCGTTACATTCGTAGCATATTCCGCAATCTATACAAATAGCGTTATTAACCTGGCACTCACCGCAATCCTTACAGTGACAGCCGTTATCCTGTGCGCATTCAACACACATATTACATTCATCGCACCAGTCTTCGGAGCACTGATAGCATTTGTCACAAATGTGGCACTTTAAGCTTTCGTCCTCTAAAAAGCACAAGCCGCATTCGCTACAAGCGTAACCGTATTCTGCATGGCACTCGTAGCACAAATGAGCCTGACCCTCACTGCATTCGCCACCGCAGTTTTCGTAGCAGCGTCCGCATTCCTCACACAATGCAGTGTTTACACCGCATTCCATACAATCAGGACAATGCAAAAGGTTATCTGCTGCACACTCCGCACACATATGGCACGCATCGCACCAGTCAGAAGCATTTGATTCACATTCACCGCAGTTCACACAGTGGTGCTCGGTGTAGCAATCTCGTCCGCTTTCTTCGCTGCAGTGGTCACCACCGTCGCAGATGTAATCGTCGCCGCAGAATGAGCCGCAATATTCGCAGTCAACCTCGTTTTCCCACGCATGGGAATGCATGGGCATCATACCTACAAGCATGATTATCGCCACAAGCACACTTAAAACCTTTCTGACTCTCATATGTTTATACCTCCTAAATATAATTTACATATTTTTCAAGATTGACCCGAATGTCAATTTATGGTACAATATAACAGATAGTGGGGTGATTTCTGCACCGTTGGCGCGCTGACAGAAATTTTTATTGATATTTATATCAATAAATGAGGGCACCCCGTTTTTTCAAGGCAAGGCTTATACCCTCCTTCGCATCTTACAAATATATTATATATGTTCCCCACCCCTTTGTCCCCACCCGTAAAACGCAAAAAAGTGTGGGAAATCAATTTTTCTATGCAAAATGGTGTGGGATTGGTGTGGGAAAAGTTTTTTATTTGAAGGAGAGATTTTATGCGTAAATTTATATACATACTTTTAATAACGTTACCGCTCTTGTTATCGGGTTGTGCTCCTATAGGCGACAAATCCACAAGTATGTCAATAATCTATCTTGCAACGGCAATATTATCCTTGCTGTTGCTGGTGGGGTATTTTGTTTTGATGCGTAAAAAAAATATCTGGTTCGGGTTTCTTTTCAGCTCTATATTTGTGGTAAACACAGGCTACTGGCTTCTTTCTGTATCAAAAAATCTTGCTATGGCTCTTTTTGCAAACAGGCTTAGTTACCTTGGCTCGGTTTTTCTGCCTTTTGCAATGATTATGATAATTCTCAATGTAACAAACTCAAAATACCCAAAATGGATACCCTATTTGTTATCGGCAATAAATATTTTTGTGTTTCTTGTTGCATCGAGCTACCCCTATCTTGACATTTACTATAAAGAGGTTGCCCCTAAAATTGTCAACGGGGTCTGCGTGCTCAGTAAAACCTACGGAGGCTGGCACAGCTTATACCTTGTCTTTCCGCTGGCGTATTTTTCGGCAACAATTGCCGTTACAATACATTCCTTTGCAAAAAAGAAGCTTGAGACAAAAATGCAGGCGGTTGTTCTTTCCATTGCCGTATTTGTCAATATATGTGTGTGGTTACTTGAACAGCTTGTGCATATAGATTTTGAGTTTTTGTCGGTTTCCTACATAATAAGCGAGCTGTTTCTTATATGTCTGACTCTTACAATAGAAGACGCATCCGAACAAAAGGAAGGCGATTCCGACAATACACCAAGCCATCCTATCCCCGAAAACGTTGACGCGGACGAAGCACGGTTTCTTTATTTCAAAGAAAATCTCCCTCGCCTTACCCCTACCGAAACGAAAATATATACCTATTACACAGAGGGCAAAACAACAAAGGAGATTATGGTTCTCTTAACCATAAAAGAAAACACCTTAAAATACCATAACAAAAACATTTACAGTAAATTGGGTGTTTCTTCACGAAAAGAATTATTATATTTTTCAAAGATGAACTAAATTAAAAATCCGAACGTTTCCGTTCGGATTTCAGCGTATCGATAAAGTGTTATCGACACGCGACCTCAAAGGCGGACTAACGTCCTTCAGCAC
>CAZNIC010000079.1:0-5479 GCA_964572985.1 uncultured Oscillospiraceae bacterium
CTTTCGGCAGACTGAATGCGATTAAGTCTGCCGATTACATTCGGGAAACCTTCTTCCCCAAACCTTCGCGATTATGCAAAAACAGGATTTTAGTACTTAATATTATTTATTTGTTTTCTAATCTTGAATAATAATATACACCGCCCAAGATAAGCACACCGCCGATAAGCTGAACAGGATGCGGGATTTCGGCAAAGAGTATTGCAGCAAGGATTGCGGCGACAACAGGCTCGCATAATTTTGATGCCGATACAAATGACGGCGAAAAATACTTAAGACACCAGGAAAAAACACTGTGCCCTAATATTGTAGAGAAAACCGAAAGTAATAAGCCGATGAAGACAGGGTTTATACCGTATTTGAACAGATTGGTTTTTTGAACAATACATATGATTATAAGTGTTAGGGCACAAACCGAGTAGACAATATATGTATATACCGTTGTGGACGTATCGGTGCGGACAACTCTGCCGATAAGCATATAGGCAGCAACAGCAATAGCGGCTAAAAGCGATAATACAACACCGTAGATATGAGCATTGTCTGACGGCTGTGAAAATGCAATAAGAACGCTTCCCAAAAGAGTTATTATAATTGCACCTATTGCCCGAAGCGGGATGCGACCTTTCATGAAAAGGCAATATCCCAAAGACACCCAAATAACCTCGGTGCAAACTATTGTTGTAGAGGAGGCAACGGAGGTGTGATTGAGCGATTCAAACCACAAAACGAAATGTATTGCCAGAAAAATGCCCGACAAAGAACAAAGCAGTATTGTTTTTCGCGTTGTGCCGAAAAGCTCCGTGCGAAGCGGGCGTGATGCAAAAATCACGGGGCTTTGGAGAATAACCGTCCATAAAAGACGGTACATTGCCGTGACAGAAGAGGGGGCAGATGAATATTTGACAAAAATCGATGATAACGAAATCCCCAGTATTCCCACGACAATCATGATGATAGGGTGTTTTCTTATATAGTTCATATACTCGCTTCCTTTTATGATAAGTATAGCATATAAAAATGATTGAAACAACAAAAAAGACGCTAACAAGCGTCTTTTTGTATATAATTAGTTTTTCTTCATTTCGGGGAGAGTATATTTCTTGAGATATTCTTTATAAGCCGCCGAGAAATTCGGGTCTTCTGTCTTGAACGCTCTCAAGCCTTCGTGAAGATTCATATTGTTGTGGCTTGTTTCAATCATACAACCTGCAATGTTGGAGCAGTGGTCAGAAACACGCTCAAGGTTTGTGAGAAGGTCGGATAATACAAAGCCTGTTTCGATACTGCATCTGCCGTTCTGCAAGCGGTAAATATGACGAAGGTGCATTTCCTCTTTGAGCTTGTCAATTGTCTGCTCTAAGGGTTCGACCTGATGTGCAGCGGTGAGATCGTCTTCAAGGAATGCTTTAAGCGTAAGAGTGAGAATTTCATTAATGGCATCGCTCAAAACTCTGATTTCACCCTGTGCAGATTCGGAAAACTTAATCTGCTTGTTTTTGATTTCTTCTGCAGATTTTACGATGTTGATACTGTGGTCGGAAATGCGTTCCAAGTCACCGATAACCTTTAAGAGACGGGCAACACGGATGTTGTCGGAATCGTCAAGATTATGGGATGAAAGCTTTACCAGGAAGTTGCCGATAACATCTTCATAGTGGTCAACCTTAGTTTCGTTTTCGTAAAGTTCTTCAGCAGCGGCATCTGTATAATTATCGATAGTATCAATACTTTTTCTGAGAGAATCCACAGCACAGTTAGCCATTTCTTCTGTGTAGTTATAGCAACGTTCGAGAGCGATTGAAGGTGTTGCAAGAAGTCTTTCGTCAAGCTCTGTTGTAGTTTCCTGAACCTTTGCATCGGGAATAAGCTTACATGCAAGCTTTTCAAGAAGTCCTGCGCAGGGAAGAAGGATAATTGTACAAATCACGTTGAAGCATGTATGTGCAACAGAAATACCTACGTAGTCAGCGGGAATCGAGAGCTGAGGCGCGAACATTCCACGCACAAGGTAAAGAACCGTAAGGAGAATTGCCGTACCTATAACGTTAAACGAAAGATGTACAACAGCTACACGCTTTGCGTTACGGTTAGCACCAACAGAAGAAAGCACTGCAGTAACACATGTACCGATATTCTGACCCATAATGATGGGGAGAGCTGCGCCGTATGTTACCGCCCCTGTTGTTGTAAGCGACTGCAAAATACCTACAGATGCAGAAGATGACTGAATAATTGCAGTTAAAACAGCACCTGCAAGAACACCCAAGATGGGTTCGGAGAACATTGTCAGGATACCCTTGAATGCTTCGTTATCGCGGAGAGCGGAAACAGAATCACTCATTGCATCCATACCAAACATAAGTGTTGCAAAGCCAAGGAGAATAATACCTGTATCCTTGCTTTTGCTACTCTTCATGAACATGAACAAAATAACACCCGCAAGGGCAAGTAGAGGTGTGAATGTGCTGGGCTTGAAAAGTTCAAGCACTGCAGATGCACCGTCGCCAATACCGTTAAGGCTCAAAATCCAAGCAGTAACGGTTGTACCTATGTTGGCGCCCATGATTACACCGATGGACTGTTTGAGCGTCATAACGCCTGAGTTAACAAAGCCTACAACCATAACTGTTGTAGCAGAGGATGACTGAATAATTGCAGTTACACCCAAACCTGTTAAAAAGCCCATAAATCTGTTATCGGTAAGGCAACCGATAAGCGTACTGAGTTTGTCGCCTGCTCGTCTTTCCAAGGCTTCGCCCATAAGGTTCATACCAAAGAGAAACAAACACAAACCGCCGATAAGACCTAAAAGATCAAAACCCATTAAATCTTGTATCATATTTTTTACCCTTTCTTTCTTACTTTATCTTTTGTTAAATCAACCAATAATATTCTAGCATAGCGATAGGTAAAAAAACAGTAAAGATTGGGTAAAAAGAGGCTTGCTATGTTAAATCTGTGTAAAGAAAAAGACAAAGCTTGATAAACTCTGTCTTCTTTAGCTAAATATTCAGTTATCCGAGTGCATTCGGTAGCCTACGCCTAATTCGTTTGAAATATACTTGTTGTCGCCGGGCTTTAAAGACAGTTTTTTGCGAATGTTTGCCATGTTAACTTGCAGTTTTTTTGTACTGCCGGAATCAAAAAACCCCCAGATTTCCTTGGAAATAGCCGCATATGTCAAAACTTTTCCAAAATGCTCGCTTAAAAGTGCAATTATATTGAATTCAGTCTGGGTAAGCTTGATTTCGCTATTTGAGATAAAAAATTTGCGAGCATCGTAATCAATTGTCATGTCGCCTGACATAAATTTGCCACCCGGGAGCTTGCCTTCTTCGGCGCTGTGACGGTTTGAACGGAGAATACTGCGTATTCTTGCAGCAAATTCCTGCGCACCAAAAGGCTTGGTAACATAGTCATTTGCGCCTAAGTCAAGTGCCGTAACCTTGTCGGATTCATCACTGCGGGCTGAAAGCACCATTACGGGAATCGCAGAAGATTTGCGAATGTCGGACAAAAGAAGAGTTCCGTCACGGTCGGGGAGACCTAAGTCGAGAACAACCAGGTCGGGATGATGTGACGAGAACATTAAAAGACCTTTTTCCGCAGTGTCAGCATTGATTACTTTGTAGTCATTTGCTTCAAGGAGTGCTGTTACGAAACGCGAAATATTTAATTCATCTTCGATTAAAAGTATTTTGTATTTATTGTTCATCTTGCGCCTCCAAATCAAGTGTAAATCTGAATATTGCACCCGAGTCTTTTCCGTTTTCGGCGCTTATGGAGCCACCGTGCGCCTTGATGATTGCAGCACATACAGAAAGTCCGATGCCCATTGAATGGGTTTTGCCGTCGCCGGTAGTGCCGCTGTGGGAAAACGAAGTGAAAATGTTTTTCAAAATATCGCTGTCAATGCCGCTGCCGTCGTCACTTACTTCAAAAATCGCGTTGCTGCCCAGCGTAAATACTTTAAGCGAAATTTTTGTAAAGCCTTTTGCGTGCTGAACAGCGTTTTCCAAAAGATTGATTAAAACCTGCTCAACAAGAATAGGGTCAGCCAAAACCGTTATAAAATCTTCGGGAATTTCGAGGTTTATGTTAATATCGTGATAGCGTTTGTGAAATTTTGATAAAACAGAATCCATAAGCTCTTCCAATACGATGGAGCTTTTGATGAGCTTTACGTTGCCTGCGTCAAACCTTGTGACAGAAAGAAGATTTTCGACCATTCGGATAAGCCACTGCGAATCTTCTTTGATACCTTTTAACATGGTAAGCTTGTCTTCATCCTTTAGGTTTTGATAGTTGTCGGCAATTGTTGATGCAGAGCCGTAGATGGCAGTGAGCGGAGTTCTTAAATCGTGGGATATTGCACGGAGCAGATTGGCGCGCATTTTTTCCATTTCGCTTTCTTTGCGCAATTCGTCCTGATGCTGTATTTTTTTTGTAAGCGCGCAGGTAAGTGCCGTAACCGCTATCATAATAAGTGCCGATACAGCGTTTTCCTGTATTGTAAAATTAAATTTGAAAAACGGGAAAGTGAATGCAAAATTAACTGCCAACACACTGATAAGTGCCGATGCAAGACCGTACAAATAGCCGTTTGTGAGGAGCGAAATCAAAAACACCGCCAATACAAACACTGCCGGCACGAGACTTGGCGCCGAGAAAAGGTTTTGAATACCGAGTGACGCAAAAAACGCAAAACTCAAAATCAAAAGTGTATAAGCAGAGTTTTTTAGGATATTATTTTTGTTCATATAAATCACCAATATAATTTTAATTCATAATCAGGTGAAAGTCAAATTGAGATAGGTTTTTTTACTATATCTTAACTAAACAAAAGTTTTTAAAGTATATATGAAAATCCTTTTCCTTGTAATGTGCATTGCTGATTTATCCGATGTTTCAATAGACTATCTTGCAGGCAGAATAAATTGTAAATGAAGAGGCAAAAAACTCCGAGAGAAAACTGATGCAGAAAAATAAGACATACAAAAACACTTATTGCGATAGAGCAATAAGTGTTTTTTTGTGTAAACGAAAACCACGCCATAGTGGCGTGGTTCAAAAAAGGTAATGCCGATGAATATAGACATAAAAACTCCGATTGTATATAATTTTAGTGTGACCTGCCAGTTACAAGAAAATTTATACAATCGGAGGACATTAAAATGAACAGTCAAAATAATGCCACAAACAGTTTAGCACACACAAAATGGAATTGCAAGTATCACATAGTGTTCGCACCAAAGTACAGAAGGAAAGTATTCTTTGAGGAAAAGAGACTTGAAATTAGAGAAATATTGCGAACACTATGCCGTTATAAGCAAGTTGAAATAATAGAAGGAGAGGTATGCCCTGACCACATACATATACTGGTAAGCATACCACCTAAAATGAGTGTATCAGGATTTATGGGGTATTTGAAAGGGAAAAGTAGTTTGATGATATTCCAAAAATGGGGAAATATGAA
>CAZNIC010000080.1:0-5368 GCA_964572985.1 uncultured Oscillospiraceae bacterium
GGCTAATGCAGAATAAATCTGTCACCTTTTAGCCTCCCTTGTGTAAAGGGCGGGGGACCAAGCTCTGCTTGGTGGAGGGATTGTAAAAAGTTACGAAACGGACGGCTTTCGCCGTCCGTTTTTATGTGTAAAAAATAATTGTTGTAAAAGTTGAAATTTGTGGTATAATAAAGATGCCAAACAAATCTTAATAAAACTTACTAAGTATGTGTATTTTTTGTGCCTTTTCGGTAAAAATACAGATGCTCTATTTTGCATATACTGGTAAGTTGTGTAGATTTGTTTGGCGACAGAGGAGCTATGTATTTTTCGTGCGTCAGCTTCGGTTGGCGCATTTTTAATTATGAGGACAAAAAAAGGAGAATTGAGCATGAAAAAACTGATTGTCACGATTACGGGAGTAATACTTTTGTTGTTAAACCTTTCGATTGTCTCGGGTGCTTTGGCGACAGATGACGGATTTTACTATAAGGTGACTGATGACGAAATTACAATAACAGGACACAAGAGCATCACAGGTGACTTGATTGTACCCGACGAAATTGACGGAATGCCCGTTGTGGCAATAGGCGCAAATGCGTTTTCGGATAATCCAAACATTCATAATGTGATTTTGCCTGACAGCGTAAAAACAATTGGAGTGTCAGCGTTTGCAAGATGTGAACGATTGGCAAGTGTAGCGGCTCCCGGTGTGGTTTCCATTGAAAGATACGCATTTTATAACTGCGAGGTTTTAGACGAAATAACCTTGGGAGAAGATATAAAAAACATCGGAAATTTAGCCTTTGGAGCAACTCCTGCCGCAACCGGTGACCTGGTTGACGGAATATATTACATCGGAAATCTGTGCCTGGATACATATTCGCAAAACATCGGAAACTGTCCCGTTGTAAGAGAGGGAACAACCTGCATTGCATACGGAGCTTTTGTCGCAAATCAAATGACCACCATTAAGCTTCCCGAAAGCTTGAGATATATTGATACCGCAGCCTTTTCAAATTGCAGTAATTTTACAGGCTTGGTTATCCCTGAAAACGTTATAGAAATTTGCGACGAAGCTTTTCGCAGCTGCAAAGCACTCAAGGGAGTATATATTCCTGAAAATGTGGGCTATACGGGGAACCCATTTAAGTTCTGCGATAATCTTACAATATATTCAACACCCAATGGTCAATGGCATAAATATGCAATGGATTACGGCTTGAAATTTGATACAATGGATGACAATCCTGCAATAGTTTCGGTTTTGGCAATTGATAACGCGCAAAATATTACAGTTATGGCAGAAACAAAAAATACAATCGGAGCCACACTTTTTGCGGTTGCGTATGATGAAAACGACGGAACGGTCGGGGTAAAAAGTCTTGTATCGGGAATGGCAACATTCCCCTCGGGAAAAATTGACAGCGTAGAAATTTTCTGTTGGGAAAGTTTTGGGAGCTTAAAACCCTGCTGCACAAGTGTAAGTGCAGATGTTATAAAAAAATTGGAGTTTTCATACGTAAGTGTAAGCCAGACCCCCGAGGCACAAAATCACAAAGGTAATCTTACGGACGGAAATTATAATACTGTTTGGGCGTGCAACGGAGAGGGAACAATTATTATTGACCTTGGCAAAAAAACAACACTCAGAAATATCGACGTGTATTTGAACAACTATAACGATAAAAGAACCTTACCAATAGAAATTTTCTGTTCCGATGACAACACCTACTGGAGGTCTGTGCTTTCTGAAACCGTTACTGCCGATGACGGATATATGGTTTCTGCTGTATTGAATTCAGCAGATGAATACAGGTATATTAAAATTGCTGTTGACGGAAGCAGTATTGGTGCTTGGTGCTCCGTTGCAGAGGTTGAGGTTTATTGAAAGGATGTCAGGAAATGAAAAATAAGCTTATAATAATGATAATAACTGCAATTATCACGCTGTTTGCATCGGTTGCCACTATAAATGCTGCAGATAGTGGTACTTGCGGTGAGAATCTTAAGTGGTCACTTGATGATGAAGGCGTTCTCACGATTTCGGGAACAGGAGAAATGTACGACTATACAGCGGATAACACACCTCCTTGGTATTATTGGCGTAATGATATAAAATCAATTGTTATCAACAGCGGCGTTACGCGCATAGGCAACAGAGCCTTTAACAAATGCAGGGTGGAAGAGGTATATATTCCTACAAGTATTACCTCTATGGGAACTTTAGCATTCGGAAACTGCAGTTATTTGGATGCAGTATACATACAGAGCCTTGAAAAATGGTGTAATATTGATTTTGAGAGCGGAAGCGCAAATCCTTTAGACGGAAGCAGGGAATTATATGTATACGGCAATTATTCGTCCACACTTGTAATCCCCGATGGGGTCACAACCATTAAGCAATATGCTTTCTACGGTTATAGAGATGTAAAGTATCTGAAACTGCCGAATAGCGTTACAACAATTGAGGATAGTGCGTTTGAAACGTGCGACCACTTGCAGACTGTTACGCTCCCCGATAGTGTCACTTCAATAGGGAAAAAGGCTTTCTATAAATGTGAAAGCTTGTACAGCATAAATT
This sequence comes from uncultured Oscillospiraceae bacterium, assembly GCA_964572985.1. GTDB lineage: Bacteria > Bacillota > Clostridia > UMGS1883 > UMGS1883 > RGIG1927. The sequence continues at coordinate 2,564 of CAZNIC010000080.1, forward strand.
TCCCTTCTAACCTTGAATCAATAGGCTCTAATGCTTTTTACGGCACAAAAATTACCAATGTAACTTTGCCCAATAAGGTAAAACAGGTCGGAAACTACGCTTTTTCAAATTGTAAGGCTCTTGTATCGGTAGTGTTGCCCGACAGCGTAACAGATTTGGGCGAAAGTGCATTCGCAAGCTGTACTGCACTGAAAAACGTAATCGTGGGAAATTCCGTTACAGAAATAAAGTTGAGCACGTTTATTTCGTGTACAGCGCTTGAAAGCGTCAAATTGCCCGAAACACTTAAGTCAATAGGAGCATACGCTTTCAGCGGTTGTAGTATGCTGTATTCCTTTACACTTCCGTACAACATTGAAACCGTAGCGCAGTCAGCTTTCCAAAACTGTTATAATATAACCGATGTTTACTATTTGGGAAATGAGAGTGATTTTGAATTAATTACAATTGAAACAGGTAACAATTATTTGTTAGATGCAACAATTCACTATAATTCTGCAGCTACAGGTAAAATCGAGCCGATGATTCTCTTTAAGAGTAATAACGGTGAGTATGAGCTTGTTCCGATTAATATCCCACAGGGAAGTGCTATTATTGTTTCTTTTGTAAAAGATGATATTTGCGTAAAATGCAGTGTAATAAGTTACACAGGGCAAGCATCAATTCCCTTTGAGTTGGCTGATGATTTTGATACAATAAAAATATTGGCATGGAATTCCACAAAAGGTATGATGCCCGAAACCAAGGGTTCATCAATAAAAAAATAAGCATTTTAGTTGTCGGGGGAGGCATTTATATTCCGAAGTAACCGCGGATTATAAATGCTTTCATCCGACAATCTTTTTTTCAATTAAGGCTATTTTTGCCTGTTGAAAGAATAGGCAAAATAGGCTATAATTTAATTGGGAAAGGAGAGGATATACATGAAAAAAGTTTTATATGTTTTACCAAGTATCGTATTGGTATTTTTTATTTCAGCATGCGGTTGCACAAGCAATGAATCAGCCGTTTTACCCACCGATGCCCAAATTGCAACAAAAACCGTTAACATATATTTCCCCGATGAAAACGTTATGTATATGGAAGCCGAGGAAAGAATAATTGAAGGCGAGGACGATATTGATTATGCAGCGGCAATCATCGATGAGATACTCAAGGGTCCTGTAAATAAAAACCTTAACCCTGCCATAAGGGGCGAGGTAAAGGTGTTGAGCGTAGCAATAGATGAAAACGGCTTGTGCACAATAGATTTGTCAAAGGAATTTGAAACCTATAACACAGGCGGCTCTGCAATGGAATCTATGGCGATTTATTCTGTTGTGAATTCTCTTTGTGAGCTTGATAGTATCGAAAAGGTTAAAATCAATATCGACGGAGACGAAGATGCAGAGTACGGAGGGCACTTTTTGCTGGACGAGCCTTTTGAACCCGACAAAAATTTGATAAATAACTAAAAAAAGAGGCTTTTGCCTCTTTTTTGTTGAAATGTTTAATAAATGATAGTATAATAACATTATATTGACAAAAGGAGAGAAAGCCCGTGGCTAAACACAAGAAAAAGAAACATTCCGTAAAAAAAGCGGAGGTCAAGAAAAAATTTAATATTAAAGAATATTTGCCTATAATTGCGATAATCGCGGCAGCGGCATTATTGGTGGGCGGTATATTACTTTTTGACAGTCTCACAACGAAAGAAACCACTCCAATTGTATACACTGATGCGACGGTGTATTTTCTTGACGATGCAAATCAATTTGCGGCTGAAAATGTAAAGGTTGATTCAAGCAACATATATAAGGGAGTTGTTGAAGCGCTCGTAAAAGGTCCCGCTAATACTAACCTCAAAAAAGCAGTTGCAGGTGACGTGAAGGTGTTGTCTGCCAAGACAAAGGACGGCTTGTGCACGGTTGACTTATCAAAGGAATTCGGCACAGCAAATTCAAACGATGTCACCAAGGAGGCATATGCCGTATATGCGATTGTTAACAGCCTTTGCATGTTTCCCGAGATAAGAGATGTTAAAATTAATATTGATGGTGATACAAAATACAATCTTGGTCATGTGAAACTTGACAACACATTTGAGGCTGACTGGAACATGGTAAGATATGAGGACAGACCCCAGTGATAAACAAAAAAGCTGTTGCATTGTCGCAACAGCTTTTTTGTTATATAACTTGCATTTTGCTAAGTTCGTAGAACTTGCCACATTTTGCGACGAGTTCGTCAAACGTACCTTGTTCAACACTTTTGCCGTCTGATATAACTGCAATAAGGTCAGCTGCTACGTATAGTTGACAATCTATGGGCAACAATAAATGTTGTGCGGTCTTTGCAGAAATTGTCAATCGCAGACTGGATTTTTCTTTCGCTTATGGTATCAAGAGCGCTTGTTGCCTCGTCAAGAATAATAATCTCGGGATTACGGACAAGTGCACGCGCTATAGATATACGCTGTTTCTGACCGCCGGAGAGGCTGAAACCGCCACCTTTAAATACGTAAAAATGTAACATAATAGGGAGAAAAAGTCAATTGATTACAATCAAAACTCAAGAAAAATCCTTAAAAACTGCAAAAAATAAGAAAAAAATCAAAAAAATATGAAAAATATATGAAAAACATATTGAAATTTCCATTATAGGTGTGTTATAATGACCGTACAGTCGCGTTTTACAGATAGTTTTGTGTTATGCTGGTACAAAATTTTATATAACGCACTAAGATTTTATGGAGGTGAAAATAAGTGAACAAGACAGAATTAGTAAATGCTATCGCTGCAAAGACAGGTCTTTCCAAGAAGGATT
>CAZNIC010000081.1:0-4950 GCA_964572985.1 uncultured Oscillospiraceae bacterium
GTTAAAATTTATGTTGAAGACGAATACGTTCGTGCAGTACGCGGCGGTATGGGCTTTGCAAAGGCTGCAGGCAACTACGCTGTTTCCCTCAAGGGTCAGGTTGTTGCAGGCGAAAAGGGTTATTCTCAGGTTCTTTGGCTTGACGGTATTGAACGCAAATACATCGAAGAAGTTGGCGCAATGAACATTTTCTTCAAGATAGCAGGCGAGGTTGTAACACCGGCATTAAACGGCTCTATCCTTCCCGGTATCACACGCGACAGCGTTATCAATGTGCTTAAGAGCAAGAATATTCCTGTTAGCGAAAAGAGAATTTCCATCGACGAAATTATTGCTGCTTATGAAAACGGCACACTTGAAGAAGTATTCGGCACAGGTACTGCTGCTGTTATCTCTCCCGTTGGCGAATTGTGCCACAAGGGCAAGAAGATGGTTATCAACAATGGCGAAATCGGTCAGGTTTCCCAGATGCTTTACGATACAATCACAGGTATTCAGTCCGGTGTTATCGAAGACACCTTTAACTGGACACGCATTGTAGAATAAAACGAGTTAAAATGCGCAGACCACACAAAACAAATTTTTAAACATTTGTTAGCTTAAAATTTTAGTGTATCCACTTACGAAACAACCCGATATTATCGGGTTGTTTTTGTTTTTATGTTTTGTGTTATCGGCTTTATTGACCCGAGGCGTACCCATGTACTGCCTCGGGAAGCCCCTCCGGGGTCAATAAAACCAATTCTGCATCATTTTCCCTTCGTTTTATTCCTCTTTCTACCTTTACGAGGTGGTCCCACCCTACGAGTTAAAATGCGCAGACCACACAAAACAAATTTTTAAACATTTGTTAGCTTAAAATTTTAGTGTATCCACTTACGAAACAACCCGATATTATCGGGTTGTTTTTGTTTTTATGTTTTGTGTTATCGGCTTTATTGACCCGAGGCGTACCCATGTACTGCCTCGGGAAGCCCCTCCGGGGTCAATAAAACCAATTCTGCATCATTTTCCCTTCGTTTTATTCCTCTTTCTACCTTTACGAGGTGGTCCCACCCTACGAGTTAAAATGCGCAGACCACTCCTTTACAGGAGCTACTTTTCTTTGTTTAAAATCACAAAAATTTAACAGTTTTCGCGCATGTTTATTGTAGACATTTGTGCAATATGGTGGTATAATTACGGTGTATGGTTATGTGCCTTACAGCACAAACACAACACAATTATTATTTAGGACGATGACTATGAAAACCTTATACAAAAAACGACTATCCCTATTCATTTTTTTAATATATATCATTTCTCTTATTCCCGTCTGCGCTGTCGCGTCTGATGACGACCTTCTCTCATGCGGTGATTTTGAATCTGACGATTGCACCGATTTTTGGGTTGGCGGCATACGGGATTCCATGTGCGCTTATGAGGGCGCCTGGGGTATGCAGGTTATCAACCCCTTCGGCGATGAAAATTCCACCACATACGGTCACATACTCGAATACAATGATTTTATCCACCTCGAAGAGGGAGAGTTTTACACATTTTACGCCTATGTCTCAAATCCGATGGGCGGCGAAACCACTCCCACAGCACAGGCTTACATAGGCAGGGGCGGAGATGAGCTTTATATTGACATATCCGATGTAGGGTATGAATGGTCTCTTGTTTCGGCATCCTTTATGGCTACTGAAAAGTCTGACCCTTCACTTATAATCACGTTTGACGGCGGAGATTCTGACATAGGATTTTCGATAGATTCCATATCTATAGTTCCCGAAACACGCGTTCCCGAATATACCCTCCTTTCGGGTCCCGAAAGTATTTTTATTCCCGAAAACGGTTATGCCGACTATCTTTACAGTCTCACAATATATGATGCTGACGACCTTCCGATAAACATCCTTGCAAAGGATTTGGAGGTTGTCATCGAAAATATTCCCGATGGTGTTGTATTTGACGAATCTTCCGGCTATCTGAGAGTTTATCCGAATGCTCCCGTAAATTGGGAATTTACCATCACAGCATCGGCAAATGTTGGTTCAGACATTGAGACAGCCTCAATTACGGTTACAACCACAAAAAATCTTCTTACAGACCCGGGGTTTGACGCGCCTTCATCACTTTGGCAGTCGTCTGACGGGCTTGAATACACCGACGGTTGTCTTTCGCTTTATGCGTCAAACAGTGGCGAATGGGGCAAATTTGCATCCGTAAGCTATTCAAAGCAGCTTCTTCTGCTGGCAGGTCACATGTATGTTTTCCGCGCCGATGTCAGAAGCGATGAAGAGTTTTCAGCTTCTCCGGTATATATTTCAAATCTTTCCTTTGCCTCCTCGGGTTATGCCGAAATCAACATTACAGGCATAGGCGGCGAGGAAAGTCGGGTTACCAGCGCATTTTTGATTGAAGACACAGGTCTTTATGACCTTTCACTCAATTTTTACGCCCCCTCTGACAGACCTGTTTATGTTGACAACGTGTTCTTGGGGGTTGAAAGTGAGGCACCATCCTCGCTTTCAATTCATGCACCCGGCAATATTCAGATCCCTTCCGAAATGACGGTTCTCCCCTGTTATTCCTCCGTTTTGAATCAGCTTGGCGAAATCATGGCAGGATGTGAGCCACGGGTTACGATAACTCCCGAAGATGACGGCGTTTTTCTTGAAAACGGCGAAATAATCGTTCTTCGTAACGCTAAGGCGGATGATTATATAATACGTGCCGAATTCGGCGAGCTCTCACGCGAGCTTACTATCTCTGTGTCCGAAAATGCCATCGGCGACGGCGGCTTTGAAATCAAAGAGGCAAATGAATGGTGGACAGCCTCTGACGGTTCGGTTTTCTCAATTATTGACTACGACGGCGACAAGGCAGGTCATGTATACTCCCCCGACAGCGAGTGTCTCGTTGTGAACAACTCTTATATGGAGCTTATAGCAGGTGAATACTATGTTTATTCGGCTGAGGCAGGCTTTGGCGAGGGCACGGTAACAGCTTTCATTGCAGATGCTTATACAGGCGAGTATATTCCCTTTGCTCAGTATGACCCTCTCTATGATACCCGTATCCCTTTCAGTGTTGATGAAACCATTGTCGGACGACTTGTTCTTCACATCAAATCGGACGAATTTGTCGGCTTGATATTTGATGAAATTTCGATTATCCCCGCAGAGCTTTCTGCCACCGAAATAGTTGTTACTGGCGGTGAATACGGTGACTTTTTACGAGGCAGTTACGTATACATCAACAACATGACAGATGCTCCCGATGCTGATATCAGCGCAACAAGATGGTATATTTCTTCAAGCTATGACGGTCATTATGAACCAATCGGCATCCCTAATCAGGACTATTTGGAATTTACCGAGGATATGGTGGGTCAGTACATCGTTTACGAGGTTACACCGATTTGTGCATATACAGGTGTTGTAAGCGATTCTCTCCGCTCACTTCCGTTGCAGATTGCATCAGACTATGCCGATGACCCCGAGATTAAGGTTCCGCTCTCTCCCATGACGCCTGTTGAGCTTGAAGCCACATCGGAACACCCCTTCCGAGACATTACATCTCATTGGTGCGAGGGGATGATAGCCTCTCTTTATCAGGCAGGTATTGTATCGGGCAGGGAAGAATCCCGCTTTGTTCCCGATTATAACATAACAAGGGCAGAATTCACCACAATGGTTGCACGTGCATTCTCTCTTGTATCGATGCCGTATTCCAACCGATTCGAGGATGTTTCGGAAAACGCATGGTACTCAGGCTGGATTGAAACCTGCTACAGACGCGGTATTATAAAAGGTATTGACGAAAACACCTTTGCTCCCAACGAACGTATTACACGCGAAGAAATGGCAACCATCATATTCCGTGCATATACCATCGCAAACGGACCCATGCCTTATGATATGGAGCTTAGGTATTATGACAGCTTTATGATAAGCCCTTGGGCATATGACAGCGTTAAAAACTGCACCAACCTTAACATTCTCACGGGCAGTGACGCAAATGTTTTCAAGCCTCAGGACTACGCTACACGTGCAGAAGCGGCGGCGTGCCTTTACAGGGCATTAAAGAGTTTCTAATTTTTAGAAAAATATATAAAAAAAACGAAAGGATGAATGAAATGAAAAAGTTTATTTCATTTGCGCTTGTAATGCTTATGGCATTTTCAAGCGTGTCCGCATTTGCGGCAAACGTATCTGTTGTAGTTGATGGCGAAACCGTGACAGACAAAGCATATCACAAAGGCTGGTCAACATTTGCTCCCTTAGGCGAGCTTGACGGCAGTGACTCCACAGACGAAACATCAGTACGTGACTATTTTGAAGACAATGGCGCTTTCGTTGGCTGGGACCAGGAAAATCAGGCAGTATTGGTTTCCTCCCAAGCTTTCGGCAACTATTATCGCATCGTTAACAAGGCTACAGGCAACGTAATTATTGCAGAAGATTACAACCGCGAAAACCTCGCAAACATTGTAACAGAGCCCTTTGATTACTACAACCGTGATCAGGTTTTCCGCTTTGCAAAGATTGACGATACTCAGGGTTACTTTGTAAACATGCTCTCAGGCCGTTCACTTGACGTTCCCGATGCAAAGACCGAAGAGGGCGTACAGCTTATTCAGTACACATACTACTCCAACATTCAGCAGAAGATGACACTTACTTCCGCAGGCAACGGTTATTACACAATTTCTCCTGCGCACTGCGACATGGTTCTTACAGAAAAGGACGGCACAGTTATTCAGGCAGCCGATAAGGACAGCGAATACGCAATGTGGAAGCTTGAATATGTATCAGGTCCTATTCTTTCCACACTTTCGTCCACACCCGGCTACAAGATGCTGGACGAGAGATTGCAGAGAGCCGCTGATGAATATTTTACAGACAAAATCTGGATTACACAGCAGGCAATGGCAAACGCTGAAAACAAGTTTGCCGCAGCAGA
>CAZNIC010000082.1:0-4266 GCA_964572985.1 uncultured Oscillospiraceae bacterium
GCTTTTCAACGAAGATGATGTCGCCTTCCTGAACCTTATACTGCTTTCCGCCTGTAGTAATGATTGCGTACACGAAAAGCACCTCCTCTTTAATAGAACTCGCTGACAAATGAGGTTTTTACGCTCATAAAAATGGGCATAAAATTAGAGACCCCTATCATGCGGCTCTAGTAGTATACCATAGGAGTCTCGGTTTGTCAAGTGTTTTTTTGATTTTTTGAATCTTATTTTTTGTTTAAGATAATCACTTGGAATGGGTAATGATTTTTTTTACATGCTTATACACTGTATATGAAAGTGCTTTAATTTTAGTCAAAGACTGCGAGAGTTTGAGCATTACCAAACTGTTTTGTTTTATGGTTTCTCCGCCGGTTCTTTTAATGATATTGACAAGCGCCCCGCTCATTTTATAGTAAATCGATCTGTTAAAATGATTGATGTTATTTGTAAAGGCATCCTGACCAGTTATGAACTCATTTACATCCAAAAGTTCAACACGTTCTTTTCCTTGTTGCCAACAACGAACTTTTTCATTTAACTGTCGATGATAAATATGTCTGTTCACGTATGCCGGTTGCAAATTTTTTTCATAATCGGTTTCACTGCCGAGTACAAGAATCAAAGTTGCCAATGAACTGATGTTTTCGTAAATGTAGTCTAAGTTTTTAATAACATCGTCAGGAGACATTCTGCCAATGAATTCAAATTTATTGGAAAAATTAACCAAATCTTCTTTCGTAAATTTACAGTTTGACAGAAAAACCTCACCGTTCATGTATTGCTCCCACATAGAGGTGTCCGTCATATCATTTACATACTCACCATATGCGACAACTATACCGGTCGAACGTTCTTTGTACATTCCAAAACCGGGGTCTGCAAACAAGCTCAAAACAACACAATCAATATCAGGAGAAAAAAGCTGAGTTTCATACATGCCGATATCGCCAAACGGCAGTTCTTTTGCCAGCCTCAATTTGTCTGCCTCGGAAATACTGCGACTCTGAACCATATGCATGGTATGTGTTCCCTGCGAAACACGAATGCCTTTATCATTGACATAAACAAATTCGGTAATAATGTTTTGTCCTTTATCTATATAGCCGAACACCTGCTCCAAATCACAGGGTCCCTTCAAAAGAATCTTTTTCTTATTGAAGGTTGCTTTTTCCTGTTTGACGGCATCTCCTGTTTTATTTATCCATTCAGGAACAACAGATGTCAGGTCAGAGGACACTTCGCCGATTATATCAAGCGCGGGCTTATTCAAAAGGTTGTAAATATACTGTTCGACACCCATTCCGAGAATACGGCAAGAGAAGGTGAAATGCAAAAGCTTTTCCTCTTGTTGTGCATAAAAGCCGACAATTCCATAGTCTCCGAAGTTGTCTGTTACGGTTATATACGCACATTTGACATTGGGATTTTCAAGCAAACAGGTTAATTCTTCAGGGGTACTTCTTACTTTTGTAAAATTTAGTTGATTGGATCTGTTTATAAGCTCGTGGATACGGTCAAGCTTTTCCAAACAATCATTGTGCACAACCACCTTTATATTGCTTTGTCTGAGAAAATCGATATTAGATCCGAGTTGTGCCTTGAAATCTCTTTTTTTCTCCAGCAATTTGTAGCGTTTCCATCTTTCGTGTGTAAGGTCGGTGTTATTATGCTCCGAAAAATACTCAACAAGCAAAGGAATAATGTCAACATCCTCGACCGTAACAGCAGGACAACTGTTTTTTACTTCACCACGGTTTGAGGCATTATCATCAATAAACATAACATTGACTTCTCTCAGGTTCATTTCCGTAATAATTTCTTTAACACGGCTTCCTTTTGGTGACCAATTGACTGAATTAAACACAAACAGTTCGTTTATTCCCTCTTTGACAAGTTGTTCTTCAACTTGTTTCGGATCATTTTTTGAGCAAACAGATACCATCACGCCGGAATTTACCATATTGTAAATCAGTTGTTTATTTTCGTCAGATAATACAACATTGCCTTCAGACAAGGTTCCTTTCCACAATGTTTCGTCCAAATCCCAAATCAACAACTTTATTTGCGAAAAATCCATTGTCACCCTACTCCTTCAATCATATATAATTCATAATTATATCTTACTAAATTATACACAATATTTTGAGTATTGTCAATAGATTAAGCATGATAGCATTGTCATGGTAAAGCAAATGATAAGTTACAAGCCCTTTTATCAAACACTTTTTAAAAAGGGCATTACGGAATACAATTTAATTTTCAAACAAGGATTTTCGGCAAACACTTTGCACAGAATAAAAAAAGGCGAAACAATCAGCACCAAAACCCTTGATGCTCTTTGCTATGCCCTTGGCTGTGAAATTGATGATATAATTAAATTTGAAAAAAATAGCACCCGCTTTTATGAACAAAGCAGGTGCCATTTTTATGTATAATGCTTTTAAGGCTCCAAAAGCGCCTGGAATTCTTCAAGCGAAACCGTCCTCGAATAGGGCGACATTTCAAAGGTTTCGGCGTAAACAACCGCCCTTCCCTTTTCCTCGCCGTAAGCCGCGAGAAGTCTTTCACGGTTATCGTCTGCCGCCTTTTTCTGACGTGTCACACAGCGTTTTTCAACGCAGTCACGCTTTTCCTGCTCTGAGAGCTTTGAAGCATCAAAATCCTTATCGCCGTCTATCCAGGGAAGCCATTCGAACATCTGCGACACATGGTTGCAGAGTGCGGTAATCTTATCTTCTCTTACCGAGTCAACCTCTATTGCAGCATCGGCTCTGTGGGGTCTGGGTTCTAAGAATCTGTCATAAGAGAATGCGAACACAGGCTTCTTTTCGGGCACGGGTGTTTCCTCGCAGAAGTGGGGCACCATGCACACAAAGGCAGAGTCCTGTACAAGCTGTGCGGCTGCTCTGTGGTCGGGATGATAGTCGCAAAGACGGTGGGATATTACAACATCGGGCGCAAAGCTTCTTATTATACGGATGACTTCTTTTCTTAGTTCAAGTGTCGGCTCAATTCCGCAGTCGTGCCCGAGAATCTGATACTCGCACACGCCGAACGCCTTTGCCGCCCTCTGTGCTTCCTCTGCTCTTACTCTTGAAGTCTCGGCACGCGAAAGGATATGATGACCCGTATCGCCGTTTGTCACCGACACGAACTTTACAAGGTGACCTGCACGCGACAGCTTTATTGCCGTACCTCCGCAGAGGATGTCGGCATCATCGGGATGTGCACCGATAAAGAGTATTCTCTTCTGATTCATGGCTTTTTCCTCCGTTTTAACCGAGTCTGAGCATTTCGTCAATACACCTTTTTGCACCCTTAAGGGTTTCGTCGTCAAGGATTATTTCTTCACCCTCGCCCGTCTGCAGAAAGTCAAGCACCGAGGTAAGGGTTGTCAGCTTCATATCGGGACAGATGAAGTCTTTGGTAAGTACATAGAACTTCTTATCGGGCATTTCGAGACTCAGATGCTCTGCAATGCTGTTCTCGGTTCCGATGATGAATTCCTTTGCGTCCGAATTTCTTGCAAAATCCATAATATCCTTTGTCGAGCCTACCATATCGGCGTGCTTTGTAACATCGGGAGTACATTCGGGATGCACGAGGAAAAGTGCGTCGGGGTGCTCCTCCTTTGCCCTCAAAACCTCTTCTTCCTTGATACCTCCGTGAATGGGACAGCCGCCCTTGAGCAGCTGTACTTCCTTTTCGGGGCAGTTTTCGGCAATATAAGAGCCGAGGTTTATATCGGGTATAAACAAAATCTTATCGGTGTCCATATTCTTTACAATTTTAAGCGCCGACGAGCTTGTTACACACACGTCGCAAACCGTTTTAAGCTCTGCCGTTGTATTGATATATGCCACAATCTTATGGTCGGGAAAACGCTTTTTTACCGCAAGAATATAGTCCTTTGTGAACTGCTCTGCCATAGGGCAGCCTGCATCCTTATGGGAAAGATACACCCTCTTTTCGGGTGAGAGAATCTTTGCAGTCTCCGCCATAAAGCGTACTCCGCACATAAGAAGATTCTTGTTCTGTACGCCCTGCGCTTTTACACTGAGGGCATAGGAATCCCCTGCAAAATCTGCGATTTCGCATATATCGGGTGTTTGGTAGCTGTGGGCAAGGATGCACACGTCTTTTTCTTTTTTGAGACGAAGTATCTCGTCTTGAATTTGTCTTTTTTTCATAGTTGTTTATATCATAATTTTTGTCATATTTGCATTATGTCACTATGCCTCCCTCCGAGAGGGAGGTGGCATTTTC
>CAZNIC010000082.1:4276-4893 GCA_964572985.1 uncultured Oscillospiraceae bacterium
CATTCCGCCCATATAAGGTCTGAGAGCTTCGGGAATTCTTACCGTGCCGTCTGCCTGAAGGTTGTTTTCAAAGAAGGCGATAAGCATTCTGGGGGGTGCTACAACGGTGTTATTGAGTGTATGTGCAAAGTACTTGCCGTCCTTGCCGTTAACTCTTATCTTAAGTCTTCTTGCCTGTGCATCGCCGAGATTTGAGCAGGAGCCTACTTCAAAGTACTTCTGCTGTCTGGGGCTCCAGGCTTCAACGTCAACGCTCTTTACTTTAAGGTCTGCAAGGTCACCGGAGCAGCATTCAAGTGTTCTTACGGGAATATCAAGGCTTCTGAAGAGGTCAACAGTGTTCTGCCAGAGCTTGTCGTACCACATCATACTGTCCTCAGGTTTACAAACTACAATCATTTCCTGCTTTTCAAACTGGTGGATTCGATAAACGCCTCTTTCTTCGATACCGTGGGCACCCTTTTCCTTTCTGAAGCAGGGTGAATAGCTTGTAAGAGTATAGGGAAGCTGTTCCTCGGGGATGATTGTGTCGATAAACTTACCAATCATAGAATGCTCGCTTGTACCGATAAGATAGAGGTCTTCACCTTCAATCTTATACATCATAGCATCCATTT
>CAZNIC010000083.1:0-4711 GCA_964572985.1 uncultured Oscillospiraceae bacterium
GAAATATTATATAAAAGCATCATACTGTCAAGAACAAGGGAAATCTTTTTTTCAAGGGTAAAGTATCGGTCGCAAGGAGTATAAAAGGCTGCCAGCTCTATTCCGCTCGCAATATGCTCTTTTTCCTTAAAGTCGGTTTCCGACCAGCTCGGAAGCCTCTCTCCCAATAGCCTGTAATGCTCCTGTGCCGCCCAGGTTTTAATTAAATCAAAGGTCCGAAATTGCGAATAGGCACTGTAATACAAATCCCACGCCTTTCTGTCCGTTTCGCAAAGTGCTATTTGTATTGCAATTTCCGTTGCGTAAGCCATGAGAGCGTCTTCACTTTCCTCGTGAGCATTATCCATTATGCCACCGTGAAACTCCGTAAGCGCCTGTATCAGATAGTACAGCATATCCTCCTTGGTATGATAATGATATGCTATGGTTCCTATTCTTAATCCGCAATCGGCACTGATTGTTCTCAGCGTTGTTTCTGAATACCCGTTTTCCAAAAACAGCTTCACCGCAGATTTTATTATTTTCTTTTCCGTGTCCGACATGGGCGAGACAAGTCTGTTCCGCTCTATAATTCGGTTAATCATCATTTAACCTCCCCTTGAATTTGTTTAGGTCATGACCGAAGTATAGCATAAAAATACACCCATGTCAACCTCTTTTTTAAAAAAACAACTCCCAATCAAAAAAGAGGAAATGCAAACGCATTTCCTCTTCTTTACAAGGTGCTCTTAATATTCAACCTCTGCCACTCTGCCTGCTGCAGTTATCTTATATGTGCCTGTTTTGTCGGGAGCAAAGCTGTGGGTAAAATTCCCCTTTTCATCGGTTTTTACATAGCTTATTGTGGTTTTATCGGGTCCGTTAATCACTACCACAAGCTCAGTAAAAGGCTCACTTGTGCCCGTAGCAACAATCTTTTCACCTTCAACACTTACACTTAAGCTTTGCTTTGCACTTTCCGTAATTTTAAAATAAGCAGGCTCATGGGATAAAATAATATTACCGCTTTCATCGGCGCTCAGATATTTTCCCGGGGAAGAAACGCTCTCATAAGCCACGCCTGCGCCTGATTCTATGGGTATAAATATACGGGCAAGCTGTGATGCCTCTGTTCCGTCATCGTCGTGGAGCAGCTTCACAAAGCCTCTGTATTCGGTTATATAATAGCCCATTTTGTTGACAGATTGAATGCACACTCCATCTCCCACGCTAACAATTTCCCAAAGAGAGTCCGTCGGGTACAGTGTATTTTCGCCAAGGCGCAAAGTTGTACCCATGGAGTATTCGGGAGAGTTATCAAAATGAACCTGAGAGAGCTTTTCTCCGTTAAGGGTGAGTGTTACCGATGTGCCGTCAAGACCGATACTGCTCTCCTCAAGCTGTGCAACATTGCCGTTTTCGTCAAAAAACAGCCTGTCAATACAAACATTTCTGTTATATCCACCGCCGTTGGGCTGGGCACTTGTGTGGTAAAAAATATAGGTCTGACCCTTAAAATCAATTATTGCAGGGTGGTTACCGTTGCAACTGGCACCCGCCCCCATAACCAACCCTTTGTATTCATAAGGCCCCCATATATTGTCGGACACAGCGTATGAAAGCTCCTCGGGCCAGTTAGATGCGAAGAATACATAGTAACGCTCATCGCCCTTACGCTTGTATATCCACGGTGCCTCGGTGTATTGGCTATCCTCGGGTATGCCGTTTATTGTCAGTTCTGTTATTCCGTCCGCTTCGCCTTCGAATGAAATCATATCCTCATTAAGCTCTACCATATAGAGATTACTGTTGCCCCACATAAGGTAGCGGTGCTCTGCGCCGTCAACAGTTTCTACCCAAACGGTGGGGTCAATGTCGTCCCATGTAACCTTACCCTTTGTCCAATCAGGTTCAACAAGCTTTGAGCCGCCCCTTGCGTCAACAAAAGGACCTGTAGGGCTGTCCGATACAGCAACGGACATGCCTGAGCTGTTCTTGCTGTTGTAGAAATAGTATTTTCCCTTATACTCTATAACTTGACTTGCCCAAGCATCAGAGGCACTCCCCCAGGAAAAGTCACTTGCACGAAGGGGTATACCCTCATAGGTCCAGTTGACCATATCAGTTGAGGAATAGCACAGATAGTTTGGCATATTGTAATTATTTTTATCGCCTGCATCCTCGCCAACGTAAAGATAGACCGTATCGCCCTCTCCGTCGCCGTCGGTGTCAACCACCATTGCCGCAGGGTCACCGCAATAAACGCGTTTGCCCGGTTTGGTTTCTTTAATTATGGGGTTTGCAGCACGCGCCGCATGGGGAAAAAGCACCAATAACAGCATGACAATAAATAATATTTTCATTTTGTTTCACGCACCTTTATGAAAAACCTTATTTTTCTAAAAGTATACCGTAGCCCGAAAGCTCTTCAAAGCATATTTTAAGCTTTCCGTCACATATTGACACGGCTTCTTTATTTACGGCAAAAACATCCTTGATTTTATAGCCCTCGGGAATATCAATCAGGGCACATTCGGGGGGATTGCCAAAGCTGTGCGCCACAACAAGAATTTGTCCGTTTTCGCCACTTCTGACAGACGCCTGCCAGCCGATAGGATGGCGGTCACTAAGACCACGGTGAGAAATAATACGGCTTTTTCCGTCTTTAATTACATTCGCGGCATTTTTGTAGAAAGCTATACCGCTGTCAATAATATCCCACTGTTCACAGGAAAGGTTAGTCACATCACCGCTCAGGCAAAGTCTTCCCAGGAAAGTTGCCGCAAGAGAATAAGCTATGCGGCGCACGCTGTCCCAGCCTCTTATAACGCACCATATCTGGGACTGTCTGGGCAGAATAAGCCTCTGAAGCTCGGCTGCAATGATGGGAATCTCCACACATTCGTGAGCGTCGGAGAAGGACGCCATGGAGCAAAGCGACATATAGCCCGGCTCAAGACGATTACCGCCCGAAGCACAGTTTTCTATAACTAAATCAGGCATTTCCGCCTTTAATTCCTTGAAGAAGTCAACGGACGCTATCATATTCTGTCTGAGACCTTCGCCGAGAGAGCTTTCGTTATCACAACCTATACCGATAGTATCGTTATAGTCAATCTTCACATAGCCAAAGCCTTTTTCCTTCATAAAGTCGATTACTCTCTCCTTGAGGTATTTTCTTACCCAGGGGTCGTTCATATCCCAGAAACGGCGGGAGCGGGTTGTAAGAGTCAATCCGTCACGACGGAGCATGTGGTCCGTGTAGAGGTTATATGCTTTTGCAGCTCTGCCTATTGTCTCGGGTTCAAACCAAATACCGGGGAGCATGCCGTATTCTTTTATCTTGTTTGCTACATTTTCAACACCGTCGGGGAAAAGCACATTTGAGGGTACGTAGTCGCCCATGCTTATATCCCAGTTCACGCCCTCTTCCTTGAACCAACCGCAGTCAACAACGAAATATTCAACGCCGCGACCCTTTATTGCTTCAAGGATGGAGAAAATATTTTCCTGCGAAGGACAGCCCCATGTGGTGCAATACTCGTTAAATATTACGGGCAAAGTTTCTTCGCTTTCGGGTACGTTTAACGCATCTCTCTGAACGTCTAAAAGGCGGTCTGCAATATCGTCAAGTGTACCTTTGCAAACAGATATATATGCTTTGTTTGTAGTCAGCTTTTCGCCTACAGCCATTTTCTTCATCCAGTGACCGAATTCTCTGTCGGCAATACCGCCCGAGAAACCTATAGCGTCATCATCACGGAACGCTTCCATTTGCCATGACGCCTGGCTTTCCATGGCAACACCCCATATAATGCCGTTTTTCTTATCCTCAAGCGCCATAAAGGGGAAGTAATCCTTAACAGGCATAGAGCCTATCTGTCCAAAACGGACACTCTTTGTGTGCCAGTAGGTCCAGGAGTCCTCCAAAAGCAAATCCTCAAGTCTCTCCTCAACAAAGCGTGCCTCACGGCTCCATTTGCCTCTTGCTCTGTGGAGAACATAGTTCTCAGGTGCGGCATCGGGGTTATATGGCGACATGCCGTACATGCAAAAGCTTGAAAGCATTTCAAGGGTGATTTCCTCACCGGAGTTATTTGTTACTTCGGTATAAGCTGTTATATAGCGGGCGTTTTCATAAAACTCGTTTATGTATACCGCCTCAATACCGTTGTCGGTTTTAAGATATGTTTTAAATATTGTTTTTCCGTCCACAACAAGGGTTTCCTCGCGGTCAAACTTAAAGCGGTAGGATGAGTCCGACTCCATCATAGAGCTACCCTGGAGGTAAGCTGTGGCGTAGTTGTCACCTAATATTTTGCACTGAACTACAGGGCGTTCTATACGGTCACGCTTTTCTGATGGCTTCGCCGCTTCATTGAGCCTGAGCCTCATACCAAAACGCTGTCCGTCCTTTTCGGGGTATTCGATGCACATGTTGCCAATGTTAATTGTTTTTGTCATTTTTTATTCCTCCTCAATTATTCCTGTTCGGCAAGGGGCTTCAATGATGCGAGAGTATACCACACCATAAGTTTTTCGCCTTCTTTTGCAGGGTTTTTAATAACTTTGTATGACGAAGCCTCTACCATTACAGTGGCAGTTTGAACTTCTTTCAAAATATCCCCATCATAAGATGCTGTCATTACATTAACATTAAGGTCAGAGCCTGTTGTATTTGTTACTTTAAGGTTCTCCCCATCGGTAGCATATGCCGCTACGCCGTTATATG
>CAZNIC010000084.1:0-4604 GCA_964572985.1 uncultured Oscillospiraceae bacterium
TATATGAAATATCCCCTGTTATTGCCCTATTACGAATACCGCCTCCGTTAGTAATGGCAACATCAACATCCAAATCCATATTGTCAAACAAATAATACAGTGCATCTGCCGCAAAATCGCCGGAATTTGTTTCCTGCGAGCGCACAAGGCGGTTTCCGTCTTTGTCGAAATTATCAAACGTCAAATCCGTTGTACCAATCTTTTCGCCCAGCTTTTCATCAACTTCTGTAATCCACGCATTTTTGATTTCTTTTACAGCTTCATTTGATATCATCTCACTTCCGCTGTAAAGGTCAGAAACAAGCTTGTAACCTTCTACCGTTTCACCATCTTCCGAAAGAATTTCTTCACACTCAATAAAATCAGTGGTGATTTCATCTGTTTCAGCATCAATAATCATCATACCGATACGGTCAAAATAATTACCCGTCTGTGTCAAAAGAACATCGTGCCCATCCTTGTCTTTTACCGTTTCACCCTCTATGGTGCTGTGAGAATGACCGTCAATGAAAGCATCCAGACCGCAAACAGCCGCTATGGTTTCAATACTTGTCCAGGGCTGTGATGATGTGTCAACACCCAGATGTCCAAGCGCAATAATCTGTGTGGCACCCTCTTCTTTTGCGTCATCTATCGCCTTTTGTACATCCTTCTGCAGTTCGGCGCCGTCGTCGCCTGCGGAAATACCGTAGATAAAATTACCGTCTTCATCCTGAAAATATGCAGGAGTAGATTTACTAAAAGTTTCGGGGGTGGTAATACCGATAACAGCAAGTTTTTCATCACCGCAATCAAACATTACGTAACTATCCAGTACATTTTCCCCGCGCACACCGCTCTCTTCGTGATAGAAATTACAGGAAACATAAGGGAAATCCGCCCATTCAATGGCATTCATGCAGCCTTCCATTGTATAGTCAAATTCATGGTTGCCAAGAGTTGCAATATCATATTCTGCAGCGTTCATCAACTTAATGATACTTTCCCCTTTATCCATAGAACCGTATGCCGTTCCCTGAATATGGTCACCTGCATCCGCCAAAATAACATACTTATACTGTTTTTCCAAATCCTCTTTGATAGCTGCAATCACATCATAGCTTAAAGCTCCGTCAATGTAAGTATGCACATCATTTGTGTAAAGAATTACAATGTCATCCGAAAGGGTTTCTTCTGCCACCACCGAAACAGGAACAATGGCACACAGCAATATTACAAGCGACATAAATACGCCTAAAAATTTTCTCATTCTGATTTCTCCCTCTGCTATTTTCAAATTTGCTTTACTGACCTAATGTTAAAAATCTTTCAAGAATTACCGCCACTTCTGCTCTTGTGGCATAATCTTTAGGATTGATTGTATTTTCTGTTTTTCCTTTGATAATATCCATTCCCACCGCATAGCGCATGGCTTCAACTGCATACTCTGAGATTTCAGACACATCATCATAGGTGAGAACATCCGTGCTTTCGCTGACACCTGTGTCCATTCCTTTAAACCTTGCGTAAAGGTAAAGAATTGACGCAATCTGCTCTCTTGTCATAGGCAATTCCAAAGAAAGCGGCATATCATTTTCATGCACCAGCTTTGTATCTGTTGCCCATTTTGACGCATCATACAACTCTCCGTTTTCATTATCGGCGTTTTCCGACTCCTCCATACCCGGATTACCCTCGTTGTCCCACAATATCTGCAAAAACTCTGCCCAAGTAATGTTGTTGTCCGGATTGAATAGTTTATTTTCATCACTCTGCATCAGTTTGTTTTGCAGGCAGAAAGCAACGCCGTCATGATACCAGGCATACCGGGGCAAATCAGAGCTTTCCACAGACCAATAAGGAACCAATGCAACCGTAAGGTCATCAAGCCACGTGTTTCCGTTTGCACGCTTTATCTCCAATGTGTTTATAATCGTACTGCGAATACGTTGACGGACGGAAGGATTATCCGGTTGCATAATAGAGCTAATCGCACTTATAACATAATACTTGCCGTTTTCCTTTCCGAGATACATCATTTCATGACCGCTAAAGTATAAAATCGAACCAAACGGCATGGCATCTAAAACCGCTATTCTCTCTTCACGGCACATATATTTCATATCAACCTTTGCCATAGGCATAGCAGATTGCCACGAGGTGTTTCGTGCAAGCTCAAAACCAAAGCATTTATAAATATTTCTTATGTACCCCGAGCAATCTTCCGAATACAAACCGCCGCCCCAACCATAGGTATTACCTAATGCAGAAAACGCTACTTCAGCTATGTTTTCTTTTGTCAACGGAAGATACCCTTCGCTTACTTTGTTATGCTCTGAAATCAGCGTCAGTTTTTTAGCATAGCTTCCGTCTGAGCTTCTTATGGGAATCCATACTGCATAATTCTGATATACGGCACGGTTATCAATCAGCATATTGCTATCTTCTATATCTGCTTTTTCAAGCACAGTTCCCATTGTCAGCATCAGCTGTGATGTTTCCTCTCCCACAATCGAAGTTTCGGTGTAAACCTTATCACCGTATACAACCAACACATTTTGAGGCTCTATATCCCA
This sequence comes from uncultured Oscillospiraceae bacterium, assembly GCA_964572985.1. Lineage (GTDB taxonomy): Bacteria > Bacillota > Clostridia > UMGS1883 > UMGS1883 > RGIG1927. The sequence goes on from CAZNIC010000084.1 coordinate 2,556, forward strand.
CGCAGAAAGCCACTGTGCCTTGTCCTTGCAAACAGCCACGTTTTCTGCAATCACCCAACCGGAACAGCAGGTGTTTTTTGCAAGATAATATTTTCCGTCCGCAGAAACCGATGTAATAACCAACGGTTCGTTAACACGAACACTTGACAGATACTGATAATCAAAATCTTTATCCTTAGGGTCGTCCCAAATTGCCTTTGGCGACGGGAACGCCCTGAGCTCTGTTCGGCGTATTGCTATTCCGTAGAGCACGTTTTGTTTTTCTTTTGGATTTTGATTTTGGGTGTTTTTTATTAATTCTTCAAAATCCGCCTCTGTTGCAAGATTTTCGCTTTCCAAATATGTCCAGCCAAGATAATGTTCCGCATCTGCCCTGCTTGATTTTTCAAGAGCTTCGTTAAGGGAAATTCCATCCACCGTTTCAGGTTGATTTTTCAAATCATACATATAAGTTCCCTTTGCAGAAATTGTCAGCTCATTTAAGTTTTCAATTTCATCAAGGCTCATTAATACCTCATTTTCATTTGTCCAGTATGACGCATCTGACATATTCTTCGTAACATCCGGAAGATATGTAACTCCTGCCGCACCGGCATTTGTTATTATACCTATATTCAGCATAATCACAAGAAAAACAGACCATACTCTTTTATTTGCCATAAATTATTTCTCCTAAACAAAACTTTCTTAGCCTTATATTAATTCCGTTAATCATCCGCTACCAATAGCCTCCCCTGTGTAAGGGGAGGTGGGTTGCGTAGCAACTCGGAGGGGTTGTTCGACTATTGGTCTGCCTCCTTCGCAAGCGAAGGAGGCAGGTCGGGAGGTGTCAGCTTTGCTGACTGAGGGATTGTTTTTTAATTACTTGCAGGAAGCGTGAACTTAAACGTTACACCGCCGTCTTCATTATGCGTAACAGCTGTTATACAATTTTTAACAACACTGTTGTTATTATTAATTCTCACGAATTCATCCCAATATTCCATAATGCGCACAGGATATGCAAAATCCTGCGTAATAGGTGTAACTGTGATTGTGTAGCTTCCGTCATCATTTACAACGCTCGCCACATCAAAGAACACATCACCTGTGTACTTGTCGCTTGCAGCAATATTGCCGTTAGCATACAAATTAAGTCTCACACCTACCATATTAATATATGCGTTCAGTACATCTTGTAAGCCGTAGCTATTTCCAACAGTCTGGTCGCTTCCGCCTGTCTTAAGAAGACCGGAAGCAACATAGTAAATGCTTCTTGTAACCGTTTGTGTGCCGTAAACTGTCTTTTCGCTACCGTCTGAATACTTAATCTTAACGTAGGGCGTTGCTGTAAAGTTACGGTTGTAGTTTGTTACCGCCATATCTGTTATAGCAACTGAGAAGGTTGTGTCATCCTGCCAGCTTTCCGCATCAACCTCTGTATAAGCTGTGCTACCCTCTGCTGTTATCCTCATGCCGTAGCCTTCACCGTCAAATCCGCTTCTGTCAACCTGTGCAATAAAGCGCAAGCCGTTGCCCGAGTCAACTTTGCCATTTTCGTCAAGTCCTCCGCTGTAACGCACCTGTGCACCGTTTAACATTGTTACGTTAAAGTCAACTGTTGTGATAACCTCGCCGCCTGAAACCTGATACTTGCCTGCGTCAACAAAGCTATCATCAACATAGTAGCCTACAACATTTTCGGGAAGTGAATATGTACCATCCTCATTGTCTGTACCTAAAACGATATAGCCATCTGTGTCAGTTCCCACACCGTCAAGTGTTACGCTAATCTTTTTGTTGTAGTAAATACCGTCTTCAAGGTAAACCGTCTTACCTGAAAATTGCGGATAATCAGCCTCGCCTATGGTCTGGTACCATACCTGACTGCCGTCTGTTACGCCATTATTCAGAAGGTACGTAACCTCGCCGCTTTCAAGCTGGTCGGAAGTGACTTGGGCAGTTTTTGAATTATTGCTTACATCTTCGCCCACCGCACTACCGGAATAGGTGTCGGTATTATAGTAGCAGTTCGTGAGGGTTCTGTTGTTATATCCCGCCACACCGCCG
>CAZNIC010000085.1:0-4417 GCA_964572985.1 uncultured Oscillospiraceae bacterium
ATATTGAAAACGATTGGAAAATAGTTGGCAACGACGAGCTTTCAATATCAACTGTTGAGAGGGTTGACGATACTACAGTAAAGCTCACCTTATCGGGGAACAGTAGTGATAAGTATAAATCAAGCGAAATCCAGATTGAATTTAATAGCGAATTATACATAAGTCATGAAGGCTTTGGTGATAATTTTGAAGTTCACGAAATCGCCGATATCCAGCTTGACGAAAACGGAATAAAGAAAGCTATGTTTGTATCTGATAATTCAATTACCCTTGAAAAGCAAAAACGCAGTAGTGGAGGTAGTGTTGAAAAGCATACAATCACCTTTGAAACAAATGGTGGCGAAGAAATAGAGAGCGTGCGAGTTGCAAACGGGCATTGTCTTAGTGAGCCTGAAAGAGTTTTAAAGGAAGGCTATGTTTTTGCAGGTTGGTATACAGATGCAGAACTTACAAATTCTTATAATTTTGATAACAGAGTAACAGCAAGCTTTACTCTTTATGCAGCATGGGAAAAAGCAAATGTAAAAGACTATGATGCTGATTATTGCATGATAGAAATGCCCATTAAAATTGTTGTAAAAGCTGTAGAATTGATGAATTCAATTACAAATTAATCCAAAAAGCCCGACAGGAACTGTCGGGCTTTTGTGTCGGGACACCGAGGCGTAGTCTTTTACGATTGTTGAAATTGCCTGCCGGTATGGTCGATTGAGTAGTTTTCTTTGTAGATTAAGTCAGAGACTTTTACAAAGGTATAGCCTTCGTTTTTGAGGGCTGTTAATATACCGGGGAGGGCATCGGCAGTTTGCTTTGTGCCGTTATGGAATAAAAGGATAGAACCGGGTTGTATGCGGTCGAAAATACGTTTTTTCATTTCTTCCTCGGTAAGTTCTTTCCAGTCCAAGCTGTCCACATCCCACTGGATGCAGTAGCGGTTGGTTTCTTTGCAAGCGAGAATTGAATTGTTAGTATAGTCACCTGAGGGTGCGCGGACAAGAGTGGGGCGTATGCCTATTACGTCTTCAATTGCATCGTCGCACTTATCCATGTCGGCTATGATTTCGTTTTTTGATAAGGTGGAGTACAGGGTGTGGTTATAACTGTGAGATGCGATTTCGTGTCCTGCGTTATGCAGTTTTATCAAGCTTTGGGGAAAACGTTCTGCCCAGTCTCCTGTGACAAAAAATGTTGACGGGCAGTTTTGCGAATTAAGAACCTCAATTATTTTGTCGATATCATCGTCGTTCCATGCCGAATCAAAGGTGATTGCAATTCTTTTGTCAGATGTTTCGACTGAGTAAATGGGCAGCTCCTTTGAGCTTACCGATGTGGCAACCGTTTCATAAACCGCCGGCAAACTTACCGCAGCTATTAGAAGAATTGTTGCAGCAAGTATAATACTCTTTTTTGTAAGTACAAAAATTTTCATTATTCAACCTCACTTTGTACAGTATTGATTTTTTCATAGTCATCAATATTATTATAGTATTCAATTATCCCGTCGCATATTGCACAGGCTAATCTTTCCTGGTAGTCGGGGTCTTTGAGGAGTTGTTCTTCGTCGGGATTGGATAAAAAACCACATTCTACGATAACAGCAGGAAGCGAAGCGTTTTTCATGAGAAAAAGAGATTTGTCAGCCTCTTTTATTGTGCGGGTTTGATTGACGGGGTCAATCAGTTTGATTTTATCCATAATCATCTGCGCAAGGAGAGTAGACTGCATAAAATTTGAGGAGTACAAAGTTTCGGCGCCTCTGTATTTTGATTGACTGAATTTGTTGATATGTATGCTGACAAACATGTCGGCAGGAGTGTTTTTCATAATATCAAGCCGCATATTCATATCGGCTTTTTTCTTTTTGTCGAGTCCGTTTTCATCCTCTCGGGTCATTACAACGTTATATCCGCGTTCGGTAAGCTCCTCTTGTATTTTTTTTGATATCTGAATATTCAGCGTGCTTTCTATTGTGCCCGATTTTGACACTGCACCGCCATCGGGAGTTCCGTGCCCGGGATCTAATATGATACATTTGTAGTTTTCGTGACTGAAACTTGCGGCAGGAGCGGTGGTGTTGCTCAAGGAAAGTGCAATCAATACAATGATTAATCCTATGCCCAAATAGATAATGCCGCGTTTGATAACAATTACCACTACATTCACCTCATTTATATACTCTATGTATAAAGGACGGGGAAAATGCCGAGACAAGTGTGTAATATACAAAAAAATATTGCATATAATTAAATAAAGCGTGCTTTTATACATAAAGGAGTTGTGTTGTAATGGAAAATAATTTTATAAGCCTGCAGGGTACAGTAGACGGAGATGTGTCCTATAGTCACAATGTTCTGGATGAAGAGTTTTATAAGTTTACACTTAAGGTGTCAAGACTTTCGGGTGTTATTGATTCACTTCCGGTAACAGTACCCAAAAAGCTCATAGAAAAAAACAGCCTTAATGACGGTGATTATATATCACTTACAGGTCAGCTGAGAAGTTATAATAAAAACTATGAAAACAGAACAAGACTTATACTTACTGCATTTGCAAAATCTATAGATGAAAACAAAACAGATGAGGAAAATCCGAACAACGTTGTGCTTAACGGATATGTATGCAAAGAGCCGACATACAGAAAAACACCTTTTGGAAGAGAAATAACAGATGTAATTATTGCGGTCAACCGTGCGTTTAACCGCTCAGACTATATCCCGACAATTTGCTGGGGAAAAAACGCTGTTTTATGCAGGGATTTGCCTGTGGGAACAAATGTGCTCATAAAAGGCAGACTTCAATCGAGAGAATACACAAAACGGAACGGTGAAGATTTTGAAATCAGAACTGCATATGAGGTTTCCGTTGGAGAAATTGAAGAAATTTCATAATTTTTTTGTTGCACAGACAGAAAAAGTATAGTATAATCATCTTACACATTTAAATTGAGGTGTAAGATGAGAATTATTGGTCTTGACTATGGAGAAGCCCGCATCGGAGTAAGCGTGAGTGATATGCTCGAAACAATTGCAAATCCGCTTGATACAATAGAAGAACGTGACCGTGAAAAACAGCTGGAAAAGGTGATTGATGTTATTAAACGCGAACGAGCTGAGAAAATTGTTGTGGGACTGCCTAAACGAATGGATGGAAGCTTGGGACACAGAGCAGAGTACACCCGTGAATTTGCCGAAGAACTGGCAAAGCGCTGTTCTCTTCCGCTTATCATGTGGGATGAAAGACTTTCATCATCAGAGGCTCACCGCATGCTTGATACCGGCGGTGTGAGCGGTAAAAAACGTAAAACTAAGGTTGACAAGATTGCGGCGGTGCTTATTCTGCAAACATATCTTGACAGCCAAATAAGAATATGAAAGGAAGATTACAATGGATAACAACAAGGACGAAATTCTTGAAACTATGGAGGATTTTGACATCTTAGACGAAATCAACTACGAGGATAATACTTATTTTGCTATGACACCTATCGAAGGTGAAGCAGAAGGCGAAGTTTTCATTATGAAGCTCGTTGAAATCGACGGTGCAGAAATGCTTGAAAGCGTTGAAGACGAAGCATTGTTTGACACAATTTACGAAATTTTCAAGGAAAATAATAAAGACGAATTCGATTTTGAAGACTAATTTTGAGGCATGATACTTGTATGGTATTAGACCGACGCTCTGCGATGTGCGTAAATTGCGAGGCACTATTTGAACCAACACATTGATTTAGGGAGAAAAGTCTCGGGTCGCTGCGTGTAAGCTCTCCCTCGGGAAACCGACGAAGAGAGAAACCCATAACCGACGCGGATTTCACCCACCTGCATTGCAGGTTTCAAATACGCTTCGTCTACGGCATTGTGGGGCATTTGTTTATAAAAATACTGTAACTAACGAAAAAGGTTGTGGAAAAATGAGTAAGATTAAATGCAATAAATGCGGGTCTGATATTAAAATTAAAACAATTTTTCTGGAAAGAGCAGGCTGTGAGAACTGCGGTAACAGCATAGATTTCACAAAAATGGACCAGTTGGACGGTTTAAGACAAGCTCTTATGCTCGGTACGGCTGTTGTGGTTGGTCTTGTTCTATTGGTGCTTATACTTGGCTCCGGTATGAGTCTTGGTGAGCTTTCTACGATTTTTTCAGAAATAAGTGCACGCGGTGCAGGCTTGCTTTTGGTTGTTGCATGTATTATTGTGCTCATTGTAGGAACACTGGAACGTGTTATCGGTTGCAGCATATATGAACAGTGGCGAAAAAGGGAAGAAGAGCTTGAACGTATAGCAATACAGAAAAGAGCAGAGGATGCTCAGAACAATCTTAATAATCAACAATAAAAAAAGAGCCGAAAGGCTCTTTTTTGTAGACTGTCGATATACTTATTTTTTGAACAATCGCGAAGGGTTTGGGAAAGAAGG
>CAZNIC010000086.1:0-4141 GCA_964572985.1 uncultured Oscillospiraceae bacterium
ACCTCTTTCGGAAGAAGTGAATCGAATATTCCATGATATGCTTGCATACAAGGCTGAGGATTTAGCTAGATATACAGAAATTGTATCAAACAAAATATTTTCAAAAAGCAGTCTAAATACTATTATTGTATCCTTAGCCAGAGCCGGTTCACCTATAGGAGCTTTAATCAAAAGGTACATTAAATTTAAATATAATGTAGATGTTCCACATTATAGCATCTCAATCATTAGGGACAGAGGTATAGATAAAAATGCTCTTAATTATATTAGACGAATCCATCCTGCAGGGATAATAACTTTTGTGGATGGATGGACAGGCAAAGGTTCTATTACTTCAGAACTCAAAAAATCTATATGTGAATATAATAAAGAAACAGGTGCATCCTTGTCACCTAATCTCGCAGTATTAGCAGATCCTGCAAGATTATCAGCTATAGCCGGTACTCGAAAAGATGTTTGTATTCCTAATGCCTGTTTAAATTCTACAATTAGTGGACTTATTAGTCGCACAATATTAAATCATAAATATATTGCAGAGTCAGACTATCATGGAGCAGTTAGATTTGATAATCTGAACCAACAAGATGTTACCAATTTCTTTCTAGACGCTATTGAATCAAAATTCCCTTATGATTGCGGTGATTATGAAGAAAAAGGAAATAGTTGCGTAGAATTAATAAAGGAAAAACTAAAGTCTGACTTCCCAATTGCAAATATCAATAAAGTAAAGCTTAGTATTGGAGAAAGTTCTAGGGCATTACTTCGTAGAGTTCCCTATATTGTTTTAGTTAAAGATAAGACCAATCCTGATTTGTCATTTATTCTTCATTTAGCTAAGATTAAAGGTGTTGAAGTAATAGAATATGACACTATGGATTACGAATGCATTACGTTATTACGATGAAAATGATTCTTTTTTTTTCAGACTTAGATAGCACTTTGATTTACTCTGGGTATCCAGAACACACCTGTGTCGAATACAATGAGAGCAAAGAAGTAACGTATATGACAGCACAAGGAATAAATTTTCTTAAGGATCTACTCGTACGGAAGGATTTCGTTTTTATACCTTGCACATTGCGTTCTTATGAACAAACAGCACGAATTGGCTTTTTAAAAAATGGTAATGTGCCAATAATTGTCTGTGATAATGGTTTTTCTATCTATGAAAATGGAATTTTAGATAAAACTTGGGACAATTTAATGAAAGAGAATCTAGCAACATACCCAACTGATGAAATTAAGACTGACATAGAAATATTAGTTTCATCTAATAATATGTGTTGCAAAATAAAAAATAACAGAAATGCATTTTTCACTTTAATATTTGAGAACTTTAAATTAGCAAATATGCATTTTGATACAATTGTCAAATCATTAAAGGGATACAGATATAAATTAGAACTACAAGGACGAAAATTATATATAATTCCCGATTTCTTAGATAAAGTTTTAGCAGTGAAATATTTATGCAAAAAAAATAATCCTTCTTTGGTAATTACTGCAGGAGACAGTTCTGTCGATAAGTCTTTTATCGAACAAGGAAATCTGAGATTCGTCCCTTTACATTCATCTTTAAAAATTAATAGTTCTATAATTACAAGATCATCAGGAATTAAAGCAGGAGAAGAAATATTGAATATTGTTATGACCTTGCTTAAAAATCAAAAGCTAAATACTAATTGATACGAAATAATTATGTTCTGCAATATTGCAACTATAAAGTATATACCATATTATTAAAAGACAGAAACATTATAGAATCTTAAATAAGATGGAAATGCTGATTTATTTTTGCAGTATAAATTAAAAAATATAGCATATGAAAAACAAAGTCATCTTTACCTTAATGGTATTATTGGGAACATTTTCTATTGGTTTTGCACAAAGTAACATAAAACGTCCCGACACTTATAATTATAATAGAGGGGTAGAAGCTATTCAAAACAATAAAACAGAAGAAGCTTTAGAATATTTAAATAAAGAGTTGGAACAAAATCCAGAAAATGGATATGCTTTGGCATGGATTGCAACAGTTAGAAATCATCTTCAAGAGTATGGTAAAGCCATTACAGCTGTTAACCTGGCTATTAAGCATATTCCTAAAAAGGATAAAACTTATAAAGCTTTTGCTCATTCAATAAGAGCGGAAATTTATATTAATATAGAAGATAAAGAATCCGCTCTTAAAGATTATAACGTAGCTATTGAATATACTCCGGATGATGAAGATATTTATGAAAAACGTGCTCAGTTATATTTCGAAATGGAGAAATATAATTTAGCAGATGAAGATTATAAGAAAATTATATCCTTGAATCAAGGGAGCGTAATGGGATATATGGGGATTGGTCGTAATGCTAATGCGCAAAAAAAATATGCTGAAGCGATTAAACAATTTGATTATGTTACTAAATTGGCGAGTGAATATGCTTCTGGATATTCATTTCGTGCAGAAAGTTATATTGGACTTAAAAAATATAATGAAGCAATTGACGACATAATTAAAGCTTTGGAATTAAATTATGACAATAAAGCATTTTATCTTATGCAACAAGTTGCCGATTCATCATTCACTGAAATTGAGGCAAAAATTAGAGTGCAAACTATCAAGAAATCTAATGATGGCTATTGGCCGTATTGTTTGGGAGTAATAAATGAACATCGTAAATATTATAAAAAAGCAATTGAACAATATAAACAGAGTTCACTAAAAGATGATTCACCTATATCTGCATATAGAATTGCAACTTGTTATGAAAATCTAGGTGACTATCCTTCAGCACTTGAATATATTGATTATGCTATTGAACTAGATTCTACTGAATATGATTATGTATTGGAGAAAGCTGATTTATTATATGAGTCTGGAAATACAAAAGAGGCACTTTTACAATTGTCTAAATACATAAACAAGTATCCTGATTTTTATTACGGGTATTATAGAAGAGGTTTTTTTAAAGACAATACAAATGATACAGATGGTGCTATTGAAGATTATTCCATGGCTATTGCTTTAGAACCCAAGTATGCATATGCGTATTTGGGTAGAGCTGATATGTATCAACTAAAAGGTAACAAATTATTGTCTGAAAAAGACTATAAGAAAGTAATAGAATTAGATACTATTCCAGAAAATAGCTCTTGTGCTCAATATGCTTTTTTAGCTCTTGGAGATAATGACAAGGCTATAAATTTTATGAATCGTATTATTGAAGCTGATAGTATTGATGCAGGAAATTACTACGATGCAGCTTGTCTTTATTCTAGAATGGGGGAAAGCGAGAAGGCAATAGAAAAATTGAAAATTTCTTTAGAAAAAGGATACCGTCGATTCAATCATATGGAAAATGATGATGATTTAGATTCTATACGCAACTTAGATGATTTTAAAATTCTTGTAACTCATTATAAAGAACTCTTTTTATCTGAGATAGAAGGGAAGTTAGAAAAAGATACATTTATAGAAAAAATAGTAGAAATACCATTTACAAAAGAAGGAGATGTTTGTAAAGTCAAATGTACTATTAATAATCTACCACTTCATTTTATCTTTGATACAGGTGCTAGTGATGTTTCTATGTCAAATGTTGAAGCTTCATTTATGTTTAAAAATGAATATTTATCTTCACAGGATGTTCAAGGTAAACAAAATTATATGACTGCTGATGGTGATATTAGTGAAGGTACGATAGTGAATTTACGAAATGTAGAATTTGGAGGATTAAATCTAACTAATGTTAAAGCATCAATAGTAAAGAATCAGAAAGCTCCATTGTTATTAGGACAATCAGTTTTAAAACGATTAGGAAAGATAGAAATAGATAATGATAGAAGAATAATAAAGATTACATATAAAGAATTTAAATAATTAATTTTTATTTTAGTAATAAGTTAAGGTTGGGACTAAAAGACTTTTCTTGTTTTGCTGTATTTTTAATTTGTGGTGAAGTAACTTAGTATAATGATGAATACGATATTGATAACATTAATAGTGGTCATGACATCATTGGCCATGTTCATTTATGTATTAAAAAAAGAGACCAATCTCTTAGGCAAAAGATATAATAAGGAATACGAAACAGATTTTACCAAAGGACTTGCTTGGGCTATATGGTCATATCTTTGGTGGGGTGGATGT
>CAZNIC010000087.1:0-4134 GCA_964572985.1 uncultured Oscillospiraceae bacterium
GATTTTTCTTGTTTCGTTAATCATTTTTTCTTCTTCCTTAGTGTAACCGTTGGGAAGGAAAACGTCAATATGAGGAATACAGTTGCCTGCGATGGGGTGGGGGAACTTTGTGGGTTTTTCGCCCTGTAAGCCCTTTTCAAGATCATTCCAACCGCCTACGCCTGCACCGGAAACTGCCTGGTATGTGGAGTAAACAACTCTCTTAATCTTGTATTTTTCATCAAGAGGCTTAAGTGCTACCATAGCCTGAATTGTGGAGCAGTTGGGGTTTGCGATGATACCCTTATTCCATTTGATATCCTCGGGGTTAACCTCGGGAACTACGAGGGGAACTTCGGGATTCATTCTCCATGCGGAGGAGTTATCTATAACTACACAGCCCTTGGAAGCGGCAATAGGAGCAAACTTTTCACTTGTGGAACCGCCTGCGGAGAAAAGAGCAATATCAATACCGCGATCGAAAGATGTTTCTGTGAGTTCTTCAATAACGTATTCCTTGCCCATAAACTCAACCTTGCTGCCTGCACTCTTCTTGGATGCGAAAAGGTAATATGTGTCCACGGGGAGTTTTTTTTCTTCGAGAACTTTGAGGAAAGTTCTGCCGACCATACCTGTTGCGCCTACAACGGCTACTGTTAATTTCTTGTTCATTACTAACACGACCTTACTAAAATTTGAATTTTTGCGTAAAGGAAAGACCATAGCCTAAAAACCTTTAATCTATAATACCACCCCAACCTTTTAATGTCAAATAATTTTTCAAAATAGGGGTGGATATTTTGAATGGAATATGCTATAGTATACAAGGGGAGTTATGTCGAAAACCCCAAAAGCTTGAAAGGATGGAAAGAATGAAGAAAATTTCGCTGATTCTTTTGGTAATAATGGTTTTCTTTTGCTTTTCTGTGAGCGCAGTTGCAGAAGAAAATGTATATATCGATTTGCTGCGAGTTGGTATCAGTTACGGCTCGGAGGCAAAGAGCGAAGCATGGTTTTATTCGGAAAGTGATGTTTATGTTACCGATGCTTATTACGGTACATATATTGCAACCCTTCCTGCGTATACAAAGTGCAAAATTTATACGTATGGTGGCACGCTTGCAAGTGATTATTTTTCGCCTGTTGGGTCGGCAGTAGTGCTTTCGGGCGAAAGTGTGATAAAATTTGACGATACAGCCTACCGCGGAAGTTTTGAGTTGCATAATAACAGCGACAAAATAACCGTAATAAATATTGTGAATACTGATGACTATCTTGCGAGCTTACTTGGTAAGGAAATGAGTGCCAATTGGCCGTTGGAGGCATTAAAGGCACAAGCGGTATGTGCCCGAAACTATGCAATGACAATTGCAGGCAAGCATACGTCAGGCGGATTTGATATATGTGACACACAGCATTGTCAGGTGTACGGCGGTGTTAAATCAGAGGCTGACAGCACTCGCCTTGCGGTAGAAGAGACCCGCGGTGTTACCGTAACATATGAAGACGAGATTGTACCGCTTTACTATTTTTCCTGTGACGGCGGTTATACCGAGGACAGCGAAAATGTTTGGGTAACTGCGCTTGGATATCTTCGCGGTAAAAAGGATATTCACGAAAAAGAGGAATATGCCACAAGATACAACTGGAGCGTAACTTATACAAAGGCTGAGATTGAAAATATTCTTAATTCAAAGAATATGGGCGTAGGCGAGCTTTGTGACATAAGAATTGACGAAATGAGTGACAATAACGGTGTAATAAAGCTTACCTTTGTGGGAACGGCGGGAGAAAAAACCGTTACAAAAACACAGACAAGAACAGTTTTGTCGCTTAACAGTCAGGCATATACTATCGAGAAAAACACCAATGCCCCGATAATAAGTGAAATGCCTGAGGTTGTGACGCAGAATATTCTCACAGCAAACGGCGTTGTAACTGTTACAAATCCCACTTATGCCATGACAGGAGAAGGTGTGAAGGAAATCCCTTACGGAACTGTTATCGTGCAGGAAGAATCGGATTATTATGATTCATACACATTTAACGGTCACGGTTGGGGACATCTTGTGGGCATGAGCCAGTGGGGTGCGTTTTCAATGGCTGTCGAAGGATATACCTACAAGGATATACTCAATTTCTATTTCACGGATATTGCTATCGTGGAAGCACCTGTGGACGTTTATGAGGAAACAGAGCTTCCGGTATATGAGGAAACGGAAGTTGAAAAAACAGAACCTTGGCAAGATACAACATATGAAGAAACACAGTGGAGTGATACAGGAATATGAATACAGAAGAATTTGACTACTACCTGCCGGAGGAGCTTATAGCACAGCATCCTCTCGCTGACCGTGCGGCGGCAAGGTTTATGACGATAAATAAGGAAACAGGCGAGATAGGACACGATTATTTTTACAATGTAAAAAACTATCTCAAGCCCGGTGATTGCCTTGTGTTAAATGATACAAGAGTTATCCCTGCGCGTCTTTACGGTGTTAAAGAGGGCACGGGAGCGGCTATGGAATTTTTGCTTTTAACAAGACGAAGCACAAACGAATGGGAAGTTATCTTAAAGCCCGGAAGAAGAGCTAAAGAAGGCGTTAGAGTAATTTTTGGTGAAGGAAAGCTCGTTGCCGAGATTAAAGAAGTTTTAGATAACGGAAACAGAGTTGTTGAGTTTTTCTACGAAGGGCTTTTTGAAAACGTGCTTGAGGAATTGGGCGAAATGCCTCTTCCGCCGTATATCACCGCAAAATTAGAGGATAAGGAAATGTACCAGACGGTATATTCTGTCCATGAGGGTAGTGCGGCAGCACCTACAGCGGGGCTTCATTTTACACCCGAACTATTAAAGGAAATTGAAGATATGGGCGTAAAGCTGGCGTTTCTCACACTTCATGTAGGATTGGGCACATTCCGTCCCGTTAAGGTCGACAACGTTGAAGAGCACAAAATGCACTCGGAATATTATGTAGTGACTGATGAATGTGCAAAGACGGTTAACGAAACCATTGATAATGGTGGCAGAGTAATCTGTATAGGCACAACAAGCTGCAGAACGGTTGAAAGCGCCGCAGAGGACGGCCGATTGGTTGCAAAATCAGGCTGGACAGATATATTTATCTATCCGGGATATAAGTTCAAGATTACACAGGCACTTATAACAAACTTCCATTTGCCCAAATCGACGCTTATTATGCTCGTAAGCGCGCTTAGCGACAAAGAAAAGATACTTAATGCGTATAATATTGCAGTCCGCGAGAGATACCGCTTCTTTAGTTTCGGAGATTGCATGATTATAGTTTAGTGGATCAAATACAATCCCTCAGTCACTGCGTGACAGTTCTCGCTGCGGCTCGGTCACAATTCGGCTCTGACAGTTCACAGGACTGTCATTCACTACCGAATTGCCGCTACGCTGCCCTACCAAGGGAGCCTAAAAAGCCCTCCTTGTGTAAAGGAGGGTGGCACACGAAGTGTGACGGGAGGATTGTCAAACAAATCCCAGAAACCATAAGGTTTGGCAATTGTTGTATTGTATATTAAATGTTTACAATTAAGGCGATTGACATTAAGTTATAATATGATAAAATGATATTGAGAATAATAGATTGGAAGTTGTGGTATGACTATTCGTTATTCTAAAACAGCGATTAAGTTTTTAAAAACACTTGATAAAAAGAGTGTTGAGAGAATAAGAAATGCAATTAACGGATTGACACAAAATCCGCCTGTTGGTGATATAAAAGTAATGCAGGGCTATGATGACAACAGAAAAAGATTAAGGGTCGGCTCGTGGAGAGTTATATACAAATACGGGCAGGATGGCGAAATTGACATTTTGTTTGTCATTGATATAGGAAACAGAGGAGATATTTATAAATAACAGGAGGTAGTAGTATGACAAGTATTGCAATGGATGCAGCAAGGCTTATTGATATGCTGCCCGATGAAGATAAGGAGTTGGCTTACACCTTTGTCAAGAAACTTGTTTTAGCTTGGGACCCTGATTTTACAAAGCTTACCCCTCAGGAGAAGATGGACCTTGAAGAAGCAGAAAACGGAGAATTTATTGACGACGAAGACATTGATTGGGATAATATTGGTCACTGATATTGACGCAGGAGTTTTATATTCCTGCGTTGGTTTATG
>CAZNIC010000088.1:0-4109 GCA_964572985.1 uncultured Oscillospiraceae bacterium
AAATAGTTAGTATGCTAAAATTAGTATGCTAACTATTTTGTGGGAGGTGTATCATGAGAGAGGTTGAAAAGCTTGTGAGAGAGGTTAACAGGCTTCATTTTACTGTTTTTCATCAGACGCTTAGCTCGTTTGGACTTGGAAAAGGGCAGCCGCCTATATTGAAGTATCTTTCACTCAATGACGGGTGCAAACAGTCTGATATTGCAAAGCGTGAACACTTGACGGCGGCGACGGTTACGGTAATGCTCCAGACCATGGAAAAAAACGGTCTGATTGAGCGAAAAAACGACGAGAAAGACCTAAGGATTATGAGGGTTTATATAACACAAAAAGGTCGCGAGGTCCAGTCAAGATGTGATGAAGCAATTGAAAATATGGAAAAGGAAATTTATGAGGACTTTACTGAGGACGAAATCGAGGCGTTTAAAAAGCTTCTGACAAAAAAATGTGACAGGCTTAAAGTTCTTTTGGAAATGGAGGAGAACATATGAAAAGATATTTGAAATATCTTAACGGTGCGTGGACATGGGTTATATTGGCACCGGTATTGATGATACTTGAGGTATTATGTGACCTGTTACAGCCGAGCATTATGAGCGACATTGTAGATGTTGGTATCATTGAAGGCGCAGGGTACATGTACATATTGGAAAAAGGTATTCAGATGATGGGCGTTGCAGTGCTTGGTATGATAGGCGGTGTAGGCTGCGGTTATTTTGCAACAAAAGCCAGTCAGTACTTTGGATACAGACTCCGCGATGATATATACAAAAAGATTCAGGAGTTTTCTTTTTCAAACATTGATAAATTTTCTACGGCAAGTCTTGTTACAAGAACAACCAATGACGTTGTAATGCTGCAGAATATTGTTGGTATGGCACTTCGTATGATGGTGCGTTCACCCATGCTTTTTATAGGCGGTATTATCTTTGCCTGCAGAATCAATCTTGACCTTGCAGTCATATTTGCTATTGCAATACCTTTGATTGTGGGTATTATTGCAATTAATATAAAGAAGACTTTCCCGCTTTTTAAGGTGGTTCAGGGAAAGCTTGATAAGGTAAATGCAGTTATCCAGGAAAACCTTACAGGTATAAGAGTTGTTAAAGCGTATAACCGTGCAGAACACGAAACAAAGCGTTTCGGCGAAGCAAATGACGATTTTGTTGATATATCCATACGTGCAAACAAACTGATGGCACTTATGATGCCGGGGGTTTCGATTGTAATGAACGTATCGGTAATTGCAATCATGTGGTTTGGTGCAAACCTTGTAGGTGCAGACAAAATGCAGGTTGGTGATGTGTCGGCTTTCATCATGTATGCAACGAGAATTTTGTCATCTATTATGATGATGAGCATGATGTTTATGTCCCTTTCGCGTGCATCTGCTTCTGCTGCCCGTATCAGCGAAGTGTTGGACGAAAAGGTTGATATTGTAAACAATTCACAGCCCCGCACACAGAAAATTCAGGAAGGCAGCGTTGAATTTGAAAATGTATCCTTCCGTTACAAGGACGCAGGCGGCGAGGACGTTTTGAAAAATATCTCATTTAAGGTAAAACCCGGCGAAACCTTGGCGATACTCGGTTCGACAGGTTCGGGTAAATCCACTTTGGTAAACCTTATTCCTCGTCTTTATGATGTGACGGAGGGCCGTGTAAAGGTTGACGGTACCGATGTCCGCAACTATGATATCGAGACACTCCGCGAAGGTATAGGTATGGTTCTTCAAAATGTTATCCTCTTTACGGGTACGATTTCCGACAACCTCCGTTGGGGTAAAGAAGATGCAACAGATAATGAAATCCAACTGGCTGCGGCGCGTGCTCAGGCGGCAGAGTTTATAGGCAAAAACCCGGATGGCTACGATGCGGTGCTCGGTCAGCGCGGTGTTAACTTCTCAGGCGGACAAAAGCAGAGACTTTCTATTGCCCGTGCACTTATAAAAAAGCCGAAGATTCTTATTTTTGACGACTCTACAAGTGCGGTTGATACAGCTACCGAAGGCAAGATAAGAAAAACTCTTCACGAAGAAATGGGCGACAGCACGGTTATTTTGATTGCGCAGAGAATAAGCGCGGTGAGAGACGCCGACAAGATACTTGTTATGGAAAACGGCGAAATCGTGGGTGTGGGTACTCATGATGAACTCATGGCAAACAATGATATATATCAGGAAATTTATTATTCACAGATGGAAAGAGGTGAAGAATAATGAGAGCAGAACAACGTGGACAGATGGGCCGTCCCGGAGGACCGGGTGGTCCCGGAGGAAGACCCGGAGGACCGGGTATGAGACCTACCGAAAAGGCGAAAAACGCAAAAGGTACACTTGTCAGAGTTATAGGCTATCTTGGAAGCTTTAAGCTGGCAATTGCTGCTGTGTTTGCACTCGTTATTTTTTCCACTCTTTCAAACTTGGGTGCAACATGGATTCAGGGGCCTGTAATCAATGAAATCAAATCATATGTGGTAGACGGTGCTATCGACTTTCAGCTTATAGGAAAGCTTTTGATGCTTTTGCTTGCACTTTACATTGTAAGTGCGGCGGCGCAGGGTGTGCAGAGCGTACTTTTGGCAGTAATCAGCCAAAGAACAGTACAGAAGATACGTATGGAGCTTTTCGCTAAGATGGAAAAACTTTCGATTGCGTATTTTGACAAGAGGACACACGGCGAACTGATGAGCCGTATGACAAACGACGTTGATACTTTGAGCCAGACGCTGTCAACCTCCGTTGCACAGATTTTCTCGGGCGTTATCATGCTTATAGGTACTTTTTGCATGATGCTTTACATAAGTATTCCGCTTACACTTGTAACGCTTGTACTTGTGCCTTTGATGCTGTTTATAACAAAAAAGATTGCAAAGTACACATCAAAGTTTTACAAAGGACAGCAGGAAGCACTCGGTGACCTCAACGGTCATATCGAAGAAACCATCTCCGGACAATACGCGGTAAAGGTTTTCTGCCGAGAAAATCAGATTTGTGACGAATTTGAAAAGAAAAATCGCGACTATTATGAAAATGCCGTAAAAGCTCAGGTAATCAGCGGTAGCGTAGGTCCTATTATGAATATGTTCGGTAACCTTAACTATGCTGTAACTGCTTTTGTGGGCGGACTTTTGGCTGTTGTTACGATTTTTGGTATTGAACCTCTTGAAATAGGTGATATTATCGTATTTTTGAGTTGTTCTACACAGTTTAGCCGTCCTATTAACGAAATTGCAAACCTTTTTGCTACAATACAGTCGGCCTTGGCAGGTGCCGAAAGAGTATTTGAAGTTATGGATGAACCCAACGAATATCTGGGCGAAGAAAATCATGTTGAGCTCGGACATGTCAAAGGTCATGTTGAGGTTAAAAATATTGACTTTGGCTATGACGAAAAGAGACTTATCTTAAAGGATGTGTCTGTTGAAGCAAAACCCGGTCAGACGATTGCTTTTGTAGGACCCACAGGTGCGGGTAAAACAACTATTGTGAACCTTCTTACCCGTTTTTACGATGTGAACCGTGGCGAAATTTTAATTGACGGTACAAATATTCAGGATGTTAAAAAAGACTCAGTAAGAGCAAAAATTGCAATTGTTTTGCAGGATACACATATGTTCTCAGTGTCTGTAAGAGAAAACATCCGTTACGGTAACCTCAATGCCAGTGACGAAGAAGTGGAATATGCAGCGAGACTGGCAAACTGTCACGAGTTTATCGAAAGACTGCATGACGGCTACGATACTGTTTTAACCGACGACGCATCGAACGTATCTGTCGGTCAGAGGCAGCTTCTTAGTATTGCGAGAGCCATGGTTGCCGACCCTGAGATACTTATTTTAGACGAGGCTACATCCTCGGTTGATACCCGTACCGAAATAAAAATTCAGGAAGCTATGAAAAACCTTATGTACGGCAGAACCTGCTTTGTTATTGCACACAGATTGTCTACAATCAAAAATGCAGACAAGATTGTTGTTATAAATGACGGCAGAGTGCAGGAAATGGGTAAACATGAAGAGCTTTTGGCACTTAAGGGTATGTATGCGGGACTGTAGAACGGGCAATTTACGGAATAATGGAGTTAAGAACAGCTGGGGATTTTTTCCAA
>CAZNIC010000089.1:0-3983 GCA_964572985.1 uncultured Oscillospiraceae bacterium
AACAGTAGCAGTTACAGGTAGCCTTGGCAGCACAGTTGACGCAACAATCGCTTGGACTGCTCCCGAAAGCTACGATGTTGGTACAACTACAGTTGAAGGTACAGCAACAGTTCAGTTTGGTGATGCAGAAGCTATCGAATTTGCAGTTTCCGTAAGGGTTATGGTTTATGACGAAACATTCGCACTTAGCAGTTTCACATCTGTAAACGGTCAGACTGCAGGTAAGGAAAACCAGGTTGCATTCCCCGTAGCAATTTCTGACGACTTCAGAATGGAATTTATTGCTAACTATGCTTCCTTCGGCGACCTCTTCATCACACTTAAGACAGCTGATGCAGGCTTCTTTGGTCCTGAACAGATTGCTTTTGGTCACCAGGCAAGCGGTGCTTTCCGTCCTGTAAACGGTAACGGTAGCGGTGGCAGAACAACTGCTGACTCTACAATTGCTACACTTGCTACAGGTACAGACTACAGATACTTCATTGAAGCAGATGCTTCCACAGATAAGTACACAGTAACAGTATTTGATGCTGCTACAGGTGTTGCAGTTGCTACAGCTGAAGACTTTGGTTTCAGAACAAATTCTGATTCTATCGAAGTTATCACAGCTCTTACAAACAACGGCGCAGGTGAAGTTACACTTTCCAACATCAAGGTTAATGCTAACGCTAGTAAGAACGGATATACAGTATCCGTCACAATGGATGGCGAAACAGCTGTAACAGTAATGGAAGCTTGGTCTGCAGAAGCTCTTGCAGCAACATTTGCCGACATTGCAGGTTACGAAAAGACAGTTTCTTACGATGAAGCTGCTAAGACAGTAACAGTTGTTTACGCTGCTACACAGACACTTTCTGCTACATTCGTTAATACAAATGGCGATGTTATTAAGGAAGTTTCCGAAGTAGTTGAAGTTGGCGAAGTAGTTGTAGTTAGTATGGAAGAAATCTTCTACCTTGACGCTGATTACAATGGTTACTTCTACAAGATTCCCGAAGTAGTTATTACTGCTGACGATAACAACCAGGTATATACGGTTTTTGAAGTTGAAAACAAGTATGCTGCAATGGAAGATGCTCTTATCTCCGGTGATGAAATTTGGGGTATTAAGCTTACAAACAACAACAGCGTATTCGTTGCAGGTGTCAGCGGTTCATCCTATTATACACCTGCCATAGACGCTAACGGTGAAGGTACATATGCGAAATTCGGTGCAAACATGGGTACAGCTCGTACAGGTCTTGTACAGTTCCCCGTAGTTACACTTAATGACGGACAGAAGGCTACAGCAACATTTAATGTTCGTAGCTGGCACCACCAGGCATGGGCAAATGGTAACACAGCTCTCAGAATGTCTGCTTACATTTCAACAAACGAAGCTTGGACAGCATTAACTGACGGTGCAAGTGTTGCTGAGGAAAGTCTTGAGCTTCTTAACGGCAATATGATTTTCTCTGACTGGGTTTATGGTTCAGATCAGACAGTAGTAACATTTGATATTACAGAAGCTATGATTGAAGCTAAGGAAGGCGGACATGACACAATTACAATGATGCTTATGATGCCTTTCGGTGCTGCATACATTGCAGAACGTGAAGCAGCAGTTGTAGGCGGTGCTTACGAAGGTCAGGCTTCTTACGTACTTGTTGAAGACGCAGGTCTTGTTAAGGTTACAGAAACAGGTGCAGCTGAACTTACAAAGAACGGTTCCGTAATGAACGGCGTTGCATACGTTGCAGCAGACGACGATGTTCGTCTTAACGCTTCCGGCGCACTTGTAGTTGGCACAGAAAATGGCTACTACATGGCTAACGAAAACCTTAACATTACAGAAGCTGTTGATTTCGCAAACACAGCTCCCGCTTCTCTTGGTCTTGCAATGGTAAGCGGTGCTCAGGTACGTATCGGTTCTACAGAACTTGAAGCAGACGAAAAGCTTGACGCTCTTGCTGACTCCGGTCTTCGTTTCCTTGCAACAGCTAACTACACAGATACAGTTCTTGAAGATGCTGAATTCGGTATCAAGGTACAGGCTGAATCTTCCGATGCAGTTGCTTACGTTAAGGCTGAAACATTCCAGGATGCTGATAACAGCGTATTCTCCGCAGCTATCACAAACATGAAGGAATCCAACTACAACCGTAAGTACACAGCTACAGCTTATGCTAAGGTTACAATGGCTGACGGTACAGTTAAGGAATTCACAACAGATTCCGTAACAAGAAGCATTTATCAGGTATCCGCAGGTATCATGAAGAATGGTACAGCTGATGCTGATAACGCAGCTTACACAGTTGACGGCGTTGTTAAGAACATCCTTAACGCTTACGTTAACCAGACAGGTATCCGTCTTACATACACAGCTGACGGTATCACAGTTGAAGAAGGCAAGTACACAGGTGATGTATTCTTCGCAGTTGAATCCACAGTTAACGAAGACGGTAGCGTAGCAGTTACAATTATTCCCGACGCAAGCTGGGGTACACCTGCTGAAATCGCAACATGGTGGACAGATTATGTAAGAGTTAACAACAACAACAAGGTTGCTAAGACATATATCTCTGACGCAACAGTTTCTGAAGCTGGTGTTCTTACATTCACATTCACAGTTCCCGCTGCTGAATAATCAGCGAAATTAATCGCAGTTCCCGCAGAGAGTGCATTGTGCACTCTCCTGCGTGACATATATAGAGAGAAAGGATGATACCCGATGAAGAAGAAATACGTATCGCCTCTTTTCGCAGAATTAGAACTTGAACTCGAAGATGTTTTATTCGATAGCGACCTCGATAATGAGTTGGATAACGATGCTAACGAACCTGATTGGGGAGACGGCGACGACTTCGACCAGGAAGAGGACTTCGGTTTCTAATCAATAAGGCGACAAAACTAAAGGCAACCACGTTGTGGTTGCCTTTTTTTGTGTTGTTAGAGTAAAACCCCCTCCCCTATCAAACAAATTTACCATTTGGGGACTGTCCCCAGGTGGTAAATTTTTACCAAAAGGGGTCTGTCCCCAAATGGTAAATTTCTGTTGACAGTAAAGTGTTGTTGATATACAATTAGATTAGAGGTGAAAGTATATGAGCAGAGGACCTAGAGAATATTGTGAGAGCGGTATCTATCATGTTATGTTCAGAGGACATAATAAAACTGAGCTTTTCTTTGATAAGCGTGATTATGAAAAATTTTTAGAACTATTACAAGAATTGAAGGAAAAGAAAAAATTCCAAATTTATGCGTACTGTCTTATGACTAATCACGTACATTTAGTTATAAAGGAAACTGAACCAAAAGATGTCTCAGACATAATGAAACGTTTAATCGGAATGTACACTCAGTGGTTTAACTATAAATACGGAAAATCGGGAAGTTTAACCGAGAGCAGATATAAGAGCAGAACAGTTGAAACAGATGAATATTTTATACATTTGGTCAGATACGTTCATCAAAATCCGATTAAGGCGGGAATTGCTGAAAACATAAATGATTACAACTGGAGTAGTTATAATAGTTATCTTGCGGATAATCCGGGTTTGATAGATAAAAATTTTTTGTTTGAAATTTTGCCCAAGCATACATATGAAGAGTTTCATGTTGAAAACGAAAATAATGAATTTGGACTGTATCATGATGACGAAATCAATGATACGGAAGTTATTTTTGCAATTAAAGCTATGGGGATTGATGATTTTGAAGCGATAAAATATATGCCGGAAGAAAGACGAAATCCTATATTAATAAAACTTAAAGAAAAATTTTCTTTGAGACAGATTGAACGTGTAACAGGTGTATCAAGATATAAAATTCGAAACATATGATTTACCATTTGGGGACTGTCCCCAGGTGGTAAAAATTTACCAAAAGGGGTCTGTCCCCAAATGGTAAATTTTTGAGAAAAAAGAGGAGAGGCGTTAGCCTCTCCTCTTAGACTGTCGATATACTTATTTTTTGAACAATCGCGAAGGGTTTGGGAAAGAAGG
>CAZNIC010000090.1:0-3597 GCA_964572985.1 uncultured Oscillospiraceae bacterium
AGATGCCCTTGTATCGTCGTCTTCCCAAGCGTGGCTTTACAAATAAATTTGCTAACGATTATGTAGCTATCAACGTATCCGCACTCGAAAAGTTTGAAAACGGTGCAGTTGTTGACGCTCAGGCTCTTAAGGAAGCAGGCGTTATCAGCAAGGTTCTTGACGGTGTAGTAATCATGGGCAGAGGCGAAATCACAAAGAGCCTCACAGTAAAAGCAGTTCGCTTTACTGAAAGCGCAAAGGAAAAGATTGAAAAAGCAGGCGGAAAGGCTGAGGTGATCTAACATGCTCCAGACTATCAAAAGTGCATGGAAGATTCCGGATTTGAGAAAGAAAATCCTTTACACAGTACTCCTTATCGTTGTTTTCCGTTTCGGTAGCTTTGTGCCCGTTCCTTGGATCGACGCAAACGTTGTTTCCAATTGGCTCAATAACGAACAGGTAGGCAGCACACTTTTCAATCTTATGAACTCTTTCTCCGGTGGATCTTTGGCAAACGCAACAATTTTTGCAATGTCAATCTCCCCTTACATCAACAGCTCCATTATTATGCAGCTTTTGACCGTTGCTATTCCCGCTCTTGAGAGAATGGCTAAAGAGGGTGCAGAAGGCAGAAAGAAAATTACTAAGATTACAAGATATGTAACAGTAGTTCTTGGTGCAGTTCAGGCTTGGGGTCTTTACCTCACTCTTGACTCCCAGGGTGCTATCAAGCCCGGTGCAGGCGTTCCCGAATGGCTTGCAATGATTACAATCATCGTTGCATTCACGGCAGGTACAGCTTTCCTTATGTGGCTTGGTGAACAGATCACAGGCAGAGGCATCGGCAACGGTATCTCTATGATCATCTTTGCAGGTATCGTAGCAAGCATTCCTACAATGATTGGTACAGCATTACTTGCACTTAAGTGGTATGGTTGGATTCTCCTCCTTGTATACGTACTTCTCTCTATTATGTTCGTTGTTCTTATCAACGATGCAGAAAGAAGAATTCCCGTACAGTATGCAAAGAGAGTTGTAGGTAACAAGATGTATGGCGGTCAGTCCTCCAACATCCCTCTCAAGATTACTCAGGGCGGCGTAATTCCGATTATCTTCGCAATGAGCATCGTATCCTTCCCTGCAACATTGGCTCAGCTTTTTGCTAACAATAATGCAAACCACTGGCTTTATAAGGTAGCTCAGTTTATGACAAGCGGTTGGTTCTACCCCGCATTCCTGTTTGTTCTTATCGTTGCATTCAGCTATTTCTATGCGTCGATTACATTTAATCCCATTGAAGTTGCTAACAACATCAAGCAGAACGGCGGTACAATCATGGGTATCCGTCCCGGTAAGCCCACAAGCGATTACATCAAGAAGGTACTCGGTAAGATTACTCTCATCGGTGCGCTTGCTCTTGCAGTTGTAGCTATCATCCCCACAATCATCTCTAACATTGTTGGTCTTCAGATTGCAGCTCTTTCTCTTACAGGTACATCACTTCTTATCGTTGTTGGTGTTGCTCTTGAGACAGTTAAGCAGATCGAAGCTCAGATGGTAATGAGACATTACAAGGGATTTCTTGAATAAGATAGGGTAATTTAAAGGGGAGAAGAAATAAATGAAGTTGGTTTTATTAGGCGCTCCCGGTTCGGGCAAAGGCACACAGGCTGAAAAGCTTTCTGCCTCGCTCGGCATACCGACAGTTTCCACAGGCGCAATAATCAGACAGGCAATTAAAGATAAGACAGAATTGGGAATTAAAGCAGAAGGTCTCATTGCAGACGGACAGCTTGTTCCCGACGAACTGATCATTGATATTGTAATTGATCGTCTTAAACAGGACGATTGCAAGGATGGTTTCATCCTTGACGGATTCCCTCGCACAATTCCGCAGGCAGAAGCCGCTGAGAGATTAGGCATCGGCATCGATAAGGTTCTCGAAATCGTAGTGCCCGACGAAGCTATTGTTGACCGCCTTTCCGGCAGACGCGAATGCAAAAAGTGCAGGACACCCTATCACATGTTGTACAATGCCCCCACAAAGGAAGGCGTGTGCGACAAGTGCGGCGGAGAATTAATCCGTCGTGCAGATGACGAACCGGAAACGGTTAAAAAGAGATTAGTTGTGTATCATACAGAAACTGAGCCTCTTGTAAGCTTCTACGAAGAACGTGGTATTCTTGTTAAAGCCGAAGGCAAAAAGCAGATTGATTCCACAACACGTGAAGTTAGAAAGGCTCTCGGTCTTGAATAAGGTGATAATATGATTACACTTAAAACTACTCGAGATTTAGAAGCTATGGCTAAAAGCGGTTTAATCGTCGCAAAAGCCTTAGAAGCAGCCGAAGAGGCAATAAAGCCCGGAATGACAACTGCACAGCTTAACAGTATTGTGGAGAAGGTTATAGTAGGCGAAGGTGCGAAGCCCTCCTTTAAAGGATACAGAGGTTTCCCCGCTTGCTGCTGTATATCTCCCAACGAGGTTGTTGTTCACGGAATTCCCTCAGATAAGGTAATACTTAAAGAGGGTGACATCGTTAGCATTGACGTGGGTGCCTTTTATGAAGGCTTCCACGGAGACGCTGCGAGAACGCTTGCTGTGGGCAATATATCAGAAGAAGCCAAAAGGCTTATCGAAACAACACGTGAATGCTTTTTTGAAGGCATGAAAATGGCAGTAGACGGTAATCGCGTAGGCGATATCGGTTTTGCGGTTCAGTCTCATGCTGAGAAAAACGGCTACGGTGTTGTACGAGAGCTTGTCGGTCACGGCGTGGGGCGTGAGCTTCACGAATCTCCCGATATTCCGAATTTCGGTGTAGCGGGTAAAGGTGTGAGACTGACTAAAGGCATGGTAATCGCAATTGAGCCGATGATAAATATGGGCACAAAGGATGTTGCGTTTTCCCGAGTTGACGGTTGGACCGTTACAACAAAGGACGGCAAGCTTTCCGCCCACTATGAAAACACTGTTGCGATTACAGAGAACGGACCTAAGATACTTACACTGAGGTAACGCATATGAAAATTTCAGATGTTGTTATTTCAAAAAAAGGTAAGTACGACGGTGAAATGTTCTTTGTGACAGCAGTAGAAGACGGCTTTGCTCTTTTAGCAGACGGCAAAAAACGTAAAATTGCCAACCCTAAGAAGAAAAACATTCTTCATCTTGAAGAGGTTGGGGTTTCGTCAGATGCTGTACGCGAAAGATTGGAAAACGGCGAAAATACCGTTGACGCTCTTATGAGAGCAGAATTAAAGAGATTAAAATTCATGTTAAAGTCTAAAGTTTCAGATTAGGAGGTAATTTCCGTGGCTAAAGAAGATGTTCTTGAAATGGAAGGTACTGTTATAGAAGCTCTTCCGAACGCAATGTTCCAGATTGAGCTTTCTAACGGTCATCAGATACTCGGACACATTTCCGGTAAGCTCAGAATGAACTTTATCAGAATTCTCCCCGGAGACAAGGTTAAGGTTGAACTTTCTCCCTATGACCTTACTCGCGGCAGAATTACATGGCGTGCTAAATAAGCACAATTTTGGTAAAAATTCGTATTAAAACATTTGAGGAGGAATTCACTATGAAGATTAGACCCTCAGTTAAACCGATTTGCG
>CAZNIC010000091.1:0-3411 GCA_964572985.1 uncultured Oscillospiraceae bacterium
AAACACAGCTACCGCCGCTCTCACTGCTGCCTTCAACAGTAGAAAGTGAGCTTGACGATGTGAAAAATGCCGTCGTATTTGCCGTGATTACAACAGCTGTGTCACCTGACGCAAAGCTAATTGCGGGCACAAATGCCATAACCATGCAAAAAGCCAGCACCATTGCCAAAACTTTTTTCATAATTTATTCCTCCAATAAAAAAACTATAATAATATTGTACTACAATATTATTTCATATTCAAGAGAAAAAATCCTCGCAGAGTATTCTGCGAGGATTTTTTATTGTAATTTTATTTCTGAGGAACTGTAAATGTAAATGTTACGCTGCCGTCTTCGTTTATTATAGAATCTGAAATATTAGCTGCAACAACAGTGTGGTTGTTGTTAATTCTTACAAATTCAGTCCAATAGCTCATAATTGTTACTTTGTTTGAGAATGTGTCAACAGGTGTAACAGTAACCTCATATACACCGTCTGATACCTTTTCACTTGTAACATCAAAGAAGATATCGCCTGTATATGCACCATTACCTTCTGTGCGAGCTGTAAATGTACCGTTTGCTGTCATATCAAGGCGGATACCAACCATGTTCACATAAGCATTAAGAACATCGTACAAGCCGTAAGCCTCTGTACTATATTCAGTATCGCCACCGTCAACTGTGTCGGAATCAGCATTCTTAAGCAAGCCTGCCGCTACGTGATAAATACTTCTTGTGATAGCTTCAGTGCCGTAAATCTTAGTTACTGTGCCGTCTGTGTATTCAACATTTACATAAGGCTTAGCTGTGAATTTACGGTTATAGTTACTAACTGCAAGGTCTGTGATTGCTGCTGTAAAGATTGTCTGGCTGTCGCCGTCCTGCCAATTTACTGCAGGAATGTCAACAACTTCGCTGCTGCCTTCGGCAGAAATTTCAATACCATAACCTGTTACACAGCCAGGAACGGAGGAACGGTCAACCTGTGCAATAAATCTGAGACCATTACCTGCATTTACCTTACCGTTTTTGTCAACGCCACCACCGTAACGAACCTGTGCACCTGTTACCATTTCAATATTGATGTAGTCTGTTACGATTTCGTCGCCTTCGGAAACTGTAAGTGCGCCTGCGCCCACATACTTTGTTTCGTCGCCTGTTGTAACAGTATATCCGACTACATTTTCGGGAAGTGTGCCGTCTTCTTCGCCCAAGTTAAGTGTGCCGTATGTCTTAACAGCTTCACCGTCAACCGCTACTGCAACAACTTCAACGTCACTAACTTCACGGATGCTGAAATCATCAAAGTACCAGAAGGGGCCGTTACCTGTGTTTGAGCCATCGCCTAACCAACGGAACCAGAAGAGAACGTGGTCTGTGTCTTCTGTAGCTGTAAATGTTCTTGTAACGCGAGTCCATTCTGTTCCAATATAGCCGGCATTGGTTGTATTGGATTCACCATCGCCTTCATTTGCAACAAGGCTTGTTATAATATAACCGCCGTCAGCACCACTCTTGTGCTTAGCCATATAAGAAATTTCGTATGTCTTGCCTGCTTCTACTGCAACATATCTCTTAAGTGAGCAAAGCCCATCTCTACCGTCGTTCCAACGGGAACCAAATGCCCATTCACCATCAGGAATTGTGTTTGTTGCACTTGTAGTAGTGTTATTTGATATTACACTTGTTTCATTTACTGCATAACAGTGGTTTGTGGAATATGGGCTGCCAAACGTGTCACTTGTCTTTGCGCTGAGCCAGCCTTCCAAGCTGAAATTACCGTTTTCATCCTCAAAGGAGCCGTTTGTCATGACATTTTCGCCGTATTCCTTAGTCTTACAATATACGATTGTGTAGTTATGGTTTTCATCCTCGTAGCTGTCATATGCGTAAACTGCATCGTCGGTTGTAAGTGTTTCTTCGGGTACAAAGTTATAAACTTCTGTACCTGCAGGAAGCGTAATTTCAACTGTGTCAATCACTGTGCCGTCGATGTCAACGTAAGTCTTTGTAACTGTAACGTTGCCTTCACTATCGGGCTCTGTAACTTCGCCAACTACTGCAAGTGCTTTGATTTCGTCATGGTTTAATACTCTGTCGTAAGCTGCAACGTTGTCTGCCAAGCCGTCAAAGCCACCTACTGCAATGTTTTCGCAAGCTGCATTTGCCGCTACCTTAATGTCAACCAAGCCGTCACGGTATACTGTTACGTATTCTGTGTCGGAAGTAATTGTAAGGTTTACATATCCCTGGTAGTTTTCAACGCCGTAGTTACCGCCTGTACCACGACTATATGTAGCCCAGCAATCACTTGTGCCGTAAACATTGCTTGATACGTAATCTACACCGTCAACTGTAAGAACAAGTCTTGCTCTGTCGCCTGTAGCTGTAGCACCGTACTGTGTGTTCATTGTTTCAACGGAAAGTTCAATATCTCCAAGGTCAAGAAGATTTCCTTCGTAGTCGCCTTCAAGGTAAATATCGGCAGAAACCGTGAATTCATCGTTTAACTCTGCTTCAACGATATTTGCAGTTTCTGTTGTGGACTTGAATGCACCGTCAATTGCTGCATAATCCTCTGTTGCAACTGCGCCTGTAAGGTTTACATTTTCTGTGGGGATTGCCACTTCTGCCATAACTCTTGTGCAGTAGCCAAGAGGACGAGTTTCGCTTACAATCCAGTCGTAGTAGTCGCCGTTCATCCATGTGAGGCGGATGTCCTTGCCTTCGCTATTACCGATTACATAAGGACGAACGTTGTTTTTCTGAGAGTTCTTTGTAATCTGCTCAGTTTCAAGAATTTCTGTACCGTCGTCACTCATTGTATACTTGATGATTTCGTAAACTGTGCCGAACACGCCTTCAACAGGTACGGAGCAGTACATAACATTTGTGTTGTCGGGGTCAATTGCCATACCGCCACTGTAGCACATTTCCAAGCCTGCAGTCTGGTGGAAATGACCGCCACCGTTAGCGAGGAATGTTGCTACCCATTCAGTTCCGTTCCACTTTACGTAGTAGTAATCGTGGCTTGTCTTGCCGCCACTGATTCTTACCATTGCGATAACGGGTTTGCCGTCAGAGCCAACAGCTGTCTGCCATACCCAGTCACGCATATTACCGGGTGCTGTGTCAACGATATGTGTCTGTGTTGTATCTGTTTTATTAACACTTAACGCACCGTTTGCAATAGTACTCATTGTGTTGCCGTTGATATCCTCAAGTGTCATTGTTTCGATATCAATCTGGTTAAAGTATACCCAGTTGGGCTGTTCGTTGTCGGGGTGACCTGTTGTATATGTCACGTAGAGTTTATCAACGCCATTGGAGGCATACTTTGCATAGGGTCTCGCACCTGTGGACTGAACCATCTGATAAGGACCGTATGTAAATGCTGTATCTCCGTTTTCGTCGGGAATAGAAAGCTT
>CAZNIC010000092.1:0-2355 GCA_964572985.1 uncultured Oscillospiraceae bacterium
GATGTTGCACTGTGTGCAAACGAAGTTGCCTTTGGCAAATGCGGTGCGATATACCACTTTGTAAGCACTTGGCGCATTGTTTATAATATAACGATGCTGGACAAAATTCCGGAACTAAAGAGGATGACGGCACAACACTGTACCCTGCGGAAATGTATTACCGCGGAGAGTGGACCTGGTCAAACTTTGAAAAATATATGGGTATTATCAGTGAATATTGTGAAAGTTATACCGGCTTCTATAAAATTGTTCCCTTTGAAACAAACTACACATATTTTGCGGAACAGGCATTGCACTCTGTTGGGGCGAGCGTATATGACGGAGAAAATGTAAATGCGGCTACACCTGAGGCAATAAGTGCAGTTGAATTTGCGGCAGGGCTTTTTGAAAAGGGACTTGTCTCCTACGCTTCCGCTGAAAAAAATGCCAATAATTCCGGCTGGTTGAGCGGAACTGAGTTTACGTCAGGAAAAACATTTTTTACAAACTGTGCTCCCTGGAAAATAAGACGAGATTATTCAGGCAATGGCATAGGCATTGTGCCCTTCCCCTATCCCGATGGCACAAATCCTGTTTTGGAAAAAGGACAGTACTTCCATTTAAACCACGGGGGAGACAGTGTTGGTCTTGTAAAAGGAATTAATGAGGAAACAAGTCGTCTTGCAGTTTTTGCCTATAAAACCTACATTAACGAATATTCCGAGGCTATGGGAATATTCTGGAAATGGAGCGATGCTTTCGGGAAATATACTTTTTTTGCTGTTATTTTGTTATTGTAACTGTTTTTGTTTTTGCGTCAGTTTGGATTGTAACACCGTCTACATATTCCATAACTGCGGAAATTTCGGCAATGATTTCGCCGTGTTCTGCATAAAACTCTGCGTTGGTAAGGTTTGTTTCGTCGCCTGTTCTGATTGTTGTTTCGCCTTCAGTAATGCTTACGGGTTTTTCCGAGAGTGCGAGAGTGAGCTTGCCTGTGTTGCGGTATGTGTATTTTACACCTAATGCGTCAAGCACGGGACGCACCGCACACAATACACCCGAGGATGTGTCGGGGCGGTAAGGAGAGGATTTAAATTTGATTTCTTCGCCGTTTATTAAAACGGTGTAAATATCCTTGGGGTTTACTGTAACCGGCTTATAATTTCTTACGACATCCTCTGTTACGTTTTTGCGCAGGTAACGGAATGTATTTTTAGGCTGTGCTTGCTGTGATGTAAGTGATAAGCCGTTTTTTATCTCTAAAGGTGTCATATTAATATGTGCCGACGCGCCCTCTAGTCCTTTAGATGAAGCCGTCAGCGTGAAGTCTTTGCCGTGAAGTGTACTGCGTACAAAAACTCTGTTAACTCCGCATTCAGCATAGCAGTAATTTTGGTGAATAACGCTTGTTTCATCATATGTGCCTGAGTTGTAGCCGCCGAGGAAAACACCGTCGCCTTTCAAAGAAAAGTCAATACGGTCATAAGAGAGCGGACAAATATTGCCATCATAATCTGTTACCGAAACGTCAAAAAAGCATATGTCACTGCCGTCGGCAATAAGACCCTTTGGTCCTGTATGGGGTGTGAGCACAATTTTGTGTTTTTCACCAGCAGTTACAATGCGGTGGGAGGCAAGGCGCACGCCGTCTTTGTCGTAAGCAACAGCTTCGATGTCTCCATGCTCGGTTACGTCAATATGCGGAAAAGCAAAAATATAATTATCTGCGGGATTGTCGCACCTGCCACGGAGAGACCTGTTAACATAAAGCTCTACGGCATAACAGCTACCGCTACCGATAACATAAACCGTTTTGTCATGAGGATTGCGGCGCAGGAGACGTGATGTGTTTTCCCAGTATGTACCGTTCCATTCCTTTTCGGGGTAGTTATAGTTGTCAGGAGTGTCGTCAGGATAGTTCCAGTGACCTAAAATATAAACCTTGGGACTTTTTGAGTGCATTGTACGGAGTGCGTAAAAAGCTTCTTTGGGAATTCTCACAGGGTCAACCTTGCCTGTAGTACGGCAGTTTTCGCTGCCTGAGTTCCTGCCGTGCATATTAGAGTCGCTCCATACCATAATAGCGGAACCCGAGTAATAGTCGTTTTGTGTTATACCACCCACGCGGTTGTTGTAAAAATATGCGTAGCCATCCTTGTCGGATGCGGAAAGCACGGCAAAGTCCTCCTGAGTTTCGTCCCAGACGTCAAACCCGTCGGTTTTGCGCGCACCGTCGCCAAGCCATTTGTTTTTGTAGTCAAAATGTGGCGGAGAATAATCGTCCCATACTCTTCGGGGTGATTCGTCGCGCTTGTATTCAGTTTCGAGCATGGGTACGTGATAACCAAGAGTATCCATAGTACGTTTTGCATG
>CAZNIC010000093.1:0-2342 GCA_964572985.1 uncultured Oscillospiraceae bacterium
CTTGCTTTATTCTAAGTAGGGACAGTACTCGTTTTCTATCGCTGAATAGTTACACTAATACCAAATATCGTAAACTTGATACATCTTACAAAGAAAAATTCTTAAACAACAAGGATTTACAAAACACAATTGAAGCCTTTGGTTTGGACGTGAGTAAGTTGTGGTACCTTCTTTTATTTGTCCACGATTACATAGAAGATTTTTCCGTTAATGCTCCAACATTAAAGAAAAGCACTTTGGAAGAATTTAACTATCTCTATAAAATGTTGGATGAAACAACAAGCATTACACTGAGAAAAGGAAATAACAAGTGCTATGAAACAGACAGGGAAGATATTATCAAATTGATAAGAACCGTTTTTGACTATTACGCTAATAATTACAACTGCATTTTAGACAATGCTCCTGAAGATGCAATTGAACCTCTAAACAAACTTGGTTTAGACGAATTTATAGACCAGAGACCCACTATTGATTTTAAGAATAGAAATCTATTGCCTGTTTCTTATAAAATTTGGTACTTTAAAAAGATGTTCTATTTCTTTTTGAAAGATAGAAAGGCTACAATATTGCCGCATCTTAAAGATACGGTCTCTACGGATAAGATGATGTTTATTTCACGTCTTATCTATACCGTTGGTTATCATGGTGAAGAATATAATTTAGAACGTGACCCTATAACTAATAAAAAGAATAGGATGCTTTCAGACTTATTGCGTAAATACGCCCACGAAGAATTTCCACCAATAGTACAACAAGACTATTGGACAAAGCACATCTATTTAAAATAAGAAAATGCGTACTGAAAAGGTCAAACCTTCTGGTACGCATTTTTTGTGTCCTAAAAAGACACTGCATTTGGGACACATAGCCTTTATTCTATTCTTTTCTTGCATATATGGTTTCTTTTTACTTTTGCATTCGGAAAGAGATAATTAACAGGCGTGCCAGAAGCCATGATAAATCCGTAGGGCAACGGTGGTAAAAAGATGTTAGTAGACAACAAGACTTTAGAGAGAAACGAAAACGTAGCAAGACAAGCTGCAAGTGTTAAACAATTAAATGAAATTAAGATGAAAGTAACTACAGTTGAAGCCCTCAAAGCTGAGGGTAAGGAAATTGTTTATTTGTCGTTCAATCGTGACGTAACAGACAGAACGCCACATGTGAAAGCACTAGCCAAGTCTATCAGAGAAGTAGGATTGCTAACTCCATTATATTTGGTGCCAGCAGCCACCGCTCTTGCAGAAGGCATTGAGTTAGTGGACGATAAAGGACGTACAGTTACCAATGGGGCTAACAAGGATGTTCTTACAGATGGCAACAACAAGTACAGAGCAATTCAAGTGCTTAGAAAGACCAGCGAACCAGGCAAGGCTGCAGAACCTATCAAGTGCATCATTGATGAGGATGCTAAGAATATTCTACAAACAGTTATTACCATGAACAATGTTGTCAAGCCATGGAGTAATGCAGATGCAATCAAGGCTGCTGTCAAAACAAAGTCTAATGAAACAGTAGACTTCATCAATGAAAAGGTCAAAGAAGGCTTTACCTTCTCAACCATTTCGTTAATCTTGACAGGACAAAAGGGCAAGATTACAAAAGACATAGTAATGAAATACATTGCTGGTACAGATGAACTCCCAGCATGTGACTTAGTGAGTGCAAAGAAGAAATTGGATGCCATGAAAGATGCTGGCTTTTCACCCAAGTTTATTTTGAGCCGTTTTTTAATTGAGGCAATAAACGCACAACTTTACATTGGCAAACCATTGGATGTTGTGTTGGAAGCACTTAAACGATTTACAAATAATGAAGTCCAATTTGCAGAAGACACAAGAAACTTATCAGTACTGGTGGAGAAAGTAAGAGAAGTTGAAATAGAGAAGGCTATCGACGAATAGCTAATCAATGCCTGTTATCAGAAATGGTAACAGGTTTTTTTATGGGCATACCCTCTATTAGACATAAATTCCCCCTCCCCAAAACATCAAAAATCCAGACTTTATACCATTCTATAAAGGCATACTAATTTACACGCTTTTCCTATAAGGCATAACTAAAAAGGGTAGCTAATGGAGAGAATGCCAGATTTCAGTCAACTAAAAATCTACTCCCCTTTCTATATCTATAAAAGTTAGTCAAGAGCTGCCCTATTACCCCTTTATTCCCCTCCTCACTTTTGATAGAAAAGCATGCTTTCAGAAAATATCCACTTACATACGTAGTAAATAATATAGTAAATATAAAAAACTAGCAATTTTTATAAGGGCAAGAAGTTTACACTAAAATCAATCAATTATTAACCATTTAATCATTTTCATTATGAACGAAATTAT
>CAZNIC010000094.1:0-2280 GCA_964572985.1 uncultured Oscillospiraceae bacterium
ATAAATTATTTTTATATTTAAAAGAAAAAAATTATCTTGAAAATGATTTAGTTTTAAGATGTTTTCAATATCAAATAGAAGATGATATTAAAGAAGAAACATTTGAAGATGTTTCTTCTAGTTATAATTTAAATGATGATTTTAAAAATTTAAATAAAAATCTTTTATTTTTAATTAAAAATGATTTATCTAGATATGAAAATTTGAGTAAATGTGATTTCAACACAGTTGTGTATCATAGATTGATAGTTCAATATGCTCATAACTATCTTCAATCTGGACTAGACAATTATTTAATTGAAGAAAATACAGATTACTTCAATATTAAAATCTTTGGTTATAGAATGGAAATAGAATTGAAAAAATGTGTTAATCTCAATTGGACTGTAAACAAACTCAAATCCTATTTCAAGTCTTATTACAAAAACAATATACCAAAGAATCTTATTACACAAATTTCAATTAACGGTAACGAACTTCAACTAATGATATAACTATGGCCATCAAGACATTAATAAGAAAGAAACTCCAGCAGTACATAAACAAACAACATCTTCAACTAGAGGAATTGTTCAAGAAGGAAAACGCAACGGAAAAACAACTGTTGGCAAAAGTAAAGAACATTCATCAAGCAACACAGCAATTAAGGAACATCAAGTTCAATGATGAATATGAATACATAGAGGTTGACAACAAGATATACTTTATCACCAACGGACATAGATTATTTATCTGTAACACCAAAAAGGACAAGAAAAACATTAAACTCAACGAATAAGGGCATTTTAAGGCGTTATCCGAGACTTTAACACCAAAGATATGTAAAGTATCATCGCTATATAAGAAAGTGTCAGGAATCGTCTTAAAACGCTTAATTGTTAAAAATCTCTAGAACATACTTCAATTCCTTGGATAATTGTCTGTTTATCTGGAACTTAGCAAACAAAAACCAGTTAAGTTATGAGACCGAACACCATCAAGCAGTATCAGATTGAAAAAAGCATAGCAGATGTATGTTATGTGTTGAATAGGTATATGAACCAGAGAATAAAGATGTTCAGTTTATTACAGTGCATTCTTCCAATAGGATGGAAAATAACACCATTGGGTGAAGATGGATATAAATACATAGAAAGGAGTTTTCAAGCAAAACAAGGTGATTTTTATAATGTTTACCAGTCAATGAAAGGAAATAAGGTTCATGTATACAATTACTATGAATCATCTTTCAACAAAGACTTTACAACCATTAGACTTAACCTAGCAATAGATAAGGATGAAAACATCACCTTTTTGAATTAAAGTTCTTTTTCATTAAAAAATCTTTTTCATATAAATTTTAATTATTTTTATTTATCAAACCTTATTAAGTATTTACTTAATAAGGTTTTTTTCTTATCTTTTAAAAGAATATCAAAAAAAAATTAAATATTTTTTAACTTTTTTCAATTTTCTTGATATTTATAATAAAAGACTTGAAAATATGAATAATGAAACGATTTTACTTTTATTATGGTTAGGTATAACTATAACATATCCAATGATAAAAAAAGGATTACAAGAAATGACATTGGATTTGACATATATTATAATGTTACCAGTTGGTTTGATACTCAACTTGGTAAGATTTGTAAAATTAAAAATAAATAATAAAAATTTAAAAATTGACGATTATGGCAAAAGATGAAGATTTTTTTAATGAAAATGAAAAAAAGGATTATGAGTTATTAACATTATTTAACGAAAAATTAAGATTAAATAAATTGGGTAAGACACCAAGAAAATGGTATTATGATGCTAGTGGATATACATCCTTAAATACCTATACAGAGATTGAGTTAAAGAACAGGAAGGGCAAATACAAGAACGAGACAACTGTTGAATTGGTTAACAGATGGGGTGGTTATTATGATTCAACAACAATATTTATCGAACCCCAACACTATGCAAGAATGAAGGATGATTGGTGGTTTGATGGTGTTGTACCAATGTATGTAAACTTCATGGAAGACGGAACAATACTTGTCTGGAACTTGTCAACGTTGAAAAAGAAACCACAATGGGAATGGGTATCAAATATCAAGGATAAAGGAAATAATACAGAAAAGGGAGAATGGAGAATATTGTTACCAGTTGATGAAGCATATATTTACAATAAGGATTATATATTAATAAGCAAACCACAATGACAAAAGAAGAACAAATAGATTTATTTTATTCTTTCTTGAACAAGAATTATAAGGATTTGTTAAAAAAATATAAACAGTTTTGTTTCTTGAA
>CAZNIC010000095.1:0-2044 GCA_964572985.1 uncultured Oscillospiraceae bacterium
GGCTGACCTCGAAGCTGTTGGCGCAAAGGTTGAAATTAAGTAATTTAACTTTTACACAACTTAAAAGGACGAGCATTTTGCTCGTCCTTTTTGCGTTTTATAGATATTGGCGTATATCCACTGCCAGCTTTTCCTCAAGGTTAATAAGCCTTTTTGTAATATCTTTGCTTGTCTCGTCTGCAGCTTCATATTTGTTAAGGTATTTATTAAGCGACTTTACCCCCATGTTGCAACCGTCTGTCATCAAATCGGCAATTGTTTCGTCAGAAGAGTTTACAGCAAGCTTCATGTTGGTTTTCATCCAGCTCATGCTCTTGGCCATGGGGTTGGGCTCTTTGCCGTCATCGTGGTATTTGTCAAGAAGAGAATCGATTTCATCGTCCAATTTATCGTGCTCGCGCTTACATTCCGAAAGGAGCTTTTTAAACCTGTCGTTTGCTACATAATCAAGCACATCGTCAATGGAGCTTACGCCCATTTTTACGCCTGCATCACATTCTCTGAGAAGCTTTATTGTATCTTGCTCTATCATTTTTAGTCTCCTTTTATATTCTGAATATCTGCCTGTGGAAGGTCGTTTTCGAGGTTGTCTCTGCCCAAGTCAGTGCCGACTGTTTCGATATCTTCCATCAAAGGATTTGCCTTTACTTTACCGGATTTTGCCTTGCCTTGAATTTCGGGCACAGGCGGGAAATCATTTTTAGGTTTTGTATGTGTTCGGCTTGGACGTTTCATTCCTTGTTTTGGCATAAAAAAATCACCTCGAGAATAGTATTCCCGAGGTGTGAGTAATTATCAAATATAAATTGCGTTGAGATAATTAAATGTTATTAAAATACGTATAATCTTCATATGCCTTTTGGTAAGAATAAAACTCTTTGCCCGTTTTGATATATTCACTCATATGAAGAAGGCAATTTGCAATTGCACATTCTTCCTCACTGAGACGAGCACTTTTGAAGGGAAAATCGTATAAAACACGGTCAAAAAATACAAGACGGTCGTTGTAAAAGCCTTCAAGCAAGCCTGCCGTTTTAAGTGTTATTTCACCTTCTATAAGCTTGCCGTCATGGTCAAAATATCTTACAGCGGTATTGTTTATTTCACCTTTCGTGCCTCTTATCAAAAGCCTGTCGCGACGTATGGGTGAAAAATACTGCTCCGAATTATAATCATAAACGGCAGTTTTTCCGTCAAAGTCGAAAATCATGATACGATTAATCGTGTTATCAATTGGCTTATCAGACCTTTCACCGCCTCTTCCGTGGGAAATAGTCATTGGGTCTGTTGTGTTGATATTATAAAGCTTGGTTGGCTTTTTATAATCGTTAAACAAAAATCTTATCATGCTCATGGCGTGATAGTCGTGCCCGATGGATATGTTGATGTAGTTGACGTCGCCTATCAGCCCGGCGTCTATAATGCTTTTGATAGCTTGATATGTGCCTTTTTGGTGGTATTGCTCTGCTACCTGGATTTTTTCGTAGGCATGATTGCCAACGGGTTCAATAAGTGCAGGAGTTTCGCTCAAAACAAAATAGCCGCGGTCAGCCAATTCGATGGAAATCTGCGATACGTGAGCATAGCTTGTACAATTTACAATAAAATCAAAATCCTCTTTCAAAACATCGTCAAGTGTTGAAAAGGTCTTTACGTTATATACTTTTTGAATATAGTCTCTTTTTTTATCATTGCGAATATACATCCCTGCAACAGAAAATACATCAGGAAGAGAGTTTGCAATCCTTAAATAGAATTCGCTGCGCCAGCCTCCGCCTAAAATAGCAAACTTAATCATTTTATTCACCTCTTAAGTTGAATATAGCATAAAAACCAAAGCTTGTCTACAAATATAAAATAAAGCGTATTTCTTGCGATATTTTCTAAAAAAAGATTGACATTTTCGATTTAGTAGTGTATACTAATTCAAGTGGAAAACAAAATATATAGGGGTATAGTTCAGTTGGTAGAATATCGGTCTCCAAAACCGCAGGTCGTGGGTTCAAGTCCTACTGCCCCTGCCACAAACGAAAAGCACGCTCAA
>CAZNIC010000096.1:0-1955 GCA_964572985.1 uncultured Oscillospiraceae bacterium
TTACTATTACTTGGGATTACGTTTTATATACAGTTACTTAAATTGAATTATATGAAATTAATTGAAAGTAAAGTAGAAGTTATAGAACAGATGCCTGGGTTAGAGGGTGTATATCAACAGATTGAATTGGCAGGTAGAACATGTTATAAGTCTGAGGATAAGATAACAGAAGACAGTGCTAAGGAATTTGTTGATAGAATGATTAAGTCAAAGCATGGGGCTATGTTGGAACATGGTACAGTGTATTTATCGGTACCAAACGAAGAAACAGAAATAATTGGATTTCACGGATGGTGTCAATATTCTAAAGTACGTTCAGACTTAGTTATGGAAGAACCTTGTAACTGGTTGATTACTACTAATATGCGAGTGCTGGTGGAACACGATAGATTGCGTGATTTAAAATACATCTGTGAACCAACAGAACGTCATGAAAAAAGAATCACTGCTAGATTTACTTGTGATAGAGGAGTAAGTCATGAAATAGTAAGACATAGGGTTATGTCATTTGCGCAAGAGTCACAAAGATATGTCGGTTACGATAAAGAAAAGTTTGGTGGCGAAGTTACTTTTGTTAAACCACATTGGTATGATGAAAAGTTTCCAGCCTGTCTTACTTGGATCGAATCTTTGAAGGAATCTGAAAAGAAATATCTAGAACTTAGAGAAGCGGGATTGAAACCACAAGATGCTAGAGGAGTTCTACCTAATGCAACTAAGACAGAGATTGTCGTTACAGGATTTGAATCAGATTGGGAACACTTCTTCGAACTTAGAACCGCAGGTGCTGCTCACCCAGATATGAGAAAGTTAGCATTAGAGTTGCAAGAAAAGTTAAACAATGTTAACAGTGATAACAAATTAAATTAATAGCGTTTATTATACTGTGAACGTTACAACACTATTATTAATTAGCTTTGTGATAGCATGGCTATTAAAAGACGAATAATGAAACAATATAAAGTAATTAAAGAATTTGGATGTGCTCAAAAGGGTGATGTACTCAAGGAAAATGAAGAAGGGCTTTTTGAACTCAGTGTGGAATGTAATTGCGATGACATGTATTGCAGCCGCTCTATTTGTATTAGTTCCGATATTGCTAACACATTGGTATCTTCGGGCTATTTGGAAGAAGCTGTAGAAATGACGACTGTATCTGTTGCAGAAGATAAACTTAAGGAAATTAGTGAACACATTGATATGTTGTTGGAGCAATATGCTTCAGATCACGAAGCGTTGGTTGCTCAATATAATGAAGGTGATGTACCTCAATGTGTAAAGGTTGAAGCAGACACTGTTTACTTTAACATGACTAAAGTATTAAAACACATTCAAGATTTAATCAATGAATAAATTAGTTAGTAATGAAATTTTATAATCCCCATAAACATAACGTAGGTGTCTATAGAATTTTGAACACGAAAAACGGAAACTGTTATATAGGGAGTTCAAAAAATCTTACTAATCGATATTATACACATATACATTCGTTGCGAAATGGGACAAATGCATGTCCCATATTACAACGAGCGTATAACAAATACGGGGAGGATTGTTTTGTGTTTCAAGTTATACTGTGTTGTAAACCTGAATATCGATTGTTTTATGAACAAGAATTAATCAGAGAGTTAAACGCACAATACAATATATACACAAACGTATCCCTGTCACCGTTGCGAAAATTTGGTCATTCAGAATCTTCTAGAAGAAAAATGTCATTATCTCATACCGGATTAATTCTGTCTGCAGAGCACAGACAACAAATATCAAAAGGTATGACAGGAAGAATTCAAACCGATAAGTGTAAAGAAAAAATACGTAACAAACGGTTGGGAATAATCCTTTCTGAGGAAACAAAGGAGAAAATGAGAATGGCGAAAAAAGGAAAACCTTGGAGTGCAGCTAGAAGATTGGCTCAACAAAAGAAGAAATATGAACAAATTGGTTAAAAGTAT
>CAZNIC010000097.1:0-1952 GCA_964572985.1 uncultured Oscillospiraceae bacterium
TGTTGGGACAGTCCCCTCCGGTCGATTCCTTGCACGAGAAATCGGCACTTTGTTCCTCGTAAAAAACAGACCTCAAAGTGCTGAAGGACGTTAGTCCGCCTTTGAGGTCGAGTGTCGATAATGCTTTATCGACACTCTCAGGAGAGGTGTTAGCCTCTCCTCTTTAGTTGTATATAATAGTTGTCAGCGAGTGAGATAATATTTTACATCATTTCGAATAAGGAATAAGCTCAAGCACGCTCGTCCATGTGCCTGTGCTGGTGCCATGCCCCACAAGTTTTATATAGCGCACATTATCCTTTATAGAAGTGTAGTTGAATTCAACACCTTGAGGTGCATCGCCATTATAGTAAACCTTGTAGTTAACTCCGTCTGTTGAAGCGTGGATTTCGTATTTTGTACTGCGCTCGGCAAATTTCCAAAAGGTTACGCCTACAAGCTCAACGTACTGTTCGCTGCCTAAGTCAAACACGATTTCACAATCACCTGTTGCAGCCCAACGGGTTGCAATGTTGTTGTCAAATGCGTTTTCCGCGGGGTTTTCGGGTTCGGGTGTTTGGCTTGCTGTTGCCGAAACTATCTCGATTTTATTTTCACTTTCAAGCTCGGGTGTAACAACCTTATATTCCCAATTGTCCTGTTCGGGGCGGGAGGGAATATTGCCCGTTACAAGAATATCCGAGAGCATATCCAAAAGAGGTTGATGGCAATCATAGAAGGGATTTTCCTTGCTGCCGATAACAATAATCTGTTTTTCATTATTCCAGTATACATTTTTGCCAAGAGCCTCTGCCGCAACACGAAGAGGAAGATATGTTCTGCCGTTTACCATAATTGGTGCAGTGTCGGCTGTATATCTTGCTGAATCAATATAATAATACGGGCTATCTATAACAAACTGCAATACAGTGTCATTTTTCACCATAGTGACGGCTTTGAGGTCGCCGTTCCAGACAACCTTTGCGCCCAAAGCTTCGCCGAGTGCACGCAGAGGAACCATCGTGCGTCCCATGGCGTCTACAAAGGGAGCGGCATCAATTGCATCTGCTGTAATACCGTTGTAAATATGACTTGCGCCTATCTTGAAAGAAACCGTACCAAGAGTTTTTCGCGTAAGATAGGGGTACATATCACCCTGTACACCGCCATAGTAGCGAGCGGCTTCGCAGAGGGCATACAATGTTGCACCTACACCAAAATTATAGTTGCTTTCGGTTGTGGTTGCGTTTGTTGCCGCAGAACCTATGTGCTGTGTATAGCCGACAAATCCGTCGGGGTGAATGGCAATCTCTGTCAGATATTTGAGGCCGCCTTCTGCGTAGGGGAGATAAGTTTCCTTGTCAAGAAGACCTGCGTTTATACCGTAATAGAGAGAATATGTGATAAATCCTGTTCCGCTTGTTTCGTAGCCGTAGGGGTTAGTGTCGCTTGTGGGGAAGGCGGCGAGCATACTCTGTGTCCAGAACACTCTGCCCTCATTGTCAACCTGCGCACAGTCAATGCAGGCTTTTGCCATTTCAAGATATGTTTTCTTGAATTCATCATAATGTTCCCAGTTTTCGGGGATATCTTCAAACACTCTTGCAAAGGCTGCCATAACCCAGCCAACACCGCGTGCCCAAATATTCTTTTGTCCGTTTACCTTGCTCTTTATATATCCCGGGTCACGGAAGAAAAGGTTGACCGGAGTACCTTCGTAGTTGATGCCGCCTTCGCCGTCGTACATTCTCTGCTTACTCCATACAAATGAGCGGTACATAAAATCGAGATACTTTTCGTCACCTGTCATTGCGTACAGCTTGGAATACACGGGCATTGCCATGTGTATAGCATCGCACCATGTCCAAAAATCCGCTTTCCCTGTTGCAATTTGTGCGTCAGTAATCTCAAGCGTGCGGGCTATTTTCTTTTCGTCCGTTTGTCCATCCAGATTGTAAAGGTCAATATATACC
>CAZNIC010000098.1:0-1866 GCA_964572985.1 uncultured Oscillospiraceae bacterium
GTTGAATTACAAAATTAATTTCCGGAAAGCAGGGCTCTGTTCCGGAAATTAAGATTGCAAAACCTCTCGTAGAAATTAATTATGCAAACACGGGTTCATAAGAATGGACCTCGTGAAAACACCAGAAAATAATATATCTCACACAGACAGAGCAGCATCTCCGGATGCTGCCCTTTTTCGCAAGCATCGAAATGTCATATAATATCTTTCACTGCCGGGGATAGCGGAAGGAGCCGGCAGGAGGAAAAGACCATGGCAAAGAACACGCATCTGACACTGAGCGAGCGAATAGAGATCGAAAAGGCGCTCCGTGACCGAGCTAGCTTTACGGAGATCGGTGCCATAATCGGCAAAGACCCCTCAACCATATCTAAGGAGATACGAAATCACATCGTCATCAAGGATGGCGGAAGCCGCTATAATCCTTGTGTTTATAGAAATAGTTGCAAGCATGTAGGGGATCTTTGCAAGCCTTGTAATTATGGATTCTCGAGACCATGCCACAAT
Source organism: uncultured Oscillospiraceae bacterium (assembly GCA_964572985.1). Classification (GTDB taxonomy): domain Bacteria; phylum Bacillota; class Clostridia; order UMGS1883; family UMGS1883; genus RGIG1927. The sequence continues at coordinate 508 of CAZNIC010000098.1, forward strand.
TGCAGCAGGGGCTGTTTTAGAGTCTGTAAGAATTTCAAGGAGGAGTTTTGTCCGAGACACCGGAAGCCTCCGTATGTCTGTAATGGCTGTATAAAACGGAACGCTTGCCCTTTGCGCCGTCATGTGTACGAGGCGAAGACCGCACAGAAGGAATATGAAGCTGTACGAAGTGAAAGCCGGCAGGGTATCGCTATATCCCCGGATGAACTGCAACGAATCGACGATATCATTTCGCCTCTCATCAAACAGGGACAGTCTATTCACCATATCTGCATGACCAATACAGATGAGATCATGCTGGATGCGAAGACAATCTACAATTACATCGACGCAGGGCTTCTTTCCGTAGGCAACATCGACCTTCCAAGAAAAGTACGTTACCGCGCCCGGAAAAAGAAAAAACCGGTCAGGGTGGACAAGAAATGTCATTTGGGCAGAACCTATGACGACTATCTTAAATTCATGGAGACAAACCCAGATACCGCTGTTGTGCAGATGGATTCTGTTGAAGGGAAAAAGGGCGGCAAAGTCCTGCTTACCATCTTCTTCTCTAACAGTGAGCTTATGCTCGCCTTTATCCGGGAGCATAACACGGCTCGTTCTGTCACTGAAGTCTTCAACTCTCTCGACACCATCCTCGGTCGCGAGGTGTTTCAGGAACTGTTCCCCATCATCCTTACAGATCGTGGCAGTGAATTCACCGATCCAACGTCTATTGAGTGCGATAAATCTACCGGTGAGCTGCGTACTAGGATCTTTTTCTGCGATCCTCGGCGCTCCGACCAAAAAGGTGCTTGTGAGGTAACGCATGAGATGATCCGCCGTGTTCTCCCCAAGGGGAGCTCGTTCGACGACCTCACCCAGGACGATGTCGATCTCATGATGAGTCACATCAACTCCTACGCAAGAAAAAAGCTGAACAACCGGTCAGCCCACCAGTTGTTCAGCACAATCCATGGCGAGGATGTTCTCGTTAAGCTTAACCAGAAGCTTATCCCCGCAATTGAGATCAATCTTACGCCTGCGCTACTGAAGCAGAGATAACAAAATCTTTCCGCTATCCCCGGCGCAAAACTGTCCTTTCAGGGGTGGAAGAAGCTATTGCGAAAAAATCGCCACTTCTTCGACCTCTGGTCAGCTTGCGCTTTTCTGGCCGTATAGATTTAATCTGACAAGATTGTACTACCACTGGCTCGCCGTGGCAATACCCTTTGGTTTTGTTGCTTCCTGTTTGCAATGTTAATTGCTGGTTTGGAATAGTAACTGCAAATTCTCAAAACTTTCAAGAACTATGTCTTGCATGCTATATCCATTCCGGAACTTAATTCTGCAAACTGGAAATTGCTTTTGCAATCCACC
>CAZNIC010000099.1:0-1810 GCA_964572985.1 uncultured Oscillospiraceae bacterium
CTTTGTAGGAAGTGCTTTTTTCAACGATATAAATTCCTTGCGGAATTTGCGATATACCTTCGGTGCGATATATCCTTGGGATGCGATATGTTGCCTTGGGGCAACGAGATAAAGGAATTTATATCATATCGCAATCGAATGAGTGAGATTATATCGAATTTGCGAGTATATCGCCGCTTGAGTAAATGTTTCATTTTCAAAAAGCGAAATATGTGTTAAAATAACATAGGGGTGTTATTATGAGTGTAAAAGCAAAGATAATTACATTAAGTATTGTTTTTTGTTTGGCTGTGGGGATATCGGGGTACGGTATCATTACAGGCGATGATACAATCAAAGACGAGCTTCCGAGGATGATAATCCTGGCTCTTACCTTTGCAGGCGCAATTGTCAAGGTTTTGTGGGGCACAAAAGGTGTGCACAAGTCCTTGGATTTTTATGAAATATCCTACAAAAAACAGCTTGAGAATGCTTTTTGCGATGAACCAAAGAAAAGAAAAAAGCTTTTGAAGGCTGTGAGGCTTTTTGACGAGGACAAGTACAAAAAATCCATAAAGCTGTTAACAAAGCTTAAAAGGGAATGTACATGCAGCTGGGACAGGTGTGCTGTTGGGCTTTTCCTGGGTCGTAATTATACAGACATGGGCGAAATCGCAAAGGCGCATGCCGTATACAAGGAGCTTATTGACCGCCTTGAAGTAAATGAAAATATTTACAACAATATGGGTTATCTTTCGCAGATTTATTATCAGGACATGGAAGAGGCACTGATGTATTATAAAAAAGCATTGGATATAAACCCCAAGCACGCAAATACATACAACAACATTGCAAATATATATTTTGATACGGGTTATTGGGACGATGCGGAAATGTTTGCAAAAAAAGCATTGGAGCTTAACCCTAAGGTGTATCAGGCATCATCGCTTTTGGCTATTATATACTCCTGCATGGGAGACGATGAGGAAGCGGGCAAATATTTTACTGTGGCGGTGTCCAACGGAAAAAATAAGGCTGAGCTCAAAAAAGCTATCGAATATTATAAGGATAACTTGTAATATGTAAAAATATGTGATAAAATAGGAAAAAAGAAGCTTTTAGGAGGATAAATTATGAGCGAAATTATATTGGTTGTCGTTGTGTTGCTTGTGTATCTGGGCATAATCGGCGTTTCCATTGCACAGTATATTATGCAGTCTTTAGCAATGTACACAATCGCCGACAAGCGTGGTGTTAAAAACGCTTGGCTTGCGTGGATACCCGTTGGCGAAAGCTGGGTGCTGGGTAAGGTTTGTGATGAATACGACGAAAGATGTAACACAAAGAAAAACTGGGCTAAAACACTTCTTATATTGTCTTTGACAGGCGGAGTGTTTTTTGTGGTAACATATGTTGCGTTTTTTGTGTTTGTGATAGCTTCGGCTGTTTCGTCGGGCGGGGATTTGGAAACATGGATGATTGCGCCCTTTGTGGGATTGTATTTGGTGCTTTTGTTGGCAACACTTTTGATGTGTGCGTGCGCAGTATTAAAGCTGATTTGTACATACAAGGTTTACGAATCAATTGTGCCCGAAAAGGCTATAAAGTACATGATTGTGTCCACTCTTGTGCCCTTGGGCGCGGGTGTTTGTATGCTTAAAGCAAAGAAAGCATTGTGTGCACAGATTGAGGCTGTTCAGATTGAGTATTACAACCGTATGCGCCAAGAGCAGATGCAACAGCAAGCATGGCAGAACACACAGCAGGCTCAGCCCCGACACACTCAGTCTTCCTTGGCGAATAATCAGCAGCTTGGACAGTAAAAAAACAG
>CAZNIC010000100.1:0-1770 GCA_964572985.1 uncultured Oscillospiraceae bacterium
TTATGAAGCCTGCAGCACTTTTTAAACCCTTTATAGCTTCCTTTTTTGTTTCCTGGTCGCCCATAATGCTTATATATGTCTTTGCATACTTTAAGTCTTTTGTGACGTTAACGGATACAACGCTTGTCATAAGCGGAATTCTGGGGTCCTTTAATTCACGTATAATATCGGAAAGGTGTTTTTTTACCTCTTCGGAAATACGATCGGTTCTCTGATAATTAGCCATAATATCAATCCTTTAAAATTGTGGGTTTTAATTTACTTTGATTAGGTTGTTGCAACAATTTTATAAGGTACCGGGACACACCCATTCATTCATTTTCCATTTTATTTGCGGAAAAACGGGTGTGTGGGTAGGGAATGTCCCGGTTGTGGGTTGCAGTTTAGTTTTGCTTAATTTCTTCCATTACGAAGCATTCAACGTTGTCGCCAACCTTGATATCGTTGTAGTTTTCAAAGCCCATACCACATTCGTAACCGGAAGCGACTTCCTTTGCGTCGTCCTTGAATCTCTTAAGAGAGGAGAGCATACCTTCGTGGATAACGATACCGTCACGAACAATACGAACCTGACAGTGACGCACAATCTTACCGTCAGTTACATATGCACCTGCGATTGTACCTACACCTGAAACCTTGAAAGTATCGCGGATATCAGCATGACCGATAACGGCTTCGCGGAACTTGGGCGAGAGCATACCCTTCATAGCAGCTTCGATTTCCTCGATAGCTTCGTAAATGATACGGTATGTGCGGATGTCAACATCGTTTGTTTCGCTTGCGCTTCTTGCACCGGCATCGGGACGAACATTGAAACCTACGATAATAGCACTGGAAGCGGCTGCAAGTGTAACGTCGCTTTCTGTGATAGCACCTACTGCGCCGTGGATAACTCTTACCTTAACTTCTTCGTTAGATATCTTTTCTAACGACTGCTTAACTGCTTCAACACTACCCTGAACATCGGCCTTAACGATAATGTTAAGTGTCTTCATTGCGCCTTCATTTAATACGTCAAAGAGGTTGTCAAGACTTACCTTTGTAGCGGCCTTAACCTTTTCGTCTTTAATCTTCTGCTTTCTTGCTTCAACTACGTTACGTGCAGCTCTTTCGTCGTCTACAACGTAGAATGTGTCGCCGCCTTCGGGTGTTTCGGAAAGACCGATAATTTCAACAGGTGTAGAAGGACCTGCTTCTTTAATCTTCCTGCCGTTATGGTCTGTCATTGCTCTTACTCTACCAACAGCTGTACCTGCAACGATGATGTCGCCGGATTTAAGTGTACCATTCTGAACGAGTACTGTAGCAACAGGACCGCGACCCTTGTCAAGCTTGGATTCAACAACTGTACCCTTTGCCTGACGGTTGGGGTTAGCCTTTAATTCCTTAAGCTCGGCTGTAAGAGTAAGCATTTCAAGAAGATTGTCAATACCGATATTCTGCTTTGCACTAACTTCAACGCAGACAACATCGCCACCCCATTCTTCGGGAACAAGACCATGCTCTGTTAACTCCTGCTTAACTCTGTCAGGGTTAGCACCTTCACGGTCAATCTTGTTGATTGCAACAATAATACTTACCTCAGCAGCCTTTGCATGGTTGATAGCTTCGATTGTCTGAGGCATGATGCCGTCATCAGCCGCAACAACGATAATCGCAATATCTGTAACCATTGCACCGCGAAGTCTCATAGCTGTGAAAGCTTCGTGACCGGGTGTATCAAGGAAAGTAATCTTCTTGCCGTCAACTGTTACTGTGTACGCACCGATA
>CAZNIC010000101.1:0-1708 GCA_964572985.1 uncultured Oscillospiraceae bacterium
AACAGGGTAACATATCTGTGGTGTCATTGAAGGAAGCCGGAACCATGAAGAAACTTTTGGGTGATGATTATTTGAGTATCACTTCGTTGAAAGTGATAGGCCCTATCAATGGAGATGATGTGTATTATCTTCGCAAGATGCTGGGAGGAAGTGAATTTAGTAAAGCAGATTTGGGAAAACTATCTACTTTGGATTTATCAGAAGCTTCAATAGTAGAAGGTGGAGAATGGTATTATTCTAAAGTTGACATATATAGTACTTATAAATTTAACACTTCAACTAATAAGGTAGGAAAATACATGTTTTGTGAATGTTCTAATCTGCAAAACATCTTTTTACCCAAAAATATTATTTCAATTGAAATTGATGCTTTCGAAGGTTGTTCATCTTTGACTTCTATAAACATCCCTGAAAATGTCACATCAATTGAAGGCAAAGCTTTCTCGGGTTGTTCGTCTTTAAATTCTATAAACATCCCTGAAGGTGTCATATCAATTGGGAAGAGAGCTTTCGAAGGTTGTTCATCTTTGACTTCTATTTATATTCCTGATAGTGTCACTGAAATAGACTGGTATATCTTTTACAGGTGTACAAATTTGGTTTCCGTCGTTCTTCCCAATACAATTACTCAAATTCCTGAGGGAATTTTCCAAGAATGTTCATCTTTGACTTCTATAAACATCCCTGAAAATGTCACATCAATTGAAGGCAAAGCTTTCAATGGTTGTTCGTCTTTAACCTCCATTGATATTCCTAAAGGAGTTAAAATTATAGAGTATGCTACTTTCTGGTATTGCATTAGCCTAACTTCTATCGTCTTACCTGAAGGTATAACTTCTGTTAGTGAATATGCCTTTGAAGGCTGCAATTTGTCAACATTATATTGTTACGCTACTACGCCACCAGAAATTACTCCTGTTAAAATAAGTGGCAAGTACCCTAGTCGTTGGGGAGATACTCTTTTTGTTCCAGCACGGTGTGGGGTAAAATACAAACAATCAGATTGGAACAATTATTTCAAGAATATAAAGGAAATAGATTGATGAATAATTTATATTATGAAATATAGAATTGATTTTATATTGAACAATAAACAGCATTGGCCGATAGAAATAGAAAGCAATGCGGACTATAGGGATAATATATGGACAGAAGATTGCCTTGATAAGATGCTCAGTTCTTTCATCCGTTCGAATTTTGAGTTTGGAGAATATCAAGATGGTGAAATAATATTTGCCCGTGATATTAAACTATCATTTATTGAAAAAGAAAAGGTTCATCACTTTTATTCATGTAAAAGAGATTTGCAGATTTTCCCACGATTGGATGACAAGTAGACTTCCAAGAACTTAAAATAAACGCCAACTTATCCAAGCCAAGGATAAGTTGGCGTTTTTCTGCTTCTCTTCACTAATCTTACATTTGATACACCTTTCTTCGGTGTGGTTGTTGGCATTCCAACGAGATTCCCAAAATACTTCTTAAAATCAAAATTATTCATGGCTATAAAATTTTAAATGATTATCCGCATTCAAGTGTTACCTTTTGTATGTTCTATGCTTGAATTCCAATTGCTAATATAATAGTTGTATATATCCAATTTTATTTTTCTGGTAAACTGTTCATAGAAGCTTTAAAACAAACTAAATTTTGGGGGCAGCGGTTTACATCCGTGGCAGTGTCACCCGAAAATGAGACTCAACCGATA
>CAZNIC010000102.1:0-1596 GCA_964572985.1 uncultured Oscillospiraceae bacterium
GTTCGAGTTCAAGGTGTACGTGACCGTACTGACCCTTACCACCACTCTGACGAGCATACTTGTGTTCGATCTTAACTGTCTTACGAATTGTTTCCTTGTAAGCAACCTGAGGCTTACCTACATTAGCTTCAACCTTGAATTCACGGAACAAACGGTCAACGATAATTTCAAGGTGCAATTCACCCATACCTGCGATGATTGTCTGTCCTGTTTCTTCATCAGTATATGTCTTGAATGTGGGATCTTCTTCAGCAAGCTTAGCAAGAGCGATACCCATCTTTTCCTGAGCTGCCTTTGTCTTGGGTTCGATAGCAACACGGATAACGGGTTCGGGGAATACCATCTGTTCAAGGATTACAGGATGATTCTTGTCGCAAAGTGTATCACCTGTTGTTGTGTTCTTAAGACCAACAGCAGCTGCAATATCACCGGAGTAAACGACGTCGATATCCTTACGGTCATTAGCATGCATCTGAAGGATACGACCGATTCTTTCCTGGTTGCCCTTGTTAGAGTTGTATACGTTACTACCTGCATTGAGTGTACCGGAATATACTCTGAAGAATGCAAGCTTACCTACAAAGGGGTCAGTCATGATCTTGAATGCAAGAGCACTGAAAGGCTCTTCATCAGATGCATGTCTTTCACATTCTTCGTCTGTATCAGGGTTAACACCCTTAATTGCAGGAATATCAAGAGGAGAGGGCATGTAGTCTACTACAGCGTCAAGGAGCTTCTGAACGCCCTTGTTACGGTAGGATGTACCGCAGCATACGGGAACGATCTGGTTAGCGATTGTACCCTTACGGATAGCTCTCTTAATTTCGTCGATAGTGAGTTCTTCACCTTCGAAGTACTTTTCCATAAGTTCTTCGTCAAGTTCAGCAACTGCTTCGAGAAGAGCTTCGCGGTATTCTTCAGCCTTGTCCTGCATATCAGCGGGAACATCTGTAACTGTAATATCTGTACCCAAGTCGTTGTTGTAGATATAAGCCTTCATTTCAAGAAGGTCGATAAGACCCTTGAATTCGTCTTCAGCACCGATAGGAAGCTGAATCGGAACAGCATTACACTGAAGTCTTTCCTTCATCATGTCAACAACATTGTAGAAGTCAGCACCCATAATGTCCATCTTATTTACATAAGCCATTCTGGGAACCTTGTATTCGTCAGCCTGTCTCCAAACTGTTTCACTCTGGGGTTCAACACCGCCCTTAGCACAGAAAACTGTAACACTACCGTCAAGTACACGGAGAGAACGTTCAACTTCAACTGTGAAGTCAACGTGACCGGGTGTATCGATAATGTTGATTCTCTTGCCCTTCCAAGCAGCTGTTGTAGCAGCAGAAGTAATTGTAATACCTCTTTCCTGCTCCTGAGCCATCCAGTCCATAGTAGCTGTACCTTCATGTGTATCACCAATCTTATAGTTTACACCTGTGTAGTACAGAATACGTTCTGTTGTTGTAGTCTTACCGGCATCGATGTGAGCCATGATACCGATATTTCTAGTATTTTCAAGAGAAAATTCTCTAGCCATAAACTAACTCCTTTCAAATTACCAGCGGTAATGTGCAAAAGCTCTGTTAGCTTCAG
>CAZNIC010000103.1:0-1521 GCA_964572985.1 uncultured Oscillospiraceae bacterium
CAGCGTTTCGGTGAAATGGAAGTTTGGGCGCTGGAAGCTTACGGCGCTGCTTACACACTGCAGGAAATCTTAACTGTAAAATCTGACGACGTTATTGGTCGTGTTAAGACTTACGAAGCGATTATCAAGGGTGACAACATTCCTGAACCGGGAATTCCGGAATCATTCAAGGTTCTCTTAAAAGAACTTCAGTCTCTCGGTCTGGATGTTAAGGTGCTTGACGAAGACAGAAATGAAGTAGAACTGATTGAAACCAGCGAATACGGTAATACAGATCTGAATTCTGTAATCGGAAATGACAAAGATTTCAATTACGAAGAAAACGAGAACTTTGCACAGCATGGATTTACAAAACAGGTATTCGATGATGAAAATGAAGAGTTAGTAGATATCGAAGAAGAAGATGATGACGACGATTACTATGATGATTTTGACGATTCATTTGATGAAGAATAATTAGAAGGGAGTGCTAAAATGCCAGAAAATATGAATGAAACAAATCAGGCAATGCTGTTCGATGCCATTCAGATCGGACTTGCATCCCCAGAAAAAATCAGAGAATGGTCTTACGGTGAAGTTAAGAAACCGGAAACCATTAACTATAGAACATTAAAACCGGAAAAAGACGGTTTGTTCTGCGAAAGAATATTTGGACCACAGAAAGACTGGGAATGTCACTGTGGTAAATATAAAAAAATCCGTTATAAAGGTGTTGTCTGCGATCGCTGTGGCGTAGAAATTACAAAATCCAGCGTTCGTAGAGAACGTATGGGACACATCGAGCTTGCTGCTCCTGTTTCCCATATCTGGTACTTCAAGGGAATCCCATCTCGTATGGGACTCATCCTTGATTTATCACCTCGTGTACTGGAAAGAGTATTATACTTTGCATCTTATATCGTATTAGATGCAGGAGATACTTCTCTTGGCTACAAACAGGTGCTTTCTGAAGCAGAATACCAGGAAGCCAGAGAACAGTACGGAAATGCATTCCGTGTTGGTATGGGTGCGGAATCTATCCATGAACTTTTAGCTGCTATCGATTTGGAAAAAGATTCTGTAGAATTAAAGGCTGAACTGGAAACAGCAACAGGCCAGAAACGTGCACGTATTATCAAACGTTTGGAAGTTGTAGAAGCATTCCGTGAATCCGGAAACAAACCAGAATGGATGGTAATGTCCGTAGTTCCGGTTATTCCTCCAGATTTACGCCCAATGGTACAGTTGGATGGTGGTCGTTTCGCAACATCAGACTTAAATGATTTATATAGAAGAATTATCAATCGTAATAACCGTCTCCGCAGATTATTAGATCTCGGTGCTCCGGATATTATCGTTCGTAACGAAAAACGTATGCTTCAGGAAGCAGTTGACGCACTGATCGATAATGGTCGTCGTGGTCGTCCGGTAACAGGTCCTGGTAACAGAGCTCTGAAATCCCTGTCTGATATGTTAAAAGGTAAGGGAGGACGTTTCCGTCAGAACTTACTTGGTAAACGAGTTGACTACTCAGGACGTTCC
>CAZNIC010000104.1:0-1355 GCA_964572985.1 uncultured Oscillospiraceae bacterium
AGCTGTAAACTTACGGTTGAAGTTACCAACTGCAAGGTTTGTAAGAGCAGATGTGTAAACTGTCTTAGCATCATCCTGGAACTGGCTAGCTACAATCTTAACAGGTGCAGCTGTGCTGCCTTCAGCAGTGATTTCAACACCCATTTCAGCACCACGAACTGTTGCAAGAGAGTCTGTATAGTTAACTGTTGTGATGAAACGAAGACCGCTGTTTGTACCGTCAACCTTACCGTTTTCGTCAACACCGTCACCGATACGTACCTGTGCACCGTCTACAGGAGCAACACCAACTGTTGCGGGTGTAAGCTCACCGACAGCTTCGGGTGCAACAATTGCGTTTACAGCATAAACATGTGTGCCGTCTGTGTAAGCAACAACACCTTCTGTTTCGTTGTAAATCTTGATTGTTTCGCCTGCGGGAACAACAATGTCACTCATATCGTCAACTACTGTACCCATCTTTGTAACCTGTGTAGCACCTGCTACGTTAAGAGTATAACCTTCAACAACGTCGATGTAAGATGCCTTACCCTGGTATGCACCACCTGCAACTGTCTTTTCGCGTTCAACAATGTATGTTGCGCCCCAAGCAGTACCAAGTCTCATTGTGATAGTGGAAAGACCTGCTTCTTTAGCTGCCTTCATCATGTCTGTTACATCAATCTGGATGTAGCCGGCTACATTTGTGCTCTTGGAAGAGAACATTACTTTTTCATATGTGGAAAGCTTAGGAGCTGCTGTATCTGTGTAAACAGCACCGTCTGCAAGTGTTGTCCAGCTGTCGTCGTTGATAGCTGTTGCGGAAATTCTGATTGTTGTGTTGCCGTTTGCAAATGTGTTACCATGCCATTCACGAACGTAGAAGTTAGCAATAGCTGCCTGACCGTCTGCAAGGTCAACTACGGGGAACTGCAAGTAACCGTTACGGCTACCACCAAGTGTTGCAGGGTTAATACCCTCGTCTGTTACACTAACACTGTCAGCATCCACCAAGGGACCACGACGGTCAGCACCTGCTGCTGCAACGAAAATGCTGTTGTCGTTTGTTGTATTGATACCCCAAACGTTGTTGTCGTTGTCAACGAGCATATCTTCCAATACTGCATTTTCATGTACCATTGTAAGATTAACTGTAAGTGTAGCGCCGTCTGTATCGTTTGTAGATACTGTGTGTGTCTTAGCAGAATCGCTGTTTACAATGTAAGCCGCGCCGTTGTTCTTAATGTAGAAATCACCTGCGGGTACATCGTAAGCTGTAAGACCGTAAGCGTAGTAGCTTGTTTTGGAATAAACTGTTGTACCGTCAGCAACATACTGTACTGTAAGGTTAACACCGGGTGCTGCCTTTGTAGCAA
>CAZNIC010000105.1:0-1213 GCA_964572985.1 uncultured Oscillospiraceae bacterium
ATATTTGGAGTTATTTTCTTTTTTTATTTGTTACCCATCAATTGTATCAAAACACATATTGACAATATTCGACAAACGCATTTTCTTATTATCGCAGACACAAAAAAAGCTGTTGTGTTAAACAACAGCTTTTTTGTTTATTAATCGTTATTCTTCTGTTTCAAATACTGCTTTTATGTTTTCTTCCGTGAATTCAAAAGCCTCTTCATAGCTTGCTAAATCGCAACCTTCTGTTGTGGGCCCCAAATCGGGATCATATGTATAGCCTCTGTCTTCCAGCGCGTCAATATAGTCATCTTCGTCAACGTATTCACCGTCAACCATAAACTCACATGCACCAAATTCGCTCGTATTCGGGTTATACGTCATGTTATCAAATTTTGTTGTAAGACTTCTTGCTCCGTCTACAATAGCATACTCATAAAGCGTACAACTTCCACCGCCACAATACCAGCTTACAATTGCGTTTTCTTTTTCCTTGTAGTAAACCTCGCCGTAACCTCCGTAACCGTACTGCCCACTTACGTCGATAACCTTTTCATCATAATAATTATAAATCTTGACGCCATCTGCGTGAGCCGTACCCTCATGTATCAAAAGCTCGGGGATTTCGTCTTCATCAATATATACTGTTGAAAACCTCGGGTCATACATTCTGTCATATTCATCAGTTTCCATAAACTCAACAAGGAAATCTGCATATGCTTTATTTGCCTCTGCAATTTTTTCTTCTGTTTTTTCTTCGTCTCTGTCATCGTCTTTTTTGTCGTCACTGCATCCTGCTATTGAAAACATCATAGTAAGTCCCAACAGTGTTGCCAACCATTTTTTCATATCGGTCATCCTCTCCGAAAATATCTTTATATGTCCACCATAGCACATTTATTCAAATTTTGTCAACACATTACTTAGACTGGTCTGCGGCAATTTTCCACGTACCGTCAATCTTAACTACCTTGTATTCGCCTTCTTCCTCTTCAAGGTCGGCTGACTTAATTTCTTCAATCGCGAGTTTTTTCCATTCCTTAATTACTTTTTTCCACGCTTTTTCGTCGAGTTCATTTTTGTTATATTCATCTTCAAGCTCTAAATTCTTTGCCGCTTCTTTCATGAGTTCATGTTCGTCCATGCCGGCTTGACCGGGCGTCTTAATAGTATATTCAACCCATGCTTCGTCACCGTTGTTTTCAATTTCCTTTACTTCAATTGTCCA
>CAZNIC010000106.1:0-1185 GCA_964572985.1 uncultured Oscillospiraceae bacterium
AAAACATACTGTGTTCTTCTTGATAATGATATAGAAGACCATTATGAGCTAATTGGCGATATGATTTCTGACTTGAGATTCAGTATGCGGCAGCACTCTGATATGTTTACTAATGATGAGAAATTGCGGTACGCGGAGTTCATTGAAGAATAACGGGATCTAACTGAACGCAAGAGGGTAAGGTTATGGATTGGGAACAGCGTTGTAAAGAGCTGCAACAGCGGGTTGAGGAACTTGAAAGGGAAAACCAGGAGCTTCGACGCCAATTGGGTTGCTCTGAGCCGGCATGGTCCGTAGAGTCGGAAAAACAAAAGATTGAAGTGGTTGCAGAACACCTTGTTGGTGCGGGTGTGCATATGAGAAGTACCCCAGAGGAAAAAATCCGACTGTTCCGCAGCTTGTTCCGTGGCCGGGAGGATGTGTTTGCCCGGCGCTGGTACAGCGTCCAGAAAGAAAAGGGCGGATATGCGCCAGTATGTGCCAATGAGTGGAGATATGGTGTTTGTATCAAGCCAAAAGGAAAGTGCTCCAAGTGTGAGAATCGGGTGCTGGTACCGCTGGATGATGCCATAATCTATAAACATTTAAGCGGTAAAGATAAAAATGGAGAAGATGTAATAGGTGTATATCCGATCCTGCCAGATGACACTTGTTACTTCCTTGCTATTGATTTTGATGATGGTGCATGGCGGGAAAATGTAGCTGCAGTGCGGAGTGTATGCGATGAATGGGAAATCCTTTGTGGAGTGGAACGATCCCGTAGCGGCGAAGGTGCGCATCTGTGGGTGTTCTTTGAGGATGCAATACCTTGTGCAACCGCAAGGAAACTGGGCAGTGCATTGTTGACGGCGGCAATGGAGCGGGAAGGAAACGCTTTTCCACCTGTATGTGTCTGATGACGGCGTAGAACACTTCAGCGGCGGTGGAAGCTTTGTTGACGATCCGCTGGCACAATTCTCCATTTGGTCCGAATACCTCTGGCAGGATTATGCCGGATGCTACTATGACCCCGAAACCAATCAATATATCTATTACGACACGAACTGAATGCAGCATAGCTGAAATCTGTTTGAAGAATGATATACATTTAGTTCAAAAGCAAAAACGACCAATTTTTGCAGATACAAAAGACTAAAAACCGTTGCAGCTCTAAAACGTTTTGGTTTTTACCATTCTCTAAACCTA
>CAZNIC010000107.1:0-1160 GCA_964572985.1 uncultured Oscillospiraceae bacterium
ATCTTCTATTAGAAGACAGGCATTCCATTAAAACAAAAAAATGGAGCAAATCATGCTCCACCATTAATCAGACTGCAATCAGACAAGTTTTATAATCTTCCTATTCGCCTTGTCAACCACAGAACTTTCTAAAGACGCCAAGTAAATCTGTGTCGTCTTTTCATTATCATGCCCCATTCCTTCACTGATAACAGATATTGGCACTCCTTCACTGCGAGCCGTCGTTGCCCATGAATGCCTTGCTACATACATTGTAAGCGGTAATTCAAGCCCAATATCTTCACCCAGTTTCTTTAAGTTACGATTAATTCTTATCAGCGCATTTTGGTATTGTCTTCGATGGTCCTTTTGAGGGTCTTTGATAATTGAGAACAGATATTGAGAATCCTTATTTGAGGGGTACATGTTAACGATTTGCTGCATACATGTCTCCCAATGAATCTGTAACTTCTGGCCTGTTTTCTTTCTTCGGTAAGTAAGCATATTATGTTGCAGGTCCTTTTTCTGTAGATAAGCAATATCGATGAATGACATACCACGTGTATAGAAACTGAACAGAAATATATCCCTTGCAAAAGCTTTCGAAGGAGAATCATTCAAATCAAGCGACTTCAGCTTTTTAATAAACTTCACTGGTATAGCTCTTTTAACTGTCTTTTCTATTGAGGTCTTAACTCGTTTAAAAGGAAAATGCTGTTCAATCAGCTCTTGCTCGACTGCACGGTTATATACGGCTCTCAACCGATGCATATAAAAAGATATGGTGTTTGGTGTAACACCTTCCATTTTAAGGTAATACTCATAAGAAAGTAACAGTTCCGAGTTTACTTCCTCCAACATGACATCCACATCCATTCGAAATCTTTTAAAGCTGTTTAATGTAGTCAGGTAAGTTTCACTTGTTCTGATTTGACCGTGTCGTTGATACTGAGCAATAACATCTTCCATAAAGGTAAAAAGGGAATGTTTCTGGCATAGTTTCTGGTAAGCGTCTGCTATATGCGTCAATTCATACGGAAGACCTCTGTCTTCATACTCCTCCACAATCTTTTCAAGTCGTTGTATATCCCATTTTACACATCGTTCAATTGATTCCACTTGATGTTTTCGTTGCGAATCATCAACAGGTATGATAATTGTATCATTCGACTCATCCCATT
>CAZNIC010000108.1:0-1104 GCA_964572985.1 uncultured Oscillospiraceae bacterium
TAGATGTAAACAAAGTATTCAATATGAAATTCGATGTGATTATAGGGAATCCGCCGTATCAACTTGAAGACGGAGGTGCACAAGCCAGTGCCAAACCATTATATCATCTTTTTGTTCAACAAGCAAAGAAATTAAATCCACGATATCTATCAATGATTATTCCTGCAAGATGGTATTCTGGAGGAAAAGGGTTAGATGACTTTAGAGATGAAATGCTACATGACAATCATATTAGAAGACTAGTAGATTTTCAAGATTCAGGAGATTGTTTCCCTGGCGTTTCTATAAAAGGTGGCGTTTGCTATTTTTTGTGGGATAGAGAAAATGCGGGTTGTTGTTTAGTTGATAATATGAAAGGAGCAGATATCCTTTCACGAATGGAACGACCTATGCTTGAAAAGGGTACAAATGTCTTTATTCGTTATAATAAATCTATCTCGATTTTACAAAAGGTTAATGCTAAAAAAGAAATAACTATTAGTCAAGAAGTTAGTTCTCGCAAACCTTTTGGTTTTGCCTCAACATTTAATTCATATCATAAAGAACGTTGTGATCATGATGTTTTAATCTATGCCAATAAATCTGTTGGGTATTTAAAAAGAACTGCCGTTTTACAAAATAGCCATTGGTTAAATGAATATAAGGTGTATATTTCAGAAGCATATGGAGCCGGTGAAGACTTTCCTCACCAGATAATCAACAAACCATTTCTTGGTGAGCCAAACACATGTTGTACTGAAACTTATTTGGTGATTGGCCCTTATGCAAATAAAGAAAGGGCTGAGAATGTTATATCATATATTAAAACCAAGTTCTTCCGTTTCCTCGTATTATTAAAAAAGAATACACAACATGCTACAAGTAAGGTCTATTCTTTTGTCCCCGTTCAAAATTTCGATGAAGAATGGACAGACGAAAAACTATACGCCAAATACGGCCTAACCGAAGAAGAAATCAACTTTATCGAATCAATGATACGCCCAATGGAATAAACTATGAACCAACAATATTTCCCCCAACGCCCAAGCATTACTCCTACCATCTATGCTTATAGATTACCGGGAGTAGATTCGCACAAAGGATATTTGAAGGTCGGTTATACAG
>CAZNIC010000109.1:0-1073 GCA_964572985.1 uncultured Oscillospiraceae bacterium
ACATTTGAGGAGGAATTCACTATGAAGATTAGACCCTCAGTTAAACCGATTTGCGAAAAGTGCAAGATTATCAAGAGAAAAGGTAAAATCATGGTAATCTGTGAAAACCCCAAGCACAAGCAGAAGCAGGGCTGATTATTTTTCGGCGCGGCTGAACACTTAAAGTGTTGTCGGGAAAAATTTATCCCTCATTTTTGCGGTATAATTGTAAGCTGATCAAAATTTTCGGTGTCGGATCCGAACAAAGATTTCGGGTCAACAATATATTATGAAAGGATGAGAAAACTATGGCAAGAATAGCCGGTGTGGATTTGCCCCGTGAAAAGCGTGTTGAGATTGGTCTCACATACGTATACGGTATCGGCAGAACCAGCGCAACAAAGATCCTTGAAGCTACAGGTATCAATCCTGATACAAGAGTAAAGGACCTTACAGAAGACGAAGTAGCAAAACTCAGAGACGTTATTGATAACAACTATACAGTTGAAGGTGACTTACGTAGAGAAGTTGCTCTTAACATTAAGAGACTTATCGAAGTAGGTTGCTACCGTGGCGTTCGCCACAGAAAGGGCCTCCCCGTAAGAGGTCAGAACACAAAGAACAATGCCCGCACAAGAAAGGGCCCCAAGCGTACAATCGCTAATAAGAAGAAGTAAGGAGGAGAGCATAAATGGCTAAAGCAGTTAAAAAGACAGCCGTTCGTAAGAGACGTGAACGTAAGAATATCGAACGTGGTGCAGCACATATCAGAAGCACTTTTAATAACACTATCGTAACAATTACAGACGTTAACGGTAATGCTCTTTCCTGGGCATCCGCTGGCGGACTTGGTTTCAGAGGCAGCCGTAAGAGCACACCTTTCGCAGCTCAGATGGCAGCTGAAACAGCAGCTAAGGCAGCTATGGAACACGGTTTAAAGACAGTTGAAGTTTATGTTAAGGGCCCCGGTGCAGGTAGAGAAGCTGCAATTCGTGCACTTCAGGCAGCAGGTCTTGATGTAAGCCTCATTAAGGACGTAACTCCCATTCCTCACAATGGTTGCCGTCCCCCCAAGAGAAGAAGAGTTTGATTTA
>CAZNIC010000110.1:0-1049 GCA_964572985.1 uncultured Oscillospiraceae bacterium
TCCAGCGTGTTAATATCGCCATTTGCATCCATATCTCCCGTCTGCGGAAGGCTATCAATGCTTATCTCCCTGACTTCACCACAGGTGGCACATGTATAGGTTTTGATTCCGGGAACACCCATAGCAGGTTTCGTGGTAATAAAACCATCATCCCACTTGTGTCCCACTGTCACAATGCAGGATGCCGTAAGACCATTCACAGTCTTAACTGTAATAACAGCTTCACCTTTTGCAACAGCTTTTACAACGCCGTCCTGTGTTACAGAAACCACGCTACTGTCACTACTACTCCAGGAAAGATTCGTTTCAGCCGCGGCATCGGGCGTAACGGCAGCATGGAGAGTATACTCCTTCCCCGGGCAGAGGGTCATGCTCTCCGCGTTCAGAGCGATACTCTTGGGATAGATCTCACGACTGCGGGCCGCTACGGCATACACGCTGAAGTGTTCTGTCTGGAAGTTCAGCATACCATCCAGATACTCGGCCGTCATATCCGTGATGCTGCCATCCTCTTCCACGCGGTAAACATGGATGCTTCCTTCTTCCACGTCTTCCATGACAGGGATCTCCACATCCACATCCGTCTCCGGCTGGACGGTCTGGCCGCCCTGCTGCAGGCTGATGTCATAGATGACAATTACGGTCAATCGCCCGGAACCGTCGTCTGTCTCGTTTTCGATCTGCTCCAGCTGGTCGGCATATTCGCTCTCGGCGGTCTCGCCGTCGATCTCTTCAACCGCCAGCGTCACATCCTCCGCCATGGGCGTGTCGTTGGAATTCGTGACCGTGATGCCCGTGGCCTCGTCACGCAGGCCGATGACCGTAACAGTATAGTCCGCCGTATGTTCGCCCACCGTGCCAGTAATGACCGCCGTGCCGGCCTTCAGGGCCGTCACGAGACCGCTCTCCGTCACGGATGCGATTTCGCTGTTGCTGGTAGACCAGACAACGGTCTTGTCGTCCGTGGTGTTGCTGGGTTCGTAAATGACCTCCATCTGCTTGGTGCGGTCAAGGCGCATGGTACCCTGGGTGGTATTCAGCACGATCCA
>CAZNIC010000111.1:0-1044 GCA_964572985.1 uncultured Oscillospiraceae bacterium
AAGAGATGCAGGGGCACTGTGCAGCGGGAGCTGTGAAACGGGAGTTGGGATGAGCAGCCTTTGTGCCCATATCGGGAGTCCATTCCTTACCTGTCCAGTCGATGCAGTGAGCGGGAACTTCGCCGTCCATACCTTCCCACCAAACTGTACCGTCGTCGCAAAGAGCAACGTTAGTAAAGATTGTGTTGGACATTGTTGTCATAAGAGCGTTCTTGTTTGTCTTTGTGCTTGTGCCGGGAGCTACGCCGAAGAAGCCTGCTTCGGGGTTAACTGCCCAGAGACCGCCGTCGGGACCAATCTTCATCCAGGAGATGTCGTCACCAACTGTCCATACCTTGTAGCCGGGGAAAGCTTCCGGAGGAATGAGCATTGCGAGGTTTGTCTTACCGCAAGCGGAGGGGAATGCAGCACATACGTACTTAACTTCACCCTGGGGATTCTCGAGTCCGAGGATGAGCATATGTTCAGCCATCCAGCCTTCCTTCATACCGAGGTAGGAACCGATACGAAGAGCGAAGCACTTCTTACCGAGAAGAACGTTACCGCCGTAAGCAGAGTTAACGGACATGATTGTGTTATCTTCGGGGAAGTGAACGATATATCTTTCGTCAGGATTTACATCCTTACAAGCGTGCAAGCACTTTACGAAATCGCCGTCGTCACCAAGTTCAGCGAGAACCTTTTCGCCGATTCTTGTCATGATAGCCATGTTAAGAACAACGTAGATGCTGTCTGTGATTTCGATACCGATTTTGGAGAAGGGAGAACCCAAGGGACCCATCATGTAGGGGATAATGTACATTGTCTTGCCTGCATAGCTCTTATCGTAGAGCTTGTAGAGCTTGTCGTACATTTCGGCAGGTGCCATCCAGTTGTTCATGGGGCCTGCATCCTTCTTGTCTGTTGTACAGATGAATGTTCTGTCTTCTACACGAGCAACGTCGTTCTGAGCTGTTCTGTGAAGGTAACAACCGGGAAGCTTTTCCTGGTTGAGCTTGATAAGTTCGCCTGTGGAAACTGCGATAGCACGGAGTTCTTCGAGCT
>CAZNIC010000112.1:0-1008 GCA_964572985.1 uncultured Oscillospiraceae bacterium
GTGGTGGAATCACTGGAGATACAACAACCACAATTAATATTACTGCTGAAGGACAAATTGTATCATTGATTCCAATTAAAGGGTTAAATAATGTTAAATCAATAACATCAACACTTCAATATGTGACAAATGAAAACGGTAACGGATATAATGTTACAGTAAGTGAAAACCCAAATGAGGAATCAAGAACTTTTACAATAACAATAGTTTACAATGACAATTCAATTGAAACAATTAATATTATTCAAGATAGAATTTATTATAAGATTGTTGCTTCAGAAGAAACCGAATGTGACGGAAATGACTTATATTATATCAATAAAAAATATAAGGGATATACAGAAACTGACATTAATATATTGGTTGAAAATGTAAAGGGAAATGTAAAGGAAAACAATTCAACATCTTGCTTGGACTATGATACAAAAACAAGTGCTTGTACAGCTTGTTTTGAGGGCTATATCTACACTTTATATGACTATTCAAAGGATGGTACTACAGTGGCTCTAAGATATGAGAAAACAGAGGAAACATGCACTGATGAAGGAACGACACAATATCAACTGAATACTGGAAAAACCATTTGTGTTGATGGTACAACAACATATTATAAGGAAGATTTGTATGGATTGAATTGTGAAGATAATTCAACTTATGTAATGCTATATCCTAATATTGAACAAGTATCAACAACAGAAGCAACTGATTCAAACGCTTGTGAAGTGATTGATACAGATAATCCAGATGGAACAGTATTATATAGATGGATTGATACAGATGAAACATATTGTGTTACAGATGGTCAAGAAACCAATTGTACATCATCAACGACATCAACCTATTGTGACGGTTATAACCTATATCAACAAACAACATACTATGTTGATGCACTATGCAACGGCAACTATGTTCAAAGTGGTTCACCAGTGAATACATTGATTGAAACAAACTCAACTGAATGTGGATATGAAGAACCAAGTGACAGTGGTTCAACAAGTGGTGAAACAA